>NZ_JAFCSW010000004.1:0-323055 GCF_049895685.1 Bacillus sp. DC4300-2b2
TCTTCTATTTTTTCGTCAAAGTTTTGGCTATCAAATACCTCTAGTGAAATGAGATCATCAATGTCTTGAAAAATCGTTTTGAGTGCCTTTTTTTGATCCTTTACAATGCTTTTGGCATTCTTGATGCCCATATGTACTGCGTTGTCTAAAAAGTGTTCTTCTACAAAGGTATCGCCGCCAAAGCTCGTATCATCAAGTGTCCCAGAAACACCTTCATGAAAGGCTTTTTGCTTATCAATGAAATTGATAAACATGTCAACATTACCCGCTAGTTCTTTATAAAAGCTTTTAATGTTATCGGCACCTTTCCCAGTAAAATCATCACGGAGGTTGGCAACACCTTGGAATGCCTTTTTTAAATCTACCATTTGTTCACGGAGTTCCTGATAGTGTTTTGCCCTTGTGTCCATGGCACTTGTTAGTGCTTTTGCATCAAGTATCTTGCCCAGAAGAAGTCACTCCCTCCATTATTGATCATAAAGTCTATTTTACCTTTCTCAGCGAATTGGAAAAATAGGCTTTAAGTTACAAAAATAATTTCCATATATTTTCAGAAGGAATAAAACAAGTGATAATTGAAATATTTTTCCTTTCATCACAAAAAAGTCAGTCCTCTTTTGAGAGGACCGACTACATTTTGTTTAGAAAAAGCGTTTTAAACTTTTCTTGAGTGGAGGGATATCCAGCTCGCCTTTTTCAAAGAATTTTTTCAGTAAGTACTTACTAAAACCAGCTGCTTGTGTGTACGTAATTTTCCCAGGTAACGGCGGTTCATTGGTGACAGCAACATCAATAATGACAGGTTTATCTGATTGAAGGGCTGTATCAAAGGCTGGAGCTAGTTCTTCATGTGATGACACGGAGATTCCTTTGCCGCCACATGCTTCTGCAAACTTAGCAAAATCAATATCTTCCAGCTCTATACCATAATTGATGTTTCCTTTTACTTGTTGTTCATATTCAATCATTCCAAGGTTATTGTTGTTTAAAATCACAACAACGATTGGCAGTTTATATTTTACCGCTGTCACAAAGTCTTGCATGACCATTGTGAAGCCACCATCGCCACAGACAGCAATCGCTTGGCGATTCGGTTCATTTAACTTAGCAGAGATAGCACCAGGCAAACCACAGCCCATTGTGGCAAGCCAGCTGGAGATGATGAAATCCTGTTGTTTCATTTCAAAATGGCGTGCCATCCATACGGTCACATTCCCTACATCAACAGAAAGAATGGCGTCGTCTTCGACTGCTTCTTCTAATCTAGCAATGACTTGCTGAGGTTTAAGTGGTGATGTAGCAACGGATTTTTCCTTATCCATTTCTTCTCGCCATTTCATCATATGCTCAGTACAAGCTTCAAGGAAACCACGCTGTTCTTTATATTCAATGTAGGAGGTCAGTTCATGCAAACCACTCTTGCTGTCACTCACGATTCCTACGTCTACCGGATATCTTTTACCGATTTGATCTGGTTTAATATCCAGTTGAATGGCAGGTGTGTCCTCTGGTAAGTAGTCTCTATATGGAAAGGAAGTTCCAAGCATAATTAAGAGATCACACTCTTCCATCGCTTCATAAGCTGGCTTCGTTCCAATTTGACCTAGGTTTCCTAAAAAGTATGGATGCCTGTCTGGCACAACACCTTTTGCAGGAAGGGTGATGACGATAGGTGCAGCAGCCTTTTCTGCAAATGAAAGAAGCTCTTCTTTTGCATTACGTAATCCTTTACCTGCTAAGATGACTGGCTTCTTCGCATTTTTAATTAGCTGTGCTGCCTTTAGCAGTTGATCTTTCTTTGGCCGTACTTCTCCTTCAACATAAAGAGGAGATGTATAAACAGGCTTACGCTTAATTTTTTGAGAAAATAAGTCATCCGATACGGTGAGAACTGCCACCCCTTTATGGGTATAAGCTGCTTTAATGGCTTGATTCAATAAATCAGGCAGAGCTTCTGCTGTTTGTACCTGCTGATTAAAGACTGCGACGTCGTCAAACATCCGCTCTAATTTGATTTCTTGAAATGTGTCTCTTCCTACTTCATTCGACGCAACCTGCCCTGCAATTGCTAAAACGGGTGCGCCATCTGCTTTTGCATCGTATAGTCCATTTAATAAGTGGACAGCACCCGGTCCAGCGATGGATAAGCAGACACCGAGCTTACCTGTTAGTTTGGCATCAGCCGCCGCTGAGAGTGCCGCCACTTCTTCATGTCTCGTTTGTATAAATTGTATTTCGCTTGATTCGTGCCTAAGCTCTTCAATCAATTCGTTTATGCTGTCGCCGGGCATTCCATAAATATGTTTTACGCCCCACTCTTCCAGTAGCGCTGTTACTTCTTTTCCTGCGGTTCTTTGCGGCATGTGAGAAAACTCCTTTTTTCTTACTCCATACCACCGCACCCTTTTGATCAAACGTTTCAACTTGCTGCTACTTTTTAAAATGATATGGAAGGGTGGCGACCACAATATCCCGTTTCCATAATAGACGGAATCTTAATAAAAAGGCAGATTGGTTATGCAAGATGGTGTGCCATCTTTTTTTCGGGATAAATTGAGGAACGAGCACCATCACTTTATATTGATGCGCATTTGCTTTTGCCTCAACCGTTTCAAGAAATTTATCAAGCGGATGAATAAGACTTCGATAAGACGAATGCAGCATCACAAGCCGCACACCGCTGTTCAGTTTTTCCCAATCCGCTTCAATTTTCTTATCTTTTTCTTTATCAAAGGATACATGAACTGCTATGACTTGCTCTGATAAGGATTTTGCATATTGAACAGATTGCTCGACGACACGTGTTACCCCTGCTATTGGCACGATGACCACATTTCCTTTAATCTCAACTGGCTCTGTTTCATTCATTAAACGCAGTTGCTCTCCGACAGACAGATAATGCTTTTTAATAGAATGAAAGATCAATAGCACAATTGGCATGAAAACAAATACTGGCCATACAAGATGGAACTTGGTCAAAATAAGAATCATGAGAACCGTGAAAGAAATCAGCGCTCCCACTATATTGATAGGCATTTTCGTTTTCCAGCCCTGCGGTTTTTCACGAATCCACTTCACACACATACCGGTCTGTGACAACGTAAATGGAATAAATACACCGACAGCATATAGCGGGATAAGGTGTTCCGTTTTCCCATCAAACAACCAAATGAGTAGCATGGAAGCTACACCTAAAAAGATAATGCCATTAGAGTAACCGAGACGATCCCCTCTTACAGTAAACATGCGCGGCATATATTTATCCTTTGCTAAGTTGACCGCCAATAAAGGAAAGGCGGAGAAGCCGGTGTTTGCCGCTAATATCAAGATTAAAGCTGTGACAGCCTGAATGACATAATAGAAAAATGTACGTCCAAATGTATCTGATGCAATTTGTGATACAACTGTTTCTTCTGGCTTTGGTGAGATACCAAAACCAAACGCAAGCAATGTCACGCCAACAAATAATACAGCTAGTAATCCACCCATCATCAATAATGTTCTCGCTGCATTTTGTGCAGCTGGTTTTTTAAAGGATGGAATGGTATTTGAAATGGCTTCTACTCCAGTCAGTGCAGAACAGCCAGACGAAAATGCTTTTAATAAAAGAAATAATGTAATGCCAGGTACGTGTGTACCTATTGCAGTATGCTCAGGTGCTGGAGGAACGCCTCCTGTTAATAATTTAAAGCCGCCGACTCCAATTAATATAAGGAGTGATATGACAAACAAGTATACGGGATAAGCCAAAATAGATGCTGATTCTGTCAATCCACGAAGGTTGAGCACCATAATCAAGATGACCAATACAATTGAAATCAGCACATGATATGGATATAGTGCCGGAAAAGCTGATGTGATGGCATCGGTACCCGCTGATATGCTCACTGCTACAGTCAAAATATAATCTACAAGCAATGATCCGCCAGCGATCAGTCCTGGCTTTTCACCTAAGTTTCGGCTAGAGACGACATAGGCCCCGCCGCCTTCTGGATAAGCATAAATAATCTGGCGGTAAGATAGAATTAACGCCATTAAAAGAATTAATACACAACCTGCAATCGGGAGTGAGTACCAAAATGCTGCTGCACTAACGACTGAAAGAACAATCAAGATTTGTTCTGTACCGTATGCAACGGATGATAATGCGTCTGATGACAATAATGCCAACGCTTTGATTTTTGATAGTTTTTGTTCTCCTGCTGCCTGTGATTTTAATGGTTTCCCAATTAAAATACGCTTCATCAAACTGTACATGTGATGCCCGCTCCTTTAGTGTCAAACGATTTAAGTTACAAAAGATGGATCGCCAAAAAGACACAGAGGCAATAGAATGCCCCTGCGTCTATTGTTTAGATCACAGGTTGGTCTTTGCTCTCTTTAACGCTTACGAGGTTAGCTGACGGATTCGGGCGCATGAGACTTTGCCCTACCTAAAAAGGATTCACCCCAAGTGGTGTCCTGCACCACAAATGGTTCCCCCGCTCATCGAAATGATTCAGCGATTGGTCTTTTATAAAAGAGATCATACTCCCGTTTGACACCAAAGTAAAGATATTTTTTCAAGGTCTTTTGATCGTTTATCAATCAGTCTTTTTGCGGTTTTTGCGCACAAAATAAATAATCATTCCGACCACAAAAATAATCAGCACAGCGATACATGCAAAATAAATCCAAGAATCACCGACGCCTTGCTTTTCACCTTTTTTGAGATCATTTGTTGTGCTGACCGTTTGATGATTAGAGAACATGTCTTTGTTTTTGCTCTCGATGGCAACTGTTGCCATTTCCGTATTTGTTTGCAGGAAATGAAGCACTTCATGTGAAAGATCAGCGTCAGCTGCATTCATTCCTGAAAAGACGGTCATTGTTTGCTCTTTGTTCCATACAGATGGCTGTGTCCATACAATACGAGCAGTCGTTTCGTTGATCATGCCAAAGGAGGATACATCATACTGATCCTTTGTCACAGGAACGATGAGATCCTCTGCCTTTTCTTTTAAAAGAGAGAACGTTTGAATGCCCCCGATGAAAATAATAGAGTGATTTTTCAATTGATCATTTGTCACATTTGATGCTTTGATTAATTGATATTGAGCAGCTTCCGGCTGACTAAATGATTCTGTCAGCATCGCCATTTGATTGATCGTTTCTTGCTTGATTTGATTTGGCATGATGATCAATGTTTTTCCTTGCTGCGTTTTTGATGTGAAAGGAAGCGGCCATGCGGCTAAATCCGGTGTATCACTAGTCGTCCCTTCTGGTATTTGAAGAGAGCTATTCTTATCAATGTAAATCCAGCCTTCTTCATCTGTATGTCTACAGGATTCCATGTTTTTAAAGCCTGTAGTAACAAATTGCAAATCAATATATTCATTCTTCTGGAGCACTTGTGAATCTACTGGAATTGACACATGATAGAATCCATTCTCATCTTTGTTTCCTAGTTTTGTTAACGGTACATCGTGTGGTTCATTATTAATCATGACTGTTAAGCGTTCCGCTTTGTTCGCTGTATCAGTTTTTTTAAATGATAGATTTAACTTTGCACCAGATTTTTGATTAGAGATCAATGCCTTCGGATAATAGTAATGATCCGATGCCGTCTTTTTGGTTCCAACCGTTACATCATCACCACCAAAATCTTTTAAACGAATTTGATGAGATGGTTTTGATGCTTTAGCAGTAACCTTTTGAAGCAGCAAATCTGTCCCAGTGAGCTGATCGGTCAGTTCTGGTTGAGTCAGGACATTGATTTTTTCAGCAATTATCTTTGGCTGTTCAGCAGTGACAAATAAAATGGGCTGTTCTTTTTTCTTCCCAGTCAGTGTTCTCACTGCTAACGTGAGCTGGTTGCTTGCTGTTTTCATTTTCGCAGCTTGCTCGATCGATTTCACTCGTCCCTCCCAGTTTCCTTTCGCTCCAACAGCAATCGTTGGATGCGCGATTTGCTTGAGGTCCTTTTCTTGGACGATTTTGAGGTCTGCTTGGCGGTCTTTGTTTTTCAACGTACGGTATACTTTCATAGCCGCTTCTAATTCAGCTGCTTCCGGTGAATTTGGAATCACAATATCTGTTTGTTCCTTCTGATCACCTGTTTGAATGAAAGGTGAAGGGAAGCTGTCTAACGTCACGTCTGTCGTTTGAGTTCCTTTGAAAGCCAGCTCACTTTCAGGATATACTTTCAGCCAATTGGCAGGTGTCTCTTGGTTGATACACACACCTTCTTTTAACACGCCATAAAATGCGAGCTGAATTAGATGAGAACCTTTTTTCAATTGCTCTTTGTTCAATTTGATTTGAATCGACTTCTTTTGGTTTTTCCCTGATACTGGAATGGTCTTTTCAATCTCTCCATCAATCATGACTGTGAACGATGATGGCGAAATGAGTAATGGTGATGCCTCTATATTCAATGTAAGGGTGCTAGACTCTATTTTTCCTTTCTCTATTTGATAGGAAAATTCAGTGCGGTCTTCTTGTCCATACAAGGTCACTACATCTTCTGATAATGCTTGCGTTTCTGTTTGGCTTCCTTTTGATGAGCGAATCCAGTCATCTTTCACTTGTACTCGATTTGATTGCGCCAGTGCTTGCCCCGCCATGAAAAAAGGCTGAATGGCAAGGGATATCATCAATATAAAAATCATCCATTTTACCGATTTCAATTTGTCACCCACTTTTCTTTTGTTGTTGATCGTAGCGCTCGGTTTTGTACCATTTTACTTCTTGTTTGAATAGACGGCTCTTTGCCTCTACACATAAGGAGTATACGACTAGCGCAATCCATACTTGAGAATAAGTGAAGTACATGAGCGCCACAATGAGTATATTTTGTTTGGTGAGCTCTGTTTTCTCAATGCTTAATGTAATCATCACTTCTGTTAGAAAGAGGAAGAAGGCCAATCCCCATAGGATCAGTGCAACAGCACCTACAGATAAGTGAAGGTCAACAAATAGGTTCACGATAAAGATCCCATTTGAGAGCAGGACACCGAAGAAAAATAAGAAATACGTAAAGAAGAAATAAAACAAATCGAAAATCATTCGTTTTCGTTTCAGCTTCATAAACTGCTTTAAAAATTTGAGTACAACATATTGATTACCTCGAGCCCAGCGCGTTCTTTGCCGCCACCAGACTTTCCACGTCTCAGGCTCTTGTTCCCAAGTGATCGCTGCCGGGAAAAATCGAATGACATAGCCAAGGTTATAGACACGAATCGTTAATTCGGTGTCCTCAGCCAGCGCATGAACATCCCAGCCGCCAAGTTCTTCTAAAATGTGGCGGCGGATGGCGAAGTTGGTGCCTGGTATTGTCGCAATGCCAAACCACTTCCATCTTCCGCCCTGCGCCATCCATTGGAAGCAGATGGTCTCAATATTAATAAATTTGGTCAGGAGATTTTTGGCTGCATTAATGACCCTGAATTTCCCGACAACAGCGCCTGCCTTTGGGTCGTTCAATAAACCGAGAACCAAGTGATAGACAGCCTTTTGTTCAGGCATGTTATCTGCATCGTATACGCAGATGACTTCTCCTGTTGAAGCCTTTAAGCCTTCATTCAGTGCAGTTGATTTTCCCTTTCCTGCAAATGGCGGCTTCGTTTCAATCATATGGACATGATCATATTGCTCACTGAATGACTGCACGATGTCCCCTGTGCCATCGGAGGAATTGTCATTAATCACAATGATTTCAAGGAGATGTTTAGGGTAGGATAGCTGGACCATTGCTTTTAGCGTTTGCCGGATGACAACTTCTTCATTATGAGCAGGAATCAGGATGCTGACAGTCGGCAGCTCTTTCCCCTGTTTCGTCCATTCAGGCAGCACTTTTTCGTAGGTCAGGTAGTGCTGAAAACCGCCCTGCATGAGAAACATGTGGTATAGGAGCATGATCCAAATCAATATTAATGAAAGATAAAATAAGACATCAGCCACCTGATTTTCTCTCCTTAAAAATTCGTTTTTTCATTGTCAGTCTTAAATACAATGTGTAAAAAGCAAATGCCACAATAAACAGCATCACCACGACTGTGAGAATGCGCAGCATATTTTCCATACCGCTTCGTTTGACTGTTTTGGTTTCTGCTCTATTGGATTGTTCTACTTGAATATGTCCATTCCCTGATGTTTTGATCTGCACATGTGATGTTTGGACCGTCTGTTTTGTTTTCTTTAAATCCAGCCATTCACTAGAAGGAATTGCATCCATCTGCATCACCAGATTCTGTAGTCCATCTATTCTGGATTCCACATCATAGGACAGCCCGATTGCGGCAGATTGAAGATGCTGGATGGATTGAATCTTTTGTTCTATTAAAATATTTGAACCTTCTTGGTCAGACGCTGGTTCTACTGATTGCTGAGGATATAAGGTCATGCCGTGAAGCATGGCGGGTTTCGTCACCAGCGGCGGAGCACCGGCTGTTTTCCACGTATGATCCGACAACTGTACCTGTCCAAACAGACTGGACATATGCCTTGATATCACATCGTAGCCTTGTTGGGATATGGCATCATGCGGCACCTCGAATGCCAGTGGATATAGACCTTGCTGCGCAAGAAGCTCAATACCCTTTGTGATTTTTTCTTCTGTATAGATGATTTCTTGCTGCTGATTCGATCTCGTATAAGCATGGAAGTCTTTTTCATTCGAAAAATGGCTTTCACTTTGCTTTTTCTCGGCTTTTTTTGGGTCATTTGACGTAATGGCCTGATCATTCTTTGCATCCCAGAACTCAAAGTCCTGACCAGAATCCTCCGTTCGGTACGTACGGCTAAATCCATGAAGAATGATGCTAGCTCCATCGCTTTGCAATTGTTTTAACACTTTTACGAGCTGCGGGCGGTCACTCAGTGTCACTTCATCACCTGTTGTTCGATCCACCCATACAGGGGTTACCGCTATCAGAAACGGAATATGCCGAGTCGATACGTATTGTCCAAGCTCAAGCAGCTTCTTCTCGTCAGTGACAGGGCTGATGTTCCCAAGCCTTAAGTACTTTGTGGTCAGTTGATGAGAAGAAGGCAGACGTTTTTCTAGCACTTCTGCAAGTAGCTCGATCTGCTGCACGACATTTAAGATTCCAATATAGTCGGCACCTTTCTTTGTTTGAATCACAAATGGAAGATCAGCTTCATGCTTCTTCAATAAAAATTCACTTTGCAAGTCTGCCCCTTGAACCGTTAACGCACTAATACTTTTCTCTAGCTGACGGTAAGTTTGATCATCTGTATATTTGATTTGACTCGTGTGATCTTGTTTGTGAAAAGTAAGCTTGGAGAATGGGCGAAGCTGTTCCGCATTGTATCCAATGGCTATTACCTTCTGTGCTTCATTCATCATACGAATGGTCTGTTTCGGTAAGGTTCTCTTTATTTCTCCTAGGTAGATGACTTGCTGAAATTCACTGATCTTCTTTTCAGCCAAATGTTCATCAGATACAATCGTCGTCTTTGTTGAAAAATGTCCGGCGAGTAGATCCAGCATATGCACTGCTGGAGTCGCTTCCCCCGATTCTGTCGAATAAACGATCAGGGTATCTGACTTGGCAAGTGCGTCGGCTGAAGCCATGTATTTAAAAGAAAGAATCAAAAAAAGAGCAAGCAGCAAACAGCATTTCATCAAAGAATTAAAGTTCATTCATCATCATCTCTTTTTCTAGTTCTTCTAAAAATTGCTCTGGCGTACGATAATCCGAACTGCTTGTTAAATGACAGACATGAAAAGTCAGGGTGACTTCACGACCGTTTAACAGCACATGCTTTTGCAATTTATCTTTTAGCTTCTCAAGGACGACAGAGACATTCTCTTCTGGTGTGTGAGTAAGCAGCAAGCCTATTCGTTCTTCGGATAATCGAAATTTCTTATCCGTTTCTCTGACACTTTCGCGAATCTTGATACTTAACTGCTGAAATAGGTGCTGCATTTCTTTTTCTCCATATAACGATTTGAATTCCGCTGCATAATGGATATGAAGAAGGATAAAAACGAATGGCTGTTTGTAACGTTCTGCCCGTTTCATTTCCTCGGATAATTCCAGCTTCATCCGATCTGCATTGTCAAATCCAGTTGTCGAGTCAATCGCCACAAATTGTTTCATCGCCTGCTTTTGTTGTTCAATGGTGTGACGCATCGTCTTGATCCGCTCATGCAAGCTTCCTGCTGAAATCGCGAAAAAGAGTAGGGCTACGCCCCAAACCACCACATCCTGCAATGTTCGATTGGAAAAGAAAGGATTTGTGTGGCCAAGCTCTGTAAAGAACATAGCACTTCCTATAAAGAACAACATCAGCAAGGTAAAAATTAATGCTGGTAAGATGCCAAATAAAATCCCGCATCCTAACACGACAAAAGTCAGTGTGATCATCAAAAAGCTCTCTGCATCATGTAAGCCAAGGTAGCCCATAAACAAAATAAGACCTGCAAACGTGAGGAGCAGAGAATAATATAAACGATACGTATTACTGAATAACCGATTCATTAAAAAGCTCCCTTTCTGCAATGAGAGGCAATAAGTTGTCAAATGAGTGTGTGTCTTTTTCGTTCATGTATCCTCCATAATAATCCTTGAGAGGATCTTGAATTTGTAATTCTTTCATGCGGTCATAGACCTCTTTTGCGAATTCCGGTTCGTTTCGTTTTAGAGCATACAAGATGACCAGTGCATATACAGAAGGCGATTCATACGTCACCGATGGCTGCAATGTGCTCAGTTTATATCTACCGTACAGTTTTCCTTCTTTTTTAAAAGTCGTTTTCAGCCATTTCATGATCGCGGACGTACTCACCTTTGCACGATCAGCATGTAGAGCCGTATAGAGTTGATCAATCATATTGATTTCTTGATCAAATGAATAGGCTTTTTTCTTTATGTCATAGGATTTAGGAAAGAATCCTTTTTTTCTCGGTGCTTGTTTTAGAATGGTCAATTGGTTACTCGTCATTTGTTTCGTAAATATTTTGAGGGATTCCAATTCTTTGATTGCTTTTGGGTCTAAATATGAGAGTGTGATTGTGTGTGAAGTTCGGTTTGTTGATGCATCATAATAATCGGACAAGATGCCTCTATACATATTCTTGTCTTTTAACGCTTGTGCGATTTCTTTTGCTGTGGTTTGATACGCTGCATTCTTCCATAAACGATCTGCCTTTTGAAGTGCCGTCACTACCCGTAAGTCATCAACTAGAGCATTGGCTTTACTTTTTTGATCAGATTCGATTTGCCAGCTGAGAAGATGATCATCTAGTAAAAATTCATCTTGCAGGACACCAAATTGTTGGTCAAAAGAATTTTGGTCTTTTTTTCGAACAAGATAATCCATCCAAAGTCCAAGCGACTCAGATAAGTAGATGTGCTGCTTTGCTAATGAAGTGCGAATCATGCCTTGATCTGTCATGAGGTGATGAGTGATAAAATATTCTCCAGGCAATACAGGCTGTGGAGATACTGGATCAGCTGATTCACTCTGCTGTTTCCAGGTACATCCGCCTAATAAAAAAACAATGAGTAAAACAATAGCCGTGCGATGTATGGCTGTAACCATTCGTGTCCCCTTTCAACTCCTGTTCTCTTAGCATCCAACGATTTATTATAGAGTGTTTTTGTTAAAATTTAAATAAATATTTCATACCAAATTACGAGTCTTTTCGCATACGTATTCCCATTTTCAGAAAAACCATATGCCGATATACTTGATTGCACTGAAAAACCCATGCGTTTCCGCATGGGTTTATACACTACTATTGATCTAATTTTAATTTCTTTAATTGCTCAGCCAGTGCGTTATTGATTGGTTCTTCCACTTTCTTTTGTTTCTTCATATATTTAGACACATCGTGCTTACTGGCTCTCTTTTGATTGGATTGAGATTTGCGTTTTTCGAAAACCGACAGTTTTTCTCTATGGCCGCACACACAAGCAAAGATTTTACCATCGCCTTCTCCACGCAGCTCGAGCTTTTTATGACAGTTCGGGCAGCGTGCGTTTGTTTTCTTCGCTACATTTTTACGGTGGCCGCATTCTCGGTCTTGGCACACGAGCATTGTGCCATGTTTTCCGTTCACTTTCAGCATAAGTTTTCCGCAGTCAGGACAATGGGTGCCAGTGACATTGTCATGCTTAAAGGTTTGATTCGTCTGTTTGATTTCAGATACGGCTTGTTTTGCATAGGACTTCATTTCACTCATGAATTGAGAAGCCTTCAGCTGTCCTTTTGCTATTTTAGAAAGCTTTTGTTCCCATTCCGCTGTTAATGCAGGAGACTTTAAGTCTTCAGGCACTAAGGAAAGCAGCTGTTTCCCTTTCGATGTGATGAAAATGTCTTTGCCCTTTTTCTCGATTAAGAAGCTGTTGAACAGTTTTTCAATGATATCGGCTCTTGTGGCCACTGTTCCTAGTCCGCCTGTTTCACCGAGGGTTTTCACTAAGTCCTTTTCCTGATTTTGCATAAATGCCGCTGGGTTCTCCATAGCAGATAGCAGAGTTGCTTCATTAAAACGGGCAGGAGGTTTCGTTTCTCCATTTGTTTCTTTCAGCTGGCGTACTTCAAGTGACTGCCCTTCTGAGAGCAGCGGCAGATGCTGATCTGCTTCGGCTGATTCCTCGTCTTCATAGGAATCATCATACACGGCTTTCCAGCCGGCTGATTGTACGGTTTTTCCTTTTGCCGTGAAGGTTTCACTGCCTATCTTGGCAAACACCGTTGTTTCCTCGTATTCAAAAGGATTCATGAGTACAGCAAGGAATCGTTTGGCAATAAGATCATATAATTTACGCTCTTTATCACTTAGTGCACCAGGATACAGCTCTTCCTCGGTTGGAATGATCGCATGGTGATCTGACACTTTTGCATCGTTGACGAAGCCTTTGTGCGCTTTCACGCCTGATTGTAAAATGCGGTTCACATGCTGTGCGTACGGTCTGACGTTCATTCCTTTTAAACGATCTTTTAATGTAGGAACGATATCCGCTGAAATAAATCGTGAATCAGTACGTGGATATGTCACAAGCTTATGCTGCTCATACAATCGCTGAAGCGTAGACAAGGTTTCTTTTGCTGAGAAGCCGTAGCGTTTATGTGCATCACGCTGCAATTCAGTCAGGTCATACAGCCCTGGAGCAAAAGCTTTTTTCGCTGTTTTTTTCAATGCATCGATCACCGCTGGTTTTCCTTTGCAGCCTGCCAAACGCTCTTTTATGACATTCTCTTGGAATGTGCGGTTTTGCTTTGTTTTGGCATCCTGCCATGTCAAGGTAAGCCCATCTACTTGTGCAGTCATTCCATAGAACGGCTTCGGCTGGAATTGCTGAATGTCTTCTTCTCGTTTGGCGATCATGGCAATCGTTGGTGTTTGTACCCGTCCGCAGGAAAGCTGTGCATTGAACTTGGTCGTCAGCGCTCTTGTTGCGTTGATCCCTACAATCCAGTCTGCCTCTGCACGTGCAACCGCCGAGCGATACAGATTATCATATTCTCTGCCATCTTTTAATCGTTTGAAGCCTTCTTGAATGGCTTTGTCCGTAACAGATGAGATCCATAGTCGTTTTAGCGGCTTTTTCACATGCGCTTTTTCAAGAATCCATCTTGCGACTAGCTCCCCTTCACGTCCAGCATCTGTTGCGATGACAATATCTTTTACATCTTTTCTTGCAAGCTGTGCTTTTACTGCTTGGAATTGCTTTCCTGTCTTTTTCATGACGACAAGCTTGAGCGGCTCTGGAATGATCGGCAAATCCTCTAAACGCCAGGATTGAAATTCTTTTCCGTAGCCTTCTGGATCAGCCAGTGTGACCAAATGACCAAGCGCCCACGTCACAATGTATTGATCTCCTTCTAAAAAACCATTTCCTTTTTTATGACACTTCAGCACACGCGCTAAGTCACGTCCTACTGAAGGTTTCTCTGCTAATACAACTGTTTTTGACACTAGATTTCACATCTCTTTCTTCTATCCATCCTTTTATTATAGCAGACGTGGAGATGCGGTTCTAATGACGGATTATTTCTTCAAACGCTCGATGATTTCGTTGGTGATTTCTTGTGTTTGATAGGCTCCGCCGATGTCTGCTGTTAAAAAGCCGTCTGCTGTGACTGACTCGATGATTTCGAGCAGGTGTGTGCCCAGTTCTTCCTCTCCGAAATGATCAAGCATGAGTTTAGCTGTCCAAATTTGACCGATTGGGTTGGCAATCCCTTTTCCTGCAATGTCTGGGGCTGATCCGTGTACAGGCTCAAACATAGACGGATATTTGCCATTCACATTGATGTTGGCGGCAGGCGCCACGCCAATACTTCCCATAATGGCAGCTCCAAGATCAGTCAAAATATCGCCAAATAAATTACTGGCTACAATCACATCGAATTTCTCAGGTCTTGTTACAAAGAAGGCTGAGAGTGCATCAATGTGCTGTGAGTCTGCTGTCACCTCTGGATAATCCTTTGCTACGTCTTGAAACACTTCATCCCAAAATGGCATTGTATGAACGATTCCATTCGATTTGGTTGCACTTGTCACATGCTTTCTTCTCTTTTTTGCTAATTGAAAGGCAAAACGCATGGCTCGCTCTGTCCCTTTTCTGGAGAAAACAGCATTTTGAATGGAAAGCTGATCTTCTCCTTGATAGATACGGCCCCCAATTTCACTATATTCACCTTCACCGTTTTCTCTTACAACAAGCAGATCGAAATCCTTTGGCTGAGCAAGCGGTGAGCGAATGCCGCTCAGCTGTTTTGCAGGTCTAACATTGATCACCTGCTCAAATTCACGTCTAATTTTAATGAGCAATCCCCAAAGTGATACATGATCCGGCACTAAATTGGCATCTCCGACGGCCCCTAAGAAAATGCTGTCAAAGGCTTTTAGTTGTTCCAATCCATCCTTTGGCATCATTTCGCCATGCTCTAAATAATATTCACAGCTCCACGGAAAATCCTGGAAGGTGAAAGAAAGACCGCCATGCACCTCTGATATCGCTTTCAAAACTCGAATGGCTTCAGGCACAACTTCCTTTCCAACTCCGTCTCCTGGTATCGCTGCAATTGAAACATGCTTCATTGATTTTTCCCCCTTTGTCATCGGTCGACCGTCGACCATTTAATTTGAGTTTACTAAAGAGTGCCTGTTCTTACAATGGACAAAAGACGCTTTTTGATCAAAGCGCCTTTTTATCCTGCACCAGTATCGGGGACTTCTGTTTCTTTCTTCCCACACCTTTTTTATCTGAAAGCAGCAAACCTCCTAAGGTCAGTACCGTTCCTAGTGCCGACATGAAGGTCAGACTCTCGTGAAGAACGATCATTGAAATGATCATCGTGATAATGGGCACTCCATAAATATACACACTTGATTTCACCACACCGATCGTCTTCACGGAAAAGCTCCATGTCAGAAAACAAATAGCAGATGCAAAGACGCCTAAAAACAGCAAGTGGAAGGCAAACGATGGATTCGTGAACCGCTCCCAGTCTAAACGAATCTTAAAATGCCAGATTAGCGGAATCATCCATAGCAGCCCGTAAAAGAAGACACGTCTTGTCACCTGAATAATATGGTAGCCATATTGATTGATCATTTTCGATAAAATGGAATAAAATGCCCAGACGATGGTAGCCATAAATGCTAAAGCATCACCGAGCGGATTCAATTGGAACGTCGTCATCCCATTAAAGCTAATCAGTACAATTCCCATCATCGCGATGAAAAAGCCTATGAAAAAGCGGCTGTGCAGCGGCTCATCTTTTAATAAAAAATAAGACAATAGAAAAGAGAAAAATGGGACAACGGAGCTGATGACACCTGCATTCGAAGCGAACGTATAGGTAAGTGCAACATTTTCTAAAAAATAGTATAAGACCACACCGCATAACCCTGCGAGCGCAAACATCCCTTCATGCTTTCTACGCTGTACCTTCATGGTGACTGGATAAATGATCATCAGGGTAAGGTACCCAAGGAAAAAACGAAAAAATAAAATCTCTGTTGGAGAAAAAGCCGTTAATAATATTTTGGTTGATATAAAGGTAGATCCCCATAAAAAAATGGTGAACATGGCTGCTAGATGACCAAGAAGCTGTTTATTTTTCATTTTGCTGTTACCTGCTTTTCAAAAATTTGCTGATACTGCCCTGGCGTAAGCCCAATAAATTCCGAAAAGAAATGAGTCAAATGACTTTGATCAGAAAATCCAGCGGCAGCAGCTACATCTATTGGCTTCATTCCTTGGGCGAGAAGTTCCTTCGCATAGTTCACCCTGATTGTCTGTAAATAACGATACGGCGTAATTCCTCTGAACTTTGTAAAAGCACGCAGCAATGAATATTTGTTCATGGACACAAGCTCACCTAAGTCATCTAACGATATATTTTCCGTGAGATGTGTTTCAATATATTGCTGTACGTCTTGGACTTTTTGTTCATTGGCATTGGCATTGGCTGCTGATGCTTTTTCCTCTGGTGTATCAGAATAGGTTTCGATCAACTGCTTCATCAAAAAGTAAAAGGCTTCCTGTTTATTCAAAGCAGGAGCTTCTTCTGTGATCATTTGATGAAGATCATATAATTGCTTTGCTAGTTCACTTTGTGAAACCACAGGGGCTTTAAAATGCGGCTTGTGCTGAAAGATCTTCTCCAGCAACTCTGGTTCAATATTTAAGCTGCGATAATCTAGCGGCTTGTGATCAAATTGTTCACATCCGTGATTATCGTAAGGATTGAAAAGAAGGATATCTCCTTTTCCAATGATGTATTCTTGATTTTGGCAGAACATACGTCTTTGACCGCCTTCAATAAATCCAATTACATAGTATGTATGAAAATGTTTTGGGAACTTTTTGATGATGGCATGAAAGCGATACGCCTCTATTTGCAAGTCCTGGTCAAAATGGACTGTTCGTTCCTCTAATGTTCTCATGTCGATCCCCTCTTTTCACTGAACTCATCATTAGTGTAGCACACCCTTTTTCTCTTGGATTGTACGATATTGACTTTTCGATGCAGGCTTGCCTAGAGGGAAAAACTTGGATAACATGAGACAAAAGATGATGTACAAAAGAGGGAATGATGGGATGAATTCATTCGAGATGGAAAGACCAACACCGTATCACATGCAATTTTATGAACAGCTGAAGCAAATGATTTTTGATGGCCAGTTTCAGCCAGGAGAGCGCATCAATGAAACGCAGCTTGCCAAGCAATTTGGCGTAAGCCGTTCACCTGTAAGAGAGGCGATGAGGCTGTTAGAAAAAGACGAGCTTTTAATCGCGGATCATCGATCAGGCTATTCCGTCTATACGTTAACAGAAAAAGATGTCGAGGAGCTCTATCAAATTCGGGTTGCCTTAGAAACACTTGCTGTTGAGCTTGCCTGTAAGGAAGCCACGCAAAGAGAAATGGATGAAATTGAGCAGGTTCTCACGGAGGCGGACGAAGCGATCAAGCAGGAGCTGCCATCTAAAGAGATCGTCCAGTTACATGAATCCTTTCACCAAAAAATCATTTTGGCGAGTCACAATGACCGTTTATCCAAACAATTGAATCACGTCAATGCACTCATTCACTATTGCCGCATCTTCCATTTTAGCGGCGGCACTCGTGCTGAAACCATTCAAAGAGAGCATGCAGCGATCTATTCTGAAATAAAAAAGCGCCGCTCCACAGAAGCGGTTCAAGCAATGACGGAGCATTTATTACATGATGTGATGCACTTAAAGCAAGTACTCTCTGAAACAAACAAACAGTAAAGGACTTTTCCCATTTTTTAAGCAATCCATGAACATATTTTGAATTTTTCGTAGATTTCAGCATGTCCAGACGATCTTTCGTTTATATTAGAAGATGAGAAACTAGCTTTTATACAGGAGGATTTGTATATGCATACAAGTATTAGCCGTCTGCGACAGGCGGGTTTTATTGAGGGTATATCTCTTTTAACCCTTCTTTTAATTGCCATGCCTCTAAAATATTTTGCGGATATTCCGATGGCAGTCACCATTGTAGGCTCTCTTCACGGCGCATTGTTTGTCATCTATATGCTCGTTTTGGCATATGTGACATTTAAAGTTCGCTGGCATTTGAAATGGTCCATCGCCGGTTTTTTTGCGGCATTCATTCCTTTCGGCAATTTCGCCTACGATAAGGTGCTCCGCCAATATGATACAAAAGCTTAATAGAAAAAGCGTTCCTTAAAGGAACGCTTCAGATTGTTGACAAAGGGCTAAAATGATTTTGATTTTAGCCCTTTGTCTTCTTTTCAGCGTGATAGAAAACCTTTGCAGTCTAGGAAGGACGAGCACCGGAGCGGAGCGAATTTGACATTCGTGAGCACCGAAGCGCAGACCTGACAACGAATGCGAGGGTTTGTCTACACGCTGAAGCGTTCCTAAAAGGAACGCTTTTTTATATTGATGCATATTTCACAATGGCTGCTTGACGCGTCATATCGTGATATGCCACCCATAATTCATCACCAGGCAAGACGCTGGTGATTGGATCGATTGGCTGTTTCACTTCATACATCATGCCATTTCTCTCAACTTGAATGATTGCTAACGGCAGATTGCCGATGACGCCAGCAAATTCGACATTGGTCACTTTTGCACTTCCTTGTTTCTCTTGCATGAGGCCCATTTCTCTATCCAGCTCTTCTTTCTTTGTCTGGATCGTCATTTGAGTGCCCGCTGCGACCTGCATATGATCAGGGATGAACTGGCTGACCGTTTTGGTGATGGACTGATCTCCGTTTGACACTGTCACATCCAGCTGAATAGGCTTTTGTTCATGGATGGCAATTGGATATTGCTTCACACGCTGGATGGTTCCTGTTAACGTCATATCTTTCCCCGATCGATTTCGAACTTCATAGCCATAGGCAGCCATTTTCAGCTGGCCATTGATGTCGACGAGATCGGCTTTTTCTCCTGTTCTAAATTCAAAACCAGCGGCTTGAATCATTGGAATGATATACGTTTTCTGATCTAATTCAAATGTGAGTGATAAGACGGTGCCCCGTCCTACGGTTCCATATGATTCTATATTTCTTAAAACAGCGCCTTTGATGAACTTTGGCTCACTTGGCTGCGAGAAGTCACCCTCTTTTAAAAGCATTGCCTTTTGCTTCTTCGGATCATAGTGAATGACAATAGGCTGGCCTGGCTGTGGTATCTGGGTGTAGGATACAACCGTTTTAACCGTCTTTTCTATACTTTGCCCTTCATATTCAAATTGAAGCCGCATGCTGACAACTGGCTGTTCGTTGATGTAGGTGCCTGTTTCTTTCACGGACGCAATATAGGCTTGTAATGTGACACTGTCCTTTACCTTGTTTCTTCTCACCAGTCTCAAAATCGGCGGCAGGAAGATCGCTAGCACAAATAATAACAGCGGGATCAAGATCCATATCGCCCAGTTGAGAATGAGCGGTCCGCCCTTCATTACATATTGCATAAAGGTATCAACAGATGTTTGGTGGGCTGGACTGGCGTTTTCAATCGAGATGACCTTTTGCAAAGGAAATTCCTTTAGCTCTTTGCTTTTCGTCTCAAATGCACCCGTTAATTGATTGTCAAAAGAATAATAGAGCCAGTCACTCTTCACATTTTTATTGAAAGAGAGCCCTTCTCTTTGTAAAGATTCATATGAAAACGACTGCAAAAGCTTGCTGGCAGACGTCGCCTTATTCGTGCGATGGTTATAGATATAACCAGTCAGTTTGCCTTTTGCTTCGTCCTTTGCTGTAGAGCCTGCAATCAACACTTCTTCCTCATTAAGCTGGTACAAATACGTTTGGTAAATTGGTTTTGGTGTTGGAACGACTTCTCCAAGTCTTCCTTCTGCATTCACTTTCCTTGCCCTTTTTGGATATTCCGATTCCACGGCGACAGCAAAGTTTTGTGATGATCCGATCGTTTTTTGCAGCCGCTGCTCAACTGTATCTTCTACAAGGCTAAACGGTTCAGCATTTTTTGAGACATAGAGGCCAAGCTGATGCTTCTCGTTTGAAATGCCGCTGACATATGCCTTTTGATCATTTTTCAAGGCTACTTCAAATATAGGAATAGGGGTCTGCCCTCTAAAGGAATTCATGACAACATCCATGGAGACAGGCCTTGCCGGTAGTTTTAGCTTATTGAGATTGTGCGCATAAAATTGACCATTCTTAAGCTCACCGATGACTGCAGCGGCACCGTCCATTTCTCCTGTAAATACGAGCCGTCCATTCCATTGGTATGTATTCGTTTTTAAAAATGAAGGAATCTGCAGGTTATTTTGAACGAGCTCTTTCTTTTCTCCGCTTGGTGTTAATTTCTCAATCAACAGCTGCCCGTCTTTATTTTTTAAAGCCAGTAAGAGATTGTTTCCTTGAATGGATGGCAGCATTTCATTAAACGAATCACTTTCTGTGGTCCATTCACTGATTCTTTTTCCTGATTGAGGATCAACCATTGCAAAATGGAGCTGCTGGTCTTTTGATACCGCACTCACCACTCGTTTGCCTTCATCAAATGTGAACATTCCTTTGACGTTATTCTCTGTTACTTTCCCATCTGACAAATCATCTTGATAATGGTTCCACACCAAGACACTGAGAATGATTGCTGGAATAAAGAAGACAATATATCTGAGGAAGATGACTGGTATTCTTTTCACTTGATCGCTTCCTTTCATGAGGTTCCTTTCACTTATACGTCAGTACAGCGAAAATGTTTCACGCTAGAAGAATACCATCAAAGCCTCTGAAATCCATATTTTACAAACTTTGTTGTTTACGATAAAATCCAATCAGATTCAAAAAAGGAGTTCTCTCATTGGATAAGCTATCATCAATCATTCTAGCGGCGTGGCTGCGTGTCCCTCGCTGGTTCAAGCAATGGGTACTCGTATCCATTTCCATTTTCTTTTTTTATATGTGTTTTGTAAAGGGGCTGACTAGCTGGTACACCTTGCCGCCTGTCACTTTGCTCTCATGTGTGATTGGTTCCTTCATCATTTGGCTGATATGGCTTAAGGGTCAAAAAAATAAGTGAGAAGAGGAAAATGATGAAAAAATTGATTCTATATTTTGCGATCTCTTTTGTTCTGCAATTCGTTTGGTTTGGTCTTGTGCACCCAAATAGAGGCGTGACACTGCTGGATATGTTCATGTTTTCTATTTTGTTTGCAGTGATGTTCTTTTTTATTGAACGGATTTGGCGGTATCAGAAGAAAGGGCAAAGGAAATGATCATGAAGCCCGCCTTATTCACTCTGATCATCTGTGCATTCATCGGTCTGCTGCTAGTATCGAACCCTTTTGGTGCGGACGCTATGCGATTGGTTTGTATCTTCATCTTCCCTTTTCTTGGGCTCATTGGTTTTGGGGTCTTCTTGTTTGACCAAATGAAAAAGGCTGCCAAATAGATGGCAGCCTGTTACTTACTCTTTTCATGCAAATAAATAATCAATGTTTAATCTCCGTTACGGAGTGTATGAATTAAGATTCGATCATATCAGTGTGTCATATGTGTTCCGAGTGAACCTACGTTTGAAAGTAAACGCCATGGAAGTTCTGGATAACAAGACAACGAAAGCCCTACCTCTCATTCGTCCTTACGGCTCCGAAGCCGTGCCAGTGTGAATTGTAAATCAAAACGTCTTTTTTCCATTCTTCCGCTTATATAGGGGGGCGGGTGCAGAAGGAAAAGAATAAGTTTGTTCGCTTTGACAGCGTCTCGTTCTTATCAAGTAGAAGCTCTATTGCTTCTCATTGTGTCATAGAAAAAAGAAAGTTTACTTTCTTTATTTATTTGCTTATTTCAACACTTAATATCAAACTCTAACACATTCCCCCTGCTTATGCAAGTGTTAAAGTGATAATTCTGCTGGTGTACGGCTTCCTTCATTCATATAACGAATGGAGGTTGGATCAATTTTCAGAATCACTAGATTCGGGTCATCTTTTCCTTTAAACCATTTCTCCATCTCATCAGACCAAAGGCGGTCGATCAATTCCGGATCATCGGTTAATGTTGCGGTGCCTGCAATTTCTGCATAAGTATCACCGAGTCCTTCGCCTGAATATCCAATGAGAATATGCACATTCGGATTTTTTTCAATTTCATCTGCTTTATGTGTTTCTTTACTCGTTGGTGTATATAACGTTAGACCTTCATGGAAAAACGTCATGTAGCGAGTATGCGGCTTATCCTGTTCAACAGTCGCCAATGTTCCGACCTTTTGTTCATCTAACAGGTTTAATACCTTTTGTTTTAATTCTTCTTGAGACATATCGTTTCACTCCTTCAAAATTTCATCCGTATTCGTAGGTTTCCACGACAGCCCATTCATTAAACAAAGAAATGTGTTTTTCATAAAAAGATACTTTCTAGCTGATGCTATAGAAAACAGGTTCAATGAAGGGAGAAGTTGAACATGCATCATGAAACGATGTTCCATTTGAGTTCACTTGTCATTGCGGCAGTTGTTGTAGGCATTATCGTATGGTCTGTCATATCTGTGCAGAAAAATCGCAAGAAATACTAAAAACACCGCCCAATCAAAGCTGGGCGGTGCCGCGGTAGATCATGTATTCATAAAGGAACCTCCATTGACATGAAGTGTCTGTCCTGTCATATAAGACGATTCGTCAGAAGCCAGCAGCACAAAGCAGCCGACATGCTCAACAGGCTGTCCTGGTCTTCCCATTGGGGTTTCTGCCCCGAAGCTTTCCACACTGTCTTCATCAAATGTAGATGGAATGAGCGGCGTCCAAATTGGACCTGGCGCTACACCATTCACCCGAATCCCATCTTTCACAAGCGATTGTGCCATAGAACGCGTAAAGCCGTTAATGGCTCCTTTTGTCGCCGTATAATCAATCAGCACTGGGTTACCTCGATATGGGTTAATTGATGTTGTGTTAATGATGGAGCTTCCCGGTTTTAAATAATCCAGTGCCTTTTTCGTAAAATAGAAATAGGAATAGAAATTGGTTCTAAAGGTTTGGTGAAGCTGTTCACTAGAAATATCTTGAATACGTTCTTGCGGATGCTGTTCAGCCGCATTATTCACTAAAATATCTAATTGACCAAAGGCTTCAACTGTTTTTTCTACGGCTTTCTCACAAAAAGCTTCGTCACCGACATCTCCTGCAATCGTTAAGCATTTGACGCCTTCCTGTTCTACACGTTTTTGCGTATCTTCTGCATCCTCATGTTCATTTAAATACACAATGGCGACATGTGCACCTTCTTTTGCATAGGCAACAGATACTGCCCGTCCGATTCCACTATCTCCGCCTGTAATCAGTGCCACTTTTCCTTTTAGCTTGCCAGAACCTTGATATGATTCATCCTCAAAGATCGGCGCTGGATTCATTTCTCTTTCACTGCCTGGCTGCTGATCCTGCGTTTGGCGCGGAATGCCATTTGTTAAATATTCACGTAAATCCATGTGTAAGCTCCTCCTTGATTTGTTGATGTATCCTTTCATTACCACCTCATTTTTCCACTCAAACATCATGAAGCTGTGTAGATGTGTTCCCGAAAATCAGCATGTTTGAAGAGAAGAAAAATCGGTTACATGATCATCAAAAAGGAGCGTTCTCACATGCTGTCTACCATTTCGAAAACCTTTAGCAGACCAAAAGGCTGGCTCGGAAGCATTGCTGGACTCATTATGGCAAATGAAAATAAAGCATTGAATCAGTGGGCCATCTGCCACTTAGATTTGACAGATGGTGAAAACATTTTGGAAATTGGCTATGGACCTGGCTACAGCATTAAACATATGCTCAAGCATTATCAAAACCTTCACATTGATGGACTGGATGCTTCTTCGACCATGCAGGAGCAAGCACAATCCCGCGTCAGCAAACGAGCAAAAGACAAACAGGTCCGATTGTATGTCGGAAAAATCGAGAAAACACGCCTTCCCGGAGAGCAGTATGACAAAGTGCTGTCTGTTAACAATTTTACGATTTGGGATGATCCAAAGACGGGCTTACTCAATCTTTATCACACGTTGAAACCAGGCGGAACACTCGTTATTGTCATGCAGCCAAGAGAAAAAGGAGCTGACGCCAATCGGACAAAAGAGATGGGTGAAAACATATTAAATGACATGCAGTTTGCAGGGTTTGACCAATTTTCTATTGAGTATGAAGAAATTCGCCCTACCCTTGCTGTCTGTGTCACAGCAAAAAAGCCGAGAAGCGAATAAGCTCTCGGCCTTTTTCTTACCATTTTGCCTCTTTGACAAATTGATAGAAAAGCTGATGTAATTTCTGTTCAATGTCTTCCTTTGTGCCTTGTCCATAAAGCGCCATGCTTTCTTCACTTTCAATGATGGATGAACTGATCAGACTAAACATTTCTGACCCTTCCTTGCCAAGCTCTTGCGGCGCCAGCATCATGAGCATTCGTGACATCTGCTGCTGCCCGCCATCCATGCTTTTAACCTCGTATGCCTGATCAAGATCATAAATATGAAAGATTGGTTCCTTGATGAATGCATGCTTTAAATGATAAAGAGCAAATTCAGTACCAGGTATGCCTAAGCCGCCTTGCTGTTCACGATCCAAAAGGCCGCTCACCACATCATCCGCATGTATGATAAGCCCTTCCTCTTCAAGCTGACGAAGCAGCTGCCTGATGGTTTCATCATGCTTCGGCATCGTCTTTCTTTTTTCAATGGTAAAACGGGACAGGATGCTGCGAATTACAAACATATAATTCGTCACCTGTTCTGCAATCGTCATCATATTAACGGTTTCTTTCACCAGTTCTTTGGGAGATTCTTTTGTTCTTTTTTTCTCGATGATATAAGGAATCTTCCGTTTAATATGAGACTTCACACGCATGGCATCATCCTCGTTTAGGAGGGGGCTGACCATAATGTAATCGATATGCTCATATGGGATTGGAACGGTTGAGACAATCATGTCATAGCTCGATGCATCGATTTCCTTTAGCTCCATCAAGGAGGATAGATCGAATTTGGCGATCTCGGGCAATTCTTTTTTCAACCGGGAGGCGAGCATTTTCGAGGAACCGATTCCGCTTGAGCAAACAACCAGCGCATGAATTTTTGTTTCTTCTTTTTTGATTTCAAGCACTGAACCAAAGTGAAGCACAATAAAGGCGATTTCATCCTCTGGAAATTCAATCTCAGGAAAGAAGCGCTCGACTCCTTCTTCAATCGCCATGAACAGCAAAAAGTAGTCTTTTTTAATTTGTTGTGTGAGCGGATTATAGATTCTCATCTTTTCCTTTAGACGGTTCATGGCAGGCTCAAGATGAGACACGAGCCCCTCATACAATGAATCATTTTCATTGAGATGATAGCCGGTTTTATTTGAAATAAAATCAATGAGCTTTTTCGTTCTCAGCGCGATATCCAGCTCGATTTCATCAATACGATATTCTGCCCCAAAGCTACGATTTGCACTGCGAAGATGGATGGTCATATATCCGACCTCCGCTTCAGGAATCTCCACATTAAACATGCGTTCAAGCGCTCTTGCCATTCGAAGTGATGATTCAAATTCCTTCGTCCGCTTTAATTCCAGCAGCTCTTCCTCTTCCATTCGAATGGTTTCCCCAAGCTGAATACGTTCAATAGCATAGGTTAAGTGAACAACAAGTGCGATATAGGCACTATCAGATAAAGAAAGTGACAGCCGATCCTTCAAATGAAAGAGCAGTCTTTCTACCTTGAGCAGCTGACCTCTGCTGACAACGCCAAACACCTTTTCCGTTGCTTTCGTTCGATGTTTGATATTCATTTCAATCGTTTCTAAAAACAATTGAATGTCGAGCCGGTCGACAATGAGATTGCCAACAATTTTCCGCTTTGCTTCCTCCGGCCCTTTTAATTCAATGCCGTACCCGCGCTTGCGGATAAGCTGCAAACCGTATGGAGCAATCCACTCCGTCAATTCATCTAAATCATAGCTAATCGTCGCATTTGTTACCTGCAAGTCAGCTGCGAGAGTGTATAATTTTACCGGTTCCTTCGCTTCAAGCAGCGCACATAGGATTAAGAGCTTTCGTTCGTCCGAGCTGTATTCAATTTGATCCTCATTTGACATATGAGCAAGAAGCCGCTGTTTATCCTCCTGTTCGCCAACTGCCTTTAAGCCTTTTCCCGGCTGTTTATCTAATGAAAGATGATAATCTTTCAAAATTGGTTTAATAGATTTTAGTTCTCTATGGATCGTTCTTGTACTCACCTGAACAGAATCGGCTATCTCACGAATGGTGACATAACGATTTTGCTGAATGATGTATTTAATGACTTTCTGTTCTCGTGCCGTTATGTACATGAAATGCCTCCTTCTGTATAAATAGGTCTATTGTCACACCTTAATATAAAACGCTTTCAACGAGCGATGCAATCTTAAGTTGATCTGAATTTGGCACAGCGGCTGTGACAAAATATAAACAAGGGATCATTAGACACTCCTCCAAAATGACGGTCCATAATCCTTTTGATGAAATTGTACCTTTTGTTCATGGAAAGGCAGTGAACCCCCGGCTTTTAAAGAATGAGTCGGATTGTAAACTGGAGAGCCAAAGCAATAATCGATTGTGCCTTCTTCCGGACGGAACATGACGGTTCGCATCGTTCCAAACAGCTCTTCATAATTGTGCACAGTTAGACCATCAGGATATTCTGTCTGGAACAGCTTCACAAGAGAATCATTTGATCGTTGTTCTTTTAAAGCCTCCATTAACATATCGTATCTGACAATAGAATGATGTTTGGTCATCCCTTTTGCTGTTTGATCAGCTACCGGATGATTCGTTGCGGCAATATAACCTGTCTCCGGTCTTCTCACCCTTTTTTGACCATCAATGATTTCAATCACAGCCGCCTCTCCTTTTCGATCCGCAAGCATGATATGAACATTTGAGGCAACGGGCATTTTCTGGATAGAGCGAATGGCTTCCTCGACCATTTGACAAGATTCAAGAACAGAGCGAATCACATGATACACCTGTAAACCGGCGACTGCTGGAGTCTTTAAACCGGGTTCATTGCCAACCGGCGGACCGCAAGCGGAGAAAGTCACAGCAAGACCATGCTCATTCATTCCATCAGATCTGCCAAACAAGAGCAGCGACGAACCTGTATGACATGCCGATTCTTTTACATGTGTCGTCACAAGACGCATATCATCAAAAATCGGGGAGAAATCATAGTTACGAAGCATGACCGTTTGTTGATCAGCTGCCTTATTCCCCTGCCTCACACAATGGGAACAGCCTGGCTGAAGATGCGATGAATAGAAAAAGGTCAAATAACGCTCATCTAAGTGCATTTCATCACAAAATCCAGCAATCTCTTCATCTAATTGAGGAAGAAAAGGACGGATCAGCTGCTTCGTTTCCTTCACAGCCTGTTGTGTTACCGGTTCTGTTCGAATATATTGTGTCTGCAGCAGCGGGTTCTCCTTCAGCCAGAGAGCCTGCTGTTTTCCTACTTCATAAGCCGTTCCTGTCATCTTTTGAAAAAACGCATTGATCTCCTCCATGCCTGCACACCTCTTTCGCCTTCGTTTCTTTTATCATATCGAAACCGTCATTTATTGAAAAGGATGAAAAAAACTGCAATCCCACCGGATTACAGCTGTTTACAGTATTGTTGATACAATGCTTCTGCCATTGCATCATACCCCTTAGGATTCGGGTGAAATTGATCAATCGATAAGTAAGCTCTTTCATGCCCTTCAAACGCTTTGTACACATCCACAACTTCTACATGCGGATTCGCAGCAAGCAAACGAAGTTGTTGATTATATTGCTGAAGCCACCGCCCGGCTATTGGTATTTGTGGAAAAGGATTATATAAATTCATGAGATATACGCAATAGGGCTCATGCTGCCCTCTTTTGATCTGAGCAATTTCTTGAATCATCTTGCTAAAATTCGCCTGACAATGCATGACCGCTTGCAGTAGTTTCTTTTCATCTTCACCTTCTTCATCCTGCTGAACAGCTTTAACAAGGTCATTCGCGCAGCCTGTGATGGTGATGATTTCAGCAGCTGCAATGGAACGTCTCACCTCAGACCGTTTGAAGAGCTGTAAAATCTCATCGGTCGTTAACCCTGACTTTGCAAATACAGACAGCTCGACCGGTGCATGCGTCTTTTTTTCAAGCAGCCATCGAAACCGCTGAGTAAATCCTCCACCAAATAAACGTGCCCCCACCCCAACTGTTAAGGAATCCCCAATCGCAACATAGGATCGTCCCACTCTAATCCCTCACTCTCTCCTGCCTTCTCTTATATATACGAATTTGGAGAACAGATGCTTGTAGCAGATGACTTAGGGCATCTATCTTTTTTTGAGATGCGGCGCATTTACAAACTCTTTACTTGCGGTATTGAACGATTTTTTGTTCAATAAGAGTAGGTTTTTTGCGCTGAAATCTGCGTGTTTAAGTGTTCCAGAAAAATTTACAAACTTTTTATCTTGATTTCGAGACTTTATATCTTGACTTCAAACTACAATGTGATTACAATGAAAATATCAGTTTTTATGTAACTGTGCTTGTTACATCTTTTTCATAGCATTCCAATATGATTAAAGATGCCACATATTCAGCGTACCTTTGGGATACGCTAAAAAAATAACCGAAACAGAAAGGATTGAATGAACATGGCAAAAGTTTTATACATCACTGCACATCCGCATGATGAAACAGTTTCTTACAGTATGGCTACTGCTAAGGCATTTATCGAATCTTATAAGGAAGCAAACCCAAGTGACGAGGTTGTACATATCGATTTGTACAAAGAAAACATTCCTCACATTGATGCAGATGTATTTGCTGGCTGGGGCAAACTTCAATCTGGTGCTGGCTTCGATACACTTTCAGCTGAAGAGCAAGCAAAAGTTGCTCGCCTAAACGAATTAAGCGATCAATTCGTTTCTGCTGACAAATATGTATTTGTTTCACCACTTTGGAACTTCTCATTCCCACCAGTTCTTAAAGCATACATCGACTCTGTTGCTGTAGCTGGTAAAACATTCAAATACACTGAGCAAGGTCCTGTTGGTTTATTAACAGACAAAAAAGCTCTTCACATCCAAGCACGTGGTGGATACTACACTGAAGGTCCTGCTGCTGAACTTGAAGCAGGTCACCGTTACCTTGGTACAATTGCGAACTTCTTCGGAATTCCTTCTTTCGAAGGTCTTATCGTTGAAGGTCACAATGCTGAGCCTGCGAAAGCAGAGCAAATTAAAGCAGATGCAATCGAACGTGCAAAAGCTTTAGGAAAAACTTTCTAATAACTGCACCCAAAAAAGCCAATGATCTTGACGGTCATTGGCTTTTTATTTGTTCGGATGAAAAGCCTAATTCTCTCGAAATATCACTGGCGGCTTTTTTCACCTGTTGAATTAAGTAAGGCAAGCGTTCTTTTTGATAGCCTGCTTCAAATCCTGCAATGCTAATACCTGCTACCACTTCCCCCAGATGATTGAAAATAGGAGCTCCAATGGCCGCTGTATAGTTTTCAAGCTCAGAATAACTTAACGTATATCCCCGCGCATTTGATTCTTCCAGCATGTTTCTTAGAACCTCTTTATCTGTAATAGTCCCAATTCCGATCTTCCCCAGCTCAATTGAGTCAATATAGGCAAGTCTTTCGCTCTCTGGCAAAAAGGAAAGAATACTTCTCGCACAGGCACCTGCATATAGGGGGGAGCGTCTACCGACGGCGGTGTAGAGACGAACAGGCTGCGTACCTTCTATCTTTTCGACGTAAATGGCTTCGTCACCCTCACGAACAATGAGCTGTACAGCTTCTCCCACTTCATCCCGTAAGCTTTCCATAAATGGCCTCGCAATCCTCCGAATATCAAGGCGGTCCGCCACAAGCTGACCGTATTCAAGGAACATTAAGCCTAATCGATAAACACCTGTTTCTTGCTTTTCTAACAGCCCCATATCGACTAAAGAGGTCGCCATGCGATGGACAGATGTTTTCGGCATACCAGATAGCTCGATCATTTCATTTAATGTTAATTGATCGTGAGCGATAAACAGCCGCAAAATCTCCATTGATTTCACAACCGTTTTATTTGTGTTTTGCATTTTCTTCACCTTTTCTAAACGAGAATGCTTCCAGCTTGATTCTTGCGGTAAGCTCCCTCAGTTCTGCTTCTTGCTTAAATAACGCCTGCTCTGCATCCCGATGATCTATTTGTTCAAAATACAGCTTTGCCCCAGGCATCGCCTGTGCAATAAGCGGCAAATCTACAGTCGCTACTTCTCCAATACGCGGGTATCCGCCTGTCGTTTGCCGATCTGCCAGCAGAATAATCGGCTGGCCATCGGGTGGGATTTGAATAGATCCAAAGGCGACAGCTTCTGAGATCAATTCCAGCTTTTCTTTTAAATGAACCGGCTCCCCCTTCAGCCGGCAGCCCATACGATCTGATTGAGGTGTGACCTGATAAGGCTGCTCAAAAAATGCGGTTTGAGATGTTTCTTGAAAATGAGAAAGATGCCTCCCTGCCAGCACACGAATCACTGGCGATTTCCGCAGCGGCAAAAAATAATCGTGACTCACTGTCCAATCTGGTGCGCCGTATCCCGCCTGATTCACTTTATTTTTTAGCCTATCAAACAAATGATCCGCTACGATAGACGGCTCTCCAATGGGCAGAACGTCGCCTTTTTCAAGAGGACGCCCATTCAGTCCACCGATCCCTGCTCTTACATAAGTGCTTTTGCTCTGCATGACTGGCTCCACATCAATTCCACCTGCCACAGCAAGATAAACGCGGCAGCCTCTCTTACAAAGACCAAAGGTGATCGTGCTTCCTGATCGGACAAAGAGCGGCTTCCATAAAGGTGCCCGCTCTCCGTCAATATCAATCTCTACATCAGCACCAGTGACTGCAATGAGCTGATCCTTCTCAGATGTCAGCACAGGACCCGGCCCCATCAACGTGACTTCCAGCACGGCTTCGTTTTCTTGGTTGCCAGTGAGAATGTTGGCGATTCTAAGTGAGAGCGGGTCCATGCCGCCGCTCGTTAAGACGCCATACTTTTGATAGCCTTGCCGCCCTTTATCTTGAATGGTTGTGTACATCCCTGATTTGATGACATGAATACTCAACGTTCTGCCTCCTTCATGCTGAAAAATTCCTTTTCAGACATTTGGACAAATCTGACCTCGTCCCCTGCTTTCAATAGACTCGGAATTTCCTCGTCTGGGCGAAAAAGTGGCAGCGGGGTTTGTCCAATGAGCTGCCAGCCCCCTGGTGTAGAAATCGGATAAACCCCTGTCTGCTTCCCCGCAATACCCACAGACCCTTTTGGAATCGACATTCTTGGTGTTTGTCTGCGCGGAGCTGCAATTTTTTCAGAAAGTCCGCCTAAAAATGGGAACCCGGGGGCAAACCCAATCATATAGACAAGATACGTCCCGGCAGTGTGAATACGCACGACTTCCTCTGGCGTTAAACCATTGATACGAGCAACCTCTTCTAAATCAGGGCCCAGCGCTCCCCCGTAACAGACTGGAATATCCACAATGCGGCGCTTTATCTGAACTCCCTCCTGCCATTTGTCTTCAAGAAGTTGTTCAATATAGCCTTTGACCCATTCGTACGGAGACAGATCTTGTGTTTGAAGCTGGGCCGATTGATGAACGGTATAAGGCTCGTAAAAAACAGTCACGTTTGTAAAGGCTTGAACCGCTTCAATATAACCTTCAAATGGGTGCTGTTCAATACATGCAAACAGCTGCTCAACACGTGCATGAATCTCCTCATGTATGTCAGCTCCAGCTTGGATGACGATCGCTGCATCTCCCAGCGGGTGGTAGGTGATGGAATCTTTTATCGTTGAAAAAGCCACTTGAGGACACCTCTCTTTCTACAGTACACCGAGCTTTTGATCTCTTCGATCTGTGATGAACATATGCCCAGGTGCATGAGTGATCGCAATGTCGGGTTTTGTATGCATGACAATGGCTTGCGGCGTCACACCACATGCCCAAAACACCGGGACTTCTCCTTCTTTGATCACAGATGGCTCTCCAAAGTCAGGCTGGTTCACATCGGAAATACCAATCACCGCTGGGTCCCCTATATGAATTGGACCGCCATGGACTGATGGAAATCGAGACGTCACTTGAACACTTCTTGTGACCTGATGCGCCGGAATGGGTCTCATGCTGACCACCATTGGGCCATGAAAGTCTCCTGCTTTTTCACAAGCTATATTCGTTTGATACATGGGTACGTTATGACTGTCTTCAATATGGCGGACAGGGATGTCATTCAGCATAAGCGCGTGCTCAAACGTAAAACTGCATCCAATGAGAAAGGCAACCATATCATCCTCCCAATAAGCAGAGATATCTGTAACCTCTTCTTCAAGAATCCCTTTTCGGTAAATACGGTACTTAGGAAAGTCCGTACGAATATCCGCTTGAGGCCCCGACCGTCTTGGCACTGGATCACCCGGGTCCAGTACATCAAGCAAGGGACATGCAGCCGGATTCCGCTGACAAAATAAAAGAAAATCAAAGGCAAGTTCCTTTTTGACAATCATTAAATTGGCTTGAGCAAACCCCTCAGCAAAGCCAGCCGTTGGTCCTGTGATCTTTTTTTCGCGAATCAATTCTCTCATCTGTGATGGCTCATATGTTTGATAGACATTCATCTGAATCAACTCCATAGTTTCGGGATTTCATTGATGATGGTATAGCCGCCCATCATCGTCATGATGACCACAACAAATGCACCAGACACTGTCAAAAAGAAAGGATGGCGATAATCTCCGACAATGTCTTTCTTATAAGCCGCAACAAGCAATGTGCCAAGGGCGAGCGGCAAAATCAATGCATTGATCGCTCCAACTAATATCAAGATGTTCACAGGTCTTCCAATCGTAATAAAACAAAGGGTTGAAAGAGCAATAAAACCAATGATAATGCCACGCTGGTTTTGCTCAATTTTTGGTGAGAAGGTTTTGAAGAAAGAAACAGATGTGTATGCTGCTCCAATGACGGATGTAATCGCCGCAGCCCACATAATGATGCCGAACATTTTATATCCAACATTTCCAGACGCCAATTGGAATACAGAAGCAGGCGGATTGGCTGGATCTATCTGCAAGCCCTTTGAGACCACTCCTAGAACGGCTAAAAATAAAGCGACACGCATCACAGATGTAATAAGAATGCCGAAAACAGAGCTTTTTGTCACTTGAGGAAGTGCATCCTTCCCTTTAATGCCAGCATCCAATAGACGATGCCCACCAGCAAAAACGATATAGCCGCCAACTGTCCCCCCGACAAGTGTCACTATTGATAAAATATCAATTTTTTCTGGGACAAATGTTCTGAGCGCTGCTTCTCCAACGGGCGGTGCTGTTGAAACCGCCACGTACAGCATCAGACCAATCATGACAAAACCTGCTATTTGTGTGAAACGGTCCATTGCTTTCCCAGCTTCTTTAATCACAAAGATGAGAATGGCAATCACAGCACTGATCCCTGCGCCAATTCGCGGATCGACACCGAAGATCACCTGAAAACCAAGACCAGCCCCAGCGATATTTCCGATGTTAAAGGCAAGTCCTCCAATGACAATCAAAAAGGCCAGCACATATCCGAGACCCGGGAGCACCATATTCGCAATATCCTGACCTCTTTTTTCTGACACGGCAATGATGCGCCATACATTTGTTTGTGCAAAAATATCTAATAAAATTGAGATTAAAATGACAAACCCAAAGCTAGCCGCAAGCTGCTGTGTGAAGACGGTTGTTTGTGTTAAAAATCCCGGTCCAATCGCAGACGTCGCCATTAAAAAGGCAGCGCCCATCAGCATAGTCCGATTCCCCTTTGGTGCCTTCATGTGTTTGACTTTCTCTTTTTTCATGCTGTTTCCCCCTTTGATGACGATTTTTATTGAAAGGCCTTGAGATGAATGCCGGCTTCTTTTAGCTTCGCTGTAATGGTTTTTGCAAATTGAAGCGCATGGCTGCCGTCTCCGTGAATGCAGACGGTATCTGCTTTGAGCTCGATATCTTCCCCTTGAACTGTACGAACCTTGCCTTCTCGAACCATACGAACGACCTGCTGGACGGCACGTTCATCCTCTTCAATGAGTGCATGTGGTTCGCGGCGCGATGTCAGTGTCCCGTCTGTTTGATACGTTCGATCAGAAAAAACTTCATGTGCCACTTGCAGACCTATCCGTTCACCTGCTAACGCAAGTTCACTCCCTGACAGACCAAATAACACAAGGTTTGGATCCACATCATACACAGCCTTCGCAATTGATTCAGATAATTCAGTATTTTTAGCCGCCATGTTGTAGAGGGCGCCGTGTGGTTTGACATGCTGCATCGTGCCACCCTCAGCCTTGAGAAAGGCTGATAGAGCACCAATTTGATAGATGACAAGATCATAGGCTTCCTCTGCAGAGATAGCCATTGGACGTCTGCCAAAGCCGGCCAAATCTTGCAAACCAGGATGTGCACCAATTTTGACCCCTTTACCCAATGCCATTCTGACCGTCTTTCTCATAACCGTTGGATCTCCTGCATGAAAACCGCAAGCAATGTTGGCTGAGGTGACATATTCTAAGATTTGTTCGTCTGCACCGATTGTGTATTGACCAAAGCTTTCTCCCAAATCACAGTTAATATCCACTTGATACATAGAACCCCTCCTTGTTGTTCCGAAATACGGAATATAAAGTCCGAATATTCGAATTTATATTGATTATATCAACTTTGGATAGACTGCACATGAAATTGGCAGAAAACATAACAATAGAACTAGGAGTAAACAAAAAAGCGAGAGGCAAAGTCCTCTCACTTTTTCTTGTAATGAAAATGCATCCTATTTAGACAGCACCCAATGTTGGATGGCTTTTGCCACGCCGTGTTCTGTATTAGGAGCCGTAATCCAATCAGCTGCCTCTTTCACCACTTCCTGCGCATTTCCCATGGCAATGCCTAATCCGGCTTCTTGAATCATGGCCATATCATTGAGGCTGTCGCCAAGTGACATGACGTTGTCCATCGTACAGCCAATGCGTTCTGCTACTTTTGCAAGAGCTGCCGCTTTGTTAATGCCGGCTGCATTGACTTCAATATTAGTCGGACTTGAGTTTGTGATCTCTAGATGCTTATTTGTTTTCAATGTATTGAGTACTTCCTCACGAACGTCATCATCATGAATATCAAAGCCAAATTTCAGCCATTCATGGTCATGAATTCGTTCAGGGAATTCACCTCTCCACACCTTTTCCACAGTCGAAGCCCAGTAATCGGTTTCGTACCTATTTTTTAAATCCCACATCATTTGGACGTGATCAGGATGCAGCAAATCTCGTTCGATCAGCTGGAAGTTTGAATCCCAGATTTCGCTTCCGTTTGCTGTCACAAGGTAAGACGATAACTTGAGCGGCTCAACCAGCTCTCGGCATGTCATCAGTGTCCGTCCTGTGCTAATGACCACATGGACCCCTTTTGCTTCAGCCTCTTTAATCGCTTGTTTATTTTCCTCTGGAATGATGTGCTCACTGTTTAACAGCGTGCCATCCATATCAATGGCAATCAATCGGATGTCTTTCTTATGAGCTTGTGTTGACAAATTGAGTACCCCACTTTGTATCGATTTTTGAAACTATCTTTATTTTAATATAAAGATGAAGCTGGCACAAAGGGACGAGTTTGATCACATAGAAAAAAGACCTTGTGACAGGTCTTTTCACAGGTGCTTAGCGTTCACACGCAATGCCGTCTTTATCTCGGTCAAGCCGCATATTTTTTTGATAAAGTGCTTTTGATACATAAGGCTTGTACTTTGTTTTTCCGCCTTTGTTTTTCGTGTTTTTGCTTTTTGCTACGCCGCCTTTATATACTTTGTTCAGCGCTGTGCAGTTTTTGTAAGACTTGACCGTTTTTGCATCTGCTGTGTGGGAGTCGACTTGTGTAAAGCTTAGTAAAAGACCTAAAGACAAGACAGCTACCATGATTTTTTTCAACATGTAAAATCCCCCTATTTTTTCTAATTTTACATTTTTATCATATGTCACCACTTTTTGTTTTTCAAGACTATTGAGCTAATTATTTTGATTTTTTTGGTATGAAATACACCTTATATCCTATATGGTACAATGAGTGGGAAACCTTTCCGTTTTTGACACGTATATGAAGAGAGGAGTTTTTCACATGAAAATGAAATATACCATTCTATATGTAAACGATGTGGAGGCAAGTATTCATTTCTATCAACATGTACTTGGTTTTCCAATAAAATTGAGGGTTGAATCCTATGTTGAGTTTGAAACTGGAGACGTGACGTTATCGATTAATTCACGACAGGATGTCAAAGAGGCACTCGGATTGTCTGTCCCAGAAGCAAATCAAGCGTCTCAAACGTTTGAGATTGGCTTTGTTGTGGATGATGTGGATCAAACGATTGCATCAATGAAAGAAATAGGGGTACCCATCATCAAGGAACCTGCAAAAAAACCATGGGGTCAAACAGTCGCTTATGTGTCTGACCCTGATGGTCATTTCATTGAAATATGTGATGCGATCTCCTAATTGTCTTTGAAGGGAGTGAACCAGAATGAGAAAAAAACATGCTTTTTTCGTCGGTGTTTGCTCAATGATTGTGATTTGCAGCGCCGCTATCCTGTTGCAGCACCTTGAATGGATTGGGTTTGTCAGCGGCGGAATCTCTATTATTGGGGTCGTGATATCTGGGGTGCTAATGGGCGCTTGGACAAGTGGAGAAGAGACACGAGCAGCCTATCATTCTGAAACAAAAGAACACCGCTTGTGGCGCCTTGATACGGCTTTTCTTGTGATCATTTTTGCACTTCCACACATGGCTGCGTCGGTCTTATATGTTTTGATGTAAACACTTGTTAAAAGGAGTTAGTCGTATGGCTGTCTTTATTCTATTCATTGTATTTGGCTTTCCTATTATCTCTGTGCTGATTGGCATTTTCGGTACGCTCTTTTTGAAGAATGTTTGGATGCCTACTTTGATTGTGCTGTTAGCGAGCATGATCTTCATGTTCACCTATATTGGCGGGAATGAATCTTTTCTCATTTGGGTTATTGTCTATACCGTCTTTACATTCTTTGCTGGATGGATTACAAAGCGGCTCAAGTAAAAAAGAACAGTTTCCACTGTTCTTTTTTTGAATCATATATCCGCACACCATAGTTCAATTTCAATTTTCAGCTCCGGCCATCCTAAAGCTGATACATAAGCAACCGTCATTGATGGGTAAGCTGTTTTGAAAATCGTATCCCACTGAGGATATAGATGGTCCCAGTCGATTTCTTCTGTTGCCCATATATTGACCTTGATCACATGTTCTTCATTCAATCCCTCTGATTCAAGGATTTTTTTGATATTTTCAAACGTATTCGTTACTTGGTCGTTTAAGCTTGATGGGATCTGCCCATCTATATCTGTCCCTACCTGACCCGATGTAACAAATAATCCTGCACCCTTTGGCACCCTTGTGATATGACTGTAGTTACCAACAGGTTTCGGCATACTTTCTGGGTTTTTTCTCGTGATTTTTTCCATGTTATGTCCCTCACTCACGTTTATTTTTCTGCTAGTTTCTTTGTTTTGTAGACAGACTTCACCAATTTCTATCTACCTTCAAAGAAAACAGCAGTGGAGTATCCATAGCCACAAGGCAAGAACATCAATATCTTCTTTTTCATGACTGAAACACTCCTTTTGTTTGCGTGAGCAAGGTTTTAATTAAATTGATAGTACCACATAGTCAAAATGAATTATAGTCGATAACGCGCAATGTCCTGATTCAATCGCATGCTAAGTTCATTGAGTCTTTCTGCTGCTTTTGCCACATTAGAGATAGCTGTTACTTGTTCATCTGTGGAAGCAGTGATTTCTTCGATCGCCGCTGCGTTTTCTTGAGAAATATGGGCTGCGCCTTGCATGGCTTTTGTGATAAGGTCGTTTTGCTCCAGCAGTGTATTCAGCTCTTTTGCCATCGCGTTTGTTTCAACGATGGTTTGTGAAATCAATGTAGAGATGGCATTGAATTCGTGTTCTGTTGCATGCACCGCTTCATCCAGCTCGGCAAAACGATCCATTGTACTTGACATGATGCCGGCTGTTGCCGTCGTTTCTTCTTTAATGCCTTGAATCATTTGCTGAATTTGAACGGCTGATTGTTTTGTCTGCTCAGCTAAATTCCGCACTTCACTCGCCACAACTGAGAAGCCTTTGCCGTGCTCTCCTGCACGTGCTGCTTCAATGCTGGCATTCAGTGCCAGTAAATTGGTCTCATTTGAAATGCTTTCAATCGTATCTGTGATTTGAGAGATATCCTGTACTTTTGTACTTAACTGCTCGATTCCTGCTCTAATGCCTTGAGACGCCTGAATCGATTGTTCATTCGATTGTTTTAATTGCTGTACGATTTGCTGGCCCTGCTGTGATGATTGACTCGATTGGTCGGAAATCCGTTTAATTTGATCACTCTGTTCTTTCACATTCTCAATAGATTGATTAAACTGGGTCATTTGTTGATTGGCTACTTCAAGATCAGATGCTTGATGAAGTGTTCCAGTCGAAATGTCTCCGATGGCTCGTCCAATTTCTTCACTGCTGGCTGAGGTTTCTTCAGATATCGCCGATAAATCTGTCGCTGATTCCACAAGCTGACTGCTTGTTTCCTGTAAACCGCTCACCAGTGTTCTGAGCTCGCCTGACATATGGTTAAAGCCTTTTGCCAGCTGTCCGATTTCATCCGTTGTTTCCTTTAAGCTCGTGCGCTCAATATTTCCCGCCGCAATTTCCTTTGAAGCAGCAGTGACTTGCTTGAGCAGTCTGACTTTTCCTCTGGCAGCTAAATAAAAGACGCCTAAACTCAGAAGGGCGACACCCGCTGTAATGAGAATAATATAGAGCTTCATCTGCTCTAATTCTTTATAAAATTCGTCCTGGAAGACAGCGATGCCTACACTCCAATTCCACGGTGTAAACTGGCTCATATAGGCAAGCTTTTCCTTTTCTTCGCCGGTTGCATCGTCCTTATCCATATAGGTCACATAGTGTGCATCCTCATCTTTTGCATTGGCACCAGCGACCATTTTTTGACGATTGGTCGTGTTATCTGGAATGACGCCGATGTCGTTGACCGGATGGACCTGGGTTGAGTAGTCAGTGCCATATGCGATCAGATAGCCTTTATTTTTATAGATAAAATCTGATTTTTGAGATTGGTATCCCTTCCCGTTGTCATTTTTGGGTCCGCTCAAGTAAAGGCGGGCCTGTTCTTGCGCCTGCTCAAGCGTCAGTTCTTTTTTCTCCACACGGTCATTCAACTGTTCAAGTGTGGCCATCGCTCCGCTGACGATGTGCTTTAAATCTGCTTTCCCTGCATCAATTAATACATGTTTCGCTAACAAATATCCCGTAGTTCCAACAAGTCCGCCCGTTAAAATCGTGATCACGATAATGGCAGACATTAATTGAAAAAATACACTTCTTGAAGCAAGCGCTTTCTTTTTCATAAACAAATTCCCCCTTACTTTATATATCGTCAAGCTGGGAAAAGTATTAAAAAAGTCATAGAAAAAAATCCCTTTCGCACGTTGGAAAGGGATGTTCAAATTATCGAGTTGCTTCTTTAAGAATGGCTTGATAAAGATCGTCTGTTGGCGAGAGTCCACATACCTCTTCCAGCACACCTTCAATGCCTTTTTCTTTTCGTAATGCCTGCAAACGAACAGCTTCTTCATCATCAGTAAAGTCGTAAGCCAAAGCTGCCACGATTCCTTTAATTAAATACTGTGGCTGTCTGATCTTTTTCGCTGGACCGATTAAACGGTCATCTGCTCCGAGCTTTCTAAGCGGAGAGCGTGCAACACGCGTGACTTCATCAGAGATAAAGGCATTTTCAAATCGTTTGATGATTTTTTGAATATACGCATCATGTTCTGCTTTTTGAAAGCCATATGTGTCGATTAAATAACTGCCTGTTTCGTGAAGTGCACCTTCGACCACTTGACGAATCTCTTGTGTATCGACAGCTTCTTTAATCGTTTGCACGCCTTTCTCGTACCCGACATAAGCAGCTAGTGCATGTCCTGTGTTGACAGTAAAGAGCTTACGCTCAATAAATGGCGTCAAATCTTGTACAAAGGTCGCTCCGTCAATTTGAGGAACGTCTCCAATAAAGCCTGTCTCATCAATCACCCACTCGAAAAATGGCTCGACTGATACTTTCAATATGTCCTCATGGTGCTGAATTGGGACAATGCGGTCAACCGCAGCGTTTGGAAAACCAACTGTGTGTGACAGCGCTTCTTGTTCATCAGCTGTTAAATGAGAGAAAACGGCTTTCTTTAAATGAGAGCTGCCGCCAATCATATTTTCACATGCCACAATGTTGATGATATGATCAGGCTTTTTCTGTTTTAAACCTTCAGCAATCGACGAAGCAATGATGTTCAAAACGGCTGGTCCAACAGCTGTTGTAATGAGGTCAGCTGTTGCAACTGCCTCTGTTAATGCGGCTGGATCTTTTGCGGAATTGATAGCTGACACAGGACCGACTACTTCTTGCTGCTGCCCTGGTGCTGCGAGTTCTACCGTGTATTCTCCTCTTTCATTCAGCTCGTTGATGATCGCTTCATTTACATCGGTAAAAACGAGCTCAAAGCCTGATGCTTTTAACAAAGATCCGATAAACCCTCTGCCAATATTTCCTGCTCCAAAATGAAGTGCCTTCATGTTAGTTCACCTCGTTAAAGATGGCGATCAGTTCATCCTGATCCTTTGCATGAATGATACGCTCTACGTTTTCTTCTTCTGAACAGACAATCGCAATTTGAGAAAGAATATCGAGATGCTCATTGTTTTTACCAGCGATGCCAAATACAACTTTAGCAATATTCCCCTCGCCGTATTCAACGCCGTCTGGAATTTGGATAATGGAAATCCCTGAATGAAGGACAGCCGCTTTCGCATCCTCTGTTCCATGAGGAATGGCAATTCCGTTGCCCATAAATGTAGAAGAAATATTTTCTCTTTCAAACATTTTGTCAACATAATCACTTGTGACATAGCCGTTTGCCACTAAGACTTCGCCTGCTTTTTTAATGGCTTCTTCTTTAGAGCCCGCTTGTTCGTTTAGAAAAATATTGTCTTTTGAAAGTACTTGTTTCATGAAAGATCACACACCTTTTTTAGAATAGAAAATCAGAAAACAACCAAAACGGGGAGTTCAATTAGGAAAAATTGGACTCAACCCGTTTCGTCATGTTATTTTTTCAATTTCTCAATCAGCTCATCGTATTTCGGGCTGTTTAAGAAATTATCAACTGAAATATGCACAGCTCCTGGAAGTTTTGCCTTCGCTCTATCTGTTAAATCTTTATGAGTAAAGACTACATCGGCATCATCTGGAATGTTGCTGATGGATGTATTTGTCACATCAATATCAAGCTCTGCCTTTTTGACTTTATTCTTTAAAACGGATGCGCCCATCGCACTTGAGCCCATTCCTGCATCACAGGCAAAGATGATTTTGTTCACGTCATCTGGATTGATCTCATCTGGAGATGCTGCTTGCTCGTTTGCTTCAGCACCTTCTTTTTGTGCTGTAAGAGCAGCTGCTGCTGCACTTTTCTTACCTTTCATGTCTTGCATTTTTTCTGTTGCTGCTGTTAAATCTTCATCCACTGCTTTAGACGCTTTCAAAATGACAGAAGCGACAAGGAATGATACGACCGCTGCCACGACAACACCTGCTAGAACGGCAAGGTGGCCGCCTTTTGGTGACATGAGCATAAGAGCGATGATACTTCCTGGTGACGGCACAGCCTTTAAGCCTGCATTTAACAGTGTAAAAGTCAGAACGCCGCTTGCTCCCCCAGCAATTACCGCTAAAATGAGCTTTGGCTTCATTAAGATGTATGGGAAGTAAATCTCATGGATTCCCCCTAAGAATTGAATGACAATCGCACCCGGTGCAGACTGCTTTGCTGTCCCTCTTCCAAAGAACATGTAGGCTAGAAGAACACCGAGACCTGGTCCTGGGTTTGTTTCAAGCAAGAACAGAACGGACTGGCCTGTCTTCGCCGCTTGCTCTACTCCTAATGGACCTAAAATCCCTTGGTTAATTGCATTGTTTAAGAACAATACTTTTGCTGGTTCAATGAAGATACTTGCCAGCGGAAGTAAGTGTGCATTGACAATGATATCTACACCTGCCGCAAGGGCTTTATTCAGACCTAGTACCACTGGGCCGATGGCGTAGAAAGCAATGGCGACTAAAATGGCACCTAGAATACCAGCACTAAAATTATTAATCAGCATTTCAAAGCCTGATCTGATTCGGTCTTTAAACAGCTGGTCGATTTTCTTAATGAGATAACCGCCAAGCGGTCCCATGATCATTGCGCCTAAAAACATTGGGATGTCTGAACCGACAATAACCCCGATCGTAGCGGTTGCACCGAGTACCCCGCCTCGATGGTCATATACGAGCTTCCCGCCTGTGTAACCGATTAAGAGCGGCAGCAAGTAGTTGATCATTGGACCAACTAGTGTATTTAATTGTTCATTTGGAAAATAACCGCTTGGAATGAACAATGCGGTGATGAGTCCCCAAGCGATAAACGCTCCAATATTCGGCATGATCATACCGCTTAAATAGCTTCCAAAGCGCTGTACTTTGACGCGAAATCCGCTTTTTTCCTGCATCTATGAAAACTCCTTTCTTCTCTCCCTTTATTTAGGGCTTTATAGGTCAAAAGATATAAGAACAAGATTCAGTGAAGCCCTTATGCCTATCGTAAAACGCTTTCACTTTCTCATCAATTGAAACTAAATGTCACTTTGTCACATCGTGTGTGACAAAATTGAAAAATGATGTGAATTCTCTGTCAGATCTCAACATATAATGGGTGGAAAGCTTGATATGCCGTTGTTTTCACGCAAAATTCATGGGAATTTCACAACTTTCAAATGGTCTCTTCTTGTTTCCTCTTCTTAAATCGAATAGGCTTAAATTGATCAAACCTATTCAATTAAGAAATGTCTGCGCAGACATGACACAGAAAAAGTGAACCATCTTGCTGTTTGTTTCGTTTACCTTTTAAAGAGGGCGGTACAATAGGAAGAGCGGTTTTTTCTGTGACTCACAGTTTACTGCCGCTTTCTTTCTGATACATGAGACATTTTCATAGGTAGAAAGGCGGTTATTCACCTTGTTTAAAAATAGTCAGTGGCTTCTGCTTCTTATGGTCATGTTCGCTTTTTTCATTCCAAAAGAAGCATTTGCTCACGCATACGTCGTGAGCTCGAACCCAGCGGCAAATGAAGAGCTGGATCAGCAGCCTCCTTCAGTCTCGATCACATTTAGTGAAGGGATTGAAAGCGGATTTCATGCCATTAAGGTGCTAAATGCAAAAGGTGATCGTGTGGATAAAGGAGATACGGTCATTAAAGATCAAAAGATCATGGAAGCGGCTTTGAAAAAGAATTTACCAAAAGGAATTTACACCATCCAGTGGAATGCGGTATCAGCGGACGGACACTCTGTCTCTGGCATGATTCCGTTTAGTATTGGAAAAGCGGCTGGCGGTTTTGACCAATTAGAGCAAGGTCAAACGGATGAATCCATTGATGTGGCCTCAACTATTGATAAAGCCTTTCTTTATACGTCATTTAGCTTATTCCTTGGAACCATTTTGTTTGGACTGCTTTGGTTTAAGACTGCGATTTCACCTGTATTGGCGAAACGAATGAAGCGGCTTTTGACATTGTCATTGATCATGATGGGCGGAGCACTTGTGTTCCAGCTGCCGATTCAGACAAAATCAGCGGCAGACGTGTCCTTTTTTGGGGCATTTCAGCCTTCGCTTTTACAAGAAACGATTGCGTCCACTTCTGGCGGTAGTCTGTGGATGATGCTGATGGCGTCATTTGTACTTCTCACCATCTGGACAATTGTGGCGATGAGAAAAGGGGACTTCTCTTCTTTTCGTGTGTGGCTGTTTCCACTGCTCCTATTCACAGTGCTGCTTTGGTTGAAAGCACAAATCGGACATCCAGCCGCAACAGACAATAAATTACTCACAACATCACTTGATTTCATCCATCTCGTCTCTGCTTCGATTTGGGTCGGTGGTTTAACAGCCATTGTCCTTCTATTGATGAAGAAACTGCCAAATGAAGATGAGCCGCTCATACGGAATACGCTAGCAGCATTTCATCCTTGGGCACTGCTCTCTGTTGGACTCATTGTGTTTTCAGGATTTGTGAATGCCATCTTTATTTTGCAATCGTTTGATGCTCTTTTCCAATCATCATACGGACGCACCTTTTTAATCAAGCTTGGTTTATTTATCATCATGGGCCTGCTTGGGCTTATGCATTACTTGATGCTGAGATGGGAAAAAAAGCAGAAACGCAGCGTTTCCTTACGAGCTGAATGGATGATCGGGATCGCCATTTTGTTATTAACGGCTGTCTTTACTAATATTCCGAGCCCTCCTCCGCCTGCACCTGAGCCTTTCTTTGGCGCAAATCAGGTCGAGCATCGTGACATTGTGTCCTTGAGCATTACCCCGAATGCCCCGGGGAAAAACTCATTCGAAGTGGCATTTACAAAGAAGAATGGCGAAACGATCACTGATATTCAATCTGTGACAGCCAAGATTCATAAGGTGGCTTTATTCGGTGATGAGACACCAAGTGAATTTCAGCTGAAACGATTAAAAAATGGTCATTTCTCTGCTGAAAATCTGTTATTAAATGAAAAAGGCACATGGAAAATTGAAATCCATGCGTTAACTGGTTCTTTTAAGAATATCGATACCACCTTTATTAGAAGAAACTAAAAGGAGTTCATCACATATGAAAAAATACGTTAAAGCTTTATTACCAATGCTTCTCGCTTCATTTTTATTGGCGATTCCTGTGAGTGCGCACGTAACAGTCAAGCCTGATACGTCTGCGACAAATGCTTGGGAGACCTATACATTAAAGGTTCCTTCTGAAAGTGACAGTCCAACGACTAAGGTTGTCGTGACAATTCCTAAAGGCGTAGAATTCCAGCAATATGAGCCCGTACCTGGCTGGAAAACGTCAACTGAAGAGAAAGATGGCAAGGTGACAAGAGTGACTTGGGAAGCAACCGGTAAAGGTGTGCTTGCTGGACAATTTCAGCAATTCGTTTTTGTAGCGAAAAACCCTGAAAAAGCTGGTGAAGCTGCATGGGATGCGTATCAATATTATAAGGATGGAACGGTCGTTGAATGGACTGGTGATAAAGATGCTGATAAACCTCATTCCATCACAAACATTGTGGCATCTAATACCGTAACGGATTCACATGGTCAAGAAAAACCAAAAGAAGAAAAGGCCTCTGAAACAGCCTCTGCTTCTTCCTCACCACTTGTCCTTGGTCTATCCATTGCTGCTCTAGTCGTGGCACTGATTGCACTTGGACTTGCTTTTAGAAAGAAATAAAGGCTGTATAAGCGATCGTTTTCTTAGAAACGATCGCTTTTTCTTCTATAAAGAAGCAATTATTTTCCATTTTCCCAACTTATTATTACCAATATAGGATTGAATAGGATAAAGCCCCGTGACATAATGAGACAGATGACCACATAGGAGGCTATGAGATGAACCATGTAATCATATTTGCTCATCCCCAGCAAAGCTTAAATCAAACCTTATTAGATCTTGTTGTGAGCACTCTATTGAACAATGGTCATAAAGTGACTGTTCGTGATGTCTATGCCCTAGGTTTTTCGCCAGAGCTCACCATTGCAGAAAAGGCTGCCATCAAATGCGGTGATGTGCCGATCGCCATTCAAAGAGAGCAGAAGCTGATTCAGCAAGCAGATGTGCTGACGTTTATTTTTCCAATTTGGTGGACAGGCTTACCGGCTATACTAAAAGGATATGTAGAGCGCGTCTTTTCTGAGGGTTTTGCTTATCAGATCAATGAGGATGGAGAGATTGAAAATCTGCTTCGGCACAAAAAAGGTGTCATTATCAACACGCACGATGCCCCGAGGACTTTTCTTGATTCAAATTTGAGCTTCACCTCTCCCCATCACATGACAACTGATACTGAAGTCTTCAATTTTATTGGCGTTCAGCCTGTCGAACGGCTTTTATTCAGCAGCATGGAGCAGGCATCTGCAGATTACATACATGAAATTCTGAAAGAAACGAAAGAAACGGTGGATCAGCTTTTCCCACCGGCTGTTTAACAAAAAAAGACTGCCGAGATTCCTCTGACAGTCTTTTTCACGTTTATTCGTCTAAACCAATAGATACATATTTTGTTTCTAAATATGGTTCGATTCCTTCGATTCCGCCTTCTCGCCCTATTCCGCTCTCTTTCATACCGCCGAACGGTGCTTGGACAGCTGATGGACCGCCATCATTCCAGCCAATAATTCCATAATCGAGATGTTCGGAAATGTAGAGCCCGTTCCGATAATTTTCTGTAAAGAAATAAGCTGCAAGGCCAAAAGGTGTATCGTTGGCTAATTCAATTGCCTCGTCTAACGTTTTGAATGTCGTAATCGGAGCCACTGGACCAAAGGTCTCTTCATGCATAATGTTCATCGAAGGGTCCACATGTGTAAGAACCGTTGGCTGGACGAAATAATACGACTTGTCATCGTCGAAATGCGTATCGCCGCCGACAAGAACTTTCGCCCCTTTGTCCACTGCATCTTGAATTTGGCCAACAATTTTATCAAAGCCGCGCTTATTGATAATTGGACCGATAGATGTGCCTTCTTCAAAGCCATTTCCCATTTTCAGCTTTTCTACTTCTTTGCTGAACCTTTGCGCAAATGCTTCATGAATGTCTTCATGCACAATTAAGCGGTTGGCACAGACACAGGTTTGTCCTGCATTCCGGAACTTAGATGCCACTGCTTGTTTGACAGCTAACTCCAGATTTGCATCCTTGTCTACGATGAGCGGGGCATGACCGCCAAGCTCCATTGATACATGTTTGACTGTGCTGGCACTGTTTTTGATCAAATGCTTTCCGACGGGCGTTGAGCCTGTAAACGTAATTTTTCGAATCAATGGACTATCTGTGAAGATTTCACCCACTTCTTTTCCGTCTCCGACAACCCATTGCAGTGCATCCTCTGGAATGCCAGCTTCATGACCTAATTTTACTAGTTCAATGGCTGTCAGCGGTGTGTCTTCAGCAGGTTTTACAATAAACGTACAGCCTGCTGCAAGCGCTGGAGCTGCCTTTCTCGTAATCATCGCCGCAGGGAAATTCCACGGAGTAATGGCAGCAACCGGACCAACTGGTTGTTTTGTGACGAAAAGGCGTTTGCTAGTCGTATGCGACGGGATGGTTCTGCCGTAGATTCGCTTTGCTTCTTCTGCGTACCATTCAATATAACCAGCCGCATAGACGATTTCCCCTAATGCTTCTTGATATGGCTTTCCGTTTTCTTCTGTGATGATTTTCGCAAGTCTTTCTTTATGTTCAATCATCAGATCAAACCACTTGCGAATGATATTGGCACGTTCATGCGCTGACGTTTTGGCCCATGCTTTGAATGCTTTGTGTGAGCGGGAAATTGCGCCTTCGACCTGTTCTTTTGTATGCTGAGCAACTGAAGCAATTTCTTCTCCTGTTGCAGGATTATACACTTTGAGTTCGTTTGTCATGCTCTACCGTCTCCTTCGTTCTTGGATTCATTACATATAGTATATACCCAATGAGTACCCAACCTAAAAGCAATATCCATTCAGCTGGCCACGATAAGGAAGCCGGCATTCCTGGAAAGTAAAATGAAAGGAAAAGAAGACTCAGTCCGATGGCTAAAACACCTGTCGTCCGCCAATATTTAATGCTGTATGGACGCTCCAGCTCAGGTTCTGTTTTGCGAAGTCTCATAAAGGCAATGGACACTATTAAGTACCCGACGATGATTCCGACACCGCCCGCATTGACAATCCATACGAGGGCAGGACGCCCTAATAATGGAGCGAAAAAAGCTAAAGCTCCAAGAAATAAAATGGCATTTGTCGGTGTTTTATACTTTGGATGAATATACGCAAACCATTTGGTAATCATACCTCTTTCCGCCATAGCATATAGAATACGGCTTGCACCGATAATAAAAGCATTCCAGCTCGTCACAATCCCTGCTACACCGCCAATAACCAGCACTGTTCCAAACGCTTGATGACCGAGAAGCTGTACCATCGCATCTGCTGTCGCTAATGAAGAGGCTTCAAGCTGTCCTTTTGACAGCCCAGCTGCTACCCCAAAGACAATAAGCAGATAAAAAACGACTGCGCTCACGATGGAGATAATCAAGATTCTCCCAATGATTTTTTTTGGTGCGTTAATCTCCGCCGCTACTTGCGGAATGACATCAAACCCAACGAATAAAAAGGGAATCATGACTAATACCGCCATGAGACCGCCAACCCCGCCTTGAAACATCGGCTCAAGGTTTGCAAAATCTCCATTAAATGTTGCGCCGCCTAAAAGGAGAAAACCTGTCAGAATAATTGCCACAGTGAACACGGACTGAAAAATGGCGGCAGGCTTAGCCCCAATGTAATTCAGTGCTGTTAAAAACAATGCACCGCCAGATCCAATCAATACCCACGTGAAATACACGTCCCATCCCCCAATATTCCATAGCAAGCCAGCATGCTGTGTTGGAATCACATAATCAATGACGGTCGGCAAAGCGACAGCTTCAAACGTAATCACAGACACATAACCAAACAATACACCCCATGCTGAGACGAATGCTGCTTTCATCCCAAATGCCCGCTGGACAAAAACGAGCCCTCCGCCTGTCTCTGGAATTGCAGATGAAAGCTCGGCATACGTGAGTCCAATAAAGATCACGAGAATGCCTCCTATCACAAAGGCAATCACACTGCCTAAAAAGCCCGCTGTTAAAATCCAATCTCCCGAAAGTACAACCCAACCCCAGCCAAGCATTGCACCAATGGACAAAAACAGCACGTCTGACTGCGACATCGTTTTTGCCATTTGTTGTTTTTGCATACAACCATCCCCCTTTGTTGTTTAGCGTGCTTTGAAGGCGTCCTCTATGATCCCTAGTCCCTCGTGAAGCAGCTCATCTGTGATGACAAGTGGTGTTAAAAAGCGAATAATATTCCCATTAATCCCTGCCGTTAAAAGAAGCAGTCCGTGCTCATTTGCATATGCTGCAATCGCTGCGGCTCTTTTTTTATCTGGTGTACGCGTTGTTTGATCTTCCACAATTTCAATTGCCGCCATTGCCCCTAACCGGCGAACTTCCCCAATGAATGGATACGCCTGTCTCCAATCATTTGCTTTATCCTCAATGACTTGTCCAATGTGTTCAGAACGTTGATTCAATTTTTCTGTTTCAATGATATCAAGAACAGCCAGTGCTGCTACACAGCCTAACGGACTTCCTGCATATGTTCCCCCGAGCTCCCCTGGATCTGCCGCATCAAGCAGTTCTTTTCTGCCAACGACACCACTGAGTGGTAAGCCAGCTGCAAGAGATTTTGACACAGTGATTAAGTCCGGCACCACATCAAAGTGCTCAATCGCAAAGTATTTCCCTGTTCTCGCAAAACCGGTTTGGATTTCATCTGCAACAAAGACAATCCCATGCTCCTCACAGAATGAAGCGACATGCTGAACGAAACGCTTCGATGGCACAATGAATCCGCCCTCCCCTTGGACTGGTTCCATGACCACACAAGCAACGGTTTCTGGTGCAACGGCTGCGACGAAGAATTGATTGAATTGATCAATGATGTACTCGTCGTACGCGGCATCACTTAATCCTTCAGGCTTTTGATAGTAATAAGGGTACGGTGCTTGGTACACCTCAGATGCGAATGGTCCGAAGCCAAATTTATATGGCTTGACCTTGCTCGTCATGCTCATTGTCATATTCGTTCTGCCGTGAAAACCTCTTGTAAACGACACAACGGCCTGTCTTTTCGTATATTTACGGGCAATTTTCACGGCATTTTCAACAGCTTCTGCACCTGAATTAAGGAAAATGGCTTTCTTATCATGGTCTCCTGGTGTGAGGCGGCAAAGCTTCTCTGCCAATTCGATATACGATTCGTACATCATCACGTTAAAACCTGGATGAATCAGGCTCTCCGCCTGTGCTTTGACCGCTTCCACGACCTTTGGATGTGAATGTCCTACGTTTAATGTGCCAATGGCGCCTGCAAAATCGATAAATCGCTTCCCATCAATATCGAACAGCTCGGCTCCTTTCCCCTTCGCTGCAAGATGACGGTTGCCATTACTCACGCCTCTTGCGACGTATTGATCTCTTTTCCCCTGCCATTCTTCAGTTGAAAAACGGTTTGTTGTCGTTTGACTCATTGTCATCCATCCCCTTTATATCCTTTTTTATTATTCTGAATATTTTTTGGTATGATAGAAAGTACCAATATCATTTTTTTCATGGTACCAGAGAGGATGGAATGGTGAGATGCTGACAATTCAACTAGATCAAACAGGGCAAAACGGGTATATTTATCATCAAATTTATATGAAAATCAAAGAAGAAATCTTAAATCGCAACCTACAGCCACACGATCAATTACCGTCCAAACGAGAGTTAGCCGATACATTAAACGTCAGCGTTAATTCAGTGAATGGCGCCTATCAGCAGCTGCTTGCCGAGGGGTATTTATACTCGGTTGAGCGCAAAGGTTTTTTCGTGGAGTCACTAGAAACGTTTCATGAATCTGGTCAGCTAAAACCCTCTTCTCTTCCTGTAGATTTAAAGGAAGAACCGATTGCACGAGACGACTGGTATTCCTTTTCACATATCTCCGTCGATACAGCGAACTTTCCATTTAAAAGCTGGCTGAAAAGCGAACAAAAGGCGATCCATCTCCACCAAGATGCCTTCGGTGAGCTTCCGCATCCACAAGGTGTGTATGAGCTCAGAGAAACGATTGCCCGGCTGATCGGACTTGCGAGAGGAGTCAAATGCTATCCGGAACAGCTCATTTTAAGTGCAGGCACACAGTCACTGATCCATTCGTTATCAAGCATTCTTCCGGCCGATCAAATATATGGGTTAGAAAACCCTGGCTACCGCCGGCTCTATCAAATGCTGAAAAACAATCATCACCGAATTGAAACGATTGGTATTGATCAAAAAGGTGTGCGGATGAGCGACATTCATAAGAAACAGCCGAATGTGTTGATCATTACCCCTTCACATCAATTTCCAACAGGGGTGATTATGCCGATTTCCCGGCGCATTCAGCTGTTAAACTGGGCAGCTGATCAGCCAGAGCGCTATATCATTGAGGATGATTATGACAGTGAATTTAAATATGGCACAGACAGCATTCCAGCGCTGCAAAGTCTCGATCGATATGACAAAGTCATTTATATGGGCACCTTTTCAAAATCATTGCTGCCGGGCTTGCGGCTAAGCTATATGGTGCTGCCTCAGCATTTATTGAGACGCTATAAGGAAGAACAGCATTTTTTCATTCAAACTGCTAATCTTTTTACACAATACACCCTTCTTCATTTTATAAAAGATGGGGCGTATCAACGGCATATTAAACGAATGAATGGTTTATATGAGGAAAAACGGAAGCAGCTCATTGAAGAACTCAATATGGTTTTTGCTGACAATGTACGGATTATTGGAGAAAATGCCGGGCTTCATTTTATCGCAGAGTTCCGCTCAAATCGGACGCAGCATGAGATTTTACAGCGAGCGAAAGAAAGGAAGCTGAAAATGTACGGTATGGATCGTTTTACCCTTGATGAGCAATTGCCGGGGCATCAGCCAGGCTTTGTTCCGCTCGTCCTCGGCTTCTCGCATATGAGGCGAGAGGATATTCAGCCGGCAGTGAAACGGCTGTATGACGCCATTTTTGGGAAATAAAACAGCCAGCTGTTCTTCATAGACAGCTGGCTTACCACCGCTTTTTATCTACAGCTAGAATCGATGACATGAGTCCAGGAAAAGCGGTCTCGATGTCTTCTTTTCTTAAAGAATAGTAACGGTGCTTCCCGTCAATTCTCACTTTCACGACGCCTGCCTCCCTCAGCACTTTGAAGTGATGGGAAAGCGTGGATTTGGCAATATTCATTTCATACGTGCCGCATGTCCTCTCCCCCGCTTCTGCCAAGCAGCGGACAATTTCTAACCGGATTGGATCAGCCAATGCGTGCAGCACAGAAATCAGTCTCATATCTTCTTTGTTTGGATGGTTTGGATTTGTCATACGATAAATGTATCGTATTTTGTGCCAACATACAATCTCATTCACCTAAAACTCATGAACTGACTAGGCATGTAACGATTTAACTTCATTCACGTCCATTACTTAAGAAACGCTGTATTGAAGGGAAGGAACCTATTTTGATACGTAACATATGGTTTAGTTTATTGCTCTTGCTGCTCACGTTTTCCTTATGCGCCTGCCAGTCAGTCCAATATCATTACCAGTCAAAGCCACCTAGTGCGGAGGAGTTATTAGCTATGGATCAGCAGGCAGATTTATTTCAATGGGAAGGAACCGTGTATGAAACAAATGTAGATTGGACGACATCCTTACACGTCACAAAACATCAGCAAGTAGGTGTCATTCAGAAAACAGTCGCCAAAAATTTTGAACATGGTACAGCTTCTAAGCTGCAAAAAGGGACCGCTATTTACTCTGTGAAGGAGAGAGAAGACCTTTTGGTCGTTGAACTTCACGGCAAAACAAAAATATATGCCGCACATGCGGAAGGATAAAATACCTGTCATACAGACGGGTATTTTTTTAAGTTCATTTTCTTGTCTTAAGGCATTGGTTTTGTTATCATAGCAAAAGTGACCACTCGGTTTCCATTGTGACCATATGGTTTTACCGATTCGGAAAGGAATTAAGAAGATGAACGAAAAGCAAGAAGAGATTTTGCGGGTTTCGAAGAAATTGTTTTCTCAAAAAGGCTATATGAGTGTCTCTATGCAGTCAATTGCCGATGCCTGTAAAATATCCAAAGCGTCTATTTATAAACTGTTTGATTCAAAGGAAGCTCTTCTATTAGAACTGATTAAATACAATCAGCGCAAAATGAGAGAGATTTCCCGCATCATTCATTCAGAAACGACGCTGTCCAAAAAGGAAAAATTCACAAAGAAGATCAAGCTTGAGCTTGAAGAGTTTAAAGAGAATCATAAATTTTTGAACATGCTGTCCTTTGAAGCTTTTTCTCAGCATTCGCCTATTGTCATTAAACACTTACGCGAGACACGCTCCATTATCATGCAGCGGCACAGAGACATTATTTTGAGCACATATGGTGAATCTGTCGCTCCTTATGTTTGGGATCTCGTGATTGTTCTCAATGGATTAATGAGAGAGTTCATCTTAATGCTGGCGATTGAGCAAAAAAACATCCAATTAGAAATTGCTGCCGAAATGATCATCGGTGTAATGGATCGTGTATCGAAAAAGCCTTGTTCCATTGAACCTGTGTTAACAGACGAGCTGATGAACTCTTATTTGCTTTCCTCACAGGACGAATATGACGAAGAAAAACTTGTCAATTCGTACTTAACAAAAATCAAACAAGAGCTTCACTCATGGCCAAACGGAGAAGAAAAAAATGATCTCCTCTCTGCGTATGAGCTGCTCAATCAGGAATTATCAAAGGACCAACCGAGAACCTTTTTAATCAGCTCACTGCTCGATTATTTAGGTAAAAACAGCGTTTTATCACAAAACGTGTCACAGCTGAAAAGCATCATTTTATAGATAAAGAAGGGATAACATGAACCAATCAACAACATCTTACAATCGATCTGTGATTGTTGGGATTTTTCTCGTTGGGGCATTCGTCGCGATATTAAACCAAACGCTTCTTATTCCAGCGATCCCACATATCATGGAGGACTTCAATATTGAGGTCAGCAAAGGACAGTGGCTTACAACAGCCTTTATGCTGACAAACGGGATTCTCATCCCGATTACGGCTTTCTTAATTGAGAAATTTTCGAGCCGTTCTTTAGTTTTAACGGCACTTAGCATCTTTACAGCCGGTACAATTCTTGCTTCATTTGCGACGAATTTCCCGGTGTTACTTGCAGCGCGTATCGTACAGGCAGCCGGTGCAGGGATTTTAATGCCGCTGATGCAAACGATCTTTTTAACCATTTTCCCAAAAGAAAAACGCGGGCAGGCGATGGGCATGGTCGGACTTGTCATTTCGTTCGCACCAGCGCTTGGACCAACACTAGGCGGCTGGATTGTTGATTCCTTCAGCTGGAAGGCCCTGTTCTATATTGTACTGCCAATCGGAATCATCGACCTTATTCTTGCTTTCTTCTTAATGAAAAATGTGACGCAGCAAAGAGAGACACGTATTGATGTGTTATCTGTCATCTTGTCGTCCTTCGGTTTCGGCGGGCTGCTTTACGGATTTTCTAGTGTCGGCACGTATGGATGGACGAGTGCGACTGTCCTCATTTCACTTATTGTCGGCGCCGTGAGCTTGTTCTTCTTTATCCTGCGCCAGTCGAACTTAACAAGACCGATGCTTGAGTTTGGTGTATTTAAATTTGCGATCTTTAGCTTAACAACCTTCCTTGGAATGCTTGTCTTTGCTTTATTGATTGGTACAGAGACAATTCTGCCGCTTTATACGCAGAATGTCAGAGGGCTGTCTGCACTTGATACAGGGCTAATCTTATTGCCAGGTGCTCTCTTTATGGGACTCCTGTCACCAATTATCGGACGGATTTTTGATAAAGTCGGCGGAAGAGGGCTCGCATTAGGCGGATTTACAATCCTCACCGTTACCACCCTGCCATTTATGCTGCTCACCCTTGATTCATCGATCGCTCTCATTACGGTCGCCTATACGCTTCGCTTAATCGGGGTTGGGATGATCATGATGCCGCTGACAACGGCAGGTATTAACGCATTACCGCCTCATTTGATCCCGCATGGGACAGCGATGAATAACACGATGAGACAAATAGGCGGTTCCATTGGAACGGCTGTGCTTGTTTCCATCATGAGCAGCTCTGCTGCAAATGCAGAATTGGCCAATCCATTAAAATCAGCCGTTCATGGAATGAATACGTCATTTTTCATTTCTGGTCTGATTGCGGTCATTGGACTCATTCTCTCCTTTTTTCTAAAGGCAAAACGTGATAACAAAGTGATGAAGCAGGAGATATCTTCCTCCTCCTCTTCTTCATAAGAAAAAGAGCTCGGCATATGGCCGGCTCTTTTTTTATATCATCATACAGCACCGTCCTCTCTGTAAATACATTTGTATTTCTAGAAAAGAAAAACCTTGATAATTTAAGGAAAAGAGTTGATAATAGGAACTATTGAATTTGTGAGAAAATTTTTACTATAGGAGATGTATGCATTGAAGGTCGTTAAATTTGGTGGCAGTTCACTTGCATCTGGCAAGCAGCTGCAAAAGGTATTTGACATTGTAACAGCAGATCCAGCTCGAAAAGCAGTCGTTGTTTCCGCACCAGGAAAACGGCATTCAACGGATACGAAGGTCACCGATCTATTAATTAGCTGCGGTGAACAATATTTACGTTTAGGTGAAGCACATGATTTAAAGGAAGCCGTCATCGAGAGGTATGCCTCAATAGCGGATGAACTCGGATTAGGTCAAGACATTATCGATACCATCAGGGAAGATCTAGACACATTATTACAGGCTGATTCATCCCGCCCTGAGTGCTATCTTGATGCCATTAAAGCAAGCGGTGAAGACAATAACGCCAAGCTCATTGCTGCATATTTCCGCCACCAGGGTGTTGAAGCTCATTATGTGAATCCAAAGGAAGCTGGTTTGTTTGTGAGCGATGAGCCTGGCCAAGCGCAAGTCCTGCCGGAGTCATATGATCATTTGTACAAATTAAGAGAGCGCTCTGGCATTATTATATTCCCTGGCTTTTTTGGCTTTAGTCTAGCGGGAGACATCGTTACCTTTTCGCGAAGCGGCTCCGATATTACCGGCTCCATTTTGGCGAACGGTCTAAAGGCAGATGTGTATGAAAACTTTACAGATGTGGATGCTGTCTATGCTGTCAATCCAACGATCGTTCATGAACCGAAAGAGATTACAGAGCTGACATACCGGGAAATGCGCGAGCTGTCTTATGCTGGTTTTTCTGTGTTCCATGATGAAGCCCTCATTCCAGCCTTCCGTGCAGGCATTCCAGTTCAGATTAAAAACACCAATAACCCGTCGGCAAAGGGTACAAAAATCGTGAATCAGCGGGATCATACAAATGGACCGGTTGTTGGAATCGCCTCAGACAATGGATTTTGCAGTATTTACATTAGCAAATATTTAATGAACAGAGAAGTCGGTTTTGGACGTAAGGTGCTGCAAACATTAGAGGAATATGGGCTTACGTATGAGCATGTTCCTTCTGGCATTGACGATATGACCATTATTTTACGGCAGGATCAGCTAGAGGAGCAGCATATTGAAGAGGAGCTGCTAGACCGATTGAAGCTCGTGCTTGATGCAGATGAGGTCGTTTTAGAGCGGAATCTCTCGCTTATTATGGTCGTAGGAGAAGCGATGCGTCATAATGTTGGCACAACAGCAAGAGCGGCAAAGGCGCTGTCAAAAGCGAAGGTCAATATCGAAATGATCAATCAAGGTTCTTCAGAGGTCAGCATGATGTTTGGCGTCAAAGCGGCTCAAGAAAAAGAAGCTGTGCGAGCCTTATATGAGGAATTTTTCTCTATGTCTACTGTTCCTGTCTCCCTTTAATCAGCAGGCTGCCAGATCTTAAGATCCGGCAGTCTTTTTTCCTCTCGCCGATTCGAGTTCTTTGCGCATTAAAGTGTATCTATTTCTCGTTTGATTTTGTATGATAGAGACAAATCAACTAACCGTTCCGGCCTATGCTCGGAGCTACAAGGAGTCCTAAAACAATGCCTCGTCAACAACTATTAAAACAGTTTCGCAATTTTCATGATGCTTCTACTAGTATTTTAAACATGATGAGTCAATTCATTGATGTGAATACACTGTTTATTGCTAAAAATGATCAAAACACCAATCAAATTGTAAAGGTGCTAAATCATGACGAGCAGCTTCTTGAAGAAGGAGAAGAACTTCCTTACGAAAAGACATTTTGCAAGCTTGCGGTCGATCATCGGAATACACTTGTGATCCCTGACATTTCGAAAGATGACCGTTTTAAATACTTAGAGGTCACGAAAAATCTCCAAGGCGGCTCGTTCATTGGAGTTCCCATTGATTTCACAGATGGGACGAACTACGGAACGATTTGCGGACTTGATTTGAGGCCAAAGCAGTTCACAGAAGAGCATGTATATATGTTTGAAACGATGGCTTCTTTATTAAGCTACGTTCTCGAGCTAGACCGTGCCAACAGGCAGATTCAGCAATTGTCTGTACCGATCGTACCAGTTGTTGACGGGGTAGCTGTGCTTCCTCTGCTTGGTGATATCGAAGAGACACGTGCTCAGCATATTTTGGAAACCATTTTACAGGAAAGCTACAGGCTGTCGCTCTCTCATTTGGTTATTGATGTATCGGGAACAAAAAGCCTGAATGAACAGAGCATTCAATATTTGGTCAGCTACGCACAAACGCTGAGACTTTTAGGAATTTCGGCAGTTTTAACAGGCATTAAACAAGACCTTGCTTTAAGTGCGATTCAATCTAATATATCGTTTAAAGACATCACCATCCGGAAAGATTTACCGCAGGCACTTGCTCATATTGGATTGACGTTTACAAAAAATGAATAAGTGGTGATTCACCAAAAAGGGCTAAAATGAACTTCATTTTAGCCCTTTTGTTCTGGAAACGGCAGTCGAATGGTAAATGTTGTTCCATTGTTTTTTTCACTTTTCATATCAATATGCCCTTCATGCAGGTCCACAAGCTGCTTCACGATGGACAAGCCCAATCCGTATTCTCCATACGGTGTATTCGTTCTTGAGATATCTGCTTTATAAAAACGTTCCCATATGTGTTTGACTTCGTCTGGCGCAATGCCAATGCCTGTGTCTTCCACTTCAATGATCGTCTCTTGATTTTCTTGTTTTCCTCTTAAGTAAATACGGCCGCCTTCTGTGAATTGAATCGCGTTCTTTGTGATATTGACAAGCATTTGAATGAGCCTGTCATAATCTGCATAAACCTTTAGCTTGGGATCAACGTCCACGATCAACTGATTGTTTTTCTCTTCGGCGATTCGGCTCAGCTGCTCTTTCATCACTTCAAATGTGTCAATGAGTGGATAGTGAAATTTCTGAAGGGTAATTTGATTCGATCTAATTTTCTCATAATCCATATTTTCATTGACGAGGCGCAGCATACGTTTTGTCTCGTCAGTGATTAAGGCATAGCATTTCTCTTTCTCTTCTGCTGACACATCCGCGGTGTTCAGCCATTCCACCAGTCCTCGAATGGTGGTCAGCGGTGTTTTCAATTCGTGAGACACATCTGCGATGAATTGGCGTCTGCGCTTTTCGAGCCGGTCAATTTCCTCTCTTGATTGCTGAAGACGCTTGGCCATCATATTAAAATCTTCACCAAGTGTGCCAATTTCATCAAGGTGTTTGTTTTCAAGCTTGATGTTGTAATCACCTTGCGCAATCTTTTCAGTCGCCTCTCTCAACTTTTTGATGCGGTTCACATGAAATTTAGACAAGAACAGGCTGAGAATAAAGGTGATCGTCAGTGCCACAAATACGATGATATACAGATAACGATTCATTTGGGCGATGAGCTGTTCAGCGCCTTGAATCGGGGCAATAAGGACGACTCCGCCCTTTAGCTTACCATCCTCCATGACAGGGAGTGCCACAAGTGATGCCTCTTGATCAAGGCGGCGTGAATCACTTCGCTTGTCAATGATTTGCTCTCCTTTTGAGAGTTTGGCCCATAAATCCTTTGTCAATAATACTTCATGCGGCGGCATCTCTTGCTGCTGAGAGAGAATATCTCCTTTTTCATCAAACACGAAAAAACGAATTTGCCTCGTCGAAAGAATATCTTCAAATGGACGCAGACGAAAGGTCATCTCGCTTTTAGGAAGTCGTTTATAATCTTGCAAGATTTCATTCCCATAGGAGCTCATTTCATTCACTCTGTTTTGATAGGCAATATCTTTCACAAAATGAGATAAAAGGGTGCTGATAATGACAATGGCGATGAGCAATAACCCAAGATGACTGATCAGCAGCTGATAAAAATATTTAATCTTCATCGAACTTATACCCTACGCCCCATACTGTATACAAAAAGGGCTTAGGCCCGTCCCCAATTTTTTGACGCAGCCGTTTAATATGAACATCTACCGTTCGTTCATCTCCATAAAATTGGTATCCCCAAATATGCTCAAGCAATTGTTCTCGTGAAAATACTTGCCGAGGATGCTGAATAAAAAAGCACAGCAGATCGTATTCCTTCGGTGTGAGGTTCTCTATTCGCTCTCCATCCAGGAAAACTTCCCTTGTTTTCTTATCCAACTGAAAATGTGCTGTCTCCAGCCGTTCGCCCTCATTCACCTTTTCTTGAGTCGTTGTATGATCAAAGCGTCGTTTCACCGCTTTAATTCTTGCCATCAAGGTTAGTGGACTAAAGGGCTTGGTCACATAATCATCTGCCCCAAGATCAAAACCAAGCACTTGATCAGATTCGGTTTCCTTTGCTGTCAGCATGATAATCGGAACATCACTGATCTGGCGCACCTTTTGACAAATGGTCAGACCATCCATTGAAGGAAGCATGACATCTAAGATGAGCAGATCCCAATCCTCCTCTTGCTGAAAGCGATTCAATCCTTCTAAACCATCATGGACGAATTCCGCTTGAAATCCCTCCCGTTGAAAAAACATATCCGTCATTGTACAAACACTCTGATTATCTTCAATCATTAATATTTTCATCATCAGCCTCCGCTGCTGCCATTGTTTTTCTTTATGTAGCTTTATTTTACATCTTCCCTCTCAAATCTCAATTGGATTCCACTGTTTTCATGAACTTATCATCGTTTGGTCATCTTTTATTCATACTTTTTGAAAGAACTAATACTGCGGTGAATCACCTGAGTTTTTTTATGATGGAATTGCAGAAGATGGTCAAGATGTTAGTTGAGTTATGATTCAACATTACTTTACAACATATCAAGATGAGGACAGTGTCATTTATGGTTCTTTAACTCATGAGGAAGTCTCATATATTTATATAAAGAACTTCCTGACAGTTTATGATAGATCTATTTAAAAAGCTCATCTCTATCGATGAGCTTTTTTATCATGCAAGCAACTTCAAATACGCAGCGTCGTTTCCCTCTTCAACCGCCTGTAAAATCTGCTGTGCTTGTGATGCGCTTCTGACGCTGCTTAACTTTTGTATGATATCTTCTTTCGATAACGCACAGCCTGGTGCTCCCTGAGGTACATCAACTCGTTTGCTGATGGTGGTGCCGTCAGATAAGGTGAGCTTCACAATCGTAAAGCGTCCTTTTGGAACAGCATCGGGATGGGGCTCTATCGTTTGATCATATCCTCTGCTCACCCGCTTCATCCATATCCGCATGTCTGATGGAATGCTTTTTTTCGTAAAGGCATCCAGCGTAAGCGTCTGTCCAAACACTGAAAGTGCGATGACGTATTCGACACTGAATCGTCCTTCTTCCCCGGTTAAAGGTGTCCGCTCAATAAGCGCTGCATCTCCGCCTGGCGGGAATATGACATCGACCTGTTTTACCTGCTCCGGCAAGAAAGACCGCTCTTTCATTAAAGATTGGATCGCATCTGCCGCATGGTGGGCTGCTGAGCAGAATGGATATACTTTGAACCACAGCCCAGGTGAAACGATACGCCATGTAGAACCATAGCCTTCTAGCAAACGGCTTTCCGCACGCTCCTGATCTCCATAGAGTGAAAAGAAACCAAGTGCGCCATCAAGAACCGAGTCATTCCCGCCAAAACCTGAACAAGCTAAATCCATAGACCAAACGGCTGTTTTAGCAGCTAAGCCGGCTTGTAATGGTTTCATATCAGAGCCAAATTGCTTTCGCATTCCGGCTGATTGCGCTCCGGCAAAGCCGATTGCTTTCATCAGTTCTTCTCGTGTGACCTGCTTCAAATAGCCAATCGCACACACTGCCGCAATGGCACCGAGTGTTCCCGTATTATGCCACCCCCGCTCATAATGTGCTTTGCCGATGGATTCGCCAAGTCTTGCCATCACTTCAACGCCTGTAATGTAGGCTGCTAAAAACCGCTCGCCATACCCTTTGCCGTCTGTCAGCTGTGATAGCAGCGCCGGAATGATGACCGCACTTGGATGTCCTCTCACATCTGAGTGCACATCATCATAATCAAGGGCATGGATGAGGTAGCCGTTCAGCATTGCTGCGGATTGGCGGCTCACCTCCCTCCCTTTTCCCATGACAGGAATCTGAGCGGCTCCGCCTTCCTTTTCAACAAGCGCCATCAGCTTCTGAATCCCTTCATCCTCTTTCGCAGCAAGCGCTGATGCCGCAGCATCCAACAGGCCATTTCTAGCCATCTGAATGGCCCGTTCATCTTGCAGCGGATCAGCAGAAAGCACTGCCTCTGCCAACTGTTTTGTTAATTCCATGATCGAGACTCCAATGCCCGAACGGCAAGCTCAGCAAAGAAGGCAGCAGCAACCGGAAGTGCGTCTTCATTTAAAGTAAACGCAGGGTGATGCCACTCCTTCGTACCACTGGTCCCCATCCATACAAAAAAGCCTGGAATGCGTTCTTGATAAAGGGCAAAATCTTCTCCGCCCGGTGACTGCTCTGCCTGCACGACATGTAAGTTAAGCGAGCCAGCCGTTTCTTCTACTATCTTTGTCAGACGCTCATCATTCATGACAGAAGGCAAATACGGATGCCATCTCACTTCAGCCTCTGCTCCAAATCCCTCTGCAATCCCGCTAACGATTTGTTTCATAAGCTCTGGAATCATCGCTCTTACTTCAGGCTCAAACGTCCGCACCGTTCCTTCCATCTCGACACGGTCGGGTATGACATTCCATGATGTACCGCCCTGAATACGTGTGATACTGACAACCGCATGATGCAAGGAGCTGATGCGGCGGCTGACGATTTGCTGAAGGGCACTTGTCATCTGCCCGCTGATGGCAATGGGGTCCACTGTGTGATTTGGAATTCCGGCATGACCTCCCGTTCCTTTAATATCGATTTCAAACCGATCCACACTCGCCATCAATGCTTTTTCTCTAATGCCAATCGTGCCAACTGGCAGGTCAGGTTTGTTGTGCATACCAAAAATCGCCTCGACTCCATCTAAAACGCCTGCTTCTATGACGTGCTTCGCTCCTTGAGCAACTTCCTCAGCCGGCTGGAACAAAATACGGACCGTTCCTTTGATTTCGTGTTTCCGCTCCTTTAATAAAAGTGCCGCTCCAAAAATAGAAGCTGTATGGAAATCATGACCGCATGCATGCATTTTGCCCGGTACCTTTGAAGAAAATGGTTCGCCAGATGCTTCTTCAATCGGAAGTGCGTCAATATCGGCTCTCAGAGCAATCGCCGGTCCTTCTTGTTCTCCTTTGATTTCACAGACAACGCCTGTTTGCAGGGCTGGGAAATCAAGTACAGTGATCCCTTCCTCTTCTAACCAGCGGCGCAGTTTCTTTGTCGTTTCATATTCTTCAAACGCCAGCTCTGGATGCTCATGAAGCGCTCGGCGAATGTTGATTAAACGTTTGTTTAAAGCTTCATTTCCTATTGATTTCACTATCAATCACCCCTCTAAAGAATAAAAAGCAGCTTATGCTTCTTCAGCCGCTGCTTCTTTTTGGATAAATCGTTTCGTCCGTTCATTCTTCGTTTCATCAAATAACTCAGTTGGCGTCCCCTGCTCAATAATATGACCATCTGCCATGAAAATCACATGGTCTGCCACTTCTCTTGCAAACGCCATTTCATGTGTAACGATGATCATCGTTGTTTCTTGAATCGCAATGGATTTAATGACTTGAAGCACACCTGAGACAAGCTCTGGATCAAGCGCTGACGTTGGTTCATCCAGCAAAATCGCATGTGGATCAACCGCTAACGCGCGGGCAATCCCAATCCGCTGCTGCTGCCCGCCAGATAATGTGACTGGATAGCTGTCAGCCTTTTGCTCTAGCCCTACCTGCTTCAGCAGTTTCATACCGATTTCATTCGCCTGCTGCTTTGTCATTTTTTTCGTCACAAGCAATGATTCTGTAATGTTTTGCAGTGCTGTCTTGTTTTTAAATAAATTATAGTTTTGAAACACCATAGCCGTTTGTTGACGCAGGTGATGGGCTTCTTTACGTGAATATTTAGACGCATCGAGCTTCGCATCGCCAATTTCAATCGTGCCTTCATCTGGTGTTTCTAATAAATTTAAGCAGCGCAGCAAGGTGGATTTACCGGAGCCAGAAGGTCCGATAATGGCCACAACCTGCCCTTTTTGCACGTCGAGATTGATTCCGTCTAAGACGACAAGGTCGCCGAATGATTTCTTCAAATTGGTGAGCTTGATCATGTCCACACCTCCTTAATTCCGGTAAGGTTTGCTGATTTTTCGTTCAAACAGGTCTTGCAGGAAGCTATAAATAATCGTCAGCACCCAATACACAATCCCTACGGCTAAATAGGTTTCAAAGTATTTATAGTTCGCCGATGCAATCATCTTCCCTTGTGCAAACATTTCTGCCACGCCAATCGTAAAGGCAAGAGATGTTTCTTTTAAAAGACCAATAAAGGTATTCCCCGTCGCTGGAATCGCATTTCTGATGGCCTGCGGGAAAATAATTCTGACGTAAGACTGCCATCTTGTCATGCCGACAGATAAGCATGCCTCAAGCTGCCCTTCATCCACTGAGTTCAGAGCCGCTCTGAAAATTTCTGCTAAGTATGCTGAGTTTTTAATACTTAATCCGATAATGACCGCTGTTAAAGCATCCATTGAGGTCATCGCAGGGAATAGCTGCGGGAGACCAAAATAAATGAGAAAGAGCTGAACCAAGGTTGGAACCGCTCTGAAGAAAGAAATATACAGCTTGGCAAATTGGTATAAAACAGGTATCCGGTTTTTCGTAATAAGAGCGAATACCACACCAATGATAATGGCAAATACCATGGAGACAATCGCCATGAAGATCGTTATCGGCAAGTATTGAAGCAGTGTCGGAAAAACCGTCACCATATACTGCCAATCAATTTTGTTCATGTCTGCTCTTCACCGCCGCTGCTGTTATTTTTTAATTGGCACTGTGACATCGTCTTTGAAATATTTCTCAGACAATTTCTTAAGTGTCCCGTCTTCTCTTAATTCTTTGATGGCTTTGTTAAATTCTTCTCTTAGTTTGTCATGCTTTTTATCTTTCGCAAATGGGTAGCCTACTTCTTCATACACAATTGGGTTGCCTACGATTTTCAGCGGCAGACCTGTTTTTTCAATTTGAGCAAGTAATACACTGCGTCCATTGACATAAGCATCTACGCGGCCATTTGCCACTTCATTTAATACGCCGTCTTGCGTTTCATATGTTTTAATCTTGATTTTCTTATCTGGGTCTTTGCTCTCTAAGTTTTTAGCATGGTTAGAGCCAAGAACCGCCGCCACTGTTTTTCCTTTTAAATCATCAAGACCTTTGATGTCGTTGTTGTCTTTTTTCACGATGATTTGTGTTCCTGCGTATGCGTACGTATCAGTAAAGTTAAATGTTTGTTTACGCTCGTCTGTAATGGCAACTTGGTTTGACACCGTATCGAGCTTACCAGATGTCAGCTGTCCCATTAGTCCGCTGAATTCACTCAGCTGCCAGTCTAGTTTGTAGCCAAGCTTTTTCGCAATGGCTTCTGTTACTTCAACATCGAATCCGACAAGCTTGCCATTGTCTTTATAAGCAAATGGATAGCTTTGTCCAGTAGCGCCTACTTTTAATACTTTTTCGTCTTTGCCTTCACTTTGATTGTTACCGCCGCAAGCTGCTAAAACTGCCAGCATTGCTGCAAAAAGAACGACTAGCCACTTTTTGTGTTTCATGTTCGAAACCCTTCTTTCGTCTTATGGTTGTGTGATATCTGATCTTAATTGTTTTTTTAAATAAACCGTGATATGACCTTTGCCTAAATCCTTTTCTCCTGCTCTGACATAGCCTTTGCGCTCATACATTTCTACGAGCCACGGGTGCTTATCAGCTGTACCGAGTGACACGTACGGTACCTTTAGTGTATCCCTTAGCACTTCGGTTTCAACCCATTCCAGCAAGGCAGAGCCTGTCCCTTTTTTGGCGGCTGGTTCTGAGGCAAACCACCAGATGTGAGGGACGCCGAACGGTCCTGGCTGCTCTCCCCAAGGCATACGGAGTGATAAGGTGGATAGAAGCTCTCCGTTCTCTTCCATCACATAGCAAAGATTCTTTTGTACATTATTCTGAACGAGAGCGAAATCGGCATGTGCTGCTTGGAACTGAATGCCGAGCTCACGAATTGGCTCATAGGCTCTTGTTGTTAGTTCAAGCAGCGCCTCTATATCTGCCTCTGTTGCCAGACGAAACGTGTATCCCAACGTTAGTCACCTCACCTTATGTCGTGTAGCGATTTTTTGGCTCTGTTAGTCCGAGATTTTCTCGTAAGGTTTGTCCTGTGTAATCGGTTTTGAATAAGCCTCGTTCCTGAAGGATTGGGACGACGCGGTCTACAAACACATCCAGCCCTTCTGGCAAGAGCGGCGGCATCACATTAAAGCCGTCTGCTGCTTCTTCAACCAGCCATGTTTCCATGACATCTGCCAGCTGCTCCGGCGTTCCAATGAAAATATTATGACCGCGTGAGCCGGCAACTGATTGATAGAGCTGGCGAATGGTCAGGTTATCCTTTCTCGCCATATTCATCACGAGATCAAAACGGCTTTTTACCGCATTTGACGTGCTCGGGTCAATCTCTGGAAGCGGTCCGTCTAACGGATACTGAGACAGATCAATCCCGCCTAAGTAATTTTGCAGAATGCTCAGTCCAATCTCAGGAACAATCAGCTCCTGTAATTCTTCATATTTCGCTCGGGCTTCTTCCTCTGTCTCAGCAATGATCGGGAAGATACCCGGCATGATGCTGACGTCCTCTCTAGCACGGCCAGCAGCCTCTACTTTCCCCTTCAAGCTTTGATAAAATTCCTTCGCTTTTTCGAGATCGTTTTGTGCAGTGAAAATGAGCTCTGCTGTTTTTGCTGCAAGCTTTTGACCATCTTCGGAAGATCCTGCTTGAATGATCACGGGCTGCCCTTGCGGCGTACGTGATACGTTGAGAGGCCCCCTGACTGAGAAGAACTCACCTTTATGCTGGAGCTCATGAAGCTTACTAGATTCGAAGAATTCTCCTGTTTCCTTGTTTCTGACAAGGGCGTCTTCCTCCCAAGAATCCCAGAGACCTTTGACGACTTCGACGAACTCCTCTGCCCGCTCATAACGTTTATGGTGTGCTAAATGCTCTTCTCCGCTAAAATTTTTCGCTGTTTCTTCAATAGAAGATGTGACCACATTCCATGCCGCTCTTCCGCCTGATAAATGATCAAGGGAGGCAAACTGTCTTGCAATATGGAAAGGCTCACTGTATGTAGTGGATGCTGTTGCTGCTAAACCAATGGTTGAAGTAGACTCAGCAATCGATGAAAGCAGCGTAAGCGGTTCAAATCTCGTTAATACGTTCGGATGAGAGGTTTGATTAATGGATAAACTGTCAGCTAAAAAGAGCAAATCCAGCTTTCCTTCCTCTGCCTTTTTCGCTAATTGTTTAAAATAATCTAGGTTCATGGCTGCGTCTGGTACTGCATTCGGATGTCTCCAAGAGGCAACGTGATGTCCAGTTCCTGCGATGAATACGCCTAGCTTGAGCTCCCTTTTCGGCTGTGACACTTGTTCTTCATCCTTTCTATATCCTACATGTATCAAACTGAAGTCCTTAGAAGATACATTTTTCTGATTGAATTAATCGGTTTTATTAATAAAAAAAGGGCAAATGTTGCGAAAAATGAAAAATAATTATTACTATATGCCCTTTTTACAGGATTGTCAACCGCCTTCTGAACCTCCAAAATAAGGGATTTCAAACGCTCATGACGGTGTATCAATCTCAATATTTCCGATGAGCCGGTCTGTGGTATGTGTCAACAATTGACTGCGTTCCAGCATGTTGTGAGCGATGACAGAATGAGTGGAATTTGCGGTGCGGACGGCAATCGCTTTTTGAGGAGATAGATTGATGATGTTATTGCGTAGCACACGAGCTGACGAAGCCTGGTCAATAAAGATTGCTGTCGGCTGTCCGATCGATCGATTCAAATAGAAGCGGTTATCTCCAATTTGTGGTGAACCATTTTTAATATACATCACCACATATAAGGATGTTTCTTCAAAGGAATTGTCTTTAATTTCTAATGCCCCTGTCGTGCTGCTGTATACAGCGTAGTTTTGATAGTTTTTAAAGCGATTCTGCCAGATGAAAGCCTTTGCATTTCCGGTGACACTGATCGTATAGGAAGAATCTAGCTCCGGGTGTCCTTCTTGAATAAAGTGGTTGCCGTTGATCCCCGCTTCCCCTTCCTGCACCCAGATTCCTCTGCTGAATTCTTTGAATTGATTGTGCTGGATGAGGATATTCGTTCCTCTCACCACGGCCGCATCGATAACAGAATAGACCGTATTGTTTGAAAAGACGACACTATCCGATTGATAGATACGCAGCGAGGCGCTCCTTTTTCCGGTATTCGTTCCTGATTCAATATGGTTTCCTTCTATTAGAATACGATTCGCCATATAAACGGACACAGCCGCATCTTCAAAAAGACTAATTTTATTACCCGTAATGTGTACGCTGTCTCCCCTCACGTCAATCCCTTTTTCAAACCCCTCAATCATATTGCCAATAATAATCACATTGTTTTCCGTTTGACCAAGTGAGACACCTAAGCTCGTAATCCCTGCTTTTGTAACACCTCCTCCTACTGCACGAATCAAATTGTTGGCAATGATCGTTTCGGTGGAGAAGCCGTAGGAGATACTGCTATCTGTATGATTGCCTTCAATGATCACACCATAACCGTTAAAGTTATAGATGGAGCTCGCAGCACCTCCTCTGACGATGTTGTTTCGAATCTGAATATTCAGCGGTTCTTCCATATTAACGGCATTTTCTCCATAGCCTTCAATATCAATGCCCATTCTTGGCTCGACCCCATTTACTCCTGCTCTTTCCAAGAGACAGTCCTCCACAATGACCCCATCACAGCCTGTAATCGAAATATTGTTGCGTCTCGAATCTGTGATGGTGCAGCCAGAAATATCAATAGATGCAGCAGGCGAGTATGGTTCACCCTCTGTCAGTAAACCATGGGGACTGACAATAATGCCGTCTCCCGTACAATTTTTTATGTGGACATGATTCACCTCGACATGGGAGGCACCTTCAATGCACACCCCAAAGCCCCATTCATGGGTTTTTCGTTCAGAGGGGAGCGGCTTGTATACATGCTCATGACGATCCCCTTCAATACGTCCGCCTCGGATGGTCACATTCTGAACCTTTCCTATATAAAAGGCTGCATACCCCCATGAATCATTTGGTTTTACCTTTATCACAGCGTCTGACGCCATCTCAATGCATATATGACTTGGCACCCGTATACCTGCACCTCGGAAAGGAAAAAATGAATCACCTCTATACACCGCATCTATTAAATATGTGCCGCTCGGCAGCCAGACATGGGAATACCCTTGTGCTTTTGTCCATTCTAAACATTCATTGAGCTTGGCCGTGCAATCCGTTTTCCCGTCAGCAATCACGCCAAAATCTAGTACATTGACAACAGGTTTTTTTAGATCAGCTTCATTCAATTCCCCCAACCTAAATCACTCCTTTTCACACATGTTCTCTCGTCATCCTATGCATGTGGTAAAGGTTTGCTTGTACATTGCTTCAAATTTTAAATAAATTCTTTCGGAATAACTTTCCGATAATTTTCACTTCAATGAATTTTCCATCTTTTTGAGTCTTTACACCTATTGAACTAACATTTTCCTGATTTAGAATAGTTTTATATTGACACAAGAACTATACAAGAATATCATTTTTCTCATATCTCTTTTTTTAAGAAAGGATCTATGCCATGTCTACAATTGACCACGATAAAATTGTTAAAAGTGTTCCTCAAAAAGGGTTTTTTGGGCATCCAAAAGGACTTTACACACTGTTTTTCACTGAATTTTGGGAGCGTTTCTCCTATTATGGCATGCGTGCACTGCTTATTTATTATATGTACACAGAGGTGACAAAAGGCGGTCTAGGCTTTGACCAGACGACAGCCAATTCGATCATGTCTGTCTACGGTGCGCTTGTCTATATGTCAGGAGTTATTGGCGGATGGCTCGCCGACCGGGTATTTGGTTCGTCCAGTACGGTGTTTTATGGCGGAGTTTTCATTATGCTTGGCCACGTGATTTTGGCTTTGCCAAGCGGAGCAACAGCGCTCTTTATTAGTATGGGACTGATTATTATTGGGACAGGTCTTCTTAAGCCAAACGTTTCAAACATTGTTGGTGACCTGTATACAAAAACAGATCCACGTAGGGACTCTGGATTTAGTATTTTCTACATGGGGATCAACATGGGTGGCTTTATCTCCCCATTAATTGTCGGAACACTCGGTCAAAAAGTGAATTTCCACCTCGGGTTCTCACTCGCTGCCGTTGGGATGCTTGTTGGACTCATTACATTTGTAGTCACAAAAAAACCGAACCTTGGTCTTGCCGGCACTTATGTGACAAATCCATTATCAGCTGCCGAACGTAAGAACTTCAAAATTTACGGATCATTGGTTGTGATTTTGCTCGCAGTTTTTGCTGTCATTGGCATTCAAACAGGCGCGCTCACAATTAATCTATTCACTTGGTTTGTCAGTGCCCTTGGTGTACTCATTCCGATTGTTTATTTCATTGTCATGTATTTCAGTAAAAAGACGAGTGCAGTGGAGCAATCCAGGGTTCTCGCTTATATTCCATTGTTCCTTGCTGCCGTGATGTTCTGGGCGATTCAAGAACAAGGCTCAAACATTTTAGCGACATATGCAGATCAACGAACAAACTTGAATTTCCTTGGGATGACACTAGCGTCTTCATGGTTCCAATCATTGAACCCAATCTTTATTGTGCTGCTGTCTCCAGTCTTTGCTTGGTTATGGGTCAGACTTGGGAAGAAACAGCCGTCTACCCCGATTAAATTCTCACTCGGCCTTCTGTTTGCAGGGTTATCCTTCATCATCATGATCATTCCTGCATACATGTCCGGTCCGAACACACTTGTGAGCCCATTATGGCTCGTTCTGAGCTTCTTCCTCGTCGTGATCGGAGAGCTCTGCCTATCACCAGTTGGACTGTCAGCGACAACAAAGCTCGCACCTGCTGCCTTCTCAGCGCAAACGATGAGCCTTTGGTTCCTTTCAAATGCGATGGCACAGGCGATCAATGCGCAAGTAGTCAAACTGTTTGATAAAGTGCCAGAAACCGTCTATTTCGGTATCATCGGATTGCTGGCCATCGTTTTATGCGTTGTGATGCTATTACTGACACCAGTGATTAAGAAAGCGATGAAAGGCGTTCATTAATAAAAAACTGGACATGAGTACATCATGTCCAGTTTTTCACTTTATTGATAATCATCCTTCATATAGAAATTTTATATCTTACTGCATGATTCATTCGTTTTCATTGGTACTGTCTCATTTATTTCAATATTAAAATAATTCACGGCATTGTGATAACAAATATCTTTGACTATTTTCCCTATAAATTCGTAATCCCTTGGAAGCTCCCCATTTTCTATCCAAGTCCCAAATAAATTGCATAAAATTCTTCTGAAATATTCATGACGAGGGAACGATAAAAAGCTCCTTGAGTCTGTAAGCATACCTACGAAAGTGCTAAGCAAACCTATATTAGATAATGTTTTCATTTGATCTAGCATGCCGTCTTTTTGATCATTAAACCACCACCCGGATCCAAATTGAATTTTTGCTCTGGCATCAGAAGATTGAAAATTCCCTATAGTAGAGGCCACAATCGCATTATGAACGGGATTTAAATTATAGATAATGGTTTTAGGTAAAAGGTTATCTTTGTCCAATTCATTCAAAAAACCATTTAAATGTCTTGCTAGGTGGAAGTCAGACATAGAGTCGTACCCACTATCTTTTCCCGTTAACTTGAACATTCGTGTGTTATTATTCCTTAAAGCACCTATGTGTAATTGCATGGTCCAATGAAGAGAATGATATTTTTTACTCAGGTGAAGAAGAGTGTTTGTTTTAAATTTATTGATATCCTCTTGGGATAGTGTTTTTCCTTGCAGCGCACGTACAAATATAGAAGACACTTCTTGTTCAGTAGCTGGTGAAAATGGAAATATTTCAAAACCATGATCAGAAATTCTGCATCCATTCGCGTGGAAATAATCAATTCGTGAATGTAATGAAGCGATAAAGTTTTCATATGTTAAAACAACGCCGTTGATTGACTCACCTAATTTTTCTATATAATTCACAAAATTTGATTGTTCAATATTTAAAGCTTGATCCGGTCTAAATGTAGGTAGGACCCTAGTAGTAATTCCTACATCTTTACGTATGATTTGATGAATTTCTAAAGTATCGATTGGATCATCAGTCGTACATACAACTTTTACATTAAATTTTTCTAAAATTCCATTTGTGGACATGTTACTTTCATTTAATCTCTCATTACAGATATCCCAAATTTTATGTGCATTTTTTTCTGAGAACAACTCATTTATATTGAAATAACGACTTAATTCTAAATGTGACCAATGATAAAGAGGGTTTCCTATTGTATATGGAACCGTTTGGGCCCAAGCTAAGAATTTTTCCTTGTCACTTGCATTCCCCGTGATCAATCTTTCTTCTACACCTAACCATCGCATAGCCCTCCATTTATAGTGATCTCCATTCAGCCAAATATCAGTCATATTTTCATATTTTTTGTTAGTAGCAATATCATCAGCCATTAAATGCGTATGAAAGTCATAGATTGGCATATTTTTCGCGTAATCATGATAAAGAACTTTTGAACTTTCGTGATTAAGCATCATATCTTCGCTTAGGAATGTAGACAATATAGTCACCTCTATACTTATGTTTAGAAAATCTCAATTAAATGAAATAAGGTGTTATTAACAAAAATAACACCTCACTTTTTTAGATCTTACTTAATTCAAACTCCGTATTTACATAGATTGCGTCTCGTTGTGCAATTAAGCATAGTTCTGCGGCTTTAAAAGTATGTTCTTGAGTCATAGCATTTTCAGTATCGTTTAAACAATCTAAAATAAGTTCACCAAAGTAAGGGAATCCTACTTCTCCATTTAGAGAAAAATGTTGCTCTGTCTGTTGATTTACTAAGTATAAATGGTCTCCTGTTTTATCCCTTGCTATGTCTACGTATTTGCGAATTTCAATATACCCATCTGTTCCAAGAATGAATGTACGCCCATCCCCCCAAGTGCTAAGGCCATCAGGAGTCAGCCAGTCTACTCTAAAGTAGTTTGTAGCTCCATTATCCGCAATTAAAGTAGCATCGCCGAAGTCTTCCAATTCTGGATATTGATGATGTTTGTAATTGCCCACTTTACTATGTACAACTTTTGCATCTTTTGCGCCAGAATAGTAAAGGAATTGTTCAATTTGGTGACTACCAATATCACATAGAATACCTCCATAATACTCCTTTTCAAAAAACCAGCTTGGTCTGCTTTCTACATTACTACGATGTGGGCCAGTTCCAAGAACTTGTACCACTTTTCCAATGGCTCCTTGTTCAATCAATTGTCCAGCAAATACGGCACTCTCCACGTGCAAACGTTCACTATAATAAACAGCCCATTTAAGCCCTGTTTCAGCTGTTTTTTTACAAGCAAGCTCCAATTGTTCTAACGTTGTAAAAGGTGATTTATCCGTAAAATAATGCTTACCATAATCTAAAACACGCAGCCCTAAATCACAGCGTTTAGATGTAATGGCTGCGCCTGCCACGAGCCTTACATCAGGATCTTCTAGAACTTCTTTCTCACTTTTGGCTGCCTGTACCTCCGGATATGCCTTACAAAATTCTTGTACTTTTTTCTGATCATGATCATACACCCATTTTAATGTAGCCCCAGCCTCGGTTAATCCATTGCACATTGCATAGATGTGTCCATGATCAAGACCTATAGCTGCCATTACGAATTGTCCTTCTGTAACGACAGGGGCACTTTTTCCCTTAGGAGCATAATTCATTCCATCACTTTTCTGCATGATTGTTCCTCCTCTAGCTAGCTTCCAGTTTATTTTTAATAATTTAATAACGTTAGACTCATAGTTTCTCGTAATTTCCTCCAACGGTTATCGTATCGTCTGAAAAATTTTCTACACTGCTTTGTTTTTCATAAAAATGCTTAACGTTCGCGAGCATGCCTTCACGTGTGTAAAAAGGATCATCTGCTAAAAGAGGAAGCTGCACATGAACACCTAGGTTTGCAGATTTATAGATGGCTGTAATAAGTTCTAGTGTATTTCTTCCTTCTGTTCCATCAATTAAAAGCTTCTGGTTACCCTTGATAGCCATTAAAAAATTATTTATTTGTCCTTTATGCCCTTCAAATAGCAATTCCGGATACTGATTAAAAGCTTCCTGAATACGATTTTCTAAATCCTCATCATTTTTCTCTTGAGGAAACCCATTTTCTTTAGCTATTTGAGCATTTACTTTCCACGGGACAGATACTCTAGCTTTTTCACCTTGAAAAATCAATTGTTGTTCTTCTCCATGATGAACAACAGAACTGGTTACTTGTGCTAAGCTGCCATTTCCATAGCGAAGTACCGCAATAGAAAGGTCTTCAACCTCTGCATTATCATGCAAGGTATTACTAGTTGCTGCAAAAATGTCAGTCGGCAATCCTAACATCCATTGCAACATATCAATATGATGGACAGCATGATTAAGTGTACAACCTCCACCTTCTTTTTCCCATGTACCGCGCCACCATAAATCATAGTAACTATGACCACGCCACCAAAAAGAATCAACTTGAGTATGAGCGATTTTTCCAATGAGGTTTTGATCAAGGACATGTTTTAATCTCATAATGGGCGTCATAAACCTGTTTTGAGCAACAACGGATAAAAGCTTTTGGCTTTCAATAGATGCTTTTATCATTTCGTCACATTCTTTTAGAGAAGAAGCCATAGGTTTTTCTACTAAGACATGTTTGCCTGCTTTAAGAAAATCGATGGCAATGGTTGCGTGCATATAAGGAGGTGTACAAATGGAAACGGCATCAATCGTAGGATCATTCAATAACTCTTGGTAGTTAGCGACAACTCGTGCTTCTAGGTTATATTTTGTTGCTGCAGACATTGCTTTTTCAGGATAAATATCAGCTAAAGCTACAATCTTACTGATTTCAGGCATTGCAAGATAAGCCTCGATATGGGCAGTTGCAATAGATCCAGTTCCTATAATTGCGATGTTGGTCATATCAATCTTTCCCTTCTGCAAGAAGATAAATTTTCACTTCTAATAATGAGATAGCGCTTTCAAAAAAATTAATGACTCACCTAACTGATAGATCAGAGTACCGTTCGTTCTATTAATATTCTAGTTATACTAGTATGGTAGCTCAAAAACATTATAACTCAATCTTTTTGAATTTTGTATAGTTTTTTGAATTTTCTTTTTAATCTCTCACACTTTTATGATTGATCATGGCTTACATAGTTAGATTCATCAAGAGTTATATAAATGCTCACAGGATAAATATTCAGAAAAATTAAATTAGTGTCTACCATTCTAATGCACTTGTATGGTAGTATGTTAGAGAAAGGAGATTAGAATAATGAATATCGATTTTAAAAACCAAAACCTCTCTACGAGGGAACAAGTTTACAATATGCTAAAAGATCAAATATTAAGCCTGAAGCTTCCACCTGGGACAAATATTTCTGAAAAAGAAATATCCATTCAATTTAATGTTAGTCGAACTCCTGTAAGAGAAAGCTTTTTAAAATTATCTCAAGAAGGATTATTAAGTATCTATCCTCAACGAGGTACATTTGTTTCTTTAATTGATTTGAACCTTGTGGAGGAAGCACGGTTTATGCGAGAACATCTCGAGAAGGCAGTGATTAGACTAGCCTGTCAGGAACCTTCTGAAGAGTTGATTAATGATTTAGATATGAATTTAAGTATGCAAAAAATTTGCGTTAAGAAAAAAGATTATAAAAAAATGTTTGAATTAGATGAGGAGTTTCATAGAACTATTTTCAAACGGTGTAAAAAAGAAAAAACATGGTTAGTTATTCAACAGATGAATGTACACTTTAATAGGAGTCGCATGTTAAGGCTAGTAACAGATTATAATTGGGATAATATTTTTTCTCAACATGTAAATATCTTCAAAGCTATACAAGATCAAGATGCTGATAAAGCTGAAACAATCATGGAAGAGCATTTGAAAATTGCACTTGTTGATAAAGAATTATTGAAGAAAGAATATCCAAATTATTTTAAATAAATATAGGTTGTTACTTATATTTTTAGGGGTGATGGTAGATGAGGATGACATTTAGATGGTTTGGCGAAGGAAACGACACGATAACACTGGAACAAATAAAGCAGATTCCAGGAGTGGAAGGAATTGTTTGGGCACTGCATGATGTGCCCGCAGGAGAAGAGTGGCCACTAGAAAGAATTGTAGAAATGAAAAAATTAGCTGATAAACATAACCTTCATATTGAAGTGGTTGAAAGCGTGAATGTTCATGAAGACATTAAGCTCGGACTTCCAACTAGAGATCGATACATAGAAAATTATAAGAAAACAATTCAGAAGCTAGCAAAGGTCGGTGTTAAAGTCATATGTTATAACTTTATGCCTGTATTTGATTGGATCCGTACAGACTTAAATAAAACACTTCCTGATGGCTCTACAGCTCTATTTTATGAACATAGTCGAATTAAAGATATTGATCCGAAAGACTTAGTAAATAAAATTAGTGAGAACTCCAGTTTAACCATGCCAGGCTGGGAACCAGAGCGGTTAAATCACCTCCACCACCTTTTTGAAGCCTACAGAAATGTAACAGACGATGATTTATGGGACAACTTGAAATATTTTTTAGATCAGGTTATTCCAATTGCAGAACTTCATGATATTAAAATGGCTATTCATCCTGACGATCCACCTTGGCCTGTCTTTGGTCTACCGCGAATAGTAACTAACCAAAATAACATCAGAAAAATTTTACAACTAAATAATAGCCCACATCATTGTATAACGCTCTGTACAGGATCTTTAGGAGCAAACTTAGAAAATGATTTAGTTTCTATGATTCACGAATTTATTGATAGAATCCCATTTACTCATATAAGAAATGTACGTGTATATGATAACGGGGACTTTGTTGAAACATCGCATCGATCAAAAGATGGATCAGTAGATGTTTCAGCCATTATACTTGCTTATTATGAAAGCGGATTCAAAGGTTATTGTAGACCCGATCATGGAAGACACATATGGGATGAACAATGCAGGCCTGGATATGGTCTTTATGATAGAGCACTTGGAATTATGTATTTGTGGGGAGCTTGGGATGCTTTACAAAATAAACATTCTGTACGAAAAGAAGCAAAGGAGGAAACTACATGGTAAACATACAAGAAAATAAAGATTTAGCTGGTAAAGTAGCTGTCATAACAGGAGGAAGTGGAGTACTTTGCAGCGCCATGGCAAAGGAACTTGCTAGACATGGCGTGTCTGTGGCTATTTTAAATAGAACCGTCGAAAAAGGTGAAAAGGTAGCCGAAGAAATTAACCTTATGGGCGGGAAAGCGATTGCGATTAAATGTGATGTTCTGAATAAAGAGAGTGTTGAACAAGCCGAGAAGATTGTAACAGAGGAATTAGGCAATTGTACAATATTGATAAATGGAGCTGGTGGTAACCACTCCAGTGCAAATACAACCAACGAAATATTTCAAACAGAAGACCTTACTAATCCTAAGGTAAATACTTTTTTTCATTTAAGTACAGATAGTGTGCAAAATGTATTTGATTTAAATTTTATGGGGACTTTCATTCCTACACAAATCTTCACTAAAAATATGGTTCATCAAAAGGGAGCAGTTGTCATCAACATGTCATCTATGAGTGCCCCTTCTCCAATGACCAAAGTGCCTGCTTATAGCGCGGCAAAAGCAGCAATTGAAAATTTCACCAAATGGTTAGCTGTTCATATGGCCGAGGCAGGAATTAGAGTAAATGCCATTGCACCGGGCTTCTTTTTAACCTCACAAAATAAAAACCTTCTCCTAAATGAAAATGGAGATTATACAGAAAGGTCTCATAAGATTATTTCGAACACACCAATGAGAAGGTTTGGTACGCCGGAAGATCTTCTTGGTACCCTATTATGGCTTGTTGATGATCATATGTCAGCATTTGTTACCGGCGTGACAATTCCTGTTGATGGAGGTTTTATGGCGTATTCAGGTGTTTAATATTTTTATTTTTTTCCTTGTCATACATCTTTATTTTATATGTTTTTTTAAATTTATAAGTAGGCTTGGAAAGGAGAAATAAGAATGCAGACTGAGAACAGGAAACTAACACTCAAAAATTATATTGGTTATGGAACAATGGATTTATTTGGAGGGGGAGCATTCGCTATCATAGGCGCATGGATGTTATATTTTTTCATTACATACTGTGGTCTTACCCCTGTTGAAGCAGGATCTATTATTGCAATTGCTCGTATTATTGATGCGATAGCAAGCCCAATTATGGGCCATATCACGGACAATTTTGGTCGTACAAAACTTGGGAAAAAATTTGGAAGACGCAGGTTCTTTTTACTAATTGGAAGCCCTTTGATGGTTATTTATTCTCTTCTTTGGATTTCTGATATGAATTACTGGTACTATTTAACGGTTTATATTTTGCTAGAATTCCTTGCAGCAATGGTATTAATTCCATTTGAAACACTTGGAGCTGAAATGACGAATGATTTTAATGCACGGACCAAGCTCTCAACAATAAGATTAATCTATTCAGGACTAGGAACATTTTTAGCTACCTTTATTCCAGGCAGATTATTCGAAATATTCGGAAAAGATTCACCTCAAGTTTTTCTTTACAATGGGATTATCTTCACCTTTATTTTTATGGCTGCATTATTAATTACACATAGAACAACATGGGAACGTAAAATAGAAGAAGACATGATAGAACCTGATGGTGTAGAAAAAGTACCTGCTATAGAATCCATAAAAAAAGTCATCATTGACTTAACATCTACTTTTAGAATTAGAAGTTTCCGTCAGCACCTCACGATGTATATTTGTTCGTTTACTGCCATGGATATTTTAAACGCTGTCTTTGTCTACTTTGTTGTGTTTTCTTTAAATAAAGATGCAGTGCTCGCAGCCGATTTATTATCTATTGGTTCATTACTTCAAATGGTATGTACCATATTGTTTGGTTGGCTCGTGATTAAAATAGGTCCTGCGCCATCTTTGAAAATATCTTATACTGCTATTATTACATGTATCAGTGGTTATATATTTTTATACTTCACACAACCAACTTATATGATTATAGCGCTGTATGCTTTCTCTGTTATCTTAGGCATCGGAAAGAGTGGATTATATTATATACCATGGAATATTTACACTTTCATTCCTGATGTAGATGAAATGGTCACTCGTAAAAGAAGAGAAGGAATATTTGCAGGTATTATGACGTTTACACGCAAGAGTACTACAGCTTTAGCCACATTCTTGGTAGGAGTTATTTTACAGGAAAGTGGGTTCGTTGCAAGCGCGTCGACACAGTCTACGACAGCAATAAATGGGATTGTAGGTATTCTGTTTTTCGGAACTGTAGGGCTAGTCGGTATTAGTTTAGTTATTTCATTTAAATTTAAATTATCTAAGAAAACTCATTCCATTATGATTAATGAAATTAATCGGTTAAAGAATAATGGTTCAATGGAACAGGCTGATGATGAAACAAGAAGTGTTTTGAAAGCGCTAACAGGATGGGATTACGAGAAGCTTTGGGGTAATAATAACGTAGGATATCAGAATAAGCTCCAACATTTTGAACAACAAGATTTTAAACAGCAGGATATGAACTAACTTTTGTTGTTAGTTGAGAACTGCAGCTCAGTTATGAGAAGTTCCAGAATCACTTCAAAAAAAACACCTTCAGATTGATATCAGAGGTGTTTTTAAATATCTTAAATTTAATGTTTTTTGATTTTAAAACCGGATCTCGTCATCTCCATGGATTTGCAGCTTCAGCGGCTCACTTTGTGCCTGATGCTTTTTCACATAGCGATGATAGACAACATATCCAATGATCATGAGCGGTACGCCGACATATAACCCGATGCGCTGCTCTTGATCAAAGGCAAGGCTGACCAACACGATGGTATTCAGTGTAATCGCAATGATTGGCAGCACCGGATAAAGAGGCGTTTTAAATTTTAAGTTTTCCAGTTTTCCGCCTGCTTTCAAATATTTTCTACGGAAAAGAAGCTGTGATAATGTAATCGTGATCCAGCCTGTCTGGGCACTCATTCCGGCAATGGACACGATCCAGGCAAATACCGTTTTCTCTGCAAAAAAACCGGATAACAGCGAAATCCCTGTAAACAGGAAGGTGAGCAGTAAGGCATTCATCGGTATGCCGCGCTGATTGACGCGTCTAAATGCTTTTCCTGCCATTCCTTCCTTCGATAAGGAATACAGCATTCTCGTCGATGCATACAAGCCAGAGTTCGCAACAGATAATAAAGCAATGATAATGACAAAGTTCATGATGTCTGCCGCAAAAGGAATGCCCGTTCTCTCAAACACAGTAACAAATGGGCTTTGCAGCACACTGGCTTCCTTCCAAGGCACCATACCGGCTAAGACGAAAATAGATAAGACGAAAAAGACAAGTGTACGCCATACGGTTTGATGAATCGAACGGGGAACGGTTTTCTCGGGGTTTTCACTTTCTCCTGCCGCAATACCGATCAGCTCTGTTCCCTGAAACGAAAAATTCACCGTAATCATCGTGACCACAACGGCCAGCAGGCCATTTGGAAACAGCCCATCATTCACAAAATGGCTGAAGTATGGGGCGGGTTCACCGCTCGTTGTATCAATAAACCCAAACATCGCCGCTCCGCCTACGCCAATAAATAGTAAAATTGCAATAATCTTAATGGTAGAAAAGAAAAACTCCGACTCCCCGAACGCTTTCGCTGACCGAGCATTTAATAAGAAAAGACAGAGTCCGAATATGAGACACCAAATCCACACATCTACTTGCGGCAGCCAGCGTCTCATCAGCTGTCCTGCTGATAAGAACTCAAGGGCGACCGTTGCCGCCCAGCCGAGCCAATAAATCCAGCCGACAGCAAAACCCGCTGCCGGGCTGACAAATTTCGTCGCATACGTATGAAACGACCCCGACACAGGAAGTGCAACCGACAGCTCCCCAAGACACAGCATGGTTAAATACATGATCAATCCGCCCACAATATATGAAAGAACGGCTCCGACTGGCCCTGCTTGTCCAATCGTATAGCCCGTTCCTAAGAAAAAGCCTGTCCCAATGACACCGCCAAGTGAAATCATAAATAAATGGCGGGAGGTCATCGCCCTTTTCAATTGATCAGGCTGATTTTGTCCAACATCCACAATGATGCCCTCCTTCTTCTAAGATGCTCTGTTATCAAAACATGTCTCCATGTGATTCATTCCATTTTCAAAACAACCTACTAATTATACATCTTTTATAATAAATATGCTTCCTTCTATGGTCACTGTCTCAAAGTCTTTATTTTAGTAATGTTCGCACAAATAAACTGAATGACTTTTTAGGTTTGAAAGAAATGGGTTGCGGGCATAAAGTTGGTGAGATTCGCTCAAGCTAGTTTCAAATGCTTTACTTTTAGGTTGCTTCTCTGTAAGATCATATGTTGTAAATACCAACAAGAAAAGTGGGGAATAAAATGAAAAAAATGTTCTTTGCCATTATTTTAGGCGCTTGTGTTGCATTGATCACGGCATGTGGATCTGGTGCAAGCGACAACGCGAATAAACAATCTGGGTCTAAGGAATCAGGAGACCTTTGGAAATCCATTCAGGATAAAGGTGTATTAACCATTGGAACTGAGGGTACTTATGCTCCTTTCACTTTCCATGACAAAAGGACAGATAAATTAACTGGCTACGATGTAGAAGTCATCACTGAAGTAGCAAAACGCCTTGACTTAAAACCTGAATTCAAAGAAACACAATGGGACAGTATGTTTGCTGGACTGAATGCAAAACGTTTTGACGTGGTAGCGAACCAAGTTGGGAAAACTGGCCGTGAAAATCAATACGATTTCTCTGATAAATACACGACATCTCAAGCTATTGTTGTGACAAAATCAGATAACAACGACATCAAGAAACTATCTGATGTTAAAGGTAAAAAAGCAGCACAATCGTTAACAAGTAACTACAACAAACTAGCAACAGATGCTGGTGCTAAGATCGAAGGCGTTGAAGGTCTTGCACAATCCATTCAATTGATTCAGCAAGGACGTGCTGATTTGACGTTCAATGACAAATTGGCTGTATTGAATTACTTGAAAACAAGCGGTAACAAAAACCTAAAAGTTGCATTTGAAACAGGAGATCCTCAAGAAACTTATTTCGCATTCAGAAAAGGCAGCGGCGAAGTCGTTGACAAAGTGAATGGCGCATTAAAAGAAATGAAAAAAGACGGTACACTCGCTAAGATTTCTAAGAAATGGTTTGGTGAAGATGTTACAAAATAACATCCTAGGAGTCGTCATTCCTTGGGATCTTCTTCAGCAATCTTTTTGGCCAATGGTGATGCAGGGGATTTATTATACAATTCCCCTCGCCATCATTGCCTTTATTATTGGTATTTTTATCGCGCTTGTGACAGCTCTTGCGAGAATGTCTAAAATTAAAGCCCTCAGATGGATTTTCTCCATCTATGTGTCGGCCGTTCGCGGAACGCCGCTTTTTGTGCAATTGTTTATTATTTTCTATTTCTTTCCGACATTTAATATCACACTGGATCCATATCCAAGTGCCATTATTGCTTTTTCCTTAAACGTAGGTGCGTATGCGTCGGAAATTATCCGTGCATCCGTCCTGTCTGTTCCAAAAGGACAATGGGAAGCAGGTTATTCCATTGGGATGACACATCGCAAAACGCTCGTCCGCGTGATTTTACCGCAGGCTGTGCGTGTATCGATTCCACCACTGTCTAATTCATTCATTAGTTTGGTGAAGGATACATCCCTTGCCTCCCAAATTCTCGTGGCAGAGATGTTCCGTAAATCACAGGAGATTGCTGCGGCGAACTTGGATCAGATCTTGTTTATTTATATGGAAGCAGCCCTCATCTATTGGGTATTCTGCTTCATTCTATCGCTCGTTCAGCATCAAATTGAAAAACGACTTGATCGATATGTCGCAAGGTAAGGAGGGAACGACATGCTAACAGTCAAAGGTCTCAAGAAATCCTTTGGTGAAAATGAGATTTTAAAGTCGATTGATTTTTCGATCAACAAAGGGCAGGTTGTGGCCATTCTCGGTCCATCTGGTTCTGGGAAAACAACGATGCTTCGCTGTTTAAATGCACTTGAAATACCAAATGGCGGCTCCTTTACCTTCGATGATTTCTCGATTGATTTTTCGAAAAAAAATAAATCAGCTGATCTGCTGAAGCTACGCCGTAAATCAGGAATGGTGTTTCAGGATTATCACCTGTTTCCTCACCGTACAGTGCTTGAAAATGTAATGGAAGGTCCTGTCCAGGTGCAGCGCCGTCCAAAGGAAATGGTTCGAAAAGAAGCCATTCAGCTCTTGCAAAAGGTCGGTCTTGAGGATAAAAAAGACCTGTATCCATTTCAGCTCTCAGGCGGTCAAAAGCAGCGTGTCGGGATTGCCCGTGCACTTGCCATTCAGCCAGAGCTTATGCTTTTTGATGAACCTACCTCTGCGCTTGACCCTGAGCTTGTCGGGGAAGTTTTAAAGGTCATGAAGGATCTAGCGAAGGAAGGCTGGACCATGGCGGTTGTCACACATGAAATCAAGTTTGCCCAAGAAGTAGCAGACGAAGTGATTTTTATTGATGGCGGCGTCATCGTCGAACAAGGTCCTCCGGAAGAAATCTTCAAACGACCAAAGGAAGAACGGACAAAACAATTCTTAAACCGGATTTTGAATCCAGTATGATGAAAAAAGGCTGTTCTCACGTGGTGAGGACAGCCTTTTTTCATCTTTTTAAAAGTAAGCGATTACAATTGAGCAAAGCCATTTAAAGGGGTGTGAGAGTATGTTACGATGGAAATCGAGTGTTTAAGAAAGAAGGGAATGCTTTTGAAGCGGGAACATCTTTTACGTTGGTTTTTTTATTTTGTTGGATTGATCGTACTAGCTTTTGGACTATCGCTGACAGTGAAAGGGAAGATCCTTGGGATTGGTCCTTGGGACGCTTTCCACTACGGACTGTTTCAGCATTTTGGACTCACAATTGGGCAATGGTCCATTATCATCGGTGCACTTATTGTGACACTGACTTCTATTTTCACGAAATCATTTCCAAAGATCGGCGCTTTACTGAATATGGTGCTGATTGGTGTGTTTATTGATTTCTTTAATGCGATATTACCTGCACCACATGGGTATTTACCGGCTTTATATGTATTTATTACGGGTGTTGTAGTTTCTGGATACGGTGTTGGCATTTATGTCTCAGCCAATCTTGGCGCTGGGCCAAGGGATTCATTAATGCTGCTCATCTCAGCGAAAACGGGACTGAACGTACAGTGGGTTCGAAATGGCATTGAGTTAACAGTGCTTTTATTTGCATGGATGCTCGGCGGACCGATTGGCATTGGAACGATTTTGACTGCGATCTTCACAGGTCTTGTCCTTCGTTTTTCCTTGCCGCAATCAACACGGCTCCTGCAGCTGCTTATTACTAAAACAGCCGAAAAACCTGTTCAAACCCTGACTAGATGATAACAAGCCATTCTATAAACAGAATGGCTTTTCTTGTGCTAAAATAAATAAACAGAATATTCACACACAGGAGATGAGACCTTTGCAGCTTTTCCACTATCATTACTGGACACCTTTTGTTGAAGAGACCGAACAAACATATCGTTCGCTGGGCTTTGAGGTAAAAGGACGTTTCACAAAGGATGGTTCCTTTCATCCCCCGCTCTCATGGGATGATTTTAGAGATAAGCAGCCGACCTTTCGAATCATCGAAATGAGAAAAGGTCAGATCAATATTACATTCGGATATAGTAAAAAAGTCTTGTTTGATCACATCGGCTTTCTTGTCTCAAACGAAGAATATGATCAGCTGCTTGCACAAGCTAAAGAATTCAACTGGCCTGTCCAAGAAGGGGAACGGAGAACGTTTCTTTCGACACCTCTTCGTTTAAGGATTGAATTACAACGGCGTACAGATGTCATTGAAACTGGAAACGATGCGCTGCATGCTATGACAATTGCTGCTGCTGATTTGTCGCAGACGCCTAAAGTCGATCAGCTGCTATCACCTTTGAATCAGCTCATTCACTGGCAAAGAGGAGAACGTCTTTCCCTACTCGACGTAGTCGTGACGGATATTGATAAAATGGAGACAATTGATCCGAATGGTGTACACATTATGAAACAGACGTAAAAGCAGCGAGGCTCGCTGTCTTTTTTACGTTAATGGACCCTTTTGCACGTCACTCTCCAATGGTACAATGAATGTAAAAAATTAGAGGTTCGTTATGAAGTTATTTGCTATCCAATTACAACACTTAGATGAAATCAATTCACAACAACAAATAGAGCGTTTGAAATCCTTTGTGTCATCTGAAAAGCGTGCAGCGGCTGAACGCTTTCGTTTTTTGATCGATGCAAGAAGAACCTTGTTAGGTGAGGTGCTGGTTCGTCAAACGATTCATGATATGTACGATCTACCTATGGATCAGATCCTTTTTGAAACTGAGGGAAATGGCAAGCCTGTCGTCCGGCATATTCCTTCTTTTCATTTTAATCTTTCTCATTCTGGCGATTGGGTCGTTTGCGCAGTAGATGATGCACCTGTTGGCATTGATATTGAGGAAATCAAACCTATTGATCTGGCGATTGCCAAGCGATTTTTTTCAGCGGATGAGTATCAGGATTTACTCTCACAACCGGCAGAGCGGCAGGAGGCCTATTTCTTTCATCTATGGTCAATGAAGGAGGCCTTTATCAAACTGACTGGAAAGGGATTATCCTATGGTCTTTCGTCCTTTACAGCCCGTCTTTCAGAGGATGGACAGGCTGCATTGACATTACCTGATCATGAAACGCCTTGCTTTGTTCAAACATATTCAATTGATCCTGCCTACCAAATGGCGGTATGCACACGAAAGTCTGCTGCGGCTGATAGCGTTGAGAGACTCACTTGCAGTGATGTACTGTCCCGCCTTTAATAACGCGTAATTTGCTGAAATATCGTCTTTAATAGATCGACTCCGCGTGTGATCTGCTCTTCTTTCACCTGCCAGATGTTCAGCTGAAGAATCGGGTCCTTTTGATAAGTCTGCAAGTAATGGCGGTCAATTGGTTGAATGGAAATAGATGCCTTTTTCAGCTGCTGAATGAGCTGGTTCATTGGAATCGACCGGTCGACACGTATATGTGTATGGGTAGCTGGCTCCTGTTCTCCCAGCTGATAAGCGCTCTGATCATTTTTTAAACTTGCCACGAGCTGCTTGGAGCGGTTTCGATAGCTCGCCCGCATTCTGTCTCTATGCCGCTCAAACATCCCGCTTTTTAAATATATTTCTAAAGCTGCCTGGGACAGCATGGAGCTGTCGATATCAATGAGCCGTTTGTGTTCGCTAAAAGGAGTAATCAGTTCTTCTGGTAAGACGACCGCTCCTGTTCGCAGCCCCGGAAAAATGATTTTCGAAAAGCTTTTCAAATAAATAACCTTTCCTGCCTGATCGTATGAATAAATCGGGTCTCTTTTTGTGTCGAATTCTAAATCTGCTATATAATCATCCTCAACAATGTAGACATCATATTTCTCAGCAAGGGCTGCTATCGCTCTTTTTTCTTGCTTTGATAAACTCGTTCCAAGCGGGTTTTGAAATCGTGGCATCGTATAGAAAAAACGAATCTCCTCTTCTCGAAAGATACGCTCTAATTCGATAAGATCGATCCCTTTTTCCGTCCGCTGAATTCCGCGCACAGGCAATTGGTTTTTCTCTAAATATTGGATATATAAGTGATAACCCGGCTGTTCGACTAGTATGGTTTGTTTTCCATTCGGAAAAGGGATGGTGCTTAAAATGGATAACGCGAGCTGAATACCAGAGGTCATGACGATCTGTTCTGGATGAGCAAACACTTGATAATCCATTAATCGCTTTGAAATGACTGGCAGCAGGGATGGTAAACCGTTGGCTGTGCCGTAAATAAATAAGTCGTTTTGATACAAATCGATCGCTTGGTTGATGCAGTGCTGAAAATCGACATACGGAAACACAACGGGATCAGGTGCAGAGGAAGCAAAATCAATCCATGTGCCATCCTGCTTACCTGCTGATTGCTTCGTTTTCACGACATAATAGCCGCTTCTTTCTACAGAATACAACAGATGTTCACGCTCCAATGTGTCTAGCGCTTTGATGACAGTGCTTTTACTCACTGCATATTGAGCCGCTAAGTGGCGAATGGAGGGAATTTTCATTCCAGCGCTGTACTCCCCTGAATCCATTTTTTCTTTTAAACTCAAGACAAGCTGATCATATTTCCTCACGCCTTTTCCTCCTTGTACCGGTACAGATATCATGTTCTCTTATTGTACACGTTAGATGATCCGATTACGATAAAAGAACAGAACCGGTCAATTCATTTGAAGCATGCATGCTCATGTAAGGAGTCACGTTATGAATATTTCAAAACAAAAAGCGTATGCTGCCGCGATCGCATACGCCTCTATCATTGGTTTTTCCTTTTTGTTTGTCAAAATAGCATTAGAATCAGCAAACCCAATCGATTTATTGGCACACCGCTTTACTGTTTCCTTTGCAGCCGCTCTATTGCTGTATCCATTTTTACGAAAGAAGAATCGCATATCCATTCAATGGCGTGATCTCATATACATCGTACCGTTTTCCTTGCTTTATCCTGTTTTGTTCTTTGCTTTTCAAGTGTGGGGTTTGATGTATACATCTTCTTCAGAGGCTGGCATCATTCAAGCGACGATTCCCATTTTAACGATGCTGCTGGCAGCCTGGTTTTTAAAGGAACGTGCGACATGGATACAAGTGCTGTTTACCCTTCTTTCTGTGTGCGGGGTGATGCTTCTCTTTGTCATGAAGGGAATTGATGTCCAGCATTCTCACTTCATCGGCTATGTGCTGATTTTACTTTCAGCCTTGTCATCCAGTGCATATAGTGTGTTTGCTAGAGTGATTACAAAACGATTCCATGTGATCGAACTCACCTTTGTGATGACCTTCTTTGGCTTTGTCTTTTTCAATGCCGCTGCGCTTATCCGGCATTCGATCAATGGCTCATTGCCGGAGTTTTTCAGCCCATTTACAGAAGCGTCCTTTGTATGGTCGATGCTCTTTTTAGGTATTCTTTCATCGCTTCTCACGGCGTATTTATCAAACTATGCACTCTCGCATCTAGAAGCGGCAAAGGTCAGCATCTTTAACAATTTATCCGCGTTTATCACGGTCGCCGCCGGGGTTCTCATTTTACACGAAACGATTGATTGGTATCATTTCCTCGGAGGGGTGCTGGTCATTGGCGGAGTGATTGGCGGAAATGTGGTAAAGAAACAGCATTCATAAGAAAAAGCGGCCTCTATAAAGAGAGCCGCTTTTCTTATGTCTTATTAATTGTTTATTGTCTTGTATAAGCTTTTTCGTCCAATTATATTTAGTGATTTTATCTTGTATTTCATAGCTAGTTACTGAAGTAATGTCATTATCAATATAAAAAATACGATTTATAAGCTATTAATTCTCGAGTAATTTTACTACCTTTCCTCATATTTCATCAAAATAATACTAAATCTTTCGTTGCAGAGAAATAAAATACAGTATAAAAAACCCATTTATTTAATATCCTTTTTTTGTATAATATGGGCATATAAGCAAGGGAGGGGGTGTTAATTATGGAATTGAGTTTAAAAAATAGATTTTTTGCACTTGTAGGCTTGAGTCTTATTTTCACTCTAACTTTAACAACTATGATTTTATTGACTCTTGAACCAGTTACACCTTTTGCAAATCTAGTAGCAAACTATCCTCAAATACCTGGCTGGGCTATAACTTCTGTTAGTGCAATTCTAAATGCAGCAGGTACAGTGGGTGCTGTTGCTGCTGTCTTAGGTACTTTTGGACTTGGTGCTATTGCTTCTCTGGTCATTAGTTATGCTAGAAAATACGGAGTGAAATACGCTATTTCTTTCTAAAAAAGATTTAATAGAGAAGGTGTAACAGCCTTCTCTATACACCTTTAAAATGGAAGTGTTGTAAATGCATAAATATTTAACATATACAAAAATGTTGTTAATCAATGATCTAAGAAGACACCAACGAAATAATGCTCTCATTTTTGTGTTTTTTGCTTTCTTATACATAATAACACCGCTATTACTAGGTATATTAACTCCTTTTTTCGTTAAGGATTTAACAATAATCTATTTATCGCTGTTTATATTTATGTTTACAGTTAATATTGATAAAAGTTTGATGAGAATACTTTTCTCTACTGATAAAAAACAGATGGCTATTTTAAAAGTTCATCTAGATCAATATATCTTCAGTAAAGATATGAGTAAGTTTTTCAGTACTATTGTGGGTGTATTATTCTTCATTTTAGGGTCTTACTTAGCAAATTTAATTATAAATGGGTATGAGGGATCTTTTACAATCGCTGCTTTGGCAGCCTCGTCTTTTATTATAGGTTACTTACTTAGATTACATGTCTTGTTGCTACTTTCTAACCCAAAGTTTTTCTCAATTTCATCGAGTATTGGTTATATAACTACTGGCCTCATTGCACTGTGGGTTTTCACTGTATTTAGATTCAATTTATTAACAAATTCTTTATCTAGTTATTCAATATATTTTATTTTAACCTTCACATTTATTAGCTTATTGTTATTGATGAATTGGAAGAAAAATGTTCGTAATGTACCAATTTTTAATTCCCAAAAAGAATTAAAAGAAAAACGAAAAAGAACATCTAGAGAGTTTAATCATATTTTATTTTATGAAATTACACTTCTCATGAGAAATCCTCCTATACAATGGTCAGTATTATTATTTATATTAACAATATCTGGGGGGTTGTTTGGTCTAATTCTTTATGGTGTTAATACAAATCAACTTGAAACATTGAATATAGAAAATGATTTTTTATTTATTTTTAGTGTGATTTTTCCAATGATTATTATATCGAACGCAATACAACCATATGTCTCTTTTGATATTGATGGCCCCATTCTTCCTTTAAAACAGAATTTACCTAACTTAGTGAAAAATAAAATTAAAAACAAGATTATTTTATCTATTATATTACACTTGTTTTTTTGTATTTTATATATCATTTTTTCAAGCTTTGTATTAAAACTAGATCAGCCTTTTTACGTGATGATTACTTTAATAAACACTTGTATTCTCGTCGGTATTTGTACTGTCGGTTCTACTGTTGTATTTCCTTATTTTAATTGGGAATTTGTTTATCAAGTTCCAAGTTCTCTTAGTAAATTGACTTTAAATATTTGTTATGGTTTCATTCTAGCTTTATCAGTGATTTCCTCATATAGCACAGTATATTTCATTTTAACAAATTCTATTATGGCTGCTTGTTCATTCATCATTTTATTTTTAATGATTAAATTTTGGGATAGAACAATCAACAAAAATTACAAATCATTTAAAACATTATTTGAGTGAGGGATTGTATGTTATCAATTCATGGTCTAATTAAAGAGTACAAAGAGTCTAACTTTAAAGTTATGATCCCTGAGATGCATTTCCAAGAGGGTAGAATTATCGGACTATTAGGTAAAAATGGTGCTGGAAAAACGACTATTTTAGAAATGGTAGCTGGATTGATAAACCCTGATGAAGGTCAAATATTAATAAATCATAGTAAGCAAAATTTTTCTTCTGTCGGATATATGGAAGACGATCCAACTCTATTTGAGAACTTAACCTGTTTTGAACTTGTAAAATATCAATCTATGCTTGTAGAACAACCTTTAGAAAATGAACATATCAAGGATTTATTGAGCAAATATGGATTAGAAGAACAAATTCACCGCCGTTCCTCTGCTCTTTCAAGAGGTATGAGACAAAGAATGTCTTTTATTTTAACAATATTACATCATCCAAACATTATTTTATTAGATGAGCCATTTACAGGTCTAGATCCTACAAACATGGCTGACATGAAAAAACATTTAAGAAATTTCAGAGATGCAAACAAAATCATTTTGCTCTCCACACATATCATTCAATTTGCTGCAGACTTATGTGATGAAATCCTTTTTATTGATAATGGTAGTATCATTCACTCAGAAAAAAAATCTTCAGGAGTGACTTTTCATGAAGATCAACTCGAAAAGAAATTTTTTGAAAAATTATCTTAAAAATTTTTCAGTTTTTATCATATTATTTTTAGGAGGTTTTAGTTTAAGTATTTTTGCTTCAACATTTATAGATAGTATAGATTTGAAAAACAACATTGAGATTCATAGCTATCTAGAAATTTTTTTTAATAACCTTTTTGTGTCACTCCTAATATTAATATCTGGCATTGTTAGTTTAGGTTTGTTATCTAGCATTATTATTTTTCTAAATGGTTTTTTCTTAGGTGCATTTTTTATATCGTATACCTATATATATGGAATTGATATAGCATTATACTATATTATTTTCCACGCTCCGATGGAGATTGTCGGTTTGTTCCTTTTTTATTTTGTCTCTTTTGATATATCAAGACAGATTACAGGATATATCATATCTAAAAACAAAATTTCATTTAAAACAAAAGGGAAAATCTATGCTAGTCAGCTTATAACCGGGGTTTTCTTATTATTTATTGCTTCGATGATTGAATTTTATTTTATAAAAATTTGATATTGTTAAAGGGTGCTATTATGAAAAAACACATTTTATTAGTATGTATGCTTTCTGGTATAATAGCTTTCATCCTTTCTATATTAAAAATGGGTGAAATAAATAAAAATCTATTAGAGCTACAACATGATGGGAATCAAGATTTAATTGAAGTTAGTAAGTGGATAGGTATTTCACTTGCTGTGATTGGAGAAATATTCAAGCCAATGATTGAAGTTTTATTTTTTTCATTAGTCATTTTTTTAAGTTTTATTATTTTCGGAGTAAAAGATTCCTTTAAAAGTATTTTTAAAAAGGGGATATTAGCTTACTATTACATTTTACTAGGCAACTTGATTGTTATTATTTTATACCTGTTAAAGGTATCTAATGCTGAACGCACGATTACACTTCCATTTTTATGGAACATCAACATTTTCGTTATAGTCGCATTTAGTGTGTGGTGCTATTCTTACTTAAAAGATCAAGAAAATAGAAGTTATAAATTTTACATCCCATTCGTTTTATTATTCTTATTTTCATTAGCTATATCAGCGTTTTCAAGTATTATTCCTCAGTAAAAAACGACCCTATTGATGGGTCGTTTTTTCTTAATTCTTGATCAATTGTTGCCTGGCTGCAAGCTCAATCACATGTCTCATCTGCTCTGCAAATGGCTCGGGATGTGTGTTGATGTACATGTGGCCTCCATCGAAATCGGTGCGTTCGATGGTTTTTGCCCATTTTAGCCAGCCGCTTGCATCCTTCATGCATTTCTCATCTTGCTTTCCATTGAATAAATAAACAGGTGTGTCGATAATCGATTGATCTGTGTGCTGAAAGGTTTCTAGTGCCCTGTAATCTGCACGCAAGGATGGTGTAAAGTAATCCATCATTGGTTTGTTCTCTAATAATTCCTTTGGAATCCCGCCCATTTCGGCAATATGCTGTACAAATTCTTCATTGGATAAATGCGTCAGCATCTGTCGTTTTGTTTGCGGGGGCTGAATGGCTGAGATCACCACTGCTGCCGGATAGATCCCTTCTTTTTCTAGCAGCTGGGTTAGTCTGTATACCACAAGTCCTCCCATTGAATGTCCGAACAGAATAAATGGGCGGTTCAATTTGTCCGTGAGCCCCTCTTTATACAGCTCTGCCAGCCTGTCAATGCTTGTTTCAAGCGGCATGAGATTGGTGCCGTGCCCTGGAGGCTCTGCTGCTGTGACTTCGGCCATGTCTTTTAGCTGTTCAAAGAGTGGACGGTATGAGGCGGAATATCCGCCGGCAAAAGGAAAACAAATAAGCTGAATGAAATCTGATTTTTTTTCAAAGGTTTTAAATAACTGATTCATACGTCTTTACCCCTTTATAATCGTTTGAAGAATCCGTGCCAGTTCATCTGCCTGCGGTTTTTTCATCATGGTGACATGGTCGCCTTTGATGTGGTAATACGAGCACGACCCTTTCGTATAAGCCTCCCAGTCTGAAAACTTCTTCTGGAAATCGCTTGCGTGATCACTGCTTTGGACAATATAAAATGGCACAGGGAATGGTTCTTTTTCTAATTCAATGGCTTGTGACATGATCGTATTATGCGTTTGCATTTGCAAATATTTATCTAAATATTGATCATTCATGAATTGATGAACAACTTCATCCTTTTCTGCCTCTTTGAGTATTTTCTGCTTCACTTCCTGGAAGCTCAATCCTTGTAAAGCTTCTGGCTGAATGCCGACCAGATTCCCCATTCCAAGGACAAGTGCGAGCATTTTCACTTCTTCTTCGTTCATATCGGCATGAAGTGCCTGATCTGCCTCATCTCTTAGCACTGGCACCGTATCTAAAATGATGAGTCCTTTCGGTGCTTTTCCTGCATGAGAGAGCCGCTGATTCATTCCGTAGGCAAGATGCCCGCCCATTGAATGCCCTGCAAGATAGTCAATGCCCGGACGGTAGAACGTTTCAATAGCTTCAATAAAAAGGGTCACAAGCTCCGTGTAATGGAGAAATTGCGGCTCTTCATCCTCATATAGGCCAGGAGACTGCAAGGCGTACACAGCACCTTGATGTGTCATGAGCTTAGCAACATCAATATAGCCCATCACCGTTCCACCAGCAGGCGGTGCAAAGAATATTCTTGGTTCGGCTGGATCGCCTTTTTTCAGCTCGATTACGTAGTCCTTCGGAGACCTTTCGACGTTCTCTGCGGCTTCTGGTACTCCGTCCAAATGTGCGGCTAATTGCGCAGGCGCAGGGTGCATGAAAATCCATTTTGGATCAACACGAACACCTTTTTCTTTTAATTTGGCGACAGCCTGAATACTCATAATGGAATCGCCGCCCAGATCAAAGAAGGAGTCATGCATACCTACTTGCTTCACACCAAGCACTTCCTTGAAAGCTGCGACAATCCGCTCCTCCGTTTCGGTGACCGGTTTGTCGTCATCATGGGAAAGGGAGATTGCTTCTGTTGGCTCTGGCAGTGCTTTTTGATCAACCTTCCCGTTCGTTGTCACCGGCATTTCATCCAGTACGACAAAGTAACTTGGAATCATATAGCCTGGCAGGCTTTCCTGCAAAAAGGCTTTCCAGCCCGGAACAGGATTGTCTCCGTTTGTCACAAGGTAGGCTGCCAGTCGTTTTGAGCTGCCATACGTTTTGGCGATGACTGTACATTCTTTGACTTGTGGATGCTTGAGCAGTGCTGTCTCAATTTCCCCGCATTCAATTCGGTAGCCTCTAATTTTCACTAGATGATCTTTTCGGCCGAGGTATTCAATGGTGCCATCTGACCGCCATGTACCAAGGTCGCCTGAACGATACAGCTTGTTTCCCTTTAGTTCAGGAAAAGGATTGTCAATAAACCGCTCCTTTGTCCGCTCTGGATCATGAAGGTAGCCTTTAGCAAGGCCAGTTCCACCGATATAAAGTTCTCCTTTGACGCCTGCTGGTACTGGGTTGAGCGCATCGTCCAGTATGACAACAGTTGAGTTCGACACCGGCACACCAATTGGAACTGATTTTGCGCCTGCTGGCACGTGTGTGACTTGATGTGTTGTGGCTAAGGTCGTGTTTTCTGTTGGACCGTAAGCATTGATGAGCACACCTTCCATATGCGGCAGTGCCTTTCGTGCATGCTCACTAGACATGGCTTCCCCGCCAACGAGTAATGTGCGGTAGCCTGCCACACTTTTTGGATCATGCTCCACCAATCGATTAAATAAAGCGGTTGGCAGACAGTTGGCTGTTACTTGATGTGTTTTGATGAACTGTGTTAATTCGTCCATATTCAGTGCTGCATATTTTGGGAGCAGAATCAGCTGACCGCCATTCAGCAGCATTCCCCATAATTCAAATGTAAAGGCATCAAAAGCATAGTTTGAGAGCTGAAGCATTTTGTCATCTGGACCGAGCTCTATATAATTTGTTTCTCTAACCAAGCGGACAACTCCTGCATGAGGAAGCATCACGCCTTTTGGTGTACCTGTTGAGCCTGATGTGTAATTAACATAGGCTATCTGGTCTTCACCTATGATCGATGATTCTCTTTGATACACTGCATTTGTTTCTGGTATTGGCTTGTCCATGACAATCTTTGTACATGTAAAGTCTACTAGACGGTCTGCAAAATGAGACTGGGTGATGATCACATCGCTTTGCGTATCACGAACGATGAGACGGATGCGTGCATCAGGATATTCAGGTGACATCGGAACATATGCAGCACCAGATTTGATGATTCCTAGGACCGACACAATCATGTCAAAGGAGCGATCAAAAAGCATCGGGACAAGGGAGCCTGGTCCAATTCCTTTTGACTGCAAGTAAGCAGCAAGCTTTGTCGCCTTCTTATCTAAGGCTTCATACGTCATATGCTCATCCATATAGGACAAGGCAATACGATGCGGATCACGCTGCACCTGTTCTTCAAACAATTCTTGAAGCGTACGCTTTGGATAAGGCGTATCCGTTTGATTTTTCCCTATAATCATGGCCGCCTGTTCCGCTTTGTCCATTAAGCAATAATCAGCAAATGTACGCTCAGGCTGAGCCGTCATGCCGTCTAGCACATGGAGATAATAGTTCATATAACGATGGATGGTCTCTTGATCAAATAAATCCGTATTGTATTCCACATGAATCGACAGCTTCTCTTCCTGTTCAAATACATGCAGGGTGAGATCAAATTTAGATACTGTATGATGGACCATCACATGTTCACTTGTCAGCCCTTTAAGGCTTATATCAAGCGAATTGGTGACATACCCCATGGCCGCCTGAAAAATAGGTGACCGGCTTAAATCTCGATCTAACGAAAGGTCATCGACAAGCTTATCAAATGGATAATGCTGATGCTCAAACGCTTTTAATGTCATCTCTTTCACGTTTTCCAAGAGATCGGCGAACGTCTCTGCTGTTGAGACGTCCTGTCTCAGCGCAAGTGTATTCACAAACATCCCAACGAGCTGCTCTGATTGCTTGGCATCCCGGCCTGCAATAGGCGATCCAACAATGATATCTGTCTGTCCGGACAGCTTGTGAAGCAGGACGTAGTACGCAGACAGCATCGTCATGAACAGTGTCGTGCCCTGCTGCTTGGACAAAGCCTGCAAGCGGCGGATAAGCGGTTCATCCAATACGATTTGCTCTGTAGCACCGTTAAATGTTTGAACCGGCGGACGAGGGCGGTCAAACGGCAGATCCAGCACTGGAAGTTCACCTTGTAACGTATTGAGCCAATAGGTTTTGTCTGCTTGATGATGCTTTAATTGTTCATTTTCCCAATGTACATAATCTGTCCATTCGATTTCTAAGGCTGGGAGCTGCGGCGTTTCATCTGCAAGCAGTGCGTCATATGCCACTTCTAATTCCTGAATGAGCAGGCTGAGTGACCATGCATCTGAAATGATGTGATGCTGCGCGCAAAGGAGATAATACTCCTCCTTCCCCATATCTACTATCGTCCACTGCGCAAGAGGGCCTCTTTTTAAATCATAGACGCGTTCTGCCTCTTGCTGAATGAGCTGCTTCAGTCTTCTCGCTCTTGTTTTTTCATTAAATAACGAGAAATTTGCCACAGTCACAGATGGCGGAAGGTCTTCTCGAATGAGTTGGACCGGCTTGCCGCCAAGTGATTCGAATGTTGCCCGAAGTGCTTCATGCCGCTTTGTTAAAAGGCCAATCGCTTTTGTTAATGCTTGAATGTGTAATGATCCTGTCAGCTTCCAAGCACCTAATATATTGTAATGATGGCTCTTTTCTAATGTGGATAAGAACCAAATGCGCTTCTGGGCATGTGACAGCTCATAGCTTGTTTTCTTTTCAAGCTTTGGAATTTTGGCTTCCTGAACGGCTGGCGCCCCTTTGATGTCATCAATCATTTGCGCCAAATGTGCCAAATGTTTGCTTTCAAATAATATTTTTAAAGGCGCCTTCATTGAAAATTCATGATTGATCCGAGAAATGGTTTGAGTCGCCTTTAGTGAATGTCCGCCAAGATCGAAGAATTGATCCTCTTTGTACACGCGATCTACATCTAAAATATCCTCCCATATGACGGCAAGAAGCTGCTCTGTCTTCGTTTCTGGCAATTGCTTTTCAAGGCTTTGTACGTTTTTGCCATGGTTCAATTTGAGAGCTTCATGATCAATTGAGCCATCTTGCTTTTTCGGTATTTCCTGTACTTGCTGAATGTCCCATTTGCCTTCTGCGACGCTCTTGATCTCTTCAACATGCACTTCTTTGCCAGGCTGAACAGTGTAAAAAAGCTTTTTTTCAAAGACCGGTATTGGAGCTGGCTGAAGATACCCGGCGATGTCTGGGTTTGCTCCGTCCAGTCCGATAAATAGATGCGCTTCATTCAGCCGAACACCTAGACATAATGAATGGAGACCTTGCTTCTTTCCAATCAATTGAAATCCCTTGCGAACGGTGAGAGCTGCTCCGGTATGCCCCTTAGACAAACCGAGATTATCCCACATACTGAAGTTCAAAGAGATTGCTCTTCTTCCTTCTTGAAAGGTGAGAGCGTGCGCGAGTCCATCTAAAAAGCTGTTGGCCGCAGAGTATGCCCCAAATGTCGTGCCGCCAAAAAAGCCATTGACCGATCCAAAAAAGACAAGAGGTACTGTCGGATCATACTTAAAGGCTTCCTGCAGCACCCATGCTCCGTCTGCTTTCCCTGACATTTCTTTTGTGAAATCCTCTTCTGTCGTATGAGCCAGTGTATACTTGTCCGCCTGCTGAAAATGCTCAGACACATTGCCAGCACCGGCCAAATGCAGCACACCTCGGATCGATTGTCCAAAATGCTTTTCTGCTTCATAAATCGCCTGTTCGATGTCACATAAGTTTGTCACATCCGCTTGGACATAAATGACGTCACCAAAACCTTTTAACTGTGAGAAGGCTTCTTTCTTTTCCAAGCTGTCTTCCAGAGATGTTCGTCCAATCAAGACGAGCTTTAAGCCAAATTGGAGCATCTGCTTAGACAGCTCAAACCCAATCCCGCCAAGTCCTCCAGTCAATAAATAAAGACCTTCATATTCTAAAAACCCTTCTGTTTGAGGTGCTTCCATCATATTGACTTTTTCCAGCTTTGGTACGAACCTGTCCCCATTTCGGTAAGACACCTCTGTTTTTATATGAATCGCAGACAATTCCTCCGCAATATGCTTGGCATCCTGTTCTACATTCTCCGCTTCAATATCAAGATGAGACACCTCTGCTCCTTCCCATTCTTGCGGAATGGTTTTTAGCAGGCCTACAAGCGGCGTTTTCTCCACATGAAGATCGTCTTCAGGCTGCACAAATTGACCACCTTTTGTCACAACGACAAAACGGATGGGCTCTTTATTTGCTTGTCTCAATGCTTGATACAAGTACAAAATGGATTGATTGGTGCTGGCATGTAGCTCTTTGAAATGCGCAGGATCAACGATGTCTTCCTTGCCTGACACATTCCACAGATGGAGCATGCGCCCGGTCTTTAATTCATCTGCTTCAAGTGCTGCAATGAGCCTGACGTAATCCCCCTTGATTCTCGGGTTTATCTGATACATCCCTTTAGACAGACGCAAAAATTCATGCCCTTTTCTCACAGAAATATATGGCTGATTCTTTTGCTCAAATTGGGCGTAAAGCGATTGATAAAGTCCTTTTTCATCCTCGAAAACGAGTACATGGTCAGCAAAAGGCTGAGCTGGACCGATTTTCTCCTTAGCCCAAATGCGTTTAAAAAACCAATCTGGGAGTGTTTGTTCATTTTCAGAAGCAAGATCCAGTGCCTGTTCTATGTCACGGAAGGCTCCATCTTTTAGTGCTGCACCAAGCTGAGCACGCTGGATTTTCCCACTCTCCGTCTTCGGAAATTGATCTTTTTTCACCGGAATGATGTGATCAGGCTCTATGCCGATTTTTCGAATGATGGCCTCTCTAATCTGTTGAATCATCGTGATTTGTTCCTCTAATGAATCCCTTTGTGAGACAAAAAAGACAGCAAGCGTGTCGTTGCTTGATTCGGGATTATAAATGCCGTACGCAGCGGCAAAGGTGACTTCAACCCCGTCCACCTCTTCTACAACCGCTTCAATTTCGTAATTTAAATAGTTAGCGCCGTTGATGACAATGATGTCTTTTTCTCGACCTGTCAGAACGAGACGCCCTTCGTGAATAAAGCCTAAATCCCCCGTGTGAAACCAGCCGTTTTCTGCAAATACCTCTTGATTCGCTTCTTCATTTTGATAGTAGCCCATCATAATTGTTGGACTCTTCACCTGCAAGCGCCCAACCTGATCTTCTGGCAGCACCTCGTGATGCTCATCTACAATTCGAATCCATACAGACGGAATCGGCGTGCCGACTTCTGTAAACGTCATCTTGTTCGGATGATCGTGCGTCACATATTCGATCTCACTTGTTAATGAATTTTGATCAATCGTCAGCTGTCCATCCTGTTCACTGTTCCGCATAAATTTCTTTGACTGAACAATGGCTGAGGATGTTTCTGACATACCGTAAGCAGGTACCATCGCATGACGGCTTAATCCGTGCTGCCCCATAATGTGCATGAAGCGCTGCGTGACTTTCGGAACAACTGCTTCAGCTGCATTCATGATATAAGTCAGAGTGGACAGGTCCCAGCTCCCTTTACGAATGTCCTCCTCATATTCATTCATCATCGCAAAAGCAAAGTTTGGCGCCCATGTTCTTGTCACACCGTATGTTTCTACCCAATCGAGCCACACCATCGGCCGCTCGATAAATTGATCGATGGATGGACTAATCTGCTGGCATCCAAGGTAGACGTCATGTACATGAAACATAACAATTCCACCAACATGATCAAGCGGCATCCAGTTAAGCGACACATCCTCATGTGTAAAGCCGTTTACCTGCTCAAAAGCCATAATTCTAGATAAAATGCTTTGATGATGATGACGGATACACTTTGGTACACCCGTACTTCCTGAAGACAGCAGCTGCAGCACAGGCTCATCCGGCTCCGGCTCATAATGCTGTTCATCTGGTTCATACGCCAGCAATGCTTCAATTGTTAAGATAGGCATGGTCTTTGCTTCAAATGTCTCACGCAGCCCCGCAATGTCCTCAGCGCTTGCTTCATTCGTAATAATGAAAGGTTCATTTTGCAGCTGAAACACGCCCTTCAGCTTATATACACCTTGATTCGTTTCATCATAAACAGGCGGCACAGAGACCGGGGTCGGAATGATTCCTCCGAGAATACAGCCCCAGAATACCGTGATAAAATCTTGATGATCTTTCAATTGAAGTAACACTTGATCACCGTTCGTCAGTCCTGCTGCCCTTAAACCGGACAGAACCCGTTCAGCGCTTGTTAGTAATTCAGGATAGGTTTGGGTCAACGTACGTCCGCCTTCTTTCAAATAAGTCACCCCGCGGTCTGGTGACATAAAAGCTGATCGAATCAGCACCTCTGTCAGTGTGACAGGTGTGCCTGGCTTTTTGATCACATCTCCGCCATACACAAGTGCGGGCGGCTTCTCATGTACAGATGATTGCTTTGACACGCTCGCTTCATTTTTCGAAAGCGGTCCGTTTCCTTGAGTACGCTGTCGATTAGGAAACAAATCATCTAAGTGATAGGGCGTTCGTTTTTCTGACTGACTTTCAATGAAAGCGGCCGCTGCCTCTACTCCATCTATAGCTTTGGTGCGCTCTTCTATCTTTCTTAATTCCTCTTGATCTATGATTTCAATTGAAAGCAGTGCCTCTGTGTCGACTGCTCCACTTTCTGTCTTTGGCAAAGAAGGTAATAAGACAAGAGCGGCTGGCACTTCATGAGGATGAAGTGGACCTTTCATCAGATCCTCCCTTGTCAGCGAAGGGTCCTTCGCCTGTGCAAATAGCACAAGCGATAGACTGCCTTCTTGATTTTTCTTTGGAATGATTGCACATTCCTTAAGCGGAAAATGAAGCATCATGACTTGCTCTAATGCTTTGAGATCCATCCGTTTTCCGTTGATTCTGACGATATGATTTGCTGCATGTCCTTTTCGTCTACTCACTAACATCGTTCTTCTCCTCCTACATCCAATCCAAAATCTGAATCTTGTTTTTTTCAGTCCAAACGCCGACATCCCCTGTCGGATAGAGGTATTCGCCAGTTTGATGTTTGAATGGATGTGGAATTTTATGCGTCTCCATCCAATCAGCAAGCTCCCCGCAAAGTGCTTTGATATCCTTTGCGCCGATAAAAATATCTCCAGGGAATCCTATAGGCATGAGCTGATGCTCTTCGCTCAGGACATATATTTCCGTCTCACAGGAAGGATCATGTACACCTGAATAGACCTCTTCTTGATCTGGGTACAGCACACTGACTTGTGCGTTTTTCGCCCAATCGGTAATCATCCGCTCTTTTTCTTCATTCGTGACGATTGTGAAGGAAGAAAGGGGTGTCTCCATTTGTTCTGTCATCGCTTCAAGTGTGTGGATCAGCTGCTGCATCAGCGCTTGTATTTGCTTTTCTGTATATTGATTCAAGCGATATGTGACCCGAAGCTCTAGCGTATCTCCCGGAACTGCCACAAGGGTCAGGTCATAGTTCGTTTCTTCATGACTCGCAATGTCTAAAATGCGCACTCCGTATGGCTCGATAGATTCAATCGGATAGTTTTCAAACACGACAATGCTGTTAAACAATGAATCTCCATTCGGGATGTGGGTCAGCTGCTGAATATCTGGCAGTACGGTATATTCGAATTCCCGCATCTGAAAAACTGTGTCCTGCGTATGTGCCAGCAGCTTGGAAATGGTCCACTCTGGCGTAATCGACAAACGGAGCGGCAATGTGTTAATAAAGAGCCCTGTCATGCTTTCAACCTGTGGTAAATCCGCCGGCCGTCCTGATACTGTCACTCCGAACACGACATCATCAGATCCTGAATGAAGATGCAAAAGCAGCCCCCATGCTGTCTGAATCAGGGTGCTCATTGTCACCTTCTGCTTGCCTGTCATCTTTTCGAGTTTCTCCTGCATCTCGGGCGTTAGTCTGATACTTAGCTGATCAACACCTGCATCTTCATCCGAAGCATGCCCGTCGTCTCCTGGAAGCGGCGTGGCCTCCTCTACTCCTGACATATAATGTTTCCAGAACGCTAGCGCCTTCTCTTGATCCTGCTTTTGCAGCCACTCGATAAAATCTTTATATGGACGGACAGCAGGAAGATCCACCTCCCGTTCATCCACAAGAGAGCGGTACAAAGAAAAGGATTCTTCAATAAAGCTGAACAAGCTCCAGCCATCGATTAAAATATGATGAAAGCTAAAAACAAACGTGCATGTGTTTTCATCACGATGGAATAAAGCAATACGAATCAGCGGTTCATCCGTATCTTCTAGTTTGAAATCCTTTAAACGATCTGTTTGCAAATATTGCTCGATGGCTTCCTTCTGATCCGTTTCACTCAGGTGGCGCACATCGTGCTGAGTGAGGTGAATGCTTTCTTCTGATTGAATCAACTGAACAGGCTCCTTTAGCCCTTCCCAAGCAAATGTTGTCCGCAAAATCGAATGACGCTCCACAAGCAGATTCCAGGCTTTTTCATAGGCTGTGCCGTCCGTTAAGCCTTCGAGCGTCATATGCACTTGACCAAAATACGCCTGTGACGCTTGATCTAATAAAGCATGAAACAGCATCCCTTGCTGCATTGGAGATAGTGGATACACATCCACTACATTGTCTGTGAGATCATCGATTTGCTTTTGTGTCAGCTGAACCATTGGAAAATCAGATGGCGTAAAACCGCCTTTTGTCTCTACACAATGCGTCAGAATATCCTCCATTTTTTCTTTGAACCGTTCAGGTAACAGGCGCACCTCTTCATACTGAAGCAGTTCACGATTGATCATAAAATTCATCTGAAGCTGACCGTTCACAACATATCCGTACACATCGATCAAATGCTGTCTTTCTGCTTTTGGATCATGTACATGTCCATTTCGTTCATCAGCTATATAAAGGTGTGTCTCACCGTCTATTTGATCTAACTGTCCAAGGTAATTAAAGCTCATCTGCGGCGCTGCCTTTTTGAGTAAACGAGTTGCTGTCATGTATTGAAGCAAGCCATAGCCGATTCCCTTTTGCGGCACAGCTCTTAAGGTTTCTTTGACATCTTTGATTTGTCTCTCAACATCGGTTTGAATAAAAGGAATAAAAATAGGATAAGAGCTTGTAAACCATCCGACTGTTCGTGACAAATCCATTTGTTCAAATAAATCCTCGCGTCCGTGCCCTTCTAACGTAATAAGTAGTGGCTTTCCAACGGCTTGCGTGAGTCCTGATAAAAGTAAATCGTTTACCTCTGTTCGGTACGCTTGAGATGCCTGTCTTAATAAAATATCTGTTTGATCCTTCGTCAATTGAATAGACAGGATTTCTGCATGTTCTTCTATATTGAAAAGCGCAGGTGTTTGAAAAGGAGAACCCTCTTCCTCTAGGCTCGTGATCTTTTGCCAAAAAGGAACCTGCTCTTGTAATTGATCGGTTTGTGCATATTCATAAAGAGCCTCTGCCCACTGCTGATAGGACGCAGTTTTCTTCGCAAGCGCGATTTCCTGCCCTGCCGCAAGCTGCTTCAGTCCATTTAATAGGTCTTCCTGTATGATGCGCCATGAGATTCCATCCATCACAAGATGATGGGCAGCGATAAAGAGTTCTGACGTACCATCACTTGTGTGAAAAAGAACGGCTTTGATGACTTCTCCTCGCTCTAATGACAGCGTTCCTTGACAAGCGGCGGTCTCCATACGGATTTGTTCCAGCGCTTCCTCCTGAGAAACACTCGTCAGATCAAAGAAGGTGACACAAGGGGTGATGCCAGGCGCACGAATGGTTTGAATCCACGAGCCATCTGCTGCTTTTGTATAAATCGCTCTCAGCATATCGTGATGATCGACAATGTTTGAGAGAACCTGTGTCAGCTGCTTGAGCTGTATGGATTGCTTGAATTCCATATGGGCAGATAAATTCCAGTAATCTTGGTTTATCAATGATTGCTCAAAGAACCATGATTGGATCGGAAGCAGACGAACAGCTCCTGTGACAGGCGACTGATCATAGAACGCAGCAGCATCTGACTTTTTCATAGCGAGTGCCAGTTGTGAAATCGTCTGTTTTTCAAATACATCTCTCGGCTGAATGACGTAGCCTTCCTGTGCTAAGCGCGCCACCATTTGTATGACAATAATCGAATCTCCGCCAAGCTCAAAGTAGTTATCATGTACGCCAATCGAAGGAGTGCCGAGCAGCTGAGTCCACACTTTTTCCAGTACACGTTCTTCCTCACTGAGTGCCCTGTCAGCCGGTTTGTCCACTTCTTCCTGTCTCCACTCTGGCGGCGGGAGACGTTTTTGGTCTACCTTGCCATTTGCCGTGAGCGGGAGTTCCTCCAGCTCTATTAATAGGCTTGGCACCATATAATCTGGCAGTATTTCTTTTAATTGATGGCGAATGTCTTGCGTGGTCACGCTGCCCTTTTGGACAAAATAACCGATCAACCGCTTGTGGCCACTCTCATGCTGGTGCGGAATGACTGCACATTCTATGATGTCTTCAAAGCGCAGCATAGCGGCTTCAATTTCCCCGCATTCGACGCGGTGTCCGCGAATTTTCACCTGATGATCGATTCTTCCTAGGCAGTCGATGATGCCGTTTGGCAGCCAGCGGCCCATATCGCCTGTTTTATATAAACGCGCTCCTTCTTGGAAAGGATGCGGGATAAATGATTGTGATGTTTTTTCTTCATCTCCAAGGTAACCGAGTGCAAGCCCTGTACCGCCTACATAGATCTCTCCAATGACACCTTGCGGAACCGGCTGCAGCTGGTCGTCTAGTACATAAGCTTGTGAATACGCAATTGGCTGACCGATAGGAACCGCCACCTGCCCCTCATCCACTGCCCGAATGTGATGCACACAGGAGAACGTCGTATTCTCAGTTGGTCCATAGCCGTTTAAAAGGCCTTCAGGTAAATACGGCAGCGCTTTACGGATATGAGCAGCTGACAAAGCATCACCACCGACCAATAAGGCATCGAATCCAGATAAAGCTTCTGGATGTTCCTCTGTTAATCGGTTAAACAGCGGCACTGTCAGAAATCCTGTTGTGATCTTGTAAGATGTCAGCGTGTCAGCCAGCGTATCCATTGATAAAATCGTATTTCGATCGGTCAGTATCAGCCTTCCTCCGTTGAGCAGGGCTCCCCATATTTCATACGTAAAGGCATCAAAGGAAAAGCTAGCGATTTGTAAAATACGCGTATGTTCATCAAGGGTGACATAATCTGTTTCACATACAAGCCGGATGACCGCTTGATGCGGAATCAAAACCCCTTTTGGCTGGCCGGTTGATCCTGATGTGTAATTGATATAAGCGAGTCCATCAGGTTTTAAGGCAGCAGGTTTGAGTTCTCCCTCTGATAAAAACTCTTCATATCCCTGATCAAGACAAATGAGCTCGGTTTGACTGATCGAGACTTGTTTCAGCCATTCATTTTTTGTTAGTAACAGCTGAATACCTGTATCCCTCAGCATATAATCAATTCGTGCATCTGGATATTCAGGATCAATTGGGACGTAGGCCCCGCCTGCTTTCACAATCGCCAGCACCCCAAAAATCATTTCAGGCGACCTGTCGATCAGAAGCCCTACAGGTTCATGCGGCTTCACTCCTCGCTGCTGCAGATAAGCGGCAAGCCGATTGACTTTCTCTTGTAACTCCTGATACGTCCACTGGTCTTCCCCAGATTCGAGGGCGATCGCATGAGGTGTCTTTTTCACCTGTGCTTCAAACCGTTCTGTGATGAGAAGCGGGCCCGCTGGTTGTTCTGTTTTGCCGCTCCATTCATAGAGCAGCTGCTGCTTCTCTTTCTCTGGCAGGTAATTCATTTGTCTGATTGGCTGTGCTGGATTTTCACAAATACATGCAAGCAGCTTCTCGTAGTAAAGAAGGAACCGTTCCATTGTGTCGTCAGAAAATAAGTCTGTATCATACTCTAGTTTTAATTGAAGACCTTCCGCCCCTTCAAAAACAAACAGGGATAGATCGAATTTGGCCGTATCATTATCTTCAATGGCTAAAACGGATGTCGCCTCACCCATCGGAGAAGCTTCAAGGGGCAGGTTTTGCAGAACGAACATGACCTGAAACAGCGGCTGCTTCCCAGCCTCACGTACAATATTCAGTTCATCTACGACCATCTCAAACGGCACATCCTGATGCGCATAGGCACCCATTGTTGTTTCCTTCACTCGCTCTAATAGCTCTGTGAAAGCCGGATTCCCGCTATGATCGATCCGAAGTGCCAGCGTATTCACGAAAAATCCGATGAGCTGCTCCATCTCCGTCCGATTTCTCCCGGCAATGACGGATCCAATGACAATCTCATCCTGTGAAGACAATCGATGCAGCAAGGTAGAGAAAGCCGAAAGTAATGTCATATAAAGGGTGCTGTCTGTTTTCTTAGAAAGAACCGCCAGCTGCTCAGATAACGGCTTCGACAAGCGGTATTTTTTCGTTTTTCCCCTATAGGATTGAACGGCTGGACGCGTGTAGTCATACGGCAGCATCAACTCTTCCACAGGTACCGCAAATTGCTCCTTCCAATAGGAAAGCTGCTTCTGAAGTATTTCTCCCGTCAAATACTCCTTCTGCCATAGTGCGTAATCTGCATATTGAATTGACAGTGGTGAGAGATCAGGCTCCCTCCCCTCGATCATCGCTGTATACCATTCGGATAGCTCCCTTGCGGCAATGCCAATCGACCAGCCATCTGACACGATGTGGTGAATGGACATGAGCAGCAAATGATCTGTTTCTGACAGCCGAATTAATTTCGCGCGAAAAAGTGCATCTTGCTCTAAGCGGAAAGGTGTGCCCGCTTCTTTTTTCGCCCATTCAGCCGCTTTTTGTTCTTTTTCTTCCTGTGATGCCAGCTCTGATACATCTACCACCTCAAGCGCTGGAAGAGTCATATGCTCATGTATGATCTGTACCGGTTCATCGCCGTTCATCGCAAAGGATGTTCTGAGCGATTCATGCCTTTGCACCATTTGCTGCAGGCTGTGCTGAAGCACCTTTACATCTAAAGGTCCATTCATCCGAAAGGAAATCGTATTATTGTATAATGCTAGATCGGGCTGTAATTGATAGAGAAACCACTGTCTTTGCTGAGCATAGGACATCGGAAGCTCCTGCCCCTTTTCTATTTTCCGTATCGGAATCGCTTCATCGGCTTTGGCATATGAATCAATCCAGTCCGCTAACTCTCCAAGTCTCGTATGCTCAAAAAGAACGGCGAGCGGCACGTCAAATCCCGTTTTCTGCCTAACAGCTGACAGCATTTGCGTTGCCTTGAGCGAATGACCTCCGAGTAAAAAGAAGTGATCACCACAGCTGATGTTTGAAACATCAAGCAGTTCGGACCAAATGCGCGCCAAGAGTTTTTCCGTCTCAGTTTGAGGTGCTCTGTCCTCTGAACCCTGTCCATTTTCCTCTATTAATTCATTGAAATGCACTTCGTCCGGCATCCCATCCTCTGTTTCTTTCCAGTATTCTTCAGGATATAGATGTACGGAACATTCCCCAGATAGACGAGACTGTATACACGTATAAATGGACTGATACAGCCTTTCTTCAATAGCTTTTGTTTGATCGGTCTTGAAAAAGACATATACGGCCTGTTCTGTTTGAATATCCCCCTGTATCATTTCTTGAATATCCTGCTTCGACCGATCCAGCCCGATATAAATGAGAGGAGCATCTGTCATCAAGCATGCCAGCATTGTTTGAATGCCCGCCCGTTTTGGAATCGGGAGATAGCCTCTTTCTTTTAGCATGCCTTTGATCATTGAGCCTTCACTCATTCCCGTCTCATCCCACATACTAAAGCTAAAGCAATACGGCTTTACTGTAGAGGTCAGCCTCTGATAATGAGCAAATTGTTCAACGAACTCATTGGCCGCGCAATAAGCGCCAACGGTCATCCCGCCCTTTAACGTTCGAGCTGAGGAGCTAGAAAGGAATAAGACATTCTGCCGTTTAGAAGCTGCTTCATGTAGCGCAATCGTGCCATATACCTTCGCTTCGTACATCGCATGTAATGACACAGACGTCATGTCACGAAGCAGCTCTTCTTGAATGATGCCAGCGAAATGAATAACGCCATGCAGCCTTTTGCCTAAAGCCGCCTCCTGTTTTGAGATCAAGGCTTCAATGGCTTTTGCGTCAGTGATGTCCACCTTTTCATAAAGAACTATACCGCCACGCTTTTCCGCTAGTTTCTCAAGTGAAATCAATACGTCTTGCTGCTCCACAGATAAAGCCTCTCTCGCCTTTCTTCCAACCAGCACAAGTTGCGCTTGATAGGATGTCAGCAGGTGCTCACTCAGCAACCGTCCAATGCCGCCAAGCCCGCCTGTCATCATGTAAAGCCCGAATGATTCAAATGGCGGCTTCTTCCTCCTTTGTTCTTTTTCCAGATGAAGCGGCGTTAAAAGAGGAGTATAACGAACACCTTCGCGATAAGCGGCGATATGATGGCTTGTGTCATGTGTAAGCTCTGTCATGATCGATGATGCATGAGAACGGACTGCATCTGATTCTGCCAGAGAAAAATCAAGACACCGCACCTTGATAAACGGCCATTCATGCTGAACAGCTGTCATCAATCCTGCTGTCGTTGCTTTCTCCACATCATGTGTTTGATCTTCCGGCAAATTCATCGCATGAGCAGAGACAAAGGTGATCTCTACCGGCTCCTCATAGGCAGCGATCGCTTTTGTTGCATATAATGCACTCATGCTGCCAGTTTTCTGCGCTTCTTTCGCCATCGCTGCATGAAGTGTGTCTTCTTGAGTTGTGTAGTTCCAAAGGTGAATGATTTGTTTCACCGAAACGCCATACGAACGGAGCGTCTCAAAGAGTTGTTCGTAGTCAGACGGCCGATTCGGGTGGATGATGAAGTGTGTATGTGTGAGTTGTGTGAATGCTTGACCCGGTTCAACCGTAATAAAGGTTTGTTCATTGCTTGAAAGGGATCTCAATTGATCTGCCAGTCCTAATGTATCTGCAAAGATCACCGTGTTCCCTAAAGTTTGTTTTTCAGCTTCATGGAGCGGATCAGGTATCCACTTCTTTTGTAAACTCCAATCAGGCAAGGTGTGTTCATTTTCAAGTCTGATGTCCAGCTCCTTGATGATTTCATCGAATTCGCCTTCCTGCCATCGCTTCTTGAGCTGTGCCCTCTCTATTTTTCCAGAGCTTGTTTTCGGAAAGGCATGCTTCTGGACAGGGATCACGCGCGATGCATATAGACCCATTTTTGTTGCAATTTGGGATTTAATATTTTGACTTGCCCTCATGATATAAGAAGGTTCATACAGCTTCGGTGTAAAAAAGAGAATCAGCTCGTCGGATGCAGATGCTTCCATCCGAGCGGAACAAGCGGCTACAAAGCTCGTTTCGACGCCGGGTACTTCCTCTGCAATGACTTCAATTTCATAGTTGTGATAATTTTTCCCGTTGATGATGATCATGTCTTTTTCTCTACCGGTTAATGTCAGCCTTCCTTCGTGCAGGAAACCTAAATCCCCCGTGTGGAACCAGCCGTCTGTTTGAAAAACTTCTTGATTCGCTTCGTCATTCTTGTAATAGCCCTTCATTGTCGTCGGCCCTTTAATTTGCACACTGCCAATATGATCTTCGGGAAGAAGCTCATGCTGATGGTTAACGATACGAATCGTAATACCCGGAATTGGTCTTCCCAGCTCTGTAAAGCTGACGGTTCCTGTCTCACGTGCCTCCGCTGGTCTTAGCTGCTCTGTGAGTGATGTTTCCTCAAAGGTTAGGACTCCGCTGCTTTCATCTCCCCGCTCTATCGCAAAAGAGAAGACAACGGCTGAAGAGATTTCAGACATGCCGAATGCTGGTCTAATGACGTCTCCCTTTAAGCCGTGCGGAGCCAGCAAGTGTAAAAATCGGTGAATCGTCTTCGGTACGACCGCTTCTGCCCCATTGATCATACAGGTCATAGCAGAAAGGTCCCAAGATCCTGATGAAATGTCTTTCTCATAATCATTGATCATCGCAAATGCGAAGTTAGGCGCCCATGTCTTCGTTGCACGGTAGCGGTCCATCCAGTCAAGCCAGCGCAGCGACTGAGCGATAAAATCATCTGTTCTTGCCCGAACCTGCTCACAGCCCGTGTACACATTGACAAGGTGAAACATCACAATACCGCCAATATGATCTAAAGGCATCCAGTCTAACGATACATCCTCTTGTGTAAACCCATTGGCTGCCACTGTTCCTTTGACATTCGCCAGCACGCTTCGATGAGAATGCTCTACGCATTTGGGCATCCCTGTACTTCCAGACGTTAAGATAAAAAAGACTGAATCATCCGGTGATGCTGGATAAGCTTCTATATCTCTTTCTAAAGAAAGCATCGGCTCAACGGCTGCGACACGTAACTTGTCTGTATGCCACAATAAAGCTAAGCCTTGCACCTCATCAATCAGCGAGTCATCTGTTAAAATGATCGGATGCTCCAGCAGGTTCCACGCATGATGAAGCTTCTTCACGGAGGCGTTCATTTCCCGGTAGGTTGGTGCAGCGGACACTAGCGTTGGAACAAATCCGCCTAACACACACGCCCAGAAGGCTGTTACCATCGCTTGATTGGATGAAAACTGAAAGAATACAGGATCACCCGGTTCAAGTCCTAACGCCCTCAAACCTGTCAGAACCCGCTCGGCGTCCTCCTTTAACTGCGCGTAGGATTGTGTGAGTTCATTTTCACTATTGACGATATAAGTCAGACCATTTTTCGTTTTTGCCGCCTCTGTTAAGGCGTCCTGCAAGGTTTGGGCTCCTGCCTTAACATCTAGATCCCCTCCATAGGAAAGGGCGGGCGGCATGTCCGCTAAAGCAGGGGAAGCCGTTTGCATCTGTATCGATTCAGCTGCGGCCTCCTGCTCCATGTGATTGTCGAGAAATAAATGAGAGAGGTGATATGGCCGCGGTCGAATGGTTTTTTCATGAGAAAAAACAGCGAAGCGTTCGATTTCGTTGGTTTGTAAAATCGTTCTCTGTACATCTTGTAAAATCGTATCCATTGATTCATGTACATTTGATTTATTTATAATTGATGGTTTCATATGAGTTCCTTTCCTTTTTTGACAGGCAGGGCTGTCAACATGCACCCCTGCCTGAACTAAAGTTCACAAAACGGCTTCTCTATTTTTTTGATTCACGATCTTTTGGATCAGCTGGGCATTTTGGGCTGCACATTCTTTGTTTTTGAACATGTCAGCGTGTTGACCGTAGCCTTGATAATAGCGATAAGCACCGGTCGTCGCCTTTTCCCAATGATCCATCCAGTCTGGAATCTCAATTTGCTCTTCCGATTGGATGAAATCAATATCTGCTTGTATCTTTCCTTGATTCACCCCCTTAACAAATGTTTCATAATAGGCCCGCGTTTTTTGAGCAAGCGCTTCTTGAACGAGCTCTTCTTGGGCAAATTCACTTTGCTTCGATTGATGGACAATCGCTGCGATATCGTCATCAATGGATCGTCCCTCTAAATCACTTTCTCCAATTTTCTTATAGGAATCGATCATGATGACCTTATCCACCGTCCGCCCTGCTTGCTCAAGTGATTGAACGAGCTCAAAGGCCATATAGCAGCCGCCAGAGTAGCCCATCAAAGTCAGCGGCCCTTCAGGCTGAAGGTGCTGAATATGCTGAACATATTGCGTCATGCGGTGATCAGCTTCAATAAAATCAAAGGCGATCAAACGAACACTATCAAGCGTTTTGGCGGCTTCCTGATAGATAAAGCCATAGCCCGGTAATGGCGGCAGCGCAAAGACCGTTGAAGACTGAGATTCATTGAATACAAGATAGCCGGCAGCTTCATGATCCTGCTGTTGAATATAACGGCTGATGGCTTCAATTGTAGGCGTCTCAAACAGCAAGTGAATAGGCACCTGAACCTCGAATTCCTTCGACACCTTTGATAAAAGCGACATCGCTTTTAAAGAATGTCCACCAAGCTCAAAGAAATGGTCATCTGTACTGATATCATCTCGTTCAAGCACTTCACGCCACATGACAAGCAGCTTTTGTTCTACCTCATTTGCCGGAAGTTTCACATGGCGGTTTCCTTGAGGCGTTTCTGGCTTTGGCAGCTGACGTTTATCAACTTTTCCATTTGGTGTCAGCGGCATTTTCTCAAGTCTGATCAGCTCATGAGGCTGCATGTAAGCAGGAAGTTTCTCCTTCAGCCCTGACTTAATCACATCAACTTTGTCCTTCCACTCCTCCTCACACGTCATATAGGCGAGCAGTCTTGTATGCTGCGAGCCATGCTGATCAGTTATAAGGGCAGCTTGCTTTACGCCCGGATGCATGAGAAGGTGGGCTTCAATTTCTGTCAGCTCAATTCGGTGGCCGCGAATTTTCACCTGATCATCCACTCTGCCTGCATACTCAATCAGACCGTCTGCTCGAAAATAAGCCAAATCTCCCGTACGATACAGCCTTTCTCCCGCAGCAAATGGATGCGTGAGAAAGACTTCTTTTGTCAGATCAGGACGATTCAAATACCCCTTCGCAAGTCCTTTGCCGCTGAGACAAAGTTCTCCAACCATTCCAATCGGCTGAAGCTGTCCTTGCTGGCTCAATATATAAGCACCCGTTTGGTTTATCGGCTTTCCTATTGGAATAGAATGCGCTTCTATCGGCGGAGCTTCATCTACAGGATAATAGGTGGCGAAAACCGTTGATTCGGTTGGGCCGTAGACATTGATTAGTCTGCCTTTTCCCATGACATCAAAGGCTTTTCTCACATGCTGTACAGATGCACGCTCCCCTCCGAACAGCACCTTGCGCACACTGCGCATCCAATCGGTTTCTTCATCAACGAGAAGATTAAATAAAGCAGTTGGAACAAACATGACAGAAATGCTTTCTCTTTTAATCAGCTCCGTCAACTCGTGCATATCTAAAATGGTGTCTTTTTTCGGCAGGACAAGCTTCGCCCCGTTTAAAAGCGCACCATATACATCAAAGGTAAAGCCATCAAATACGCTGTTGGATAGCGACAGCAATGTATCTGTGTCTGAAATGGTTAAGTAGTTCGTATTTTTGACCACGCGGGCAATATTGGAATGGGTTGTCATGATGCCTTTTGGCTGACCCGTTGTGCCTGATGTATACATGATATAAGCCGTATCGTGTAAACCCGCTTCTTGCGGCAGATTATCTGAGCTCATCAGTGAAATTTCCTGATCATCTGCAAACAGATACGTGCCAGCAAACGCAAGTCCCTTTGCTTGACCAATAAAGGATGAGTGAGTCAGAAGATGCGTCGCTCCGCTGTCTTTGAGCATATATTGAATGCGACTTTCAGGATAATCGGGATCAATTGGCACATAGACTGCGCCTGCTTTTAAGACAGCAAGCAGACTGACAATGAGTTCAGGCGTTCGATCGGCTAAAATGCCGATGACCGTTTGATGTTCGGCCCCATTTTTTTGCAAATGCCTTGCCAATCGATTGGCCTGTTCATTCAGCTCGGCATATGTCATCGTTTGCTCTTCTGCTGATAGTGCCACTGCATTTGGCTGTTTGCGGACATTATGCTCAAACCATTTTGACAAATACAATTGGTCATGCTCAAGCTCAGGTGCATTCCATTCCTCAAGAATCAGCTGTTTTTCCTGTTTCGTGACGAGTGGGAGTGTATGAACCGATTGATCGGGATGCTTGACCGCCTCATTTATCAATAGACTGAGCTGTTCCTTTAACTTGTGAACAAATTGAGGATCAAACGCTCTTTTGTTAAAGGCCAGCTTCAATAGTAATTCTTCTCCAGGCGATGAAAGCAAATTGAGATCATAGTTTGATTTTTCATAGACATTCATGTTCTCCACCGTGAACCCTAACCGTGCCTCTTGCTCGTCCTTCTTTGCGGCTGGGACATTTTCAAACACGACAATATGATCAATGAGCTGCTGCTGACCTGTCTTTGCCTGAATATCATAAATCGGAATATATTGGTGCGGCTCGGCTGCAAGAGACTGCTGCTGTGTTTCTGACAGGAGTGCACGAAATGTCATATGATCCGTCAGCTGAATTCTTCTTGGGATGACATTGATGAACAATCCAACCATCCTGTCAACGCCAGCCAAGTCTGCCGGGCGTCCTGACACAACTGTTCCAAACAACACATCATTTGACCGCTGATACCTGCTCAGCAGAACTGACCAAACGGATTGAAGCGCACTGCTTAACGTCGCATTTTGCTGCAGCGCTAACTCTGATAAAGCGGCCGTTTCTTCTTTGCTCATAGACCATTCAATTTCGCCTAATTCATGTTCATTCGTTTGTTTTCGCTGTTCTTTAAAGGTTGATTGTCCATCAAACCCTGCTAATGATTGCTGCCAATATTGAAGTGATGCTTGTTTATCTTGTTTTTCCAGCCACTTTATATATTCTTTATATGGTTTGACCGGTTCTAGCTTATAAGGGACGTCATGTAAAAGTGCATGGTAAATCGCAAACAACTCCTGCACCACAAGTCCAAAGCACCAGCCATCCAGAAGGATATGATGATAGCTCCATATCCAGCGATAGCTGGCAGAACCCGTTTGGAAAACAGATGCCCGCATGAGAGAATCCTTCGAGAGGTCAAATCCTCTCAGCTGATCCTGTTGTTTGAATTTCTCGATACGTTCAAGCTGTTCGTCTTCAGAAAGATCTTGCAAGTCCACAACATGAAGTGTAAAAGGACGCTCCTTTAGCACAACTTGGACAGGGCGCTTTACTTTTTCGTGGAGAAACACGGTACGAAAAATATCGTACCGCTCCACGATGATATTCATGCTTTTCTCAAGTAAGTCATGACCCAGTGTGCCCTTAACGTTCATATCCATTTGCTCTACATAGAAGCCCTTTTCTTGATGATGGAGGGTATGAAACAGCATTCCTTCTTGCATCGGTGACAGATAATACATGTCTTGAACTTGATCCCTTTTAAATTGACTCATCTATTTCATCCTCCCTTCCTATTTTTATGACTGATCTCGTGTGTTGTTAAGTCAATTTCTCCTCAAGCATGTCAAAAATGTCGTCCATTTCATCCATTTCAAGGTCAGCCGCAGAGAAGTCACTTGGCGTAAATTCCCGTTCGTGCTGCGTTAAGCAATGGGTGATGATGGATTGGATTTTTTCCTTCAACAATGCCATGAACTGCTGTATCGTCTGTTTTTCATATTCACTTGCACAATAGGAGCAAGACAAAATGAATCGATTGTGTTGAACAAGACCACTAAGGTTCAGCTTATAAACAGCTTCCGAATCTGGGCTTGCTTGTCTTCCCATATCATGGGTAGACGGCCCAAAGAGTTCTGTCGTCACTTCCTGATCAATCTGTCCTAGATAGTTCAAGCTGATTTCAGGATGTACGTGGTGTCCTGATGGTTCAGTGGCTGTCATGTATTTTAAGATCCCGTAGCCAATCCCTTTATTTGGCACACGGCGCAGCATTTCTTTCGTTCCTTTAATAGCATCAGCTATGGTCTGATCCGGCTTCGCCTCAAGAACAACTGGATACATACTCGTAAACCAGCCAATTGTGCGAGAGACATCCAGCCCTGATAAAATATCCTCTCTTCCATGACCTTCAAGCTGCACATGTACATGGGACTCACCTGTCCACTCTTGAACAGCAAGACCGAGAGCACATAAAAGAATATCGTTCATTTCCGTTGTGTACGGCAGATGAATATCGGTCAAAAGATGCTCAGTTTCTGTTTCTGTCAGCTGCATTTGAACCGATTTGGTTTCGGCAACTCTTCTTTTCGTCACTTCATGATCAACAGGTAATGCGGTTAATGGTTTGCTTTCAATTTCTGCCCAATACTCCCGCTGACTTTTTAATGGCTGTGACTGTGCATAACGTTCAATGGCCTCTGCCCATTCTTTAAAGGAATGAGTTTTCAGCGGCAGGACAAGGGCTTGTCCCTGAGATGCCTGCTGATATAGAGACATAAAGTCCTCTAGTAAAATTCGGCATGAGACACCGTCAATAACTAAATGGTGTGTCACGATGAGTAAATGATCGCCATCTTCTGCATGGAAACAAATCACTTTCATCAATGGACCTGTTTCGAGGTTCAGCTGACGCTGATACTCATTGGCAATTGTGGAAATTGCCTTTTTCACATCGTGCTCTTTTGAGACATCATGAGAAATAATCGCTATCGGTTCCGGTAGCTCCCGCTGGTTGTATTGCAGGATGCCGCCATGCTCCTGCCTGTATACCATACGCAGTGCATCATGATGTGAAAGTAGTTTTTGCATGACTTGTTCTGTAATGGAAAGGTCAAATCCATTTGGTGCATGAAGCATCATCGAGAGATTCCAATGGTGCTGATCGCTGAATGCTCGTTCAAAGAACCAGCGCTGAATCGGTGTTAAAATGACTTCTCCTTCGACAGATGATTGGTCGGCTGTGAGAAGATCAGCTTCCTCGATATATGGGCGCAGCTCCGCAATCGTCGGGTACTGGAATAGAAGTTTCATATCGAGCTTCCAGCCTGCTTGCGTGAGTCTGCTTGCCATTTGGATGCCTTTAATCGAATCTCCGCCAAGGAAAAAGAAGTGATCGTGAATGCCGACTTGGCTGACGCCAAGGACATCTTCCCAAATGCCGCAAAGAAGTGTCTCAACTTCGTCTCTTGGTGCTTCGTATACCGTTTGGTTCGCTTCGATATCAGGAGCTGGCAAGGCTTTCAGATCAACTTTTCCATTGGCCGTCATTGGAAATTGGTCTAGCTTGATGATCCATGATGGCACCATGTATTCAGGCAACGTTCGTTTCAGACTTTCTTTTAAGTCCTCTGTATCGTTCTCCGTGATCACGTAAGCGGCAAGGGCATCTTGATCACTCGCATCTTTGACTGTTGTCACGACGGCTTCTTTGACCGAATCCAGCGTCAGGAGCTGGGCTTCAATTTCTGACAGCTCAATTCGGAAGCCGCGGATGTTGACCTGATGGTCTATTCTGCCGAGATAGATCAGCTCACCATCCTCTGTCCATTTCACTAAATCGCCTGTGCGATACATGCGCTCGCCTGGATAAAATGGATCTGGGACAAATCGTTTGTCTGTTTCCTCTGGAAGATTCCAGTAGCCTCTTGCCAGTCCTTTTCCTGCAATCACGAGCTCGCCCGGTACGCCTGGCGGCGATAGGTCATATAACGAACCCATGATGTAGAAACGTGTATTGGCAATGGCTGTTCCAATCGGAAGCGTGCCTTGATCTGGATCGATCATTCCACTTGTCGCTACGACTGTATTTTCAGTTGGACCGTAGTTATTGACGAGTTCATATGGTACTGGCTTCACCTGTTTCAGCTTGTCTCCACCTGTTAGTAAATAGCGTAGAGAATGGTTGTCCATTGACATAAACTGCTCGCATAACTGCGTTGGCAGGAAGGCAATCGTGATGCTTTCTTCATTGAAATACGCATTAAGCTTGATCATATCGAGGCGAATTGCTTCGTCGATGATATGCAGCTCTGCGCCGGCGATCCACGTCGGGAACATCTCCCAAATGGAGGCGTCAAAGCCAAAGCCGGCATATTTCGCAGTTCGATCCTTGTTCGTCACTTGGAACGCATCATTATGCCAGAATGCAAGATTTACAAGAGACTGGTGCTCGACCATGACACCCTTCGGCTGTCCCGTTGTCCCAGACGTGTAAATCATGTAGGCAAGGTCCGTTGGTTTGATCTGAATCTGAATCTCGTGAGCTTCTCCCTCTACCGCATCTTCTATGAACAGGACATGACCTGTGAATGAAGGTGGTGCAGTAAGTCCTTTCTGCATCAGAAGTATCTCTGCCCCGCAGTCTTCCAGCATGTACGCAATACGCTGCGCTGGATAATCCGCATCAATTGGAACGAATGCCGCACCTGCCTTGAGGACACCAAGGACAGCAGCTGTCATATCAAGGGATGGGCGAGTGAGAATGCCGACGCGGTCTCCTGGTTTTGTGCTGTTTGCGATGAGCCTTGAAGCGGCTACATTCGCCCGGCTGTTCAGCTCTTTATACGTCCAGCTCGTTCCGCAGAAGGTCGCTGCTTTTTGATGCGGTGCTTCTTGTGCCTTCGCCTCAATCAGGGCATGAACGGTTTGATTTGACGGAACATCAAGGCCTGGTCCTGACCACTCATTGATCAGCTCTCGTTTTTCCTCTTCAGTTATGAGAGATAGCGCTGAAATCGGCTGATTCAGCTTATTCACCATATCGTCTATGATTTTTTCAATATATCGGCTCCAGCGCTGAATGGTGCTCTTTTTAAACAGAGCCGCTGCATACTCAAAGCGCAAGCCCACTTGATCATTTTCTTCAAATACACCAAGCGTTATATCAAATTTTGCATGAACGGTATCTTGCTGCTTTTGTGACAGCTTGAGTCCATTCAAATCCGGTAACGTCAGGTCACGGTCATCTGTAGTCAGCATGACACTAAACAATGGATTGCGGCTCGTGTCTTTCGGAAGATCTAACTGAGCCACCAATTCCTCAAACGGGAATTCTTGATGTTCATAGGCTGATAGGCTGCGATCTTTCATTTTTTCAAGCAGCTGTGATGTCGTTTCTTCTGGCTGCACTTCGTTTCGAAGAGCCAGCGTATTGACAAACATGCCTGGAACCCGTTCGATTGAAGCATGCGTACGTCCTGCGGTTACAGCGCCTATGACGATATCTGTCTGCCCAGTTAATTTGGAAAGGAAAATGGCAAATGCCGTTTGCATCACCATGTTCAAGCTCACACCTTTTTCCGCCATGAGCGTTTTGATGGATTGCACCTTTTCAGCAGACAACCATCTATCGACTCGCCCTCCTTCAAATGACTGAACTTGAGGACGCGGAAAATCAAGGGGCAGCGCTAAGTCTTCTGGCGGCTGTGCATATTGCTCCAGCCAATACTGTCGCTGCTTCTCAAGCAGCGCCTGCTGATTTTCTTCCTGCTGCCATACCGCAAAATCCTTGTAATGCAGCTGAACTGGCGGTAACGTCTTTTTCTCATACAGCTCTGCCAGTTCTTGAATGAGCAGGCTGCGTGTGACACCATCTGCAATGATATGGTGCATATCCATCATGAATACATATTTCTCATCAGAAAGCTTCGCCACTTTTGCCCTCATTAATGGTGCTTGATGTAATGAGAATGGTGTAATGAATGACTCGATGACAGACTGCTCCTGATCGCCCTCTATTTCATCAACCTCTAATGTAAACGGCACTTGGCGATAGACTTTTTGAACGGGTACGCCGTCAATTTCTACAAAGGCTGTACGCAATGATTCATGTCTGTCGATCAAGGCTTGAAGCGCTGCTTCTAGCTGCTTCACATCAAGGCTGCCTTCCATCATTAAAACGGCTGGCATATGATAAGTGACTGCTTCTGGATGCAGCTGCTGCAGTACATACATCCGCTTTTGAGCCGAAGAGACGGGATAGAAATCTTGCTTTTCCGCCGGCTGAATGGATGTAACCACCGAAGAATCCGTTTCGCCCAAGTAGGCAGCCATCGCTCGTATAGTTGGTTTTTCAAAAAGGACTTTGAGCGGCACATGCTTGTTCAGCTTTGCTTGCACTTTCGAAATAAGCACCATGCCCTTGAGGGAATGACCTCCCAATTCAAAGAAGTGGTCAAGAACACCCATTTGTTCCACCCCAAGAACTTCTGACCAAATGTCACACAGCGTCCGCTCAAGTTCCGTTTCTGGTGCCACAAGCGCCGTACGGTTCATATGCACTTCATGTGGAAGCGGCAAAGACTTCGCATCCACCTTTCCGTTTTGGGTAAGTGGAATGTGATCGACTTTCACAAAGTACGTTGGAATCATATAATCCGGCAGTGTCTCCGCAAGATTTTCTCTAAACGTCAGTGTTCCAATGTGTTCAGGCGCTGTGTAATAGAGTGCAAGCTCCGGCAAACCGGACAGGTGCAGAACTTTCACATAGACTTCTTGAATAGATGCCAGAGCACGTGCGGCATGCTCAATTTCCTGTTTTTCAATGCGATAGCCGCGGATTTTCACTTGATCATCGACTCTTCCAAGAAACTCAATATCTCCATTTGCATGCTGTCTGACCAAATCCCCTGTTCGATACATCCGCTCTTGAGGGTCATATGGATTTTCAAGAAAACGTTCCGCTGTTAACTCAGGCTGATTCAAATATCCTCTAGACACGCCTTCTCCAGATATATAAAGCTCTCCCGGCGCGCCGTAAGGGACAAGACGCTGCTGCTGATTGCATACGAGTGCTCTTGTGTAAGCAATTGGCTGCCCGATCAAAGATCGTTCCTTCAAAGCGTCCAGCTCTTTCGGTGTGATCAGCTTGGTTACTGTACCAATGGTTGTCTCAGTCGGACCGTAATGGTTCATTACAGCCACGCATGGATGCTGCATCATAAATGTTTCAACATCCTCAGGAATGATCGGTTCTCCTCCAAGTACCACTAGGCGTAAAGCGTTAAATGAATGTTCCTTAGAATCCGCCATCATATGAAATAAGGATGGTGTCATTTTGATATAAGTCAGCTCTTGTTCCTCAATCAAACGCATCAGACGTACAGGGTCTGTATACACCTCTTCACGAGGAACATAGAGTGTCCCTCCTGCTTTTAAAACAGGGAAAATGCTAGTGTAACCAAGATCATATGCATAAGAAGAAAGCAGTGCTGTCCGATCACATTCTTGCAATGTCACCTCATTTGTCAGCCAGTTGACATAGTGTGATAGATTACGATGCGTGAGCTGTACTCCCTTCGGCTTCCCTGTTGTCCCAGATGTGTAAATCACATAAGCAAGCTGATCAACTGATACTTCCGGCAATTCTAACGGATGGCTTTGATGCACTGCTTGTTCAACCTGAACCACTTGAATCGACTTGCGATTTTGATAGGAATCAGCAAGAGACTCATTTGTCACGATGACTTGTGCACCTGAATCCTCTAATGTGTAGCGGATTCGTTCAGCCGGAAAAGCTGGATCAATCGGGACAAACGCTCCTCCTGCTTTCATCACACCAAGCATGGAGACGATCACATAGACAGAGCGGTCAAGAATCAGTGCCACAGTTTTTTCTTTCTCGACGCCTCGTTTCTTAAGTTCACAGCTAAGTGCATGTGACAAGTCTTCCAGCTCGCGGTAGGTGAGTTTTCTTTGATCATCCATGACGGCGATAGCATCCGGTGTTTCCTTTGCCTGACGTGAAAATTGGACATGGAATGGCTCATGACGATTCGTTGGCCCTTCGGCTTTTTTCTCCAGACGCTCTATTTGCTCATGCTGATCCAGTATACGGAGCAAGCCGATCTGTTCCTCCGGATGACGAACCGCCTCACGAATAATTGCTAGGAGGTGAGTTCCGAACTGGCGGACGGTCTCTTCTTTAAATAAAGCCGCTGCATAGTCAAAGCTCAGCTTTAATGCTCCCTCGCGTTCAAATGCTTCTAAAGATAAATCAAATTTGACCGAGTGATGCTGAATGGCATAAGGCGAAATGTGCAGATCGCCGAGCTTTAGCGCTGGAACCTCCATGTTCTGCATGTTAAATGACACGCTAAAAAGCGGGCTCCGAGTTGTATCACGGTCTAATGGAAGATGTGCAATTAACTCTTCGAGTGGATAGCTTTGATGTGCAAAAGCGTCAACACTTGTTTCTTTTATTTCTTCAAGCAGCTGTAAAAATGTTTTGGTTTGTTCTGGTTTTCCACGCATCGCAATGGTGTTGATAAACATCCCCGGCATGTCCTGGATATCAGGGTGTGTACGTCCAGCAACAGGCGAACCCACAATGATATATTCCTGACCGCTATAGGATGCAAGCAGCACTTGAAAGGCGGATAACAAGAACATATACATGGTCGTATCAGTTTTTTGAAGCAGTTCATGAATGCGCTGAGTCGTTGCTTGATCACAGCCAAACATGAATCGTTCTCCAGAAAAATCACGTTCTGCTGGACGCGGATAATCAGTTGGCAGCTCTAAAACCGGTAAATCTCCTTCAAATTGCTTCAGCCAATATGCTTCATGCTCCTTCAGTTTCTCCGTTTCTTCTTCACTTAGCTGCCAGACAGCGTAATCTTTATAATGAATGGCTCTTTCAGCAAGAGCTTCTCCATCATAGGCCTTCGCTAAATCTTGAATGAACGTCTTCATGGAGCTTCCATCTGTAATGAGATGATGTGCTTCCAAAACGAGAAGATGACGATTCTCACTGACCTTTAGCAGCTGAGCTCGCAAAAGGGGTGCCGCTGTTAAATCAAATGGCGATTGACGTTCAGCAAGAAATGACTCAGCTTCTTCTTCCTTGATGTCATGCACAGGAAGGTCAAATGCAGACCATTCATGCACCCTTTGGACAATGTCTTCTCCATTCATATGAAAACTCGTTCTTAAGATTTCATGCGTTTGGATTAACTGATTAAATGCTGATTTTAGCCGCTCATATTCGAGTGTTCCTTCAAGCGTTAAGACGATCGGAATATGATAATTCGTGCTGTCAGGTTCGAGTGTCTGTAAAATGTATAAACGGCGCTGAGCTGGTGATACCGGATATTCGCCCGCCTGCTCTGCTGGTAAAATAGGATGTACGGCTTCTTCTTGACCATCCTGATCGATGTAAGCCGCTAATGAGCGAATCGTCGGCTTCTCAAAAATCACTTGAATCGGCACTTCCTTTTGAAGCACTTCTTGAACCTTCGCAGACATCATCATCGCCTTGAGCGAGTGCCCGCCAGCCATGAAGAAATGCTCGTCTATCCCAATCGTTTTCCCAAGAAGCTCCTCCCAAATGTCAGCGAGTGCCTTTTCTGTCTCGGTCTCAGGCGGAATGACTTTGATCTCCTCGCGATGCACTTCGTCCGGTTTTGGTAAAGCTTTTCGATCTACCTTCCCGTTCGTTGTCAGCGCAAAGGTATCCAGCTTCATTACATGGTGTGGCACCATATAAGCTGGCAGTTTTTGATTGAATACCTCTCGTACCTCTTCTTCTGTGAGCGTCCCTGTAAAGTAGGCGATGATTTCCTTTTCATCTGAAGACAGTTGCTGAATAAGTACAACCGCATCATCTATACCAGCTTCTTGGCGAAGTACCGTTTCAATTTCACCAAGCTCAATACGGAAGCCTCGAATTTTCACCTGATCATCTGCACGGCCAAGGAATTCGATCTGACCATCCGCACCATATCTAGCCAAGTCACCTGTTCGATACATCCGTCCTGATGGCTTAAAAGGATCTGCCATGAATACTTGATCAGTCAAATCTGGACGTTTGATGTACCCTCTTGAAACACCGTCCCCGCCTACATACAGCTCTCCTGGCGCTCCAATTGGCTGAAGTCTTTGATAGTCATCTAAAATATAAGCTGATGTGTGATTGATCGGCTGACCAATTGGGATCGGACCCGTTTCATCTCCTTTTACTTCGTAAATGGTCGAGATGGTTGTATTTTCTGTTGGTCCATAGACATTCAGCAAGGTAAGTGCTGGATGATGCTTTTTCACAAGCTCTGCACTTTTCTCATTGATCACATCACCGCCGGTGAATAATGTTTTTAACCCTTTGAACATTTGGGGCCGCTGCTGAGCGAGCTGATTAAATAAACCAGTCGTTAAAAAGAGCGCTGTGATCTGATTTGTTTGGATAAATTGATCGAATCGGTGTATATCCAATAAAGTATCACGGTCAACAGGATAAAGCGTCGCCCCATTCAGAAGCGTAGTGAAGATTTCAAGGGTAATCGCATCAAAGCTGACAGCTCCTGTATGCGCCATACGATCCGACGTGTTCAAGCCCAATTTCTCCTGAGAGCATGCTAACCTCACAATATGCTGATGCTCAATTTGCACTCCTTTAGGCCGTCCAGTTGATCCCGATGTGAACATGATATATGCCAATTGAGATGGAGACGTCTCGACTGATAACTCCGCTTGTGAGTGATGAGTCATGCCGGTCACATGAATTGCTTTGATGCTTTCATCAACCGGCGGCTGGCTGTCAGCATAGAGCAAAATGGCTACGCCGCTGTCTTCAAGCATCCAACGGATTCTCTCCTCAGGCTGAGCTGGATCAATCGGTACATAAGCAGCCCCTGCGTGTAAAATGGCTAAAATGGCGATCACCGCATCCGCTGATCGGTTCATATACACCGCGACAGCATCCCCCGGCTGAACACCGTTTTCTACAAGGCTGCTGGCTAAACGACGGATTTCTTGTCCAAGCTCTTCGTATGTGAATGTTCGCTCGCCTTCGACTAATGCCAGGTGGTTTGGCTGCGCTTTGATACGTTCATTGAACAGCTCAGGAATGGACAGATGCTTCGGATAATCTCGATCCGTCTGGTTCCACGCTGCAATCTGCTGCTTTTCTTCTTCTGTGATACATGTCACTTCATGAAGACGCATGTCAGGATTTTGAATGATTTGCTTTATGAGATTGGTCAGATGTTTCGATATATTTTCAATGACTTTTTCTTCAAACGCCTTGGCGTTGTATTTGATTTTCAATGTCCACGTTTCACCCGGATAGACAAGAAGATTCAGATCGAAATTCGTTTGTTCAAATCCGTCCTTTACATCAATGGCAAAACCGAGACGTGCAGACATGGTGTCACCAGACAGCTCCTGATCTAAAGGATAGTTTTCAAACCCAACCAAATGATCAAAGAGCTTTCCTCCAGCAGCTGTTTTCTGCTGAATGTCATATAGCGGCATAAAATCATAGTTTTCCGCTTCCAGAGCATGCTGCTGAACCTTTTGAAACAGCTGTTTGAAGGTCTGTTCCTGATCCAATGTCACCCGAACAGGTATCGTATTGATAAACAGCCCTGCCATTCGCTCAATCCCAGACACACTTGGAGGTCTGCCCGATACGACTGTTCCGAACGTGACATCATCTGCTGCATGATAGGTGCTTAAAAGAACGGACCAGACAGCCTGAAAAAGGTTCGGTGCTGTCACTTGGCATTGTCTTGCCGCATCTTGAATGGCTTGTACCGTTTGTGCATCCCATGTAAACGTCCATTCCTGATGGTCATATTGTCCGTTTGCTTCTTTTTGCTGCAGCAGCCCTTGTTGCTGAACAGCACCATCCAGCCGCTCCTTCCAATAGTCTTCCGCTTCTTGTTTGTTTTGCTTTCCAAGCCACTGGATATAATCCGCATAAGGCTTACCTTGTGATCGATCCGGCGTTCGGTCGTTCCGATAAGATTCATAGTAATGAAACAGTTTTTTCATCAAAACACCCATGGACCAACCATCCATGATGATGTGATGGTTGCTCCAAATCAGGTGCCAGTTTGTTTCATTTAATTGAAAAACAGCGACTTTCAACAACAGATCATTCGTTAAGTGAAATCCTTGTTTTCTCACTTGTTTTTTATATTGATCCAATACCTTTTTCTGCTCTTGATCATTCAGATGAGATAGATCCTCTCTATACACATCTAAATGACGTTCAGCCAATACAACCTGACGAGGCTTTTGTAATTGCTGATAGACAAAGGCTGTACGCAGAATGTCATATGTCCGTACGAGTTCATTGAGGCTCTTTTCAAAAAGATCGAGATCAAAATCTCCGCTTATTCCAAGCTCAAGCTGTGTGAAATAAGAGGAGGAATCAGGGTCTAGCATGGCATGATACAGCATGCCCTCTTGCATTGGTGTTAAAGGATATACCTTTTGAATTTTCTGCTTGCTCATAAGTCCACCTCTTCATTTTGCTTAAAATAGATCCATTAGCTTTTCAAGTTCATCCATGGTAAGATCATCATCCCCCACATCACTAGGTGTGATCTGACTCTCAGCCTGTGATAGGCAATGTGAGATCAATGTCTTCACATTCTTTTCTAGGAGTTCCTTGAACTGTTCCATCGTCCGCTCTTCGAATTCAAGGTGATGATAGGAAATCGTCACATGGAGCATTGCTTGTTCTACGAAACCAACAATATCTAGCGCATGAGGTTTCTCGGATTCAGGGCTCAGCGATTGTCCTGCATGCCATGCAGAGCGTCTCATTTCACCGCCACCGATCTGTTCATCAAACTGGCCAAGATAGTTAAAGCTGATATCTGGTGTGACTTGAAAATCAATATCGTCCTTCATCTTGTCAGGCGTTAAGTATTTTAAAACGCCATAGCCGATCCCCTTGTTCGGAATGTGTCTGAGTTCCTCTTTTAAATGCTTGATTTGATAAGAAAGATCGTCTGCATGCGACATATCCAGTAACACAGGATACATGCTAGTAAACCAGCCGACGGTCCGTGATACATTAACCGCAGGGAGGATGTCCTCTCTCCCGTGCCCTTCAAGATGAATAAAGTGCCTGTCTTCACCTGTCCACTCTTTCATGGACAATCCTAATGCCGTCAGCAAAATATCATTGATTTCTGTTTGGTAGGCTTCATGTACATCCGTCAGCAGCCTGTGCGTTTCCTCTTTAGACAATGTAAAACGAATGGTCTCTGTATGAATCATTCGTTGATCCTCCGTGACATGATCCTTTTGAAGCGGAGGAACGGGATGCGCAAGTACCTTTTTCCAATACTCTCTTTCCGATAGCAGCTCATCTGACACAGCGTATTCAGTCAGCTTCTGGGCATATTCTTGGAAGGAGTGTGTTTTTTCAGGGAGGGTAAGAGTTTCCCCGCGCTTCAACTGTTCATAAAGAGCCATGAAATCTTCAAGGAAAATGCGCCATGACACCCCATCAATGACAAGATGGTGTACAGCAAGCAATAAATGATCCCCTTGATCCGTTCGGAAAATAGCAGGTCTCACTAAAGGCCCCTCTGCTAGCGATATACTCGCCTGCACTTCATTTGCCAGCTTTTCTACCTGCTTGATTTGCTGCGACAGCTCTCCTTTTACTTCCACCACGTCAATTGCCACATTCTTTTCCTCGACTCCTCGATGACGCTGGATGACGCGCCCTTCTTCGAGCGGATACACCAGTCGCAAGGCATCATGATGAATCATGAGCTGTTCCAGTACTTGCTGAACGACTTCCTCATCCAAACCATTTGGTGCTTGGAGCATAACCGATTGGTTCCAATGATGCTGATTCGTAAAGTTTCGTTCAAAGAACCAGCGTTGAATCGGTGTTAAAATGACTTCTCCTTCGACAGATGATTGGTCGGCTGTGAGAAGGTCGGCTTCCTCGATATATGGGCGCAGCTCCGCAATCGTCGGGTACTGGAATAGAAGTTTCATATCGAGCTTCCAGCCTGCTTGCGTGAGTCTGCTTGCCATTTGGATGCCTTTAATCGAATCTCCTCCAAGGAAGAAGAAGTGATCGTGAATACCGACTTGGCTGACGCCAAGGACATCTTCCCAAATGCCGCAAAGCAGCGTTTCAACTTCATCTCTTGGTGCTTCGTATACCGTTTGGTTCGCTTCGATATCAGGAGCTGGCAATGCTTTCAGATCAACTTTTCCATTTGCCGTCATTGGAAATTGGTCTAGCTTGATGATCCATGATGGCACCATGTATTCAGGCAGCGTTCGTTTTAGGCTTTCTTTCAGGGCTGTTGTTTCTTCAGCCGCGATGACATAAGCGATAAGTGCATCTTGATCACTCGCATCTTTGACTGTTGTCACGACGGCTTCTTTGACCGAATCCAGCGTCAGGAGCTGGGCTTCAATTTCTGACAGCTCAATTCGGAAGCCACGAATGTTGACCTGATGGTCTATTCTGCCGAGATAGATCAGCTCGCCATCCTCTGTCCATTTCACTAAATCGCCTGTGCGGTACATGCGCTCGCCTGGATAAAATGGATCTGGGACAAATCGTTTATCTGTTTCCTCTGGAAGATTCCAGTAGCCTCTTGCCAGTCCTTTTCCTGCAATCACGAGCTCGCCCGGTACGCCTGGCGGCGATAGGTCATATAACGAACCCATGATGTAGAAACGAGTATTGGCAATGGCTGTTCCAATCGGAATCGCGCCTTGTTCTGGGTCGATGACTCCACTTGTCGCTACAACCGTATTTTCTGTTGGACCGTAGTTATTGACGAGTTCATATGGTACTGGCTTCACCTGTTTCAGCTTGTCTCCACCTGTTAGTAAATAACGCAGAGAATGGTTGTCCATTGACATAAACTGCTCACATAACTGCGTTGGCAGGAAGGCAATCGTGATGCCTGCTTCATTGAAATACGCATTGAGCTTGATCATATCGAGGCGAATCTCTTCGTCGATGATATGCAGCTCAGCGCCGGCGATCCACGTCGGGAACATCTCCCAAATGGAGGCATCAAAGCCAAAACCGGCATATTTCGCAGTTCGATCCTTGTTCGTCACTTGGAACGCATCATTGTGCCAGAATGCAAGATTCACAAGGGACTGGTGCTCGACCATGACACCCTTCGGCTGTCCCGTCGTCCCAGACGTGTAAATCATGTAGGCAAGATCCGTTGGTTTGATCTGACTCTGAATCTCGTGAGCTTCTCCCTCTACCGCATCTTCTATGAACAGGACATGACCTGTGAATGAAGGTGGTGCAGTGAGTCCTTTCTGCATCAGAAGCACCTCTGCCCCGCAGTCTTCCAGCATGTACGCGATACGCTTCGCTGGATAATCTGCATCAATGGGAACGAATGCCGCACCTGCCTTGAGAACGCCGAGGACAGCAGCTGTCATGTCAAGGGATGGGCGGGTAAGAATACCGACGCGGTCTCCTGGTTTTGTGCCGCTTGCGATGAGCCTTGAAGCGACTACATTCGCCCGGCTGTTCAGCTCTTTATACGTCCAGCTCGTTCCGCAGAAGGTCGCTGCTTTTTGATGCGGTGCTTCTTGTGCCTTCGCCTCAATCAGGGCATGAACGGTTTGATTTGACGGGACGTCTAGGATAGGTCCTGACCATTCGTTCAGCTGTTTTTGCTGCTGCTGCGGTGACAATAATTTCATTTGATCTAACGATTGATCTGGTGCTGATACCATTTGTTCCAGCAAATGAAGGAAATATTCTTTCCATTTTTCAATTGACGTCTTTTGAAAGATAGAACAATTAAAATCAAACACGAGCTCAATTTGATCTGCGGATTCGTTTCCAGTTAAGGTCAAATCAAATTTGGCGATATTCTCCTCGAATGGCTGTGGAACAATGTGAAGCCCATCCATTGATAAATCACGAATATCCGCATTTTCCATTGAGAAGACCACATCAAAAATTGGATGACGGCTTGTGTCTCGAACCGTTTGCACCTGATCTACCAATTCTTCAAATGGGTACAGCTGATGCTCGTTTGCCTCTAACACAAGCTGATGGACAATTGACGCAAATTCAGCAGCTGTCTGATGTCCTGCTGGTCTTGTTCTAAGTGCCAGCGTGTTCACAAACATGCCGATCACAGATTGAATATCAGGATGGGTTCTACCCACAACCGGAGAACCAATGATGATATCCTCTTGTCTTGAAAGCTTGCTTAGAAGAATACTGTAGCCAGCAAGCAGGACTGTATAGGTCGTACTGTTCAGCGCTCTAACGAGTTCGTCCAATTTCGCTTTAAGCGAACCTCCAATTGTAAATGAGACACGATCTCCAGCGAATGTTTGAACTTTTGGCCTTGGCAGGTCTTCCGGCAGTGCCAGTACAGGCAGCTCTCCTTGTAATTGATCCAGCCAGAATGCCTCTTCAGCTGCTTTTTGCGCAGCAGATGCCTCACTTTTTGACCAAACTGCATAATCCTTATATTGAACAGGCAATTCCTCTAGTTTGTCTCCTCGATACAGGGCTGAAAGCTCCTCAATTAAAATGCCAACAGACGCCCCATCTGAAATGATATGATGCATATCAATCAGTAAATAATGGACATTTACGGAGACGGAAACTAGACCTATTCTGAGCAAAGGCGCTTTTTCTACATCAAATGGCCTGATAAAGTCATTCATCAATTGCTGTATGTCTCGGCCGTTCTGTTCAATTTTTTCAATGTCTATTGAGACATTTGTTTCAATCCGTTGAACAGGTTCATTCTGAATAAAATCAAAGCTTGTTCGGAAAGCTTCATGACGTTGGACTAGCTGATCAATTGCCTTTTCAAATCGTCTTTCATCAAAGACGCCTTCTAGCTTTAAGGCAGCCGGCATATGGTAGCTTTGCTCCGCATCAGTCATTTTCTCCAAAACAAACAGTCTTTTCTGAGCAGATGTCACTGGATAATAGGCCGCCTCTTTGGCAACTTCCACTCGCTTGATCTCCGTTTGATCCGCTTGATCTACCGCAAGCGCGAACGCTTCTAATGTTGCGGATTCAAATAAAGACTTCAAAGTGAGCTCCACCTGCATCTCTTCATATAGCCTGTTCAGCATTTTCATGCCGCGCAGCGAATGGCCCCCGCATTCAAAGAAATGATCGTGCCTGCCGATTCGCGGCACTTCAAGAACTTCCTCCCAAATGTTCGCCAGAAGACGCTCTGTTTCTGTTTGAGGAGAGGTGTATTCATTTGCCCCTTGCTCACTGAGATCAGGTGCCGGCAGCGCCCGCCTATCGACCTTGCCATTATTCGTCAAAGGAAGCTCGTCTAATTGCATGAAAAATGCCGGCATCATATATACAGGCAGTTCACGTCCTGCTTGCTCGCGCAAATCAGTTAATGAGACAGATCCTTCTGCTGTGAAATACGCACATAACGTGTCATTTGGAGCAGCAATCACGACAGCTTCCTTCACCTGAGGATGCCGCAGCAGCTGATGTTCAATTTCCCCAAGCTCGATACGCTGTCCGCGAATCTTCACTTGATGATCGATCCGTCCAATGAATTCGATATCTCCATTTGACAGCCAGCGTGCAAGATCGCCCGTTTTATACATGGTCTCTCCAGGGCGGAAAGGATTTTTGACAAACTTTTCGCTCGTTAGTTCTGGCTTCTTATAATATCCTTTCACCAGTCCATCACCAGCGACACAAAGCTCTCCTGCAACGCCCGGCGGCTGTACATGTCCAAACTCATCTACAATATAAACAGCCGTTTGACTCACTGGCTTTCCGATTGGGATGGATAACGCCTGCTTCTCAATGTGGTTCACAGGATAATATGTGGTGAAAATTGTGCTCTCAGAAGGGCCGTACATATGAACAAGCTTGTCTTTCCCCACTGTCTCAAGTGCAGTCACCACATGAGGCACGGAAGCACGTTCTCCGCCAAACAGCACTTTTCTTACGTTCTTCAGACTGTCTTTTTTCATATCGATGAGTAAGTGAAAAAGAGCTGTCGTGATCATTAAAATACTGACTTTTTCCTTCTCAATCGCTCCAGAAAGCTCATTCATGTTTAAAATATGGTCCTTTGGCAGAACAATGAGTTTTGCTCCGTTCAATAAAGCACCAAACACATCAAACATAAAGGCATCAAATACATAGTTTGAGATGCTCATCACCGTATCTTCATGATGAATGGTGAGATAATTCGATTGCTTCACCGTTCTCAAAATGTTCCGGTGTGTCACCATATTTCCTTTAGGTTTACCGGTTGTACCAGATGTATAGGTCAAATTCGCCAAGTCCTCAGGTAAAATATGAGCATCTATTGGGCTGTCTGACTGCTGAGCAATCGCTTGATTTTCTGTTTCTATGATGATTCCCTCAAATGCAGTGAGCACCGAGCGATGGCGCAGCACTTGATGTGTCAATAAGAATTGTGCACCGCTGTCTGTTAAAAAGTGCTTCACGCGCTCATCAGGGAAATCGGGGTCAATTGGTACATAGACGCCCCCCGCCTTAAGCACAGCTAGAACAGAGAGCACCATTTCATTGGATCGTTCAAAGAATAAGGCTGCTTTCATTCCTTTTTCAAAACCATTTTCACGCAAATAATGTGCCAGCTGATTCACTCGGTCATTCAGCTCTTGATAAGAAAGAACCACATCTTCACATTGCAATGCAGGCTGATGACCATGCTGCTGCACCTGTGCTTCAAACTGCGTCACAATGGTTTCTTCTGCTGGATAAGGCGCAGGTAACGGATTCCACCTATTTAGCTGAGCTTCTGCTTCTTGTTCAGACAATAATCGATAGGATTGGATAGCTTCCTGCGGCGTTTGAACCATCTGTTCCAGCAGATAAACATAATGTTTGAGCATCTGCTCTGCTGTACTTCGTTTAAATAGCGCCGTACTGTAATCGAGTACAAAGGATAAACCTTGATCTGACTCCATCGCTTGCAGTGTTAAATCAAACTTTGCAATATGGAAATTGGTTTCTTCGACTTCGACCAGCATGTCTCCAATATGCTGTGCTGTTGAATGATCCGGTGCGAGTGTAAAGACGGTATCAAACAATGGATGACGGCTAAAATCTCTTGGCACATTCAGCTTTTCAAGCAGCCGCTCAAATGGATATTGCTGATGCTCAAATGCCTGCATCGTCTTTTCCTTTACTTGCTCAATCAACTGAGACATGGTTCCATTCGGATCTACCTCTGACCGCAAAGCAAGTGTCTGGACAAACATACCGATCATGTCATTCAAATCTGTATGCACACGCCCTGCTGCCGGTGTTCCGACCACAAATTCCTTTTGACCCGTATATTTCGCAAGCAATGTGTAGTAAGCAGAAAGCAGCACCGTATACAGTGTCGTGTGATGGTTTGCTGCAAGCTCCTGTAATTGATTCTTTAACGTCTCATCGATTTCTTTGATGACACGATCACCTGCGAAAGACTGGACAGCTGGACGCTGATAATCGGTCAGCAGCTGTAAAGCAGGGATATCCCCCGAAAATTCTTGCAGCCAGAATGCCTCTTCTTTTTGAAAGTCTTGGTGCTGTTGCCAAACAGCATAATCTTGATATTGAAGCTTCAATGGTTCTTTCACCGATCCCTCGTAAGCATCTGACAGCTCACGCAGTATTAAATCGATCGAAAGACCATCTGAAATCAGATGATGCATATCGAAAAAGAGCAAATGCTCCTGATCATGCAATGACTTCAATCCAATTCGAAGAAGTGGCGCACACTCAAGATCAAAAGGTCTGACAAAGTGCTGCATGTTTTCTTCCATCGTACCGCCTGTCAGCTGTTCTATTTCAAAGAAAACGGATGAAGCGATCCGCTGACGAGGGACACCTTTTATCGTATGAAAAGAAGTACGCAGCATATCATGACGTGAGATCAGTCTGTCAAAGGCTTCAGTCAGCTTCTCAAGCTGCAGAGCTCCTTTTAACCTCACAACAGCAGGCATATGATAGGCAGTGCTTTGCTCCAATTGACTCACCATATAGACGCGCTGCTGTGGAGGCGATAACGGATAATGATCTGCAGCCGGCGCTTTTGGTATCTCCGTTTCAGAAGACTTTTCTGCTTGCTCAATATAAGCAGCAAGAGCAGCAATCGTCTGCTGTTCAAATAAAACAGAGAGTGGCACCTCCACTTGAAAGTCTCGCTGAACCTTTGTAAGTACGGTCATCGCTTTGAGCGAATGCCCGCCTCGATCGAAGAAAGAATCATATACACCGATTTGCTCTTGATCAAGAATGTCTTCCCACAAATGAACAAGCTTCGTTTCTATATCGTTTCTAGGTGCCGTATAAACAGCATGAACCGCTCTATCACCTTTTAAGGCAGCAAGTGCACGACGGTCGACTTTGCCGCTGACTGTGAGTGGAAAAGCATCGAGCTCTTTGAAATAAAGAGGCATCATGTAAGCTGGGAGCTGATGTTTGATAGCCGCTTGCAGCATGTCAACAGACACACCATCATGACGAGCTTGATAGTAAGCACTTAACGCCTTTTCCCCATCCGCTTCATCAACTACTAGCACGACAGCCTTATCAACTCCATCTACCTGCTCCATCACCGCTTCAATCTCGCCTGTTTCTATGCGGTAACCCCTTATTTTCACTTGATCGTCCATTCTGCCAAGATAATCAATCGTGCCATCTGGAAGCCATCTGACTAGATCCCCTGTTCGATACATCCGCTCATGCGGAGAAAACGGATCTGCCGTGAATACCTTCTTCGTCAATTCAGGCTGATTCACATAGCCTCGCCCAACACCTATACCGGCAATGCAAAGTTCTCCTGCAGCCCCAGGCACTTGTAATTGATCATGTTCATTTAAAATATAAATACGATGATGACCAAGTGGTTTTCCAATTGATACATAGCGCTGTTCAGTTGATTCGCTCAGCTCACTGAGATTCAGACGATGAACCGCCGCATCCACACACGTCTCAGTTGGACCATACACATTCCATAGAGTAAAATCAGGCTGACTCATACGAACCGCTTCGATAAGTGAACGTGCTGCTTTCGCAGGCAGCGCTTCTCCCCCAATCAGCATGTGCGTCAATGACAGACCGTCCAAATCCGCTGCAAGTAAAAGCTGCACATGCGCCGGAGTTCCATCTGCCGCTTCAATGTGATGTTTTCTGTAATAAGCCGCTAGCTGCATGCCATTTCTCGTCGTTTCTCGCGGGATGATATGAAGCGTATGTCCAAATAAAAGGGCAGCAAAGATTTGTTTCACCGATGCATCGAAATGGAATGGGGCTAGAAGCGCCATTTGAAGCTCATTCGCCCCTTGATACATCTCATGATGCAAAGCATGGACCAAATGATGAAGCTGAAGATGCTCAATCATGACGCCCTTCGGCTTTCCAGTCGTACCCGATGTATAAATCATGTAGGCTAAATCTTCGGGCGCCGTCTGATCGACAAGCTCAGGCAGCCGTCCATCATCTAGTAATATTTGCTGCTGCACGATCAATTTTTCCGAGAGGGCTGGGTACTCTTGAATGAACGATTCCTCTGTTAACACAATAGAAGCACCTGAATCCTCCACAATAAATTGAATGCGCTCCTCAGGTAATGCCGGATCAATTGGTACATATGCCCCGCCAGCCTTTAGTATGCCGAAGACTGCTACCATGGCATCTACCTTCCGCTCCATCAAAACAGCAACAGGCACATCACGTGAGATACCTTTCATTTGTAGAAAACGTGCCAGCTTTTCTGCCTGTTGTTGCAGCTCTCCATAAGTAATTGTTCCATTTTCTGCTACAATGGCTGTCCGATCTGCATATTTGTTGGCTGTCTCATCAAACATGTGATGGACCGGTTTTGCTGCCGGTTTTTCAAAAGATTCTCCCTCAGATAATTGCAGCAGTTCCTTTTGTTCACCTGCTGAAAGTAAAGGCAGTGTCCCGATCAGCTGATCAGGCTGAGTGACCGCCGCTTCTAGTAAAATCAAGAATCGATCAAACATCTTACTCATTTCTTCTTCTGTGAATACATCTGTACGGTAATCCAAATCAATGGTCAATGTATCAGTATCCCAGCGGTCTTTCACATGTATTGAAATATCATTCATTCCGCTCCCGCTAAAAATCGGTTCAGTAATGAACGACAGGTTCTCTTTTTTCTGCCACTGCATGACCTGATATTCTAAAGAAATATCAAAAAGGCGTCCTGTAAACCCTTCTCTTTCCCGCAAATCATTCATGAGCAGATTGTAAGGGTATTTTTGGTGTCGCAAGATCTTCATTTGATCCGCCATGACCTGCTTTACGAAATCAACAAACGATTGCGACCCTTGAACAGATGCACGCATTGGAATCGTCGATACAAACATCCCAATCATCTTTTTCTCTTTGGCATTCGTCCGGTTACCCATAAAGGTTCCAAGAACAACATCCTCCATACCGCTAAAACGATGTAAGTAAATATAGACAGTGGACATAAACATCGAAAGCATACTGACTTTCTGTTCTTCACAAAAGATACGAAGCTTCTCCTTTAAAGAATCTGGAACATCCCCTGAAAATCGCTCCGCATGTAAACTCATCTCATATCCCTTATGCGGTTTTAAAGATGCGAAGTCTGGAATATGAGCAAATTGCTCATTCCAAAAAGCCTGGTCTTTTTGAAAACGTTTAGAAGATTCATAGGTCTGCTCACTCATAATGTGATCAACGAAGGAAATCTCCTCAACTGGCGAGATGTCTACTCCTTGTAGCATGTCATGATATAAATCAATAATGCGATTTCCCATTAAAATGATAGAAATCCCATCCGCGACAATATGATGTGCTTTACAGAACAGCCAGCACTCTTGATCACTGATTTGAAATACCGTAAATTCAATCAAGGGGCTGTCAATCAACGGCATCGGCTCACGAATTTGCTCGTTTGCCCAAGCCCTTACTTCCTCTTCACTCCAGCCCTTCTCCATGCGAATCGGCTGTTTTTCATATGATTTGATATATTGAACAGGCTCCTCCTGTTCATCTCGATACACGAGCCTAAGCCTAAGAGAGTCAGTTTGTCGAATATACGCTTGAAGCACATCGACGACCAAAGAAGGATCGAGACCTGAAGCTGATCTCAACCTGGCGAATCCACCCAAATTAGAAATACTTGTACCTGGATAAAATCTTTCCGTGTAGAATACTCGCTTTTGCGCATGTGTTAAGGGGTAATAAACTGTATTCATTCTCATCCTCCGCCTCTTCTATGATTTCTCCACCAATTTCACCCTGCACCCTCTATATCAAAAGAACCAAGTCTATTTCATTAAAATAGACGCTTTACAGAAAAGGAGCCCACCCCGAATAAAACGGAGGGACTCCCATTTTCATTCGGTAGCCTGCCGACCTTAGCAAAAAAAGAAACATTTACCTTAGGACATGGCTTTGCGTCTCTATGTTTCCATAGATTTGCCTTTTTCTTCTTTTCTTTTAGATATTTTCTATTTACGTCCACTTTATATGAAAATATTGTTTTTTTCACCGAAAAATGGGTGTAAAGATTCATGCGTTATACCGAAGGGACGCCATGATAATTGACGATATTTACCGAAAATAACTAATAATAGTTGCGTTCAACCGAAAATAATCGACTAAATACCGCAAAAATTTCATATTTTCCCTTAAATTTTGAAAATATGACCGAAAATGTAGGATAGAGGTCTCCTTTCGTTCCCCGCAAATTCTTAAATCTTAAGAACTACATTCCCTAAAAAAATGAATTTTTTTACTGTAAAAACAACAAAAAAAGAGCTGTCATTTCAAATGACAACTCCTTGTTTCTTCATTATATTTACATCACCTTAGACAGACCAATCGTTTTTTCAATAATGAGCAGCGCAATGATAGAAATGATAATAAATATGACAGATATCGCATTGACACTTGGATCAAAGGTCTGCTCAATGTAATTAAAGGTCCTGACGGGAATTGTGATGGTTTGAGGAGAGGAAACGAACAAACTGATCGATATTTCTCCAAATGACGTCACAGCTGAAAACACCCCGCCTGCAATGATTCCCGGCTTAATCAAAGGCAATGTGACTCGAAAAAACGTGCGAATGGGTCCTGCACCAAGATTCATTGAAGCTAGCTCAAGCCGCGGATCTAAATTCGAAACACTCACGCCTACCGTGCGAACCACATAGGGAAAACCAATGATGACATGACCAATGACGAGCGCCCACAAAGACCCTGTAAAGCCCATAGCCGTAAACAAGTAAAGCATCGCAATCCCTAATACCACCTGAGGAATCATGAGAGGTGACAGAATGAAAGCTTGGACAGCCTCCTTTCCCTTAAAGGAAAGCCTTGCTAAAGCATACGAGGCCATTGTCCCTAAAAGAACCGTGAGAGGCGTCACGATGAATAGCAGAATCACACTGATCCGAAGCGATTCCATCCATTCTGGATTTGACACGACCTCATGAAACCAACGAACAGAGAACGAAGTCGGTGGAAATTCAGGAAAGGCATTTGGACTAAAAGCAGATAGAACGATCACAAGAACAGGAATGGTTAAAAAAAGATAAACCAATGACCCAGCAGTCCAAATCAGAATAGAAATCAAGCGATCACCTATTGACTTTTTACGCATGCATCCTCGCCTCCCAACGCTTCAATAAATAGCTTAATAGACTGACCACCACAAGCACACAAACCAATAATGTAAAGGACATAGCTGCAGCAAGAGGCAGGTTATACACCTGCATCACCTGCTGATAAATTGACAGCGGCAGCAGCGGCTGCATCCGTCCGCCGACTAACAGCGGAGTGATATAACTTCCTGCTGCCAGTGAGAAGACAATAATCGCGCCAGTCACCATACCTGGAATGGTCAGTGGTAAGGTGACATGAAAAAAGGTTCGAATCCGGCCAGCTCCAAGACTCATAGAAGCCGGTTTTAAGTGACGATCCATATCGGTTAAGCTTGTTGCGATCGGCAGTACTGCAAATGGCAGCATGACCTGGACATAGGCAATAATGACCGCATTCATATTCCACAGCATCGAGAGCGGCTTCTCAATCACATGTAAATCTAGTAACATACCATTGATCAGACCATTTTGCGAAAGAAGAACAATCCATGCAAACGTCCGAATCACAACACTTGTCAAAAGCGGCGACACAAGTAAGATATAGAAAAATGCCCGAAGACGCGGATTAGGTGCCTTAACGAGCACATATGCTGCTGGGTATGCCATCAATAAACAAATCACCGTTGTCTGTAAAGCCACCCACACAGTACTTCCAATCGCCTTTACATAAGCATCTGTCGTGAACACATGAATATATTGAGAAAAGCTATACGTTTGTAATGTATTCATCATCGAATCGACATCGCGAAAACTGAGAACGAGCATCATCACAAGCGGAGCTAGTAAAAATACAACAAGAAACAAACAGGCTGGCAGCAGCATAAACCAATGAAATCGTTGATTCATTTTCTTGATTCGCATCACGTATGCACCTTCGAATCTAAGAAAACGATATCCTCAGGCTGCCAATGGATATGGACGGTTTCTCCAACTTCAGGCAGCTCGGGAAATGCAGCATCAGAAGCATGGACAATGATTTCACCATTATCAAGCCCCACAACCAAACGTAATGAATGTCCAATATAACTCACATCTGACAGCGCGCCTGATACATGGTTTGGCTGAACTTTCTCTTTCTCAGAAGAGATGCTGATTCTTTCAGGACGCAGCATAAGCAGTTGCTTTTCCCTTTTCTCTTGATATGCCGCAGCCTGCAGCTGAAGATGCTGACCGTTTGAATGGGTTACATGCGGAACCGTAAATGCAGCATCAGCTTCATTGTACACGGCCTCAAAGATATTCACCTGTCCGATAAATTCAGCTACAAATCGATTGTTTGGCTGGCGGTACACCTCTAAAGGCGTCCCAATCTGCTGAATTCTACCCTCTCCTAAAATTCCAACTCGATCAGAAAGGCTTAAGGCCTCCTCTTGATCATGTGTCACAAGAATGGTTGTAATCCCGACATTTCTTTGAATATTTCGCAGCTCTGTCTGCATGTTTTTTCTTAGTTTGGCATCTAGGTTGCTGAGCGGTTCATCAAGAAGGAGAACAGACGGCTGAATCGCCAGCGCTCTTGCTATCGCTACCCGCTGCTGCTGACCACCGCTTAATTGGTGGGGCATCCGTTTCGCAAATGCCTCTAATTGAACAAGAGACAAGCTTTCCATCACTTTCTCTTTGATTTCCGCCTTCTTTTTCTTTTGAACCTTAAGCCCGTACGCCACATTATCAAATACAGTCAGATGCGGAAAGAGTGCATAGCTTTGAAAGACCATACCTGTTTTTCTTTGGTAAGGCGGCAAAGCTGTCACATCCTGATCACCAATATAGACGACGCCTTTTGTTGGTTCTAAAAAACCGCCAATGATGTTTAATAACGTTGATTTCCCGCAGCCGCTAGGACCAAGAAGGGAGAAAAACTCTCCCTCATTCACAGTAAGACTGACATCGTTGAGAGCAATCTGCTCACCGAAGTGCTGACTGATGTGTTCTAAATGAATTCCACTCATGCGATCACCTATTTTCCTCCGCCTAATACTTCGTTCCATCGATTTGTCCAATTGCCAAGCTCAGAGGTTGCTGTTTCATAATCTACCCAAGTCAGCTTGCTGTAATAATTTTCTCCAACTTTCACTTTCCCCTTAATCTTGTCATCGTATTTCACATCAGAATTCGACATGCCATAATAAGATTTTTCCGAGAAAGCCTCCTGAGCTTCTTTTCCACTCAAGTAGTTTAATAGTTTGTATGCCGCTTCTTCGTGCTGACTTCCCTTCGTTAAAGCCCAGCTCGCTACAGCTGCAACAGCGCCTTCTTTCGGATATGAGAAACCAATATCCATTCCTTCTTCTTCAAGTGCAAATACTCGCCCGTCCCAATACGGAACAGCTGCGACATCCCCACGTTCTAACAAGGTTTGAATCGATCCTGGGTTATCCGGAAAAGCAGCGACATGACCTTTTAGTTGCGCGAGACTTTTAAATGCTTTATCAATATCCTTAGGATTTGATTCTGTTCCCCCTTGTGCATGAACAAGTGCAGAGAAAAATTGCAAACCAGCTGAATAAGTCGGAGATGAAATGGCTACCTTCCCTTTCAGCTGACTGCTCCATAGATCAGTCCAGCTGTTTGGTTCCTGCTTGACGAGGTCTTTTCTATAAGCAATTCCAAGCTGCCCCATACTAAAGCCTGCTGCATATTGTTTTCCATTCACAGTCAGCTTCTTTTGGACAGAACGGTAAAGCTTTTTGACATTCGGCGCTTGATCTTCATCGATTGGCGCAAGAACGTTTGCTGCAATTCCTCTTTGAATCGTATCAGGCTGCAAGATAAGTAAGTCATATGGTGGATTTTTCCCATTTGACGCTTTTAATTTTGTAAACCATTCAGAATCCGCTCCAGAGACGGTCTGCACTTTAATTCCGGTATCTTTTTCAAACTTTTCAAGGATTGGTTTGATATTCTTTTCCCAATCGCCTCCATATACGCCAACAATCACAGTCTGCTGCTGTTTGCCTTGATCCTTTCCATTTCCACCACAAGCGGTCAGCAGTACAACGATGGATAGGATGCCTGCAACAATAGCGATTAATCTTCTTTTCATGATTCATTTCCCCCTTTTTGTCCATTCATTTGACGAAGTGCTTGAGTAATATCTTCCTTTGTTAACGGCTCATTTCTATGACTGAAATATTGATGAACTGCATGTTTATAGTGCGTACGTTCATTAGCCGGATAGGAACGCAGCTGAACGGCTAGCTCACTGCTGGCTTCGTCCGTCCATACTTTCTCATAAGCTGCTCTTTGCTCTCCAAAATCCCACACGTTAGTAGATACAGGATCATCAGCCTTTTCACGCACCCAGCTCGTCTGCTCCTCATCAATCTTCCATTCATTTTCGTCTAAATACACTTTAACACCATATTGCTGCAGCGCTCTTTCTTCACTTAATAGACCTGCTTCCACTTCCTGAAGGACTTTTTCTTTCTTTCTGGCAAATGGATTCCCCCAGCCGCCTCCACTTGGTGAAACCAATTGAACGATATCGCCTTTTTCAAGTCGCAGAACATCTATTTTGGGCTGGTCTTGTTTCTCACCGTTAGCTGTGATCAGCTTGACCTCACCAACTGCTCCTGCTCGGCCGCCCATTAAACCCCAAGGCTGAAACTTTATCCGTTCCATTCCTCGAGCTGTCACCATCGATTCAGGCTTCATCATTTCAAATTCCAAACCAATCGCATGTCCGCCTCGATTTTCACCAGCTCCACCTGTATTCGGCAGAAGCTCATATCGGTGAACATGAATATCAATATGCTGTTCCAAACTCTCAATTGGGGTATTCTTCAAAAAGCCTGACGAATGATCAATACCGTCCACTCCATCAGTACCATTTTGAGCACCTCCGCCTCCGCCTAATGGTTCGACAACGGACATTTTCCTGCCACTCGTTTGATCATCAGGTACAGAGAGAACAACAATGGCAGATTGACCTGCACCTGCTGCCGGTACTGCTTCAGGCAGCAGCTTACCAATCGCGCCTAGCACGACATTGTACAGCCTCATCGTAATCGAATGACGAATCCCGACAGAGGCCGGATATTCTGGATGCACAAGCGTTCCTTTAGGAGAGATCACGTCAATCGGATACGTTATTCCACCATTAATCGGTATAAAAGGATCCTTACTAATGATGTAATTAATCAACCCTTGATAAAGAAAGGAATGCTTCTGACCATTGGTAACAAGGTTAAAGGCTGTTTTTACTTGCGGGTCACACTCAGAAAAATCGAGCGTCAGCCGTTTCCCTTTGATCGTTAGCTTGATTTTTAACCGAATCGGGACGTCTGAGATCATATCATCATCTAAATAATCAGCAAATTCACTCGTTCCATCCGGTATAGCTTCAATGACCTTTCCAGCACGATCCTCGGCTTGCTTCAGCAAGTCTATCATTCCTTGTTTCACTTCGTTTTTTCCAAATTTCTCAATCATTTCTTTTAACCGAATATCTGCTGTATTAACTGCAGCAATCATCGCATTGATATCACCATCATTTAAATGACTTGCTCGGCTGTTAGCTCTTAAAAAGGTACGTACGACATGATTCTCTTTCCCGCCCTCATAAATTTTTACTGGCGGAATTCTTAATCCTTCTTGATGAACATCCGTTGCTGTGGGTGAAATACTCGAAGGCACAAGTCCACCCACATCACTGACATGAACAAAAGACCAAGCAAAGCTTACGATTTCACCATCTACAAAAATCGGCTTAATAATATGGACATCTGGCAGATGAGTTGCCAAACCATCTGTCGTATAAGGATCATTAGTGATGATAATGTCTCCCTGCTGCATCGGCCCGATTTCTTCAATCGCTTTTTTTAGACTCAGCCCTAAAAAGATCGTCACACCCACTGTCTTCGGATAAACAAAGAAATCTCCAGAAGGCGTGGCTAATGCTGTCGCAAAGTCAGCAGATTCTTTGACGAAGGTCGTAAATGACGTCCGTTCAATGACATGCCCCATACCTGATGCAATCGCATTAAAATAACTGCGCATCATCTCAAGCTTTGCTGGGTCAGTTCTCATGTAAAGCCGCCTCCTTTGAAATCACTAAGTTACCTGATGGATCAATGCTGCCTGTCCAGTTTGGCAAAATCAATGTTGTTGTATCATCCTGCTCAATAACGGCAGGCCCATTGATAATAGAGCCTACTGACAGCGTATCCCGGTTATAAACCGATGCTTTGTATTCTTTTTCTTCTATAAAAATTCGTCTATATTCATTTGGTTTCAAAGACTGTCCGCTGCTTTCATGAACAGGTGAAAAAGGCAGCGGAGGCGTCTCGCCTATGACTCGAACGCGTAAATGAGTAAACTCGATTCTTGCCTGATCATCCCTATGACCATATTGACGCTGATGCAATTTGTGAAAGGCTTCAATGAGTTGGTGGATGTCTTGTTCTTGCTTTAGCCAATTAATCGATAATGGCAATTCAATCTCAAATGCCTGCCCTTGATAACGTGCATCTGCTAATAAGAGAATGGATGTCTGATTGATATGCTGAATGTTCTGCTGGCTGACCCAATCAGTCGCTTTTCGTGACAGCTTCTCATAATCTTGTTTTAGTTGGTTGATCGAATAGTCTTGTAAACATATTTTCTTCGACAGCACCGCATCATGGATAAAATCAGCTGTTAAAGCACCTAACGCACATAATGTACCAGGACTTGGAGGAACAACTACATTTTTCGCATGAATTTCTCTCGCAAGGAAATTCGCCACAACCGGCCCTGCTCCGCCAAATGCCAACAAACTAAAATCTCTAGGGTCAAATCCTTGCTGCTCCATCACATTGCTTAATTCTGTGTACATATTGGCTACGGCTACTTGAATGAGCTGGTCAGCCGCCTCTTCAACCGTTTTGTTGAGCTGATCAGCAATTGGCTGAAAGGCCTTTTTCGCCGCAGACAGTTGTAATTGTAAATGTCCTCCGGCAAAACGTTCTTGATTGAGATAACCGCATATGAGAAACGCATCAGTTAAAGCTGCTTTTTCTCCCTTTCCATACGAAGCTGGTCCCGGGTTTGACCCAACTGATTCCGGTCCTGCTTTTAGAAGTCCGCCTTGATCAATCCATGCTATCGAACCTCCTCCTGCCCCTATTGAATACATCGCAACAGATGGAAGAATAATTGGGAAACCTGAAAGCTGATTCGATTGAGCCATTGTAGGCTGTCCATTTTGAATAATCGATATATCTGCACTCGTCCCCCCGACATCAAAAGTGATCAGGTTAGGTTCACTCGCTGATGCTGCAATTCTTGCCGCACCGATGACACCAGCTGCCGGACCAGAAAAGAGAGTCTTAACAGGCGAGGTTGCCGCACTTTCTGCATCCATTAAACCACCATTTGATTGTGTAATGTATGGAGAAATTGGTACACCTTCTTCCTTTAAACGGCTTTTCAATGTTTGCAAATACTGTTTCACCTTAGGTTGAATGTACAAATTAACAACAGACATCACTGTACGCTCGTATTCCCTCATTTGAGGCCATAATTCAGATGAGGTAAGGACTTCTAACTGTGGATAATGATGATTGATATAAGCTTTTGCCTGTAATTCATGAACTGGGTTTTGATAGCTATGTAAAAAAGAAATGACGATACCTGCTAGCTTTTTAGATATAACATGCTGGACTGCATCATCTAATTGCTGCAGATGGAGAGGTTTTTTGATCGTACCATCGTGTATCAACCTTTCAGAGATTGGATAAACATGCTTCCGTGGTATCAATGGTTCTGGCAAACGAGAATTGAAGTCATAAGGAATGGGTAGTCGTAAACGTTGAAGTGACAATATATCTTGAAATCCTTCTGTCACAAAAAGGGCTAGATCTGCTCCTTTTCGCTGCAATAATGTATTAAGACCGATTGTCATTCCGTGAACGAGGTATTGGATGTTGGATAAATCAACACCTCTTTTTTTTAGAAGATTTAACCCATTGATAATTCCTTGAGCAGGGTCATCAGTCACTGTGGGTGTCTTGAGTTCAGTCAGCTCCCCTGTTGCTTCATTTATCAGCGATAAATCAGTAAATGTTCCGCCTATGTCTATTCCGAGCCGGTATGAGACATCCGCCATTTGTACTCCCCTCCTACAATGTAATTAGAATCATATTTTGATAAATTACGACATTTTTTGATATTTGACTCCATATTATTAAAGCATATCGGTCTAGTCAATTTTATTTTTTTGAAATTTCTGTGTGTTAAATTCTTGAAATTAGCCAAAAAAGCAATGATAAAGCCATTTTGAATGAGCATATTCGTTTTCTGACTCACAAAATTAAAATTTTTATGATTTTCTACAAAAGTGAAAAGCAAGAAATTAAGTAAAATCCGTTTTTTGAATTTTAAAAGACGTTTTTTCAAAACCAGGAGAAATTGGTAAGTAATTCTGCTATACTTCTGTTTACAAAATAAACAAACAAGAAAGAGAGCCAGCATCTATGAAACTTCTTAAAATGATTCTCTTGCTTTTATTGATTGTTATTGGTGTAGCAACAGGCTATATCCAGCTGGAGCAAGGGAAACAAGAGACAGCGAATTCATCTTATGACAAAACGATTCATTTTCCATCAGACCGCTATCCCGAAACAGCCAAGCACATAGAAGAAGCCATTGATGAAGGTCATTCTTCCATTTGTACAATTGACCGTAAACATAGTGATGAGCAGAGAGATCGATCACTACATGGCATTCCAACAAAGCACGGGTATGACCGAGACGAATGGCCAATGGCGATGTGCAAAGAAGGAGGCAGTGGAGCTTCTGTCAAATATGTACGCCCTTCTGATAATAGAGGCGCAGGCTCGTGGGTAAGTCATCAATTATCGGATGATCCTGACGGCACAAGAATTCAATTTATCATCGATTAGCCCGCCTTTCCCTTTTCTATATTAAAAAAATTTTCACATGACTGCTTGCAAGTATTTTAAACACTTTTTTCATGCCGATAATCCTTAAGGAGGGATATCCTACCTTATACCTAAAGGAGTCAAAAAGCATGAAGAAAAAGGGAAAACTGAGGCTTGGTGCCAAAATTTTGCTGATCTTTTTAAGTGTCCTCATCATCTTTTCCGCAGTTGTTGGTTATGTGGTGAATCGCGAAATGACGGAAAACATCAAGCAAATGGCAACTGAAAAAGCAAAAGGTGATTTAAAGCTAGGCTACGCCTACCTAAATGAAAAAGTGGCAGGCTCGTGGCAGATAAAAGAGGACAAGCTATACAAAGGAAATACGCAAATCAATGATCATGACCAATTGGTTGATCAATTAGCCGAATATACCGGTGATACCATCACGATTTTCCAAGGAAATACCCGTGTTGCTACGAATGTCATGTTAAACGGGAAACGAGCTGTAGGTACAGAAGTCTCTCCTGAAGTGAAAACCACTGTTTTAGATAAAGGAGAACACTATTACGGCACAGCAAATGTTGCCGGGAAAGATTATCAAACGGCTTATATGCCGATCAAAAATGAAGCAGGCGAAACAATTGGTATTTTTTATACTGGCGCCAATCAAAGCATGATTTCACAAATGCTTCAGTCATTCTATATACAATTTGTCATCGTCCTTTTGTTAAGTCTGATCGTTTCGGCCATCATTATTTCTATTTTCACTAAACGGATTCAGGCACGTCTCAAGCATATCGCTTCTGCCATTAAGAGTGCAGGCGAAGGTCATTTAACCATCAATGTGACAGATACTGCCGGTGATGAATTGTCTGACCTTGCTGGTCATTTCAATAAGATGCGTGAAAAACTAAATCAAACCATTCTAAATGTCATGAACACGTCTGAAGCAGTGGCCACATCCTCTGAGCAGCTGTCAGCTAGCGCAGAAGAAACAAGTGCAGCATCAGAAAAAATCACCCACACGATCCAAGAAGTGGCACAATCTTCAGAAGAACAGTCAGCTCAAATGACAGCCAGTGAACACACGATGATTCAAGTATCAAACGAGCTGGCAAACATTACTGAAAATGCAGGACAAATGGCTTCAAGAAGTCACTCCGCACAAGAAATGGCCCAAAAAGGTGTACACGATATCGGTGAAGTTCATTCACAAATGACGTCTATTGCAAAATCAATTGAAGAAAACGGTACAGCAATTCAAGCATTGGAAACACGTTCAGCTGAAATTGATCATATTTCCAAAGTCATTACTGATATCGCCAGCCAGACAAACCTGCTTGCTCTTAATGCAGCAATCGAAGCAGCACGGGCAGGTGAGCATGGAAAAGGCTTTGCTGTTGTCGCAGACGAAGTGAGAAAGCTCGCTGAAGAATCTCAAGCATCATCAAACATGATTTCCCATCTCATTTCTGAAATACAAAAAGAGATGACTCATTCGACGAATGCCATCAAACGAGTAAGAGAGGAAGCGGCTCAAGGGGCTGTCCTTATCTCTCATACAGAGGAATCATTTCATGATATCCAGCAGTCCATGAGAGAAATGGCAGATGGCATTAAGCATTTATCGAGTGCATCACAAAAAATCGCAGCTTATACAAACGATGCGAAACAATCTTTTGCGTCTATTACAGAAGACGTTAAACGAACGAGTGAACATTCACAGCAAGTAGCCGGTTTAACAGAAGAACAATTTGCTGCAATGGAAGAAGTAACAGCTTCATCAGAAGCGCTTGCCCATTTAGCAGGAGATTTAAAAGCAATGGTCTCACAATTTCACATCTAGATCCCACAACAAATAGCGCAAGACGGCGACAATCGTCTTGCTGCCTAACTTTCTCCTCAAGAATGACTCTTTCAACCATTTACATTTCATCGAAAATCCATGAATAAAGGAGTTTTTTATATGAATCACTTAAATCAAGCCTATTCTCTATCTATCTCCTACCACCAAATCACGGTATACACCGGAAGCGAAACACCACCTGTCATTGATTGGACAGATGAGGACATTTTTCAAGGATTTGCAACTGGAGATCAAGGAGTTTCCTTTGAAGGAATCAATAATGGAAAGGCGTCTATTATTGTGACATTAAATAGCGATGAGCCCCAAGTCTCTATTGATAGAGCCATAACAGTGCCCTTTACGCATACAAGTGATCAAGTTTATATCACAAGCGTCATGGCTCATGTACTGTCTTTCTCCATTCCAAAAGGAGACTATCAGCTTACCTGCTATACCTCACAGCAGCCTGATCAAGACGTTTATTATGTAAATTTCCAAACAGTGTAGATTACGACTGATCGTATAAATCAAGCCACTTTTCCGCATAGTCTACCGATTCTCTCACTGGCAATAAATATGAACTGGCAAGTCCGATTTGATTGTGCTGATGGAGGCCTCCTGATTGCAGAAAATCACGGCCAATCTGTTCAAATAGTTCTTCTCTTGTGATGATATCTTGGTACTCTTTCCATACCCTCCACCCATTTTCTAAAATAGGGGCTCCTCTTGTCATGAGGTCCTGCTGAGGGATTCGGTATTCAGCTAGATGAAAAGCTGTCATGCTCTCAAATGTTGTACCAAGCAGCAGCACTTGAGCATGAAGATCATACATACGGCCAAGAGGTGAATGCTCTCCTAATCCGAAGGAAAGTGCATGGTGTTTCAGAATTTCATGTTTTCTTTTCCCCCAGGCTGTGAATGAAAAATGAGGATGATTGCTTCTCGCCACGCCTGGGTATTTCCAAAATGTTTCCGCTACCTTTCCCATTGCTGTTGGCGTCGTGTAGGCTGGGTCAAATGCGGGCATTGTTTCTTTGATCGATTTCCACCATGAATAAGGAACAGGCGGATCAATCCAATCGGCAGGATCAGAAAGCTCTAACGTTTGTGCCGGCATAATCAGTGTCCCCTCTTCTGTTAAGGTTTCCATCAATGCTTGTATGACGGCTACAGCACCTCCGTTTACCCAGCCGATGGATGATAAAGATGAGTGAACACATAAAATCATGCCCTTTTTCACACCAAGTTGTTCCAAGTCTGCTTTGATTCTTTCCTTTGTCATCGGTTCAGCTTGATTTTCTATTAATTTTTGCATCGTTCTTTTTCCTCCTGCGTCTCTTCGATTATTGATGAATGAGACGTTTAACCGCAATAGACAGTTTGTAATTTGCGTAATTTGTCAGCTCCGTTAAAAACTGATCAAGCTCATCATGACTCGAGAAATGTCCTTCAGCCATATAACAGCCCTCACCACTTATTTTGAACAAATTCTTGATTTCTTCCTTTTCATAGAGAAACGACAGAAGTGGTTCATGATGATGACTACGGGTATAGAGCTGCAAAAATGTTTGAATCGTCTTTTGCGTCTGCCAATCAATTGAAATGGTATATGCTTCGATCACGCCTTCTTCTTCTAGCTTTAACACCCGATTTGCAACAGCTTGGCCGGTTAAATGAACTTTTTCACCTAGAGCTTTCATCGTTAATCGGCTATTCTTTGATAGTTCTTTTAAAATATTCATATCTGTTTGGTCTAGCATTGGCTCACCTCTTTCAAAAATCAAGCCCTTCCGATAAAAGACTTTCATGATCCTCTGTCACATAGAACTCTTTTAATATACTGTAAACTTAATCAGAAAAAAAGGAGGCCTTTTTATGAAAATTACACTCATTCGCAATGCTACTTTATACCTTCACTATGGTCATTCAACTTTTTTAATCGATCCCTTTTTGGCAGCAAAAGGAACATATCCACCGTTCCCTCATACAGCAAATCAACATTTGAACAACCCTATTGTGGAGCTACCTGTAAACATTGATTTAGACAGTCTATTACATCCAGATGCTGTCTTACTCACTCATTTACATGTGGACCATTTTGACGATGAGGCCAAAAGGAAATTAGCTCAAGATGGGCCAATTTATACTCAATCGGAGAAGGATCGAAAAGAAGTTGAAGAAGCTGGATTTCAGCATGTCACATGCATTGAAGATGAAATGGACATTTGCGGCGTTCATATTAAACGTACAGGTGGACAGCACGGAACGGGAGACACGGCGAAGCGGATGGGGCAGGTGAGCGGTTTTGTTTTCTCTCACCCTGATGAACCTACCCTTTATATTGCAGGTGATACCATTTGGTGTGATGAACCGAAAGAGGTTGTGAATACATGCAAGCCAGACGTCATTGTGGTCAATAGCGGAGCTGCTCAATTTTTAGAAGGCGATCCGATTACCATGACTAAGGAAGAAATTTTAGACATTCACCGTTCTCAGCCAAAAGCTCAAATAGTCGCCTGTCATCTTGAAGCTGTGAATCATTGCTTGTTAACAAGAGCTGCTTTAGAAGCTTACATTCAAGAGCATCATGCAGATCAAGCCATTTTTGTCCCTCAAGATGGGGAAAGTCTCACCTTCTGATCACAATAAAAAACCGGCACCTCGCTGCCGGTTTTATCATTATTATGGGCGATGGTGCTGTGGTTTTTTCAGCAATGGAACAAATCCGTTCTTTTTCAAATGAGTGTAATGCTCATCCATTCGTTTCGTGATGTGTGTGCCTTGTTCCTTTGTTAACACGCCATACTGTACATATTTCTCAATGACTTCTTTTCGCTTAGAAAGAATTTGCTGCTCAAGGATTTCAATTTGTTTTTGTTGTTCTGCTGTTAATTTCACTTGGTGTGTCACCGGACGCTTTTCCATTTGAGGTGTTTCTCCATGAGCCGTTTCTATCTGAAAACCAAATAACAGCAACATCGACAAGATGATCAAACCACTTATTTTTTTCATCATTGTTGTTCCCTCCTTTATTCGCCTTTATTTTGCGCTCACTTTCCTTTTTTATACATTATTTCAACACGCGAATTGCTTATAATATTCTTACTTTTTCACTTTTCTTCTGAAAACGTTGTCCTTACAGAAAAAGCATGCTATGTTTTGTTTTGTATCAAAAATAGAGGAGGATTCTTAAATGAGTCGTTTTTATCATAAAAAACCTATATGGATCATGCTAGTTGTATCTGCTTTTATCCTTATCATGTCTGCTTGCAGTCAATCAGGCCCATCTCAATCCGGAGACACAAAGTGGGATGAGATTAAAAAGAAGGGAAAAATCGTGGTTGCAACTTCAGGCACCCTTTATCCAACTTCTTATCATGATACTTCTAATGGCAAGGATCGATTAACTGGCTATGAAGTAGAAGTTGTCAAAGAAGCGTTTAAACGTCTTGATGTGAAAGTAGAATTTAAAGAAATGGGTTATGACGGGATGCTGAGCGCCATTAATTCTGGTCAAGTTGATGCCGCTGCAAATGATATTGACATCACAGATGATAGAAAAGACAAGTTTGCCTTTTCAACCCCTTATAAATATTCCTACGGAACGGCTATCGTACGGAAAGATGATTTATCTGGCATTAAAACTTTAAAAGACCTAAAAGGAAAGAAAGCAGCAGGTGCTGCCACGACGATTTACATGGATGTCGCTCGTAAGTACGGTGCAAAGGAAGTCATTTATGATAATGCGACAAACGAGCAATACTTAAAGGATGTTGCAAACGGCCGAACAGATGTCATTTTAAATGATTATTACTTGCAGACACTAGCTCTTGCTGCATTTCCTAAATTAAATATTACGATTCATCCTGACTTGAAATACATGCCGAATGAACAAGGTTTTGTCATGAAGAAGGACAACAAAGAGCTTCAAAAAGAATTGAATCGTGTATTAAGCGACATGAAAAAAGACGGAACAATGAAAAAGATTTCTGAGAAATTCTTTAATCATGCAGACGTCTCAAAGAAAATTGATGCTGATGTCGAAGATGTCGACATTTCCAAATAAGGAGCCGCAACCGTGGGAGATATTCATTTAGAATATATATTTAATCCTGCACTGGCAAAGGCGTCATTTCCGTTTGTCATGAAAGGCATCTGGCTGACGCTGCTCATTTCCTTTGTGAGCATGTTTTTTGGTACCATTCTTGGTTTTTTTATCGCTCTTGCCAGGATGGCGAATTCATGGATTCTTAAGCTGCCTGCACGGCTGTATATCTCATTCATGCGAGGCGTGCCCATTCTGGTGATTTTGTTTATTCTTTATTTTGGGTTCCCTTATATCGGCATTGAGTTTACAGCAGTCACTGCCGCCATTATTGGGTTCAGCTTCAATAGTGCTGCCTATATTGCAGAAATTAATCGGGCGGCCCTCTCCTCTGTTCCAAATGGACAGGTGGAAGCCGCTAAATCATTAGGTCTCAGCTATTGGCAAACGATGCGCGGTGTCATTTTGCCTCAATCCGTCCGCATCGCCTTGCCGCCATTGACCAATGTCATGCTTGATTTAATCAAAGCTTCCTCACTGGCAGCGATGATTACTGTACCAGAGCTCTTCCAGCAAGCAAAAATTGTAGGCGGACGAGAATTTGATTATATGACCATGTATATTTTGGTCGCACTCATTTACTGGGGCATTTGCAGTGTCGTCTCATTGCTTCAGGACTTTTTAGAAAAACGCTATGCGAAATATCTGTAGCAAAAAAAGAGCAGATCTCATGGATCTGCTCTTTTTCAGCGTGATAGAAAACCTTTGCAGCCCTAAGCACCGGAGCGCAGACCTGCGGGCGAATGCGAGGGTTTGTCTACACGATGATTAATGAATAAGCCATAACCACACATATAATCCGAGTAAAGTGAGGATCAAGGTTGGGATGGTCAGGATGATTCCGGCTTTCATGTAAGCCCCCCAAGAGATATGAACGCCTTTTTTCTTTAAGACATGAAGCCACAGCAATGTCGCCAATGAGCCGATTGGGGTCATTTTCGGTCCAAGATTGGAGCCGATAACATTGGCATAAATCAGTCCGTCTCTCATGACACCTGCTGTATCTGTATGTCCAATGGCAATCGCATCAATTAAAACGGTCGGCAGATTGTTCATCACAGAGGACAGCACTGCGGCAAGTACACCCATAAACATCGTTCCTGCAAGCAAGCCATGTGAAGCCCCTTGTTCAATCCATGCCGCCAAAATTTCAGTAAGGCCAACATTTTTCAGTCCATATACGACGACATACATACCGATCGAGAAAAACACAATGGACCACGGCGCTTCTTTAATTACTCGCTTTGTCGCCACTTGCGGACTTCTTCTCGCCAGCCACAAGAAAGCAAGGGCAATCCCGCCTACAATAATGGACACTGGAACACCGATCAGCTCGCCCGCAAAATAACCAACAAGCAGACAGCCAAGCACATACCAAGACAAACGGAACATACGGATATCTCGAATAGCTGATGCCGGCTCTTTCGCCTGTGACAGATCGTAGGTTTTTGGGATAAGCTTTCGGTAAAACACATACAGAACCAGCATGCTCGCCCCAAGCGACACAAGGTTTGGCACGAACATATTCGCTGTATATTCTAGAAAACCAATATGAAAATAGTCGGCTGATACGATATTGACCAGGTTACTAATGACAAATGGCAAGGAGGTTGTATCTGCAATAAAGCCGCTTGCCATCACAAAAGGCAGCACCATGCGCTCATCCAGCTTCAACGCTCTCACGACAGATAAGACGATTGGGGTCAAAATCAGTGCCGCTCCATCGTTGGCAAAAAAAGCAGCCACAACAGCGCCGAGCAATGTTAAATAGATAAACATGCGGACACCGTTGCCTCTTGCGGCTTTTGCCATATGCAGTGCAGCCCATTCAAAAAAACCGATCTCATCTAAAATTAACGAAATGATAATAATACCAATAAAAGCAAAGGTGGCGTTCCATACAATTTGCGTGACTTCCCACACATCGCCCAGATGAACGACGCCAAAGGCAAGCGCAAGAATGGCGCCCCCACATGCTGACCATCCTATGGTGACACGTCCTGGCTGCCAAATGACAAGGACGAGGGTCATGATGAAAATCAAAATGGCTAAGGTGACTGAACCCAAAGGTGGCCCCCCTTTCATTTTTCTCATAAAATCTTTATCTATCATACAACGAAATACATCAGTTGTATGCCATTTTCGCATTTCACATGAAAATCCGCAGGTGATCCGTGCACCTGCGGATTCCATCATATATTATTGATCTTTTTTCATCAGCATCAATTCAATAAATAACTCACATCGCTGGCTAAAATGACTTAAGTCGATCGACGTCATGTCAAAAATTTGTTTCATTCGATAGTTTAATGTATTTTGATGAATAAACAACTGCTCCGCTGCTGGCTTTAGCTTGCAGTTATTCAATAAGTAGACTTCAAGCGTTTTTAAAAACGAGGTTTGACTTTCGCGGTCTTTTTCCTTCAAACGTAACAAATCTGGATTGAAGTCATTTTTCTTTTTTTGATGGCTGTAAATGGAGTCTAAAAACCGGAAGACCCCTAAATTCTCATAATCATATGGAATCAGGTCTTGTCCTCCAACAATTTTCACTGCCTTGACGACCTCTATCGCTTCAAATCGACTTGTACTCATTTTCATGACATCACGATACTCTCTTCCCATTCCGATATACAAAGGGGAGGGATGTGCATGCGTTTTTGATTGCAGATGTGCGATGACATCAGCGGCAGTCGCTTTCGGTGAGTGCCGATCTGACAGGCTGCCTAATATAACCACGATATCTGCTTGAACCGAATAGACGTGATTCACTTTATCCTCTAGCTGCAAATACGTTCGAATGACATCCTTCACATCTTCTGCCGTCTCACTTTTGTTATCGGCAGCGTGCACGACCATAACGGTAAATACGGCTGGCAGTGGAATGCTTAAGTTCTCAGCCTCCCATTTCAGCTCTTCTTCTGTATAAAAATGATCATCCATGACCTTTTTGAAAAACTCTTCAATCTTGCCTTCCTTTTTCTCAAGCTGTTTCTTATTCTTATAAATCACTTTTCCAACCTGAAAGGAAGCTTCGTGTAAAAATTTCAGCTCTTCCTGAGTGAGGGAGTCCTCAATGTCCTGCACCCAAATAAAGCCTACTACCTCTTGTTTATGCTTGGCGCTCACAGCCACCCGCCGATTAAATCCGAGCTCGTCATGACCGCTCACATAAAAAGGCTTTGATTCCGCGAAAAGCCGCTCGATTACCCCTGTTTTCTTTAACCAATCGACCACAGCCCCCGGACATTCCTTGGAGAAAATCGTTTGCTGATTGACTGGGTCAAACTGCTGAATGCTGTAAGAATTATAAGCAAGGAGCTGACACTCTGTGCTTTCTAAAATGACTGGCTTCTTTAAATACCCGCTAATAAATGCAATTAATTTATCGACATCAAAAAATGTATGCAGCTTTTCTAATATCTCTTCCATCCCGATTGCTCCCTGATTAAGTGATACATTTATCATACTTCTTTCCAGTCAGATTTGTATAGAAACAAGTCGCAGACAGGCAAAAAAAGCATGAACCCATCAGTGCAGGTTCATGCTTTTTCCATATTAAAACATTTCACTAATCGTTTTTGCCTGCATGTGCAGAGCTAGGTAATCTGGACCGCCTGCTTTTGAATCCGTTCCTGACATTTTGAAGCCGCCGAATGGGTGGTAACCAACGATGGCACCTGTGCAGTTACGGTTAAAGTAAAGGTTCCCCACATGGAACTCCTGCTTCGCACGGTTGATGTGATCACGATTATTCGTAATGACAGCCCCTGTTAAACCGTATTCTGTGTTATTGGCTACCTCAAGTGCTTCATCAAAGCTTGAGACTTTCGAGAAAGCCAACACTGGTCCAAAGATTTCTTCTTGCATTAAACGGGAAGTCGGCTCAAGATCTGCAAAAATGGTCGGGTGGATAAAGTATCCTTCCGAATCATCACTCGTTCCGCCAGTGACTAAGCGGCCTTCCTGTTTGCCAACCTCGATATAATCCGTGATCTTGTCAAAGGACGCTTGATCAATGACAGGTCCCATGTAGACATCCGCAGAAAGCGGATTGGCTGTTGTTTTCGTTTCTGTGATTTCCTTCACTCGCTCAACCACTTGGTCATACAGCTTCTCGTGGACGACTGCCCGCGATCCAGCTGAACATTTCTGACCTGAAAACCCGAAGGCTGATGTGAAAATGGCATTAGCCGCTAATTCAACATCTGCATCCGCATCAACAACTACTGTATCCTTACCGCCCATTTCAGCAATGACACGTTTTAAATGCTGCTGGCCTGGCTGCACTTTTGCCGCGCGTTCAAAGATACGTGTCCCTACTTCTCTTGATCCAGTGAATGTAATCAGACTTGTTTTCGGATGATCTACTAAGTAATCCCCAACTTCTGCTCCGCTTCCAGGGACAAAGTTGACAACACCCTTTGGAAGACCGGCTCGCTCAAGCTCTTCCACAAAACGGGCTGCAATGACAGGCGTCGCACTTGCTGGTTTTAAAACAACTGTATTCCCAGTGACGATTGGCGCTACTGTTGTTCCTGCCATGATGGCAAATAAGAAGTTCCACGGCGGAATGACGAGTGTCACGCCAGTTGGTGTGTACACATATTGATTGCGTTCCCCTTCGCGGCTGTTCACTGGTTTGCCTTTCGCCAGCTCCAGCATTTGACGAGCGTAATACTCTAGGAAATCAATCGCTTCTGCTGTATCTGCATCTGCTTCATTCCAAGGCTTTCCTGCTTCTTTTACAAGAAGGGCTGAATACTCGTGCTTTTTACGGCGAATGCTTGCCGCAGCACGGAATAATACGCCTGCTCTTTCTTCAGGAGACGTATAGCGCCATGTTTCAAATGCTTTCGCTGCTGCTTGAACCGCTTGTTCTGCCTCTTCCTTCCCGGCCTTTGATACAGTTCCAACCACTTCATCCTTTTTCGCTGGATTGATTGAAACAATCTTGTCCTTCGTTTCAATTCTTTCTCCATTAATCACGAGCGGATAGGTTTGACCAAGTGATTCTGTTACTTTAGCTAATGCTTGTTCAAACGCTTTGCGGTTTTCTTCCTGGCTAAAATCCGTGAATGGTTCATGCTTGTAAGGTGTTGTCATTTTTGTCACGCTCCCGTTTCAAATTATTTTTTCGTCATCCCTTTTAAAGCAAAGGCAATGTTTGCCGGCCGTTCCGCAAGACGTCTCATGTAGTAGCCATACCACTCTCGTCCATACGGCGTATAGACCCTCATTTGATAGCCTTCTTTCACAAGTGCTTGCTGCGTTTCTGATCTCATGCCGTACAGCATTTGAAATTCGAACTGACTTGTCTGTATATTGTGTTTTTTCACAATATTTTTCGTGAACTCAATCATTCGATCGTCATGTGTCGCAATGGCTGTATAGTTCCCTGAGAGCAATTGCTTTTCGATCAGCTTTTGATAATTCTGATCGACGTCTTTTTTGTTTGGATACGCCACTTCGGCGGATTCCTTATAGGCACCCTTTACAAGTCTTAAAAATGGATGCAGCTTATTTAGGTCATCAAGATCCTTTTCTGTTCTGTACAAATACGCCTGCAAGACCGTACTGACATACTCATATTGAGATTTCATCTCTTTAAAAATGTCCAGCGTTTTTTGACAGCGCTGTTCATCCTCCATATCGATTGTCACCATGATACGGTGCTTCTCTGCCGTATCTAAAATCCTTTTCATATTGCGATACACAAGGTCATCGTCAATATCCAGGCCAAGTGATGTCATTTTGAGTGACACGTGAGAATTGAGTCCCGCCTCTGCAATCCGCTGAATGGTTTGAATACACTCAGTCGTCCGTTCATTTGCAATCTCTGCCTTTGTGACAAACTCACCAAGGTGATCAACTGTCACAGCCATTCCTTGGTCATTTAATCGTTTGATGACAGGGATGGCACTCTCAAAGTCCTTCCCTCCGATGATTTTCTTAGATGCAACAGCACTTCCCCAATTACGAGCAATATGGTTCAAGAGACTGCTCTTTGACAAAAACAAGAAGAAATTTCTTGTGACCGACTCCATAAAGGGCACCTCCCACTCTTTGTAAGCTATGTCTTTATTGTAAGGCTCATAAGCTGTCCGCTACAATATTTGAAGATGACAAAAATTCTGACTTTTTTTGTGGTTTTATCACAATAACAGATAAAAAAGAGCCTGCCGCGATCCGGCTGGCTCTTCCCTGCTTACGCCCACACCTCATCAAGGGTAGACTGCAGCAGCTCATTTAATTCTTGCATCAGGTTGTCTTTCGGCTGATTGTAGCTTTTCACCAATTCATCAAATCGCTCGAGCTCTTTGTCGATAAATGGATGGACATAAGCGAGGCGGTTTTCTATATCCATTTCTTCGCCGTCCATTTTACGTTTGAGCAGCTCATGGATTTCCGCTAAAAGCGGTCCTTCCTCCACTAGTTCCTCGAGCAGTTCATGAAAGTCCATCGGCGGAACCGTCCGGTAGCGTTCAATCCACTGACAGGCAAGCAGCGGACGAAGCACATAGAAATACTTCTTGATTCGCACCTGCTCTCCTCGTAAATGCCTGCTTTCATTCCGCTTCGCCATATTGAGGTAATGATACATCAATGCTGCAGGATAAAACGCTCGATCCTTTAATTCTCTTAGCTGCTTTGCCAAAGAGAAGGATTCAGCATAGATGATGTCAGAAGACAGCCATTCCATGATGGACGGATTCGATTTATTGAATAAGCGAAGTGCCTTTCTAAGCTCCCAGCCGCTGATATCAAGCATGTCATCAATCGGCCGTTCAATGACATCACGATGCTCTTCCATCGCCCAATACCATTCTTTTCGAGGCACATATAAAAAACGAACATCGTAGTCACTATCAGTCGAGGGGAATCCCCATGCTCTGCTGCCTGATTCGACCGCGAGGCAAATCTTGACGTCATACGTTTCTTCGATGATTTTCAGCTCTTCCTTGATTCTCTCTCTCATCAACCATCAACTCTTTCTATAGAAATCTGCATGACTTCATCACGATTTGGTAAAATACGAATAAGACATATATGAAAAAGGAGTTGGATCTCATGTCTATATCTCGCATCATGAAATGGATCACCGGGATTTTTGAAGCCTGTCTTGCCATCCCTGTCATCGGAGGACTATTTATTATTAGCAATGGCTATTCACCGCTCATGGTCATGCTTATTCTGCATATTATCACACTCGTCTTATCGAAGCGAGACCAAGGACCAATGATTGGCAGCATCATTGGGATTATCACATCCTGCCTCGCCTGGATTCCGATACTCGGATTCATCCTGCATATCATCACAGCTCTTGCCCTCATTATCACAGCGTTAGTGCCTGATGAAAAAACGAGGCAGAATACGAGTTATTAAAAAAGAGGCCCTCCTAGAGCGGCCTCTTTGTTCTTTTATTTGAGCAAATGCTTTTGTAAGAAGGCGAGCTTCTCTGTTTGAAACGCCGGGATAAATTCGTGTCCAAAATAGCGATATATCTTCAGGTCTTTTTCTGTTTCTAAATGGTTGTATGCCGCAAACACAGTAGATGGCGGGGTTATTTTGTCAATCAGCCCGATCGCCATCAATGTTGGCTGTTTGACCCATCCAGCTAAATTGATTAAATCAAAATAGCTTAATGTCTCAAATGCCTTTTCTTCCACTTTTGGATCACTATTTCTTCGAAAGTATGAATTGATTTCTAAATAAGGCTGCTCCAATGCCACATCCACTGCACGCTCGAAGTTTGATAAGTAAGGGTAATCTGCCACGACGACCTTCGGAATGTCTGAAAGGGCTGCGGCGGCTACCGCTAATGCACCTCCTTGGCTTCCACCAATCACGCCGATTCGGTGTTCATCTACTTCGGGGAAGGATTGAACCACTTCGAGTGCACGGACGGCATCTAAATAAACGCCGCGATAATAGTAAGTCTCCTTGGATAAAATACCTTTTGTCATCCATCCCAAAGCGTGACCGCCTGGTGTCACTGACGTATCTTCACTGCCGCCTTGACCGCGGACGAGCATACCAAATGTCGCATAGCCATGCAGCGCCCAGTTGACAATGTCGTGAATGCCGCCATCATAGCTGGCATTATAGCCATGAAAACGAACGAGCGCTGGATGCGGACCTGATTGATCTGGTACCGCGTACCAGCCTTCAATTCGAGAATGCCCAAAGCTTTGATACGTCAGGCGGTACACCTTGACCCCTTTCACTGGATAGTCATAAGGTTCAAGCGCTGGATCTGCCTTCACTTGACGCAGTTCTTCAAGAGATGCCTTCCAAAAGTCTGAGAAATCAGGACGTGCTGTTTTCTTTGGTTTATATTTTTTTAGATCTTCTAATGATAAATCGAACAATTGCATATCCTACTATTCCCCTTTGTTTTATTAGTTATATATATCATACCACTCATTTCTTGATTGAGAAAGTCATTTAACAAAACCTTCTGACATTTCTATTGGCAAAGATGATGGAAACCTTTATGATAAAGAAACTGACCATAAAGACTAGATGTTCTCAGACAGAATCATCCTTTACAATATATTCATGAAGATGATCGATCGTTCATGAATTTTCACATGACATATAGCGAAAAAAGGAGGAATCCCTATGAAAATCGCCCTTGTCCAAATGGACGTACAAATTGGAGAACCTGAAGTGAATTTTAAAAAAGCAGAAGCGTTTTTAGAAGAAGCGGTCCGCGAGCAGCCGGATCTGATCATTTTACCCGAAATGTGGAATACCGGCTACGCCCTTGAGCAAGCCGATCAGCTTGCGGATGTAAACGGTGAACGCACAATACAGCTCTTTTCCTCCTTTGCCCGTAAGCATCAAGTGTATCTCATCGCAGGCAGTGTATTAAATAAGCGGACAGAAGATGAAAACATCACCAACACGATGTATGTCTTTAACCGCCAAGGTGAGCTTGTGTTAGATTATGATAAAATTCATTTATTCCGCTTAATGGATGAGCACAACTATTTAACCGCTGGTGATCAGCTTGGTTTATTTGACTATAGTGAAGATGTGAAAATTGGCGCGATGATCTGCTATGACCTCCGCTTCCCGCAGCTTTCTAGAACACTTGTGAACAAAGGGGCGAAGATCCTCGTCAATACAGCGCAATGGCCGTCAGCCAGAGTGGATCATTGGCGCAGCCTGCTCATTGCAAGAGCGATTGAAAACCAGTCATTTATGATTGCTGTAAACAGAACAGGCACAAGCAGAGACACAGAATTCCCTGGACACTCCATGGTGATTGACCCACTCGGCCGCATACTGCTTGAAACACGCGGTGACGAAGACATTTATTATGCTGAAATTGATCTTCAGCTTGTGGATGAAGTCAGGAAGCAAATTCCAGTTATGACGGATCAGCGTCTGGACTTATATTAAAAAGCAGGGTCCTCCCCTGCTTTCAGCGTGTAGACAAACCCTCGCATTCTTTGTCAGGTCTGCGCGCCGGTACTCACGAATGTCAAATTCGCTCCGTTCCGGTGCTCGTCCTTCCTAGACTGCAAAGGTTTTCTATCACGCTGAAAAGAAGACAAAGGGCTAAAATCAAGATCATTTTAGCCCTTTGTCACCAATCTTAAAGCAGGGTGCCCCCCTGCTTTTTGCGTTTAATTAAACGTTTGTTTAAGCTTTCCCTTGATTCTGATATAGGTCCATGAAGGCTTGAGCGGCGTTCGTTAAATACCTTTCTTCCACATATGCAAACACAAGTGTGCGGGTTGGGCATGAATCAATTTGCAAATAAGTGACTTGGTTCCTATCCTCTTGTGCCACCATTTTCGGCACAACGGTCACTCCTAATTCGTTTTTGACCATTGCCTGTGCTGTTTGAATATGGCTTGTTTCAAAAGCCACTTTTGGCTGAAAACCGTGATGACGGCACAGTTCTGTGACCACTTGCCGAAAACCGTATCCCTCTTTCAACAAAATAAATGGGATACCTTCAAGAAGCCGAAAGGGAACGATTTCGTGACCGGTCTCTTTTTGCCCTGCCTGCTCAATGATCTCGTTCAATGCCTCTGATAACCAGGGCTGAGCAGCTTGCGGAACTGCAAGAAGGAGCGGCTCTGTCAGCATTTGTTTCGTTTTCAATGATTCGTGCTCGACAGGCATCGATAAAATAGCCAAATCCAGCTTTCCAGCCAATAGAAGTTTTTCGAGCTCACGCGGAGACTCTTCTATCAGTTGAACGTGAACATGAGGATACGTTTGACAAAAGGTTTTTAATAAACCGGGCAAGACATATCCCCCTGTCACTGCTGGCGCTCCAATGTTCAGCTCTTTCCCGATTTCATAAGCTGCTTCTCCCATTTCACGCAGCAAATCATCTCTTTCCTTCAAAATATTCTCAGCCCTTTTAATGAATCGTCTCCCTTGAGGTGTGGGCGTTACTTGTCCATATTTTCGAATAAATAGTGGTGTGTCTAATTCCTCTTCCAGCTTCTTTATTTGCTGGCTTAGAGAAGGCTGTGCAATATGAAGTTGATCCGCTGCTTTTGTAAAACTTTGCTGCCGGTACACTTCTATGACATATTCCATCATTCGTATATCCACTTTCATCACCTCATAGGTTTTAACTATTCATGCCATATCTTTTATGTCTTAGACAAATAACAGAAGGAATTCTACGATAAAGAGACCACAAAGGGGGAAAAGAAATGAATCCATATGCTAAAGCAGAGAACCAATTCTCACAAAATGCCGAGAACTATCGAGATTCACCTATATTTGCAGCCGGAGAAGAGCTGGAATGGATGAAAACAGCAGCAAATGCGACGGGACATGAGCATTTACTTGATATTGGCTGTGCGGCAGGACATACCGTTTTTTCCTTTTCAGACGTCATCTCTAAAGGAATCGGTATTGATGTCACACAAAAGATGATCGAGGTTGCTGAAGCACTTGCTGAAGAACGCCAGCTGACCCACATTACTTTTGAGCAGGCAGCCGCAGAAGCATTGCCCTTCTCTGATGAATCATTTGATTTAGTGACGTGCCGATTTGCCGCTCACCATTTTCCAGACCTTCCGGCAGCCATGTCTGAAATCAGCCGAGTCTTAAAAAAAGGCGGCCAATTTCTGCTCGTCGATCATTATGCACCTGAAAACACTGCACAGGATTCATTTATTAATCACTTAAATAGACTGAGAGATCCCTCTCATGTGCGGGAAAGCTCGTTATCAGAATGGAAAGAGCTTTTCGCAGCAAACCAATTGACTCAAAACGAGATTCGTTACTGGGATCTGCACATTGATTATCAGGACTGGATTATACGTGGACGCGCACCAGAGAACGTTCAAAAGGAGATCGTTTCCCACCTTCAAGCCGCAGACCCTGACACAAAGCAGCTGTTTCAGCTTCAATTCGATGCACAGCATCAGCCCATTTCTTTCTGTTTAAAAGCTGCATTGCTTCAAGGAATCAAGCATTAAACTGATAGAAAAAGTCTACCATCGTCGGTAGACTTTTTTATTTCAAATATACATCTTCACAGGTATTGCTTTTTACGTTTGTGACACGTCCCTTCTCACGACAAGAAGGGCTACATCATGTTTCTATTATATGATAAATGAACGGAGATAGGTGAGGCATTTTAGATTCTCTGAATAAAAAAAGAACCTACCCTCTTTGGAATAAGTTCTTTACTGCAAACGTAACTTACGGTGCAATATCCTCTAATACTTTCTCGCGCGTTTCTATCATTTTAAAAGCAAGAATTGCTCCCACTACAGTCACACTTGCAAAAAGAATAAAAATAGTTGAAACACCGCTTACCTCTAAAATAAAACCTATCATAATAGGAGCGATCGCTGAGGCCAGCCTAAGCCACGCTGTAGCAAATGCCGTTCCAATCACCCTCATACGTGTTGGATAAATTTCGGGTGTATATAGATAGAGAAGAACTGTAATTGTTCCCATCATTCCGTAAGCAGCAGACCCTAAATAAATGACGCTTTCTGGAGAAGTCGCTCCGCTGATCCATAAAGCCGTTAATAAAACACCTGTTAATACAAATGCAATGGTTGCCCAGCGCTTCCGTCCTACTTTATCAATTAAGAATGCACAAGCGAATACCCCTATGGTCTGTAAAATATTTGTGAGAGATGCTGCCCTTAATGAATCTCCGACTGGCAAATGGTAAACAGTATTATAAAGACTCGGTAACCAGTTATTTAAACCATTCGATACAAAGTAGGCAGAAAACCATAGTCCCCATACGATCAATGTTCTTTTGCGATAAAAAGTTGAAAATAGCTCTTTCCAGTCGCCCTTTTCAGTACTGCTGGATACTTGATTTGCGACAGGCATTCGTTTGTCAGTACTAGCTTCAATTTCTTCAATAATTCTTTCGGCTTCATCTAACCTGCCTTTCGAAATAAGCCACCTTGGCGATTCACGCAGCATGAAAAAGAATACAAAGACGATTAAACCTCCAATGCCTCCAATCAAGAACATCCATTTCCACCCAAAGCTAGGTACGACAAATGCGCCAATTTGAGCTGAGATCATTAATCCTAAAGGAAAAATCATCTCATAAAGCATAAAAAATCTACCTCTTCCTTGGGCTCTGGACAACTCATTAATATATGAGGCTGCTACCGGCACCTCTCCTCCAACTCCAATTCCTTGTATAAAGCGGAAAATAAAAAGGGCCATAAAATTACCTGAAAATACACATGCGATACTCATAATAGACATGAGGAACACCGTCCACTTTGCACTAAATACACGGCCGCGCCTTTCTGCTAACCATCCAAAGAAAATAGCACCTATCGCTTGTCCGATATAACCAGACCCAATAAGAAGGCCAATTTGAGCAGGTGACAAATTCCACATTCCGATGAGAACCGGGAGAACAAACGCTAAAGATAGCGCATCAAACGCATCAAAAAAGGTAGCAGATCCCATAATGATCCGAGGTTTTAAATGCCACCTCGAAAAAGGTACACTTTCCATCCTAGTCAATAGTTGTGAAGCTCTATCAACAACTTGCCCACCTTGAGAATTTGAATTTCCGCTGAGTTCTAACGTCATAGTATCTCCTCCTTATTAGAGGAAATGATGCAAAAGTACATGCCGAAGACCGCTAAAGAAATCGCTTACATTTTAAATCAAGAGAAATTCTGTAGCGTTCATACGAGTTTTCAGCATCTATCAATTCTTTTTTGGCGTTCCAGTGGTGCCACGATCTATATAATACATAGGGAAGATATGCTCCATCGCTTCTAACTGTTCTCCTTCCAATAACTGTGTGAGTAAAGAAACAGCTTTTCTTCCCATTCCAACTAAATCAACATGAACAGAAGATAAAGAAGGGGTTAGAAAACTTGCAATAGGCACATCATCAGCACCAACGACAGACAAATCATGAGGTATTGACACATTTGCGTTATCTGCCGCTTTCATGACCCCCATCGCCAAAAAATCTGAAGAGCAAACAACTCCAGTCATGTGCTGGTTTCCTTGAAGAAATTGAGAAACCACTTCTACTACTTTTCCCCCATCAAATTCATCTAACTCAAACACAAGCTCTTTGTTCATTGTTAATCCTAAACTTTTCAGTGTACGCTCGTACCCCTTGTAATACCTCACACTATGCATCGAACTCATTGGACCATTGACCAGCCCAATGGTTCGATGACCTTTATCAAATAAGGCCGTTACAGATTGACAAACACCTTCTTCATCATCTGGCCTGACACATGGAAATGGAGAATCCTCTAAGTAACTTCCGACAACGATAATGGGAATAGCCAAACTTTTTAACCAATCCATGCTCAATTCTTCATTTCTTGGAGAAAATAAAATGGCACCATCTACAGCCTGCGTCTCAAGTAATCGCTGCTGTTGTACAGATGTAAATGACATCAGCATATTGAATTCGGTCTCATCTAATTCCTTCGCTATTCCATCTAAAATCGTTGAAAAAAATGGATTATTCAAAATATATGAACCGCGGGGAACCACTACAGCGATATTCCCAGTCTTTCTTTTAACGAGCCCTCTCGCTCCTAAATTAGGACGGTAGCCTAACTCATCAATCACTTGTTTGATTCTTTCAGCCGTTTGAGCACCTACTCCTGGTTTACCACTTAATACTCGGGAAACAGAGGCTATAGATACTCCTGCTTTCAATGCGACATCTTTAATACTTACTGACACATTTCATACCTCCGGGAGTCTGTTGTTTTATACTCTATTATAACCTGACTCACCTTCATCATGAAATCAATGGTCTGTTATCTACTGACGTTTTCCTTAAGCAAACCAACACTTTGAAGGCCCTGACGAATCTCTTCTTTTTCCTTTTGAGTTAAAGGTAATACCGGCTTCCTCGCAAGCGAACTGCTGATCAAACCTCTCTGGAACATTGCTTCCTTCATTCGCAGATGAGAGGTAGAGGAAGGTTCATCCATTTTATACACAGCATGCTTTAATTCAAAGATTCTATCGTACACTTTATTAGCCGCTGCAAGGTCTTGTTCTTCCACACAGTTGACAAGTTCAGCGATCAAATCCGGCACAAAACAGCCGAAACCGACAAGCGCACCATCAATCCCTTGAACTAATGTTGGCAATAAATATTCATCGTGACATGTGAGCAACGATACATCTGGTGCATGCTTTTTTAGTGCGCGCACATCGACTTCATATTGTGCCATGTCTCTTTGACCGATTTTAAATGAGACAACGTTTGGAATCTCGGACATTTCTAATAATTGACTGGTTGTATAAGAGGTTTTTGTCCATGTTGGATATTGATGGACGATGATTGAAATGTCAATTGCTTCTGCAACATCTTTAAAGAATTGGACAGGTGATTCAGGCTGCATACCGAATCTCAGCCATGAATGCGGCGGCATGAGAAGAATACCTTCTCCGCCAGCTTCTTGAACTGCTTTTGCATGTTGGATCGCTTCAATTGTCCCTTCAGCTGAAACCCCTGAAATGACAGGTACCTCTCCCTTTAATTCGTCGGCTGCAATGCGCACAGCCTCAGCTCGTTCATGTGGCAGCAAAGTCATAATCTCTCCAGTATGTCCATTGACAACAATCCCGTTAATCCCTTCGTGCTCCGCCACCCAGCGAACAAGCTTACGAAAAGCAGGTTCATCAATTGAATAATCATCTTTAAAAGGAATTAAGACTGCCGGGAATACACCGCTCCATTTTTCTTTATTTTTCATCAACAAATTCCTCCCCATTCGATTATAGTAAACGTTTACGGTAAGCGTTTACGTAAACAATCATAGAATGTCATCAGCAAAGATGTCAACACTATTTTTTTAATATTATAATAATTCAAAAAACTATTATGGAATTTTAGATACTATTTTATTTTTTCAAAAAAGAAAAAGATCTATATCAAAAACCTCATCATCATGAACTGATTGAAGTAGGATCACCGCTTTTTCCGAACGGCCATACACCAAATAAAGGATAAAAATATTTTGATTGTCAAAACATCATCATATGTACAAAGAGGAAAGGAATCAATAGAAAAAAGTCTACCCTAAACGGTAGACTTTTTTTATTTCGAATATAAATCCCAGCCAAGCTTGAGTGTGTCCACAATATAATTGGCGACTTCCTCAGCCTCTAAATGATCTGTTTCCACTCTGGAGTTATGAAGAGAATAAATTTCCCGGCGTTCTTCAAACAGCTCTTTCATCTCATCAAGCGTCCGGTTGTGAAGAACAGGGCGATTTTCGATTAAAATATCCAGCCGCTGCTTCCAATTCTCCCAAGACAGGTCTAGGAAAAGAACGGTACAATGCTTCAAGCAGGCGCGTTTGATTTCCTCCTGTTTGAATGCACCGCCTCCAAGGGAAACGATCTTGAGCTGTGTATGTTCACATAAATCGACGATATAATCCTTTTCAGCCTGCCTGAAGAATGCTTCTCCTTTTTGCTGAAACATCTCTGGAATCGTCATGTTGTACTTTTTCTCAATCTCCTGATCGACATCAATAAAATCTCTATATAGCTTTTTGGCAACCAGCTGCCCAATGGTTGTTTTTCCAACACCCATAAAGCCAATGAGGACAATATTCCGCTGTCTTACAGGAATTTCTCTATTGATTTTCATGGTCGTGACACGTCCTCCCTACGACAAGGAATGCTACATAATGTTTCTATTATATGATAAATGGAGCGCGAAAAGATAGACCATCTTAAAAATTGTGTTTAACGACGTAGCCGAGCTGTTCAGAGAGCCTCTGTGCCTGTTCTTTCACTTTTTGCTGCAGTTGGGGAATGACTTCTTCAGTAAACCGATGGGTTGGACCAGATATGGATAAACAAGCTTTCACTTCCCCATGAATATTAAAGATTGGTGCCGCTACTGCCGCAGATCCTACCTCTCGTTCATCGATACTGCAAGAAGTATACGTGTCAAGAATATGTTTACGTTCCTTTTTCCAGTCGTCTCCCATCACATGATCAGCCTCAGCCGCAAATACTTTTTGTTGAAATTCTTCACTTTGAAATGCCAATAATACCTTTCCGCCTGCACCTGCGTATAATGGCAGCTTCTCACCAATCTTGACAAGATGCCGAATCGATTGCAGCCCTTCCGCTTGTTCAATACAAACCCTGCTTGTTGAATCGAGTACATACAGGTTGACGGTTTCCTTTGTTTCATCACGAAGTGCGTACATGAGTGGTTTAGCCAGTTCTCTCAATTGAATGGACTTCCCTGCAATGTACCCGAGGAGATAAAGCCTTTGACCCAATCGGTATTTCATTGTTTCTTGATTCTTTTCCACAAAATGATTCATTTCAAGTGCCTTGAGCAGTCTCGTTGTCGTAGACATTGCTAAATTCATCTCTTTTGAAATATCCGTTAGCGTCAGCTCTTGACGTTCTTCACTAAAACAAGAAAGAATATCCAAAGCGCGCTGAACCGTACGCAGTCCTGATTCTTCTTTTGACTTCTTATCAGCCATGTTCACTTTCTCCTTTTCCCCTTTGATTTCTTATCGACATAAACGATCGATTTTGCTATAATCCATTTTAAATGTTCCACTAAAAGAAAACAAATTCTACTAGACGGAATAAAATCAATTGAAGATGTTTGATGGAGGAGATATTTGAATGTACCTGGTCGTTTTTACACTTCTGATTAGCTTATATATTGTTCATCAACTATTTCCTGCTCCCATACTCTCCTACTTTGTTGGTCTGCTGGCCGCTATCTCGCTCACCATTTCTTTTAAGAAAGCCAGTGGGCTTTATTTGAAAACAGGTGCTGTGTTTCTCATCATTGGTTTGATCTTATTCTTCTTATCCGGCCAGCCATTGCATACGTTTGTTCTTCACTTTCATTCCATGCTAGGCTTGCTTTCTCTATTTTTCATGCTGCCTTTTATTCATTCTCTCATACATGTTGGACATTTCGATACACAATTAAATAAACTGCTCACACTGCATACAACGAGTCCAAACCAGCTTTATCGCAAGAGTTCATTTGTCACTCATATTCTTGGCATGTTTTTAAATATCGCGACGATCCCCTTACTATATACATCACTCAAACCGTCGCTGGAATCCCTAAAAAAACAGGTGCAGCAACATCTTTATACACGCAACCTCTTAAGGTCATATGCATTATGTTTAAGCTGGAGTCCTGTTGAAGTGCTAGTCAGCGTCACCATTGATGCAACCAAACTAAAATATTATCAAATTGCACCCATTACTTTTGGTTTAATGATCGTGGTGCTGGCGGCAGATTGGATGCTTTTTTCTCGGCAAAGCAAACGATTACCAAACATCATTCAGTCAGCACAAACAAACTCCAATCCTCATCGAATTAAGCGAAAAACCCTTCAGCTCGCTTTCATGCTGCTTAGTTTTATGACAGCCGTCTCACTTGTCGATGCATGGATTGGAAAAGGCTATCTATTTGCTGTTGTGCTGACAATTATTCCATTTGCTCTATTATTCTCATCTGTTATCAAAAAAAGAAAACAATATATAGCGGTCTCTGTGCCTCATTGGAAAGAAAGAACCAATCAGCTCTCCAACTATATGTGTCTATTTTTAAGTGCCGGCTTCTTTGTCGATATGCTGCTTGCCACAAACAGTATGCAGCCGATTCAAGCATTTATTGTCAGTATAGCAGACCATGCCATTTGGGTTTATTGTGTCATCGGGTTGTATTTTCTGATCACCGCTCTTTGCGGTTTTCACCCGCTCGTCTCGCTTGCTTTATTAGTCAGCATGATGACACCTGTCATTCATGAACTGCCTGCTCTTCCCATTGCTATCATGCTGATCGTTGCTGGCACATCAACTGTTATGTTTAGCCCTTTTAATGTTTCTGTCTCCTTATTGGCAGATTTGATGAAGGTCAACCCTTACCGTATCACTCGGTGGAATATTTGGTTTGCTGGCTTTTATATCAGCATGGGTATCACATGTGCAACAGTTATCACCGTTATTTTTTATTCATAAAAAAAGAGAACTCGTCTTGATATGAGTTCTCTTTTGCTTTCCCACTACGGTTTTAATTGGATACGTTCAATTTTACCTACAATGAAAATGTACGACAATGCCCCGCCTAATGCGACTAAACTAACGAATAAAATTCCCCCGTTGTAAGAGCCTGTCGCCGACACGATGAATCCGATAATCAGCGGAGTGATGATCCCAGCTAAATTAGCAAAAAAGTTAAATACACCGCCAGCCAGCCCAACCATTTCCCTCGGTGCCACCTCGGACAGCATCGTCCAAGAGATATTAGACAGTCCTTGCGCAAATGAAGCGATGGATAAAATGGTCAGCACAAGCGGGATATTCGTTGTAAAGTTTGCTAAAACAATGGTACTCGTCATCAGCAAGCCAACCACTACCGGCAGCTTTCTCGCTACATTCACTGATACGCCCTTTTTAAGCAGCCAATCAGACACATAACCTCCAAACAAGACCCCAAAGAATGCAGCAATATAAGGAAGAGAAGCAGCAAAACCTACCTTGAGAAACGCCATGTTTTTCGCCTCTGCTAAATAGGTCGGAAACCATGTTAAAAAGAAAAAAAGTGTAGACGCAACAGAGAATTGGCCAATATAGAGCCCGATCAATTTACGATATTTCAGAAGGGCGGCAAAGTCTGCCCATTTCAGCTTCTCCTGTGATGCGACGGTCAGCCCTTCGCCTTGCCGGATTAATTCTAACTCATCTTCATTTATCTTCGGATGCTCTTTCGGTTCGTGATAATACTTGTACCAAAAGAAAGCAAATATGATACCGAGCGCACCTGCCGTAATAAAGACGGTTCTCCAATCGAAAGTCGTCATGATCCAAAAAAGAAGAGGTGTCGCAAATGCAAGACCCACATACTCTCCAGCTGTGTATACTCCTGTTGCAAAAGCCCGTTCCCGCCTTGGAAACCATGTAGTGACAATACGATTATTTGCAGGAAATGCGGGAGATTCTGTAATTCCAATAAACAAACGGCAGCCGAATAAAAAGGCAAAGCTATTCGCAAACGCCTGTAAGCCTGTAAAAATAGACCAGGTAACGAGTGATATCCCATACGTTACCTTTGAGCCAAATTTATCGAGAATAAAACCGCCTGGTATTTGCATCGCTGTATATGTCCAGCTAAATGCCGAAAAAATCAGACCTAATAAGGCAGGATTTAATTGCAATGAAGATTGAATAGCAGGCGCAACAATGGACACACTGGCTCGATCAATATAATTAATAGCGGTAATAAAAAACAACAGAATCAATATGCCAAAACGGGCTTTCGTTGGTTTCACATATGCGGGCTGCAATTCATTCCCCTTCAGTTCTGAATGCACTTTCATAACCATCCTCCTTTGTTTCCGCAGCGTGCGGTTCGGTTGAACGTCTTAAATAACCCCTTTTTCTTCTAACTGCTTACACTCTTCTTCTGTTAAGCCAAGCATATTTGTTAAAATCTCATAATTATGTTCGCCTAAATCAGGTGCAATGTGACGGATACTTCCAGGTGTTTTTTCAAATTTCGGAATGATCCCAGGCACCTTCACTTTTCCAAGTCGAGGGTGATGCACTTCGACGATATTCTCTCTTGCTTTAAATTGTGGATGTTCAAAAATATCCCGAATACTTAAGATCGGGCTCACAGGGACACCGTGAGTATCTAGAATTTCTAATACGTCATCCCTTGTTTTCGACGCGATCCATTGCGAAACAATCGCATCCATTTCTTTGTTATGCTTCAGCCTAGATGCATTAACCGCGAATTTTTCATTCTCTAATAAATCTAATCGATTCATCGCCTCAGCCAATCGATTGAAGGTCGAATCTGTACTTGTCACAAGAACCAAATAATACCCATCCTTTGTCTCATAGGTACCAGCAGGGCTTGAATGACCGCTTAGCCCCGGTGAACGCTCACGCACCTTCCCAAGCTTGTCATATTCTGCAACCAAAAACTCTAACATACGAAACACAGATTCATAGAGGGCCAAATCCACCATTTGCCCCGTTCCTTCTGGATGTGTATCCCTGTAATACATCGCTGTCACAGTAGCAAATGCCACATAGATGCCAGCAATATAATCAGTTAGAGAAAAGGAAGGACTGACTGGATGCCGGTCTGGAAACCCTTGAATATATGTAAAGCCGCTAAACGCCGTCGCTGGTGTTCCAAATCCGGCCTTGTCCTTAAACGGGCCCGTTTGACCATAACCCGATACACGAATCATAATTAAACGAGGGTTGATTTGTTTTAACACATCGTACCCAACGCCCCATTTTTCGAGTGTGCCAGGACGGAAATTTTCGATCAGTACATCGACCTGAGCTGCAAGCTTTTTAAAAATGTCTTTTGCTTCGTCTTTGTGCAGATCAAGTGTAAGGGATTTCTTATTCCGTGAGAGACCTGACCATCTAAGTGGTTCCCCATCTGCAAAAGGGCCGACATGCCGCAGCGTATCGCCTTTACCAGGAATCTCGACTTTGATGACTTCTGCTCCAAAATCCCCTAGAAGCACCGCGCCATAGGGTGCAGCGATCATTGTAGAGACGTCTAATATTTTTATTCCTTCAAGCGGTGTATTCATATTCATTGCTTGACTCCCTTTCATTCAAGTGATGAAGGGCTAAAATCATTTTTAATTTAGCCCTTTTCATCTTTCTGATTGACCCGTAAGGCCCTGATGATTCTAAAGAAGGGCTCACCGGTGCAGGTTTTTAATCCTTCGGAAGCTGCCCTTGCGGCGTGTAGAGCCAAATGAGCCATAAAGGTTCATCGCCTGTATTCACATGCTGGTGCGGGACACCGTCTGGAATGAACATGAAATCATTTTGTTTAAACGACTGCCGTTCTCCATCACAAATGACTTCGCCAGAACCTTTAATTACATAATCAAATTCCTCTGAACCCGGGTGATTGTGCACTGAACTTGCTTCCCCTGGTTCAAAAATGGTGAGACCCGCCATCATATGCTCTGATCCAACGGTATCTGGTGTAATCGTTTGAAATACCTTTCGAATCATTTGCTCCTCTGGACGATCTAAGCCTAACCATAATGGGTTCCCATCTTGAAACGGATTCAATACTTTAATTTTCATTGTTGATTCCTCCCTAGTAATGTTTAGTTCACACTGACATGTGAGCGTTTTGTATTTGGTGAATAAATGTCATTAATATTCCAATGTCCATCCGTAGGAACAGGATCATTTTTCATCGCTACATCAATGACGCAAGGCTCCTGAGAGGCAATGGCTTCAGCCAAAGCTTCTTTGAATTCAGACGCAGAAGTGATTTTAATCCCCTTCATTCCATAACCTCTCGCAATGGCAGCAAAATCCGGAGAATAGCTTTCTCCACCTTTTCTAAAAACAGTGCCGTACGTTGTTTCATAGTGCGCCATTTGCAAGCCGGCTATTGTGCCAAACGCACTGTTATTCATCACAATCCACACAACAGGAATGTTTTCTTCAACGGCTGTTGCGAGAACGGATGGATTTTGACCGAATCCGCCGTCTCCAACGAGTGACACAACGACACGGTCAGGCTGGGCAATCTTTGCCCCAAGTGCGGCAGGGGCTCCAAATCCCATTGTTGCAAAACCACCTGGCGTTAAAATGGTCCCAGGAGTGAATACAGGAAATTGCTGTCCTACCCCATTTTTATTCCAGCCAACATCTGTTGTAATGAAAGCATCTGACGGCAATACTTCCCGCACTTCCTGCAAAATACGCTGCGGTTTCATTGGGAAAGACTCGTCTTGAATATTCGTCAAATTGCTCTTTTGAAATTCCTCACGATATGCCGCAATGTCCTTTTTCAGTTCAGGGCGATCGATACCTTCTGGCAGCCTTTCTTTCGCCACGCGATTGAGTACGGTCAGTGCCTGCTTGAGATCGGCTACCGCTCCAATTTCAACAGGGTAGTTCCGGCCAATTTCATTTGGATCAATGTCAATATGAATGAGCTTGGTTGATTGGAAATTGAACGTATACTCCGATTCCCAAGAGCTCGCATCAGCTTCAGCAAAACGGGTCCCTAAAGCCAATATATAGTCCGCCTCTTTACACTGATCATTAATAAATTTTGTCCCCCAAAACCCCGTCATTCCAAGGGTCATTGGGTGATCATCCGGCATGGCTCCTTTCCCCATCAAAGAATGAGCAACAGGGATACTTAGATGGTCAGAAAATGCCTTTAATTCTTCAGCTGCATCAGCTAGTAAAATGCCTCCTCCTACATATAAGAGCAGCCTTTCTGCCTGCAGCAATCGGTCTAATATCCGATTGGCCGTTTGATCATCAATAGAAGGTTTTTCAATGGTGTGTGTATGATGGTTCATTTGTTCAAACAGGGAGACATCTAGTTCTTTTGAGAAAACGTCCATCGGAACAGAAATAAGCACCGGGCCAGGACGGCCGCTTTCAGCTAACTGAAATGCTTTTGATAAAATCTCTGGAAATAATTCTGGAATATCAACTCGCCATGCTCTTTTCACAAACGGCCGGTAAATTTCGTATTGAGAGGCATCGGAATGAAGATTGATCTCTTGATGTGGGTGCTTTCCGTAGTAATGACTTGGGACATCTCCTGCAATGACAACCATTGGAATGGAATCAAGTGCTGCATTCGCCACCCCTGTTGCCGCATTGGTGAGTCCAGGACCTAGGTGACTGAGAACAACAGCCGTCTGTTTCTTTGCTCGCGCATAACCATCTGCTGCATGTGCCGCTATCTGTTCATGCCTGACATTTACAAATTGAATTGAGCTTTTTTCAAGCGCTGATAAAAAAGCAATATTCGTATGACCACAGAGACCGAAAATATGCTCGACTCCCCGATTTTCTAAATACTGAATAACCTGTGTAGAAATATTCTTCTTCATGTTTCTCTCCTCTCACGGTGCAGCTATGAATCTGCTACTCACTTATTCTTTGAAAACACAATAGATAGAACATTGCTTAAATCCTGTATCGCCACTTGCCCGGGAGCTGAGCTTTCTTTCCCTACAGCAAAGGTCATGACAGATCCAAAAAGCCCGCCAATCATTCTTGTAAAAGCCCCGTATTCCCCCATTGCCATCGAAATCACGGGAATTGAAAGCTGCTTTTTCGCATGACTGGTCGCTGAGAGCAGTGTTAATGCATCGTCATAGGAATGCGGCATCACTGCGATCTTTGCGATGTCGGCACCGACTGATTCTGCATTGACGAGTAGCTGCACGAGACGATCTATCTCAGGGGTGCGATGGAAATCGTGATACGACACAATCAAGGTGACGCCATTTCTTTTAGCCGCCTGACTGACTTGCTGTATATGTGCCACATCCTGCATCAATTCATAATCAACGGCATCCACAAGCTGCGTGGAACAAAGCTCGGCAAGCAAAGAAACCTTCTCAGTTTCGGAGAGTGATATACTTTCGCCGCCCTCCTTTTCAGAGCGAATGGTGAATAAAAATGGGATGCCCTTTGCCTTTTCTACCATTCTCTTAAGAGTTTCAATGACTTGTTCCTTGTCATGAAGGTGTTGAAAAAAATCAGCCCGCCACTCGATCACATCAGGCTTCTTCTCAGTTAACACCTCGATCTCATGTAACAATTCTTCCTTTGTTTGTCCGATGAGCGGCGTACAAATCATTGGCTGACTGCCTGTCTGCACACTTTTTACCTTTTTCTGAAATGCCTTCACATCCCTACGCCCCTTTCATAGGCCATTTGGAAGCACAACCATTTTGGTTTCGGTCATCTCCTCGATGGCGAAACGCGGACCTTCTCTTCCAAGACCACTTCGCTTAATCCCACCATAAGGCCAATGATCCAGTCTAAAATTCGATGTCCCATTGATGACAACACCGCCAGTTTCAAGCTCTTTTGCTGCGTGTAATGCCACATCCAGCTGATTCGTAAAGATCCCTGCCTGCAACCCATATCGACTATCATTTGCTTCTTTGATTGCCTCCTCCAGCTCCTCATAAGGAAGAATGCTGACAACTGGGCCGAACACTTCCTCACAGACGACCTTGGCCTGTTTCGGCGGGTTTAACAAAATAGCCGGTGTGATGCTCGCTCCATTTCTTTTTCCCCCATATAAAAGCTCAGCACCCATGCTCTCTGCCTCTTGTATCCATGCCTCAACGCGCTTTGCCGCCTGGACATCAACCATACAGCCGATATCACTCTCACTGGACAGCGGATCTCCAACAACAAGCTGTTCTACTTTTTGTCTTAATACCTCAGTAAACGACGGCATAATTTCCTGGTGGACATAAATTCTTTGAACAGAAATACAGCTTTGACCGGAATTACTAAAGCCTGTTTTGGCACAAAGTGATGCGGCTTGTTCAACATCTGCATCGTGATGAACAATCGTCGCGCCATTCCCTCCGAGTTCGAGCAGTACCTTTTTTAACCCCGCAGAGGTTGTAATATGTTCGCCTCCGGCAGCCCCGCCGGTAAAAGAGATGAGATTCGTTCTTTCATCAGTGACTAACTGTTTCCCAGCCTCCACCCCACCAATCACAAGCTGCAAACTAGCCTCAGGAAACCCTGCTTCGAGAAGAAGTTTGACAAACGCTGTGGCAACAGCTGATGTTTGCGGTGCAGGCTTCAAAATAATGACATTCCCTCCCGCAAAGGCTGGACCGACTTTGTGACAAATTAAGTTGAGCGGTGCATTAAAAGGGGTAATTGCCAGTACAACTCCGACTGGTACTTTAAATGTCATGGCCATTGCTCCCTGTCCACGCGATGATACATTGCCAGGAATGGTCTCACCTATTAATCGATTCGCTTCTTCCGCCGACTGCGCCAGCGTCTCGATTGAACGCGAGACTTCATCTCTTGTATTTTTAAGCGGTTTGCCTAATTCTAGCGAAATCAGTTTTGCAAAATGGTCTTTTTGATCTTCAAGTAAGGTGGCTGCTTTTGTTAGAAGCTTTGAGCGTTCGATTGCCGATATTCCCGCTATTTGTTTTTTAGCATGCTGCGCACTAGAAAGTGCCTGTTCTATGTCTTTTGATGAGGCGAGATAGGATGTACCGATCCTCTCTCCTGAGTAAGGATTGATGATGTCTGTTTGGACACGATCGGTATCCAGCCACTCGCCGCTTATATATGACAACGCTTTCAAACTACTCAAATTTTCTCTCCCTCCTTCAAGTGCCTCGTTCCATGTCCTGCATAACGAACCAATCTTTCTTCATTCGGACAAGGTCCCTTCACGAGGGCTCCCTTTGTCAGCTCCTCATATGCATGCGCCACGATGCCCATTCCTCTGGATAAGGAAAAAATGCCTTTTGCTGCTTCTGCTGGAATGTTTAATTCACATTGGATTGCAGCAGACACACCATCTATATTCATCGTGATTTTCTTCCCTTTCAATTGTTCAAGCTCATGTCTAATCGCTTCGGCTAACCGTAAATATGTCCCACTGATAAGACCTTGCTGGACATGTGTATGACTCAGCTCATAGAGACGTCTCACCCTCGGATCATCATCATGAAGCTGATGGCCGATTCCCGGGATTTTTTCCTTGCGACTTAACCATGTTTGGCACACTTGCTTTGCCGCAGACTGTATATCCTTTTGATCATCATAGATCGCTTTGGCTTCGTATAACATACGCATGGCCTTCTCTCCGGCTCCGCCATGAATGTCACCTAATAGATTCACCCCTGTTGCAACAGAGGAATTAAACGAAATGCCGCAAGTCACGGCCATTCTGGCTGCTGCAATAGATGGCGCCCTTGGTCCATGGTCCGCACCTGCGACAAGAACACTTTCAAAAAGAGCTGCTTTTGAATCATCCAATAATTCACCAACAAGCAGTAAATAGAGCATTTGTGGATACGACAATTCACCAATCAGTTCTTCAATCGGATATCCTCGAAGTTCAATTGAATTTTTTTGAATATGACTAATCTCAGTCTCCCACCAAGCGCCTCCCTCTTTGTAAATTTCCAGTGCACTTCGATTTTTCATTGTGTCCATCATTCCTTTAGCTTCTTATTTGGAGGTGGATCACCTCTATATTCCATTCAGTGGAATCTAATTTCACTTTTCGGAATGTGGTTTCATTGTAAGCGCATTCTTTTCATTCGTCAATTATTTTTTCTGAAAATACTGTCAATAAAAGTGAAATTAAGTGAATCGAACTAATTATGTTTACTTTTTTTGAACAAAAAAATCGATATTTAGTTAAATGGACTTAAGTAGATCGTTCTACTAATTTAATGAATTTTTGGTTATTTTGTCAAACCCACTTGAAATTCGACATACAAAAACCTCTCCATCTTCTGGAGAGGTTTCTTTTTTATTTCCACCAGTCATCAAACATGGAAGCGGGTACTTGGCGTTTATGCTCTGATTGAACATAGCGCTTTTCAATCGCTTCTGCTGCTTGATCTGACACTGGTTTACCTTCTAAGTAATCATCAATTTCATTGTACGTAATGCCGAGTTCTGTTTCATCCGTTTGCTGAGGTTTGTCGTCCAGCAGATCGGCTGTTGGTTTCTTTAAGTACAGGCGTTCCGGTGCTTCTAGCGCTTCTAAAAGTGCCCGGCCTTGGCGTTTTGTCAAACCTGTGAGCGGAAGAACATCTGCACCGCCATCACCATACTTCGTGAAGAAGCCGGTTACAGCTTCAGCTGCATGATCTGTACCGATGACAAGCAATCCTTCCTCACCGCCGACAGCATATTGCGCGATCATTCTCATGCGCGCTTTGACATTCCCTTTATTAAAGTCAGACAATGGGCCGCCAGTTTCCTTTTGATATTGATTACTGAATGCTGATACGGCAGGTGCAATATCATATTTCCACGACTTGTCTGGCTGAATAAATGATAGGGCGAGTTGTGCATCATCTTCATCCTGCTGCACTCCGTGCGGAAGGCGTACCGCAATAAAGACTGCATCCTTTTTTCCTTCTTGACGAAGTTCACTTACAGCAAGCTGTGCAAGACGTCCGGCTAGCGTTGAATCCTGCCCGCCGCTAATGCCGAGTACGAATCCTTTTGCCCCGGTTTTTTTCAAGTATTCCTTTAGAAATCCAACCCGTTTTTCGATCTCCTGCTTTGGGTCAATTGAGGGCTGCACATGCAACTCTTGGCTGATCTTTTTCTGCAAACTCATACACTTTTCCTCCTAAGCATCCTCTACATGAAGAGAACAGGTTTTACTCACAATTCATTGATTTAACAACGTTTTTTGAATCTTCATTATACCATGTTTTCATCAAGAACATTTTGTTAGACGTTCCCCTATTTCTTAGATGATCAAACATTCACAAGTGAAAAAGACCACGTCTTTATGGACTGGCCCTTTTCTTGTTAATCGATTTCTACCCGTATAGATGTACAGCTTGATCCATTACACTTCCCAATATCAGCAGGGCATGCGGACACGGCCACAATGAGATCCATTTCAGCCCGCAGGCGAATATAGTCACCAGGTAGAGATTTTGGTAGCTCCACAGACAGCTTTCCTTTTTCATCAATGACTGTATTCATAAAAGCATTAAAAGGATGGTACATATCCTCCTTTGGAATTCCAAAGGGCTCAAAGGCAGTCCGCAAATTATCGTAGCAAGTATGCATGACCTCCAAGTGCGTCCGGCCGTATAAAAGCTGATACATCTCTTGCCGGCAGGCGGGCATGTATAAATCATGGCATTCTACTGTATCCTCAATGATCGTAAACATCGGTTTATATAAATTAGAATAGAGCTTATCACCTTTTTTCACTTTGGACGAGAACAAACTATCCATCGTCGCACCTTGGTCGAATTTTTCATAAAAATCTTTTTCATGATAGGCCATCACATCTGCTACTTGCTGGCCTTCGACATCAACCACTCGCATACATTGGCCTTTTCCTAAACGAAAACCGAGTCTACCCTTTGGTAAAATGACGTGTTCTCCGTTCATCACATGCACTCCTTTCCAAGACAGTATGCCCAAAATGTCCACTTGATCATGTATAAAAAAAAGTGGTGGTCACAAGCTAATGTCATTGAAATAGAAAGGTGTTGCACTTGCATTGAAAGAAGAACAATCTTTATCTTGGTGGCAGCTTTCTCTCATCGGAGTCGGCTGTACAATTGGCACTGGTTTCTTCCTTGGTTCCAGCATCGCCATTACAAAATCCGGTTATTCCGCCTGCATTTCCTTTCTGCTTGCTGCGGTCGGAACGTATCTTGTTTTTAAACATTTGGCTGCGATGACAGCCGATAACCCTGATAAAGGATCGTTTTGTTCCTATGCTCGTAAAGCATATGGACGCTGGGCAGGTTTTAGCAATGGCTGGGTGTATTGGTTTGCGGAAATGCTGATTACGGGAAGTCAGTTAACCGCCATTTCTCTATTTACCCGCCACTGGTTTCCTTCTGTTCCGCTTTGGGTGTTTTCTGCAATTTATTCCGCTCTTGCCCTGCTTGTGATTATCATTGGGCTTTCTTCTTTTCAAAAGACAGAAAATGTTCTTGCGGTTCTGAAGACAGCGGCAATTTTTATGTTTATGATTCTTGCGGTGCTTGTGTTATTCGGTATTTTGACAGAACATAAACCGACCCTGCATCTGCCTAACAAGGATCACGAATGGATGCCTCTTGGCCCGCTTGGTCTTTGGAATGGATTGATTTATGCGTTTTATGCATTTGGGGGAATTGAAGTCATGGGGCTGATGGCGGTTCATTTAAAGGACCCGAAGGATGCGGCAAAGGCTGGACGTGTCATGCTAATCATTCTAGCAGTCATCTATATCGTCTCGATCGGACTTGCTCTCTTGCTTGTCCCAGTGACAGCCTTTAATGAGAACAGCAGTCCATTTATTACTTCATTAGAGCCGTTTCATTTATCGATCTTTCTTCATATCTTTAATGGCATTTTCATTATTGCTGGTTTTTCGACATTGGTTGCCTCTCTCTATGCGGTCACAACGCTTCTCGGCACAATGTCAGAGCATCAGGATGCACCTGCTTGCTTTAAACAAAAAGATCCATCGCATGTGAGATGGTCTTCGATTATCTTAACTGCTGCTGGCTTAATTGTCTCGATTTTGCTTGCACTCTTTTTGTCCAAACACATCTATGAGCATCTCACAACAGCAGCCGGTCTTACCCTGCTGTACACATGGATCTTTATTCTGTTCTCAAGTAAAAAGCTATCCAAGCCATCCACTCGCCAAACGTGCGAAATGATTCTTGCGCTGCTCTTAATTGGAGCCGCCGTATCAGGCACATTAACAGAGGCAAGTGGACGACCTGGCTTTTTTATCAGCCTTGGGATCATTGCAGTGATTGCCATCATGGTGCTATTTATGAGGAAAAAGTGGAAGCAGGATCAGACCGCATCATAATTTCATCATGTTTTTTAATGCAGTAAATGGACATTTGGCGGAGGCTGGTTTCTCCGCCTCTTCATCTGGGAGAAAGTATTGCTTCCATTCATGATTGGTCGGATCACCGTACCATTTTAATGATGGATGAACACTGACCCCATCATATGCTTTGAGCCGCTTGCGAACGAGCTGGCTCATTTTTTGTCCAAACTTGGTCGATCCATTCAACTTCTCAAACACCCATCTAGGCTGAAATGCCATCAAGAGATAAGGGAAATGGCGGCTTTTTCTGAGCTTGTGAGCAGGTGTGGAACACAAAATAAAATACGCTTCACCATGGAAGCAATACTCCCACTCATGATGATGAGTATCTAGCGGAATCTCCTCAGGCCATGGTTCTTCATCTTTATGATGCAGCCGTTGAAGCAGCGACCAAAACTGCTGCTCAAACTCTTCAAGCGAACTTTCCCTTAAATCCTGCGGTGTTTCAAAAAAACAGATAAATGAAGCATATTGACCGGTTTCTTTCGCACAGCCTTTATATTCTCTAAGCAGCTGGGCTAATTCATCCACCGCTTCCTCTTCCCTCGGATCACCAACAAATCCATAGCGTAAATGGTCGAGAAAAAATCCCTGTCTTCCGGGTACACAAGGGAATGTATCTGCTTCATCTCCTACCATCTCGCCAAATTGTGTGAAAGCATCCTGCTTCCATTCTTCTAGTGATCGTAGATTTTGATCAAGGCAACTTTTTGCATACAGCTGGGCCATTTCCTTACACCTCGTTTTAGCGTCTTCTCCATAGCCTATGAGGTGCAAATGGCTGTTGTGACTGTCCTTCCACGACTTTCCTAGCGCATGACAAGATGGGTTTCCATTCAAATTGAGCAGCTATTTGTTTCTTTTATTCTATTATGTATGATCAGACTAGTGAAAGTTGATAGAGAGCCTTTCGTCATACCTACGATTGATTCTTCATCAAAAAGACGGAATCCAGCACCCAATAAATAAGGGCTGCGCAGAAGCTAAACAAATAGACTTTATAGCTGATGAACACAACAAGTCCATAATCAATCCATAAAGCCAAAGCCGAACAAACCACCCATGCCGCAATAAAATAAATCAATAAGTCACGGCTTCGAAACCTCTTAGGATGCCGGTGTAAAACAAGCTGAATCGGTACAGCAAAAATGACATAAGCGAGCAAAATGAACAGACTGGTCATCTCCACATAACTGAAGCCCACTTCAGGAGGCATGAATAAAAACGTATAAACGAATGTGGCTGTGATGACTGATAAAATCAACATACACACATAGTTGAATACTGGTAAAAACAGACGCATAACAGAAGCTCCTTTAATCCATTTTCTATTCCACCATTATTCAAGAATGTGTTATGTCTGTCAATCCTTACAAAAAACAGACTGAACGTGTCAGTCTGTTTCATATTATTTACAAAGAATGCGAAGGTTTGGCCGACATGTCAGTCTGTTTTTCTACCCAATCAACGCCATAATTCCTTGATACCCAAAATAGGCGCCGAAACCAAGTAAAGATAAACCTGCAAGAACGGATAAGCCATGTAACACACGTTCACTTAAATAACGCCTAAACGAACTAGCAAGCAGCGCCATACTGAAATCCCAGATCAGCATGCCGATAAAAATAGCCATACTGTACATGAGCATTTGGGAAGCTCCATACTTTTCGATCGTATTGGCTAAGATGCTGCCATAGATGCCAAGCCAAAACAAAATACTGAGCGGATTAGAAAGAGAAATGAAAAACCCGGTCATAAACGATTTGCCAATTGATGTGTTTTCGCTGTCCTTTTTCGGACTCTCCTGCAAATTGATTTTACGCAGACTTTCAATGCCGGTATAGGTCAAAACGAAAAAGCCGAACAGCCACAAAAAAGTTTTTACAAGAGGTGCAGTCAAAAGCTGGGCGACACCAAAATAGATGAGAAGCATATAGACAATATCCGCAGCCATAGCTCCCACACCAAAAATCCACGCATGCCAAAATCCACTTTTAATCCCTCTGTCGATTTGGGCTGCATTGACTGGCCCAACAGGCGCTGATAGTGACAACCCTAAAAAGATATAACCAAAAAACACCGCCACATAGACGTCCTCCTTTTGATGCTGACTTGTACATGTTATTCAAACTTTCTGCGTTTTAGTACAAGTCCTTTGTCATCATTTCAGGGGGACCTTGGGGAGCGGCTTGATCATGTGCTTAGCCTTTCAGTTCCGTCTGCTGCGCGTGTACCGTTTCTTTTTTCTTAGAACGATTCATTTGAATCGCAGCTGTAAACAGAAGTACAGCTAAGAAAGCAAATACAAAGACGGCACTTGCCGCTCCTGCCCATTCCAGACTAAATCCAATCAAAAAGGACAAGCAGGCTCCGCCTAAGCTCGCGGCTGCAATAAAATAACTCGTCGCCTCATCGATGGCATTTTCAATCATTAAGGCAGATGCTGTCAGTGCGATTGGGAACATGCCAGCTGCGCAAAGGCCGATGAAAAAGATGAGAATCAGCTGCGCTGTGATGTGGGTTGTCAGAGCGAATATCACAAGCAGCAAAATCATCAGTGATGCACTTAGCTTTAAAAAACGCATTGGATGCAGCTGATCAGCTTTCCTTGCAATCACGGTTCTGCCAATGACGATCGCTGTCCAGAAAGTAGAGACCGCAAAGAGGCCCCAATTTTCTCCCCCCTTTTCCAGCATGATCGACGGCAAAAAGTTCGCAAAGTTCGTTTCAATCCCTGCGTAGAAAAAGGCAAAACAAATCATAATGACCACGATCATTCGATTATTTCGATCAAGAAGCAAGGACGGTTTCCTCATCCCTCCTGTGGAAGGAGCATCCATCTGTCCATGAGGCAGTTTGTTCATAAAAACAAGCCAGAGCATGAGGAAAAATGTCAGCGCACCCACCTGAAATAAAAACACATACTGCCATGTCTGCTCTGTGACAGTCAGCAAAATCACTAGCGGAAATAACAGTGCACCTAATCCAAAAAAGACCTCCATAATACTGATTCGCTTTGCACTATTAGCCATTGAAATGACATACGCACCGGCTGTTGTCTCAAGACTGCCTGCGCCACTCCCAAGAAAAAAACCTGCCAGCACAAGCGTCGTCCAGCCCGGCACCAACAGCCCCAGCAAAAGTGAGCCAATCATCAGCAAAAGACCCATCGTCAGCACAGCGCCATAGCCTCTTTTTCTCACTAGAATGGGGGATAGCAGAACACCTGTCAAAAAACCAATAAATTGAAAAAAAATTAAAGATGATAATTCCCCAGGACCCTTATCATAACTCGACAGCAAATAAGGCGTTAAGCTGCCAAAGAACACATGAATGGTCCCAATAAAAAAATAAAAGACACAGCCAAAATAAAATACCTTTTTCATCTTTTCACTTCCTCTAAAAAGGAGCGGAGTCATGACATCCTCCGCTCCACCTCTTTAATATGCCTGAGCAGAGACAACTGCCTCTTCCCTCTCAAAGCATGTATTGAGCGCAGCCTGCGCGCGATAACCATCTTCAAAATCAGCGACCTTCATATGAGTTGGGTATGGATCAGTATTCACCCAATGCATCAGCTGATCGCGGAATGTATCGGACCATCCGTAAAATTCATTCGGCGGATCTGTCAGCAAGGTTTGCGGCATTTGATGACGCTCCACACACAATCCATCACTGATTTCATATTCGTTTTTCATGTTCGTATGATATTTGAATACCTTGTCATGACCAACGACTTCTACACTAAATCCACATTCCTCAGGCTGCGTGCTTTTGGATGTCACCAAATGAAAGAACACTTGATTCTCCATCTGCCCGAAAATTTCGGTATGATCATCCACCTGTACCTTTTTCTCTTCTTTTTCCTTTACACGTGTCAGCATCTTGGTGTTAAGTGATTCTTTCTTCATTTCACTGCCAAATAAGTACCACAGCATATCAATCAAATGAATGCCAAGATCTCCTAGCGCACCACTCGTACGCAGACTTTCGCCGCTGTCTCTCCATGAAAATGTCTTTCTTCTGAGGGCACTGTTTTTCTTAAAATGAGTTCTGACGGTCAAAATACGGCCTAATTCACCATTGGCAATCAAGTTCTTCAATATATTCACAAAGGATAAATAACGATAGTTAAAGCCCATACTGGCTTGAACCTGGAACTGTTTGGCTGTCTCCACCATTTCCTTCGCTTCCTTCAGCGACACAGCCATCGGTTTTTCACATAAAATCGGCTGTCCTGCTCTTAGCGACTGAAGGGCATGGTCCTTATGACAAAAATTAGGGGAAGCAATGATCAACCCATCAGATGCATCTGCAAGTGTCTCGATACTTGAATACACACGCCCGCCGTACTGTTTAATGAATCCCTGTGCGACCGACTCATGCAAATCATAGACACCGGATAATTCTGCACCTTTGATCGTTGATAATGCTCTTGCATGTGCTTTTGCAATATTCCCTGCTCCAACAATTCCAATTTTCTTCATGAATGTGCCTCCTCATGTTTATACATCACTGTTTTCAGAGTTTCATAGATTCCTTTTGCATACCCATGATGACAAATTTGGTGATGGTGCCGTTTGGCTTCGCCTGTCGCATTTTGGACAAGGAAACCGTGCGTGACGGATTGAAGCATCCGCAAATCGTTCCCACTATCACCAAACGCAAAGCCTTGATCTTTCGATAGATCATATTGGTTCAGCATAAAGCGGACAATTTCATCCTTCCCTGTTCCTACTGGTAAAAAATCGACATCATAGCAATCCGCAGGATCTCCTGCAAGCGGGTTGCATTTGTTGATGTTGACCGCCACACCCCGCTCTTTAGCCAGTGTTTGGATAAATGATAGATGATGAAGATCCGTCCGTTCATCCTGCTCCTGATAATAGAAATTCTTCTTATACCCTGAACTGCCCAGCTGCGTTTGCGGTCTAAGGGAAATGCCCTTTTCTCGGATAGTTTCCAGGATGTCTTCGATTTTTTCATCTGAAAAGCCCTGTGCATCCAGCCGCTTCATCCACTCTGTATCTGGCTGTCCAAAATGATCATCCGACGTATATACAATCTCAGTCCCTAAGTTCGACGCAATGAAATGCGGGAATTGATAAAACCCGCCTTTTTCCATTTTGCTCGTGACAGAATCGAGGCTGCTTCCCGTCACCCAGCCCAGCAAGAGCTGTCCCGCTTCACTCTTTTCTGCTACAAAGGCTTCCAGCTGCTTGACATTCTCTCTCTGCTCCTCTGTCATTCCGTGAGAATAATACGTTTCATCAAAATCACAGAAGACGATCCACTGCGGATTCTTCGGCTGATTCAGCAATTTTTTATTGAATGGAAGACTTGATAACATGTTGAACCCCCTCGATGACCTTCTCCTGATCTTGCAGCGGCATTCCTGGATAAAGCGGCAAGTGAAGTAATTGCTGCGCTGCTTTTTCCGTGTGTGGAAGTGTTGTTTGTCTATATTTTTGAGCAACAAGATTTGTTTGATGCTGATGCGATAGAATCGGGTAATAGACATCCGTCTCTATGCCCATTTCCAGCAATTTCGCTGCCAGTTCATCTCGTTCTCCCTTCAGTACTCTGATCGGGAATAGATGCCATACATGATCATCCGTCAGCTTCGGAAGCTTCATGTATCCTTCATCCTCAAGCGTTTGCAGCTGGTCAATATATCGCTTGGCTAAGTAAAAACGTTTAAAGTTTTGCAGTCCTAAATACTTCATTCGTTCGAGTCCGATCGCTGCCTGCAAATTATCAATTTTGGAATTAAAGCCGTAGTCACTGCGTTTGACATTTTTCTTTCCAGCTTCAAAGCCGTGATAGCTGATCTCCATGCATTTTTCCGCTAGAGCCTCATCATTTGTAGCGATGGCGCCTGCCTTGCCGCAGACCCCAAGGTTTTTGTATGGATTAAAGCTGAGAACAAGTCCATCTCCATAAGCACCAAGGCCGCTGCTGCCAATCGCTTGACAGCCATCTTCAATGATTTTCAGCCCATGCTGTTTCGCAATCGCCGAAATAGCCTTCATATCCGCTTGCTTTCCATATAAATGAACCGGTAGAATGCATACCGTTTTATCTGTGATATGCTTCTCTATTTCACTCGGTGCGAGGCAGTATGTTTCTGGATCGATATCGGCATATACCGGAACAGCCCCAATGGCAAGCACTGCATTTTCTGTTGCAGCAAAGCTGTTGGCTGGCAAAATCACCTCGTCTCCCGGATGGACGCCTGCCGATATGAGACTGATCATCAAGGCATCTGTTCCACTTGACGTGGCTATGACATATTTTTTCCCTAAGTACTCAGCAATCGCCTTTTCAAAGGTCGGAATATATGGCCCTGAAGTAAAACGGCCAGAGCTCAATACTTCCTTCAACACCAGCATAATATCATCGATTTCATCCTCTGAAATCAGTTTATCAACTGGCAGAAACGGTATCTTTTTTTCCTTATTTTGTTTATAATGGAAGAGAATTTTTTCCAAACCTGTGCGCTCTATATCTTGCTCAAGGAACGTCACCAGCTTTTCATTTGCTAGATGCTTTTCAACTGAATCGCCCTTAACTTGAACACCTTGATTGATCATATCCAGCAAAGGAAGATAATCCTTGCTTTTACCTGATATCTTCGTCAATATTTGCATTCCATTCCCTCCAATTAATCAATTCCTTTTGTTAATATTTAACTTGTTTCACATTGTAAATGATGTTATCGATTTCAGAACAATAACTTTGTGTAAAGGATTTGTTAATATGTGTACAATTTATGAAATTGCCAAACGCTGCGGGGTTTCAACCACCACCGTTTCCAGAGTGCTAAACCATCACCCATATGTGGCAGAAGAAAAGCGGCAGCTCATCTTACAGGTGATGAAAGAAATGGAATATACACCGAGTTCAGCAGCCCGCACACTAAGGTCACATCAGACAAAAACCATTGCTGTGTCTGTTCCAGCTGTGGACCATCCTTTTTTTGCACAATTGATTAAAGGCATTTCAAAGGAAGCACTGGATCAAGGATATAAAGCCATCGTGCTCCAGACGTTTTATCAAGGAGCATTAGAGCTTGAAGGGCTTCAATTATTAAAAAGAAAAGAAGTAGATGGGGTCATATTGGGGGCGTTAGAAAATCAGTGGGAAAAGATCGAGCCATTTTTATCGAACGGACCCATTGTGATGGCAAATGAATATCACCAAACAGCAAACATCCCGATTATTGGATACGATGAACGGGAAGCCGCCTATAAAGCGGTGGACTACTTGATTCGGTCGGGTAGAAAATCGATTGGGTTTTGCTTTGATACAGAAAGCAGTGAAGCGCAGAAACAAAGAAAACAGGGCTATCTTGATGCACTCTCTGCTCATGGTTTGCCGCTGCAAGATGATTGGCTGTTTGGAGAGGCTTTTACCATTGAAGACGGCTTTCGCTTAATGGAGGTCATCCATCACATGACAGATGCGCCTGATGCCATTTTCACCGGCAATGATCAAGTTGCAGCAGGGCTCATTAAACAGGCCATTTCATATGGCTATCAAATCCCCGATGATCTAGCGGTCATCGGCTATGACAACCAAGACATATGCGAAGTGACAGCTCCAACGATCACCACGATTGACATACCGATCGTAGAGCTTGGCCAGCAGTCTGTACAGCAAATGATCGCACTTCTGCAAGATCAAAAACCATTACAGCGCGAACATATCCAGCTGCCTACCCGGCTCGTGACAAGAGAATCTACATAAAGAAAAAGACTGAGAGAAATCTCAGTCTTTCAGATTGTTGACAAAGGGCTAAAATGATTTTGATTTTAGCCCTTTGTCTTCTTTTCAGCGTGATAGAAAACCTTTGTAGCCCTAGGAAGGACGGCTACCTTTGCGGAGAGAATTTGACATTCGTGAGCACCGAAGCGCAGACCTGACACCGAATGCGAGGGTTTGTCTACACGCTGAGACTGAGAGAGATCTCAGTCTTTTTTAATCTATCAACCTATACAAATTGAGCAAGAATGAATGTCCATATACATACAATGCCGAGCAGGATGAAGCTGTACTTCACGGTCTTTTTGAAGAGCTCAGATTCTTTCCCTGTTTCTCCAACAGCTGCTGTAGCGATAGCGATAGATTGTGGAGAAATTAATTTCGCCATCACACCACCGGTCGTATTCGCCCCAATTAACAAACCTGCCTGTGAGCCGATTTGAGAAGCAGTGACCGCTTGAAGGTTACCGAATAAGGCGTTGTTACTCACGACAGACCCCGTAATAAACACGCCGATCCAGCCAAGCACCGGGCTGACAAGCGGGAACAAATCGCCTGTTTTGGCAAGAGCAAGTCCAATCGCAGAACTTAGTCCAGCAAAGTTCGCCAGGTTGGCAAAGCCCATGACAAAACAAATGGTAAGAACAGGGACCCAAAGCTCTTTCACCGCTGCTTTTAAGCAGGCAGCACCTTCTGTTAATGTAATATGTCTGCTAAACAGCCCTGTCAGCATCACCGCAATCAGAATGGCAGTACCCGTTGCACTGATGACATCAATTTTAAAGATCGCATCAATAGGTGTTTCCGTTTGTGCAATTGGTGGTAATTTCACAATTTGCTGATGTAAAAATGGCATTTTCACTAAAATGGTCGTCCAGTTAAGCGGTCCTCCTACAGCAAACAATGCTTTAAATGCTGGCAGACTCCATACTGTAATAACAGCAGTTAAAATATAGAACGGAGACCATGCTTTCAGTACTTCAACGCCGCGATACGTTTGTTTCTGTTCAATATCTGGCGCTCCTTCTTCACGATAAATGTGTTTTGGCTGCCATTTCCGAAGAAATAAAGCCAAAATTCCCATACTTGCTAAGGCAGAAATAATATTGGCAAGCTCAGGACCCATCGTCACCATGGTGACAGCTTGCAAAATGGTATAGGTTCCACTCACAACAAGCAAGGCTGGCAAAGTTTCTTTGATTCCTTTGAATCCATCTACAATCAGAATGAGCAGGAACGGAATACAGAATGAAATAAACGGGATCGTATATACAAGGGTTTGAGATAACGCAAGCGGTGTCATATTGCCCATTTGTGCCCCTGTAATCACTGGAATTCCCACAGCACCAAATGCACCAGATGCAGCATTGGCAATTAAGCAGAGCATCGCAGCTTTCAGCGGTTTAAACCCAAGTTCTGTTAATAGAGCGGCACTGATCGCAATCGGTACACCAAACCCAGCAGCTCCTTCTAAAAATGCGTTAAAGCTAAAACCAATTAATAAGAGCTGAAGACGTTGATCTTGAGAGATTCCTGCAATACTAGAACGAATGACATCGAACTTACCAGATTTCACTGCAATTTTATAGAGCCATACCGCCATGATCACGATATATCCAATCGGCCACAGCCCATTAGATATACCGAGCAGCACAGCAGATAATGCCTTTTCAACTGGCATATGGAAGAAGAAAACAGCTGTTACAAAACTGACGATTAAGGTAAAACAAGCGGCTAAAACACCTTTTAACTTAAAAACGGTTAATGCAAGTAGGAAAAATAAGATTGGGAGCATTGCCACCAATGCACTGACGAATTCATTACCAAACGGATTATATATTTGCTGCCACATAGTGATTCATCCTTTTCTGCTCAGATAGGTTGCTTTTGATTGATTAAAAATGAGGAGCCAAAATACCTTTTAACACATTCACACTGTGTGCAAATTTTTCTTTCTCCGTGTCGTTTAGTGCAAGCTCCATCACTTCTGTTGCGCCATTTCGATTCACAAGGGCTGGTACACCAATGTAGACATCTTCTGCTCCGTACTCACCATCCAAGTAAGTGCTGACAGTTAAAATGCTGTTTTCATTGTGCAGGATCGCTCTTGTAATGCGGGCTAAACTCATTGCTACGCCGTAGTAAGTAGCGCCTTTTTTCTCAATAATTTGGTAAGCGGCATGACGGACATTTTCCATGATTTCATCTAAGTCTTCTTGTTTGTATTGATCATTTCTCTTCATTAATTCTGTAATTGGTACACTTCCGATATTCGCATGACTCCAAACAGCAAGCTCTGTATCTCCATGCTCGCCAATGATGTACGCATGCACATTGTGTGCCGCTGCGTCAAAGTATTCACTGAGCATGTATCTAAATCTTGCCGTATCAAGCGTCGTACCACTGCCAATCACTCGTTCTTTTGGAAGTCCACTGAATTTCCAAGTCGCATATGTCAAAATATCAACTGGGTTCGTAGCAACTAAGAAAATACCATCAAATCCGCTTTTCATCACATTGTCTACAATGCCCTTAAATATATTTAAATTTTTCTCAACAAGGGCAAGTCTTGTTTCACCTGGCTTTTGGTTTGCGCCAGCACAGATACATACAATGTCTGCATCCTTACAATCCTCATAATCTCCATACCAAGTATTCACAGGATGCGGGGCAAATGCTTTCCCGTGGTTTAAATCCATGACGTCACCCATTGCTTTGTCTTGATTCAAATCGATAACAACCAATTCATCTGTGATCGCTTGATTTATTAATGTAAAGGCATAACTGCTGCCGACGAAACCTGCTCCAATAAGGGCTACTTTGTTTACTTTTTCGTTTGTCATTTATCTCATCCTCCTGAGTAAAACTAGGTTGTTTTTGATATGTGAAGTATTTCACATTCTTATTGTGCAACATTTCACAAACTTTTGCAAGGGGGTTGCTCAAAAAAAATATGTAGCGAATTTGTGAACACATTTATTGTGCTTTCAAAGCGCTGGCTCCATACATATTTCCACAAAAAAAGCTGCCAAACGCTCTTCGGCAGCTTCATACATGTTTAATAAGGGCCCCAGTTGATCATGACCCCAATACAAATAAATACAAGACCAATGACAAACCAAATGAGGGCAAGCGGGACCATAAAACGCAGCCACTTTACATAAGGAATACCACTTGCAGCAAGCACAGCCATCAACACACCAGAAGTCGGATTGATACAGTTGACCACCCCTTCACCAAGCATTACCGCTTCTACAGCTACCTGTCTTGTGATGCCCATTAAATCAGCGAGCGGCGCAAGAATCGGGATAAAGACAACGGCTTCTCCTGATCCTGATGAAATCAAAAAGTGAAGAAGCGCACTCGCAATATACATCCCGATCGCACCAGCAATTGGACTAAAGCCTGTCAGCATACTCGCCAAGCCGTTGACCACTGTATCAAGCAGCTTCCCATTTTCTAAAATGACCGAAATACAGCGTGCCATCCCAACAATAAGTGCACCGTATACAAGGCTTTGACAGCCGACAATAAACGTTTTCGCAATATCATTGGCCGCTAATCCCCCGAGCAATCCAGCTACAATTGCCATAAAAATGAACACACCCGCCATTTCCTTATCGGTCCAGCCAAGCTGAAGTGCGCCATATAAGAACCCTCCAAGAGACAATCCGCACACCGCTAAAATCAGCTTATGTCTGCCAGTGAATGCAGGCTTGTCCACAGATTCCGCATCGGCTCCGCCAAGCCCCTTAGCAGGAAACCATTGATCGCCAAGAATGCTTCCCTTTTCTTTATTCTTCAGACGTCTTGTATATAAATAGATGTACACGATACTAGAAATAAGAAAACAAAGATAAATGATGACACGCAGGCCAATGCCAGAAAAGATCGGCAGCTCTGCAATCGTTTGTGATAAACCTAATGGAGATGGAGATAAAATCGTTGCATTAAACCCTGCATAACAGCCGATGTATATGACAGCCGCTCCTGCTACAGCATCCCATTTCAAGGATCGTGCCACAATGATGCCGATTGGAATAAACCCAATAACAGAGTTCACGACAATTCCGGTCGTTCCAAGGACTGAAAATAATCCCCCAACAATACAAATAAACAATAATTGCTTCGTTTGAAACCGGCTGATGACATGGTGAATCATCCCGTTAATAGCACCTGTCTTCTCCAAAATGGCAATGGTTCCGCCCGTAAATAGAATCAGAAAAATAATAGAAGAGGACCCTACCATTCCTTCTTGTATCGCAGTGAAAAAGCCAACTGGACTCACTGGTGATTGATCAATGCGGTGATAACTGCCAGGAACGGCTGTTGTGATCTCCCCAGATGTCTTTCGGTCAAACTCACCCGCTGGTACGAAATACGTTGCTATGGTACAAATCAGTGCAATCATAAATAAGAGAACATACGCATCCGGCATTTGAAGTTTTCGTTTCTGTTTCTCTGGTGCTGATACTGTCGCTGTTTTCATGTGTCAAAACCCCTTTGTCCCGATCGGAATTTCACTTAATTTTCAGAATAATCAAATGATGTGTTATATTATAAACACTGTTGATATTTAAGATCAATATTATTTCACTAAAATAATGTTTTGGCAGATTATCTGTCAGCAAGGAGGCTCTTCATGACAACTTTGACAAACGAAATGAAACAAACCGTGACAGACATCTTTGAACACTTGCATGCCCACCCAGAAATAAGCTGGGAAGAAACAGAAACGACCGCTTATATTGAAGATATATTGAAAAAATTAGGCTGCAAAACTCAAACATTTGACGACTGTACAGGGGTGATCGGTGAAATTGGAGAAGGCGCACCAGTGGTCGCTGTGAGAGCCGATATTGATGCACTTTGGCAGGAAGTAGATGGAGAGTTTCAAGCCAATCATTCATGTGGCCACGATGCACACATGACAATGGCTCTTGGCACCTTTATGGCATTAAAGGAAAAAGAACGCCCAAACGGCACGATCCGTTTCATCTTTCAGCCTGCCGAGGAAAGAGGCGGCGGTGCGCTGAAAATGATTGAAAAAGGTGTGCTGGCAGATGTCGATTACTTATATGGCGTACATGTGCGCCCAATTCAAGAAACATTAAACGGACGCTGCGCTCCTGCTATTTTGCACGGATCAAGTAATCATTATGTCGGCACAATTACTGGAGAGGAAGCGCACGGGGCACGTCCACACCTTGGCGTCAACGTAATAGAAGTGGCTTCAACCCTCGTGCAGAGACTCGCGCATATCCATGTCGATCCACGAGTCGCCCATTCTGTGAAAATGACCAATTTACATGCTGGCGGGGGCAGCTCAAACATCATTCCTGGCAAAGCTTCTTTTACATTAGATGTACGGGCGCAAACAAACGAAGTAATGGATGAGCTAGAAAAAGAAATTGAAAGAGCGGTTCATTCTGTAGCGGATGCCTTTGGTGCTTCCATTACACTTTCAACAGACCATCGTCTGCCTGCCGCAACCTTAAATGAAGAAGCTGTCCAGATCATGTCTCATGCGATTGAACAGGTTTTAGGACAAGAGCAGCTTGATCCCCCAATCGTCACAACAGGTGGAGAGGACTTTCACTTTTATGCAGCAAAGCTTCCGCATATCAAATCTACGATGCTCGGTTTAGGCTGTGATTTAAAGCCCGGTCTTCATCATCCGTACATGACCTTCGACCGCTCTGCAATCTTTACCGGCATTGAGATTTTGACCGAAGCTGTCTATCAAACACTCCAGCAGCATTCATCATAAAATGAAAAAGCCACCCGCCTTCTCTTCAGGGCGGGTGGTCGCTTTATATTACGCATTCAAATCTGTCATGGCTGGAACGTTGATTTCTTTCACACATGATACCCTTGATAAGTGAATCACACATCTAGCAAGCTCCACAATATCCTGGACAGGGATTCTCGTTTCGTCATATAGAGTAATGGCCTTTTCGGCTCCCTCCTCATACGGAACCTCCGCCGCCAGCTCTCCTGGATTGATACAGGTGACAGATATTTTATCTTTTCTCACATGCTCTCTCAGCGCATTCACAATTCCGCGCAGGCCAAATTTAGATGCAACAAACGAGACTTGCGGCAGGTTTGTATGATCGAGTCCAGCCGTTGAGCCAATCACGATGATTTTCCCATTCTCCGATTTCCTTACGTGCGGAAGCACTGCCTGGATGTACGTAATGGTTGAGGTGACATTCACATTAATTAGGTGCGCAATATCCTCTGGCTGATCGTGATCAAAGGAATAATCGTCTTCAAAGCCTCGTTTTTCCCATAAGCCGACGTTATAGATGAGTACATCAATCGTCTTGTTCTCCAGTGCTTCGAGCATATAAGGGATATGCGTTTGGCTTGATAAGTCGATTTTTAGCCAAACTCTATGTACACCGTCATCTATGTTCAAACTACTTGGTTCACTTCGCGACACAATCCAAACTGTATCTCCACTTGAAGGAAGACCCTTTACAAAAGCATCTCCTAATCCTTGACTTGCACCGAATATGATATAGTTTTTACTCATAGCTCCTCCTTCTATGGCACACAAACTGAAAGCGTTTTATACCTATATCATACAGATTCTAAGAGATCACCGCCTCTTTTATGCTCGTCTTCTCTTATTAATGGGCACGGCTACTGGATTTCCGTTAATTCCACTGGTAATGCACGTGCCTCTATAAAGCTTTTGATCATTTCTGTGAAAAGTTCTTTTTTCTCAAAAGTAAATGTATGTCCAATACCGGGAACGATGACGCCTGTTGCCTTCGGATGTGAATTTGTTATTTTTTTTGCTGACCGTGTCATAATGCCTTTTTCTTTTTCTCCCACTGTGACAAGAATGCGTGCCTTTGCTTGCTGAAACGTGTCTGGGAGCTTGTAATGGAGGTTTTCTTGAAACATCGTAAGAAGGGTTTTCTTCTGCAATTGTTTCGATTCCGCCGCATAATGATGCAGTACATGTTGCGAGAGCCCCATCTTTTCAGCTTGGAGGTGGATAAACCAATCTTTCTTTAATAATGGATACGTCAGTGGCAAGAGGGGTCTCACCATGAAATGGAGCCATGGCAAAGGCATCACAAGGGCGCTATTGATGACAGCGATGTCTACGATATCTGGCTCTCTTGATAACACATCAACGGCAATCTGTGCACCTAAAGAAAATCCAATCAGAATCACTTGACGGCCATTCGCGTTTTCCTTGATCCATGAGATGACTTCTTGGGCGCCTTCATTCATTGAAAATATCTGTTCTTTTGCTCTTGTCCCATGTCCAATGAGATCAGGGGCAAAGCATTCATACGTGTCCTTAAATATTTCAACCTGCTCCTGCCACATCCAGCTGCTTACTCCTCCACCATGCAGAAAAATCATGATTGACCTATCCATCATCGACGACAACTCCATCCTTCTATATAAGAAAAAAGCAGCCGCTTTTTGAGCAGACTGCTTTTTCCACATGCTCCCTTCTATTATAAGGGAACCAATACATCATTGACTATTTTTTCAAATCCTCAATGGAGTTTACGTTCTTCATATATTTCGGAACAACTAGCCCCATTCGAAGGCCTTTCATACTTGTACCAAGGTCATCATATTTTCCTTTAAACTTCGCTGCATACGTTTTATGCGTATTTGGCAGCCAAGCGGATAATGATGCATCCGCACTTCCGGTTGCAATTGCTGTCCACATTGGACCTGCTTCAACCTGAGTCAAAGTCACATTAAACCCGAATTCACGCAATACTTCTGCCGCAACATTGGTACTTGCAATCTCACTATCCCATGCAACGTAGGCAAGATTGACTTTTCCACCATTCGACTTTTTCACGCCTTTTGTCCATTTCGCTACTTGGTCTTTATGTTTTTTCACATATTTTATGGCAGCATCCTTTGGTTTCACACCATCTTGAATATCAATCATGACTTCGCCCATGTCATCTTGAGACCATTTAAACTGACTAAGCATTTTGGCTGCTTCCGGCTGATCCTTTGCAAAGCCTTTACGTGAAATCGTATGAATTTCTTCCGCTTCACCGTAAGATTTTTTTGGATCATCTAAATATTTTAAATCATAACGGGAAAACATCCAGTGTGGATTCCAGCCAGTGATGATGATTGGCTTTTTACGGTCGTAAGATTTTTTGAGTGTTGCCGTCATAGCTGCACTTGATGCAGACACAACCGTCCAATCCTCTAAGCCGTAATCCTTTTTCGCTTGATCTGTCAGTGCCATAATCCCTGAACCTGGATCGATTCCGATAATGGTTTTATTCACCTGCTGTGCTGCACTCGCATTTGAATCTGTCTGCGCACCGCAAGCGGCTAGTAAAAAGACAAGCAGGGCGGTCATCCCAATGTAGAGAGACTTTTTCCACATTAAGCATTCCCCCTGGTTTTTTTCGTTTTAATGTTTTGTGTAATACGGTCAAGTGTAATCGCCACAATAACAATGGCAATACCTGCTTCAAAACCAATACCTGTTTTCAGCTGGGTTACCGCACTATATACTTCTGAACCAAGTCCTGGTGCACCTACCATTGCTGCAATAACGACCATTGATAGAGCCAGCATGATACTTTGGTTAATACCAGCTAAGATGGTTTTTGTTGCAAGTGGAAGCTGAACTTTGAATAAACGCTGGAATGTCGTTGAACCAAATGCTTCTGTTGCTTCAATTAAATCAGCTGGTACTTGTTTAATACCGAGAATGGTCATACGGATCGTTGGCGGCATGGAGAAGATAACCGATGCCACAACCCCAGGAACAACCCCAATATTAAAGAAGAAGATCGCTGGTAATAGATAAACGAATGCAGGCATTGTCTGCATTAAATCTAAAATAGGTGTCACAATTTTACGCACAGTTTCCTTCTGTGATGCCCAAATACCGATCGGAACCCCGATCACAATAGAAATGACCACAGCGGTCAAAACGAGCGCAAGTGTTTGAAGCATTGGATGCCAGTAGCCTAAATAGTCGATCAGTAAAAATCCAATAAGTGTGAAAAGAGCAACTCCTCTTGTACTGATCCACCAAGCAATGCCGGCAAAAATAAGAGTTAAAATAATGGATGGAATGACGCCAAGTGCAGCCACAATCCCATTTACTGTTCCTGCTAATCCATTTGTGATGCCATCAAAGAAACCACCAAACGTTAATGTTAACCAGTCAACAAATTGATCGATATATTCCGCAAACGGAATTCTAGGTAAATCACTCATACTAAACATCTTATTCTACCTCCTGTGCAGAAGGCTCTTGTGCTTTAATTTCCTCTAGCTTGTTAGAAGACATGTTGATATACTCATCATTTCCTGATAATGCACCAATCAATGCACCTCGGACCACAATGCCCTTCATTCTGTTTTTCTCATCGACAACGGCAATCGGAATGTTCGCATCAGACACCGCATCAAAGATCTCTGTCAAATACGTAGATTCCAACACTGTCGTAAATTCTTTATCGAGAACCGTTTCAAGCGACGCTCCCGTTTCTGCTGCTTTCTTCGCTGCTTGGGCAGAAATGACACCTAATAAATGCTTTTTCTTATCTACCGCATAGATAGACGAAATCCCTAGGTTTTTCATGAGCGTAAGCGCAACACGTGCCCCTTTGTCAATCTGAACTGTTTCTGCACGTTTCATAATATGACCAGCGGTTAATACTTTAGAAAGGTCAACATCTTCAACGAAGCGTTCAACATATTCATTCGATGGGTTCATTAGAATTTCTTCTGGTGTTCCGATTTGAACGATATTTCCGTCCTTCATGAGCACAATGCGGTCGCCAATACGAAGCGCCTCATCTAAATCATGGGTAATGAAAATGATCGTTTTTCCTACAGATGTATGAAGCTCAAGCAATTCATCCTGCATATCTTTACGAATTAATGGGTCTAGTGCGCTGAATGCTTCATCCATTAATAAAATGTCAGGGTCATTTGCTAACGCACGTGCCAATCCAACACGCTGCTGCATCCCACCACTTAATTGATTTGGGTATTGATCTTCAAAGCCTTCAAGTCCAACAAGCTTTAAAGATTCAAGCGCTTTTGGTCTGCGCTCTTCTTTATCTACACCTTGCAATTCAAGACCATACTCTGTGTTCTCAAGAATTGTACGGTGCGGGAACAATGCGAAGTTTTGGAAAACCATGCTGATCTTTTTCCGTCTGACTTCACGCAATTGATCCTTTGACATATTTGTTATCATATCCCCATCAATATAAATTTCACCGGAGGTTGGTTCGATTAACCTGTTTAGCATCCGCACAAGTGTGGACTTTCCGCTCCCTGATAGCCCCATGATGACAAATATCTCGCCGTCATAAACATCAAAATTTGCTCGATTGACACCAACTGTTGCGCCGGTCTCTTTTAGGATCTCTCTTTTTGTTTTCCCGTTTTCAAGCATTTGAGATGCTTTTTTAGCATTTTTACCGAAAATTTTAGATACATTATTTATCTTGATTTTGATATTTCTCTCTTCAGAATTCATATTTTCCCTCCAAATTAGCATCTTTATAACCGTAACATAAGCGTTATGATGCGAACAATCTTTAGAATTCGCTTATTTCCCCACAATATGTATGAATTCCATATAGAGGTCTGGTCATTAGAGTTTATACGCCGTATTACTCGTAAATCCTATAGAATGCTTCATAAACTACATATTTTACGGGGTATTTCCTCTCACCAGACAATATTTTACTGTAAATTCCTAATTGTGCTAAAAAATAAGTCGAATCCTCGTCATAGCGGTTTTTTTGAATCATGGGCGAACCATTCCCCTGAACATGATTTACCCGAAAATGGTCACATAAAAACCTTTTTTCTCAAATTTTATTTAAATTCACAAAAAAACTGCCTGCAACTTTAGTTACAGACAGCTTGTTTTTTTAGGACTCTAGGGCAGCCCGCTTAATATTATCTTGAAGCTCAAGCATACGTTTTGTTCCATCTTCACGTAATCGCTTGTTCTCTTCTTCGATCTGTTTCGTCTCTTTCATCCCTTGTACAATTGTATTAAAGGAAGATTCGATCGTTTCAATGTCGATGCTTGGACGGCCGGATAATTTGGCAATCTCCACACTTTGACTTGAAATGTTTTCAGCATTTCGTTTCAGCATTTCATTTGTTCTTCTATCCAGCTCACTCATGGAATCAGCGACAAGCTTTTGTCTCTTCGCTGTCACAGCTTGAATGATCCCATTTTTGAAGATTGGAATTGTGATAATGAAGGCAGAGTTGATTTTACCGATTAATTTTGTATTCCCACGCTGAAGTAAACGGATTTGCGGTGCCGTTTGAAGCGCGACCATTCTTGCCATATCAAGGTCATATACACGCTCTTCAAGCGCTTGAATCCCATTACGAAGCGTATCAAGCTCCATTTGTGCCAGCTGGTTTCCACTAGCTGCTTTTTCTTCATATGAAGGAACCAATTGCTTTAATTCTTCAATTTTCATTTGACCGGCTACGACATACTTTTCAAGCTCCATGTAGTATTGAATGTTATGCTCATACATTTCTTCAAGCGTCACAGTCGATTTGGTCATTTCATCTTTATATTTACTAATTTCTACATTAATTTTTTCAATCTCAGCACCGAGCGTTTGATATTTACTAAAAATCTTTTCAATCATGCTGCCGCCGCGTTTAAAGATTTTTGACAACAAACCACCCTTCGGTTCGTCAAAATCATTTTTATCAAAGCGATCCATAATCTTACCAAGCTGCGTCAGCATTGTTCCTGAGTCAGTCACGCTTGTTGAACGCATCATTGAAAGGATACGATCAGAAAACTTAGAGATTTCAACGGCTGGCTGTTTTCCGTATTCAAGAAGCTCAAGCTGATTTTTCGCATCGATCTGTCTCGCAATATTTTGCACTTCTGGTTCGTTTCGAAGCTGAACGCGAATATCGTCTGCCTTCTCAATCGTGATTTCCTCTTTATCAATTGAAATGATGTCATTTCCGTTTGTATTTGTCATAAGCTTTGATCTCCTTATCGGTTTTTAATGGATTGAAATAACTTTCTAACGATGGACGGCTCTTTAAACTCCTGGTTCATGACCATCTCATCAAGCCAATGGGTATCAAATAATTGGTCATCGATATACCGTTCGATACACTGATATCCCGCCGGATGATATACGAAGAGATCCACACCCATTTCATTTAGGAAAATCAGGGCGGCCGCATCAGAACGAGTCAGCTCACCATTATATTCCGTATGGTATAAAATCACTTTCGGTACGGTTTGTGCATAATCAAAGGTTTGAATCAGTTCAATGAGATCCTGGCTCAAATGCAGAACCTGCTTGAATAAATAAATGCGGACATCTAATTCGGTTTCATTGCCTTCTTTTAATAGCTTCGGATGCTGACAGATTCGAGATATCGCCTCTGCTATCGCACGCTGCGCGCCCTCATATAGATGAGAAAACTGCCACACATTGCTTTTCATTAATAATTCAGGATCAATCTCTCCAGTAGTAGACAGTGCATGCTGATAATGAAATTGATAATTCGAAGTCACTTCTTTTGTAAAAGGAAAATGGCGAATGGTCTTCGTCTCTTTCCCCTCCATTAACGTGTGAATGCGATCCCAGTATTCACGCTTGTCTCGTGTGACACCCATCATTTTCGCAAAAAGATTCGGAATCTGTATCGTGTCCCGGTCTGCTTTGAAATTCGGGCGGATAAAGGATCGTTCCTTTGCAATTAAAAACAGCTCATCATACGTTGTCTTCAGCGTAATAGAATGAGGAGTATGATCTCTGAATTGCCACGGCTTATACAGCATTGAATCTTCCGTGTGAAGCACCTCTTCAAGCTCTCTTGTCGAGCGGTACGCCACCGTTGATTTCCTCTCAGGCTTTTCAGTAGGGAACGGCTCAAGCTTTGAAGTCCCCGGGTACTGATCAATAAAAGTCAGCTTTTCTTCTGGATCTAATTCGCGGAACGAATCCTCGCCTTCTGGATGAAATAGCACAACATCACAGCCAATCAGCATGACATAGTAAAGAAAATAAAGCTGACTTTTATTCGCCTCTCCATACCAAATGACAGCCGGCATTTTTTCTTCTATATTGACTTCCTTCAGCCATGGACCTAGATGGTTATTTGAAAACTTCACGACATCCAGCAAGACCCGGCGGAAATCGGGATGCTGAAATCCACCCTCATGCAGCTGCTTGAAATGCTCAAACACCTTGATCAATGAAAGACGGATATGCCGGTTCATCACAGGGTTTGGATGGCGGACAATCAGCTGTTCACCATCTAAAAAAGCCACAAAGCGATTCACGGACAATCCCTTTTCTTCTTGGTTAATCAAATGAATACGCTGCAACGCTTGAAAATGCTCTGGCTCAATATGACGATTGAGCGTTTCACTTAAAATATGCATGCCTTCTGTTTCATATAATTCATGTAAATAAATAAAATAATCGGTTGCATCATGCGGAGTTCCAAGGACCCGGGCGGCGAGACGCGGTAAGGACAACGTATGCTCGTCCTTTACATAACCGTCTCTTTCAGGGAGCGGCTTTTTCAGCACGTTTTTCCAGGCTTCCTGCTCCGCCCGTGTATGGGTGACATTGATTTCTTTATAACTCACGCCGCTCCTTCCTTTCTCCTATATTTTCTAGAAAGCTACTACTATCATATCATTCAGCCTTCTACTTCTGCTATCGAATCGAAGGCTTTTTTGCCTTCGCCATCTGCTCGATGACAGAAGCGGTGATTTCATCCGCTGCGGCCATGCCAGATGCTGCTGTCGGCTCAAGTTCTGGGTCAAAGTCGAGAACTTCTCCATGCCTTGGGGCAAAGCCCTTATCTGATTGACGAATGAGCCCCGCATCTAACAGGGAATCACCCGCACCATAGACGTATTCAAGCTTCAGCCTGTCCTTTAGAAAAGCAACAGCATCCCACTTATTAAGCGGCTGTGGAATAAAATAAAGCTTCCGTCCCTGAAGAGAAACCTGCCAGCCTCTCTCCTCACCCCACAGCTTCAACTCAGCAAGCGGTATGTGAGATAAATACTCATCTTTCATAATCAAATAAAGAAATCTTCCCTCTGCTGTTCGGGTACGCTTCACCCAAGCCGCAACCGGAAGTTCGTAGATCGCCCTCAGCATCTCTCTGACCGGCATACACTCCCTAAGTCTCTCATCAACAATGGCCTGCCAATCCTCAAGCGGCTTGCCATGGTGAAGAATACAGCCCCCGTTTGTTGTGACAGCATACTCCGGTTGAAGCTCTTGTTGAAAGAAGGTGATCCGTTCATACTGTGCAGTTGTTCTTGTCGTCACTGGAATGAACCAGCCTGATTGATGAATCGTCTGCAAGGATTTTTTCGTTTCAACAGACATATAGGAAAGCGGCCGTTCGTCCAGCACCTCAACTAGATCATACTCTCCTTCATACGCATACTGGTCAAGCACTCGATGTGAGAAGATCAGCGTCCGGTCTAAATCACTAGCAAATGCATATGTCTTCATGACGTTTGCTCCAGCGGACGAATTAACCCACAGCACGTGTAGGACATATTGGCATATTCAATGACAGGAACACCTCTGTCCTCTGCCAAAAGCAAAATATGCTTCAGCTTCTCCTGAGATCCAGGCTGAATCAAGATTTTCCACGGGATTCTTCTAAGCAGCACGCGGGTCGTCTCACCAACACCCGGCTTAATCAAATGGGTATTTTTAATTTGAAACTCCTGACCGATTGCTTCAATGGATGCCATTCCGCGCCAATCTGCCAGCGTTCCCTGCGTAAGTATGGTTTCTGCTTTCTCTTGTACATTTGGTCCGAGGCTGGAAAATGCATCTTCAATCGTATCCACATACAGATTGGACACATCCTCATCAAGCAGCTCTTTATAATACTTTGCCCCATGGAAATCATCGGCATTGATCCAGCGGTTGTTTAGTACCGTACGACTGACAAGCCCTGATACCGTCGAATTCAGGCAGGCACTTGGAATGAGAAAGTCCTCTCTCGTTCCATATACATGTGTACAATAGCCAGGGTCAGCCAGCACAGCCAGCTCACTCGAAAGACGCACACCATATTTTTTTTCAAAATCAATCACAGCTTTTTCGAGCTCTTTCGAAATGGCACCTTTTCCAGTCCATCCATCGATAAAAGCAATTTCAAAGCCTGGATGTTCTTTCAGCATATAATGCAGTGCATTCTCGTCTATTCCGCGATCACGAATAATAGAGATACTGTAATGAGGCAGATCGACACCATATGTCTTTCGAATATATCGTTTGATTAGCACCCCGATCGGTGTTCCTGCACGCGCCAAGCTGCAAAGCACGGTTTTGAAGCCTCGCTTCTTCACAATCTGTTCTGCTACAACAGCTACTGCTTCGGCTACCTTTTCCTTACTTTCTTCAAGAGATTGATAGAATAAAGTCATATAAGATGCCGTTGGTTTATATTCAATTGGCAGCATTTCTGAATAATGCGCACCACTCTGAATTGAACGCTCCCGCTCTTCTGTACTTTTCTCCATCTCAATAGAGGATAAATCTTTGAGTAAGAAGGTTACATCCTGCTCTGGATAGCTTCCCATCTTTGTATACACGTTAGCCATTCACCTTCACCTCGTCTGATAAAGTCACAATATGCACATGCTTCACATGCCGCTCGGCAAATAAATGAATAAGCGGAAGCAATGCCTCCTGAGAGACCTTTTTCTCAAAAAAGAGAAATACATCATCATATTCACCCTTTGGAATGTTGTACACGTAGTGCTGAATTCGGGCATCCTCTGGATTCATAAAGGTAAACCCATTTTGGACAGCGTATCCATCCTTTTCGACTGGGTGAATAGGGCTTCTCGTTGTTGAATGAAAGCGAATGCCTTCACCCATATGTGCAGACAGTCTCATCGGTACATACATCAGCTCACCTGTCCCTAAGCAAAGTGTTTGCTTCCCTTTGCGTTCCTGCCGCAGCTTCAAACCCGCTTCAGCAGCTGCTTGGTCAAGTGCTTCCGTATCTGCTGCGTTTAAACCAAAACGGCCCGTTTCATGTATATATGGCGAATGCCCAGCCGAATTTGCTGCATGAGAAAGTGAATACGGCACTTGCTTAAAGAAAGATTGAAGAGAATGAAAAGAGAGACTTGGCCGCTTCTCTTGCTCCGCAATCTCATACGAATAAGCTGGTTCATCAAGCGTTTTGCCTCTAAAGACCATCTGCCCTTTTAATAAAGACAATGATGTGATGTGAATTCCGAGCTCCTCTTCAAGCTGGCACATGGCTTTCTCATGCTCCTCCGTCCGCCAGTCCAAAATGGAAAGAATGGTATAAGAATGCCGCGGGTACTTTGCATGAAGGTCACGAATGATGTTGATATTTGTACGGCCTGTCGTGACTTCATCATCTACTAACACGATGGGGCGGTCTGTGCGAAGTAATGCTTCATCTGCATAACAAAGCTGGTCTGTTGCATGCGAATGTTCTTCTTCAAATACCAATGACGGGTCAAGACCCAGCAGCTGTTCACGTGTCGTATGAATGTAAGATGCGCCTTCTAGCACATCATACACACCATGTCCAAGGGCTGTTGCCGTTTCCGCAAAGCCGATGACGACAGGCTCATTGCCAGCTGCTAGCTTTTCTTTTTTGAGTGTTTCATAGGCTGCCGTTAACACCGCGTGATCATCCGTCTTGAGTGCCTCTACAAGAAAATCTTGGTACGGAGGCGTCTGTCCCGTTTGCTCTTTGGCATATGCCATCGCTAAAAGACCCGAGACAAGGAGCGGTTTCACTGGATGAACAGGAATATGCTTTCCAAGCACCTTACTAACGAATAAAAAGGCTCTTTTTTTGTTCACCCTTGCTGCCATCTCAAAAAGATGCTCTTTCTCCAGCTGGAGCACCCCTTCTTTGAGGTCAAGCTCAACCTCCATATGTTCCAAGATGTTCAGCGTATGCCGCTTCTGATTCTGTGAGTATGTCGATATAGCTTCTATTTTCATGAAACACCCCGTAAATGTCTGACTTAATTAAAATGTGCTCTGCCCACCGGTAATGGGGCTTCGTTTCATTCATCTTATTAGAAAAGGAACTCTTCATTACGCCAACTGTGCCGTCGGCATGTTCCAAAATACTTAATGCATCCAAGTATTCTTCCTTTGTCACAACGTACATGCTTTGCACTGGCTTGAGATGTGTTGGATGGATCACTGTCTTCCCATGTATGCCGTTGGCTACATCGAGTCTTGTCTCCTTGAGTAAGCCTTGTACGTCATCAAATTCAGATAAGGACAGCTCACCGCCCTTAGAAAGCGCACGGATGAATGGTTTTTGTTCCTTTCGTGCAGGGCCAAAATGCTCCCATACTGCACCTGAAACAACAAAGGAACGGCCAAAATAATTGATCATATCTGTGATCAAATCAGCAATCAATCTGATTTCATAGATGGTGGTGTCACGATCACGGCGAATGCCATATAAGCCGCAAAGATCCGTTGCCCCAATACGAATATTCAAAATATATTCTTCATCATTCAGCATGATCTGCTTTAACTCAGACAGCACCGTATATCTTGTTTCTTTTTCTAATAAATCAGGTGTTTCCAAAATGGGCATACCGTACAGCTTTGTCTTCGTTTGTGCTGAAACCTGTTTCAAGCTGTCCAAATAATCCTTCGCATTATGAATAGAACACTTTGGAAATACAAAACCCGTCAATAAATGAAGAGATGAACCAAGCAAATCTGCCATTTCGAGCAGCTGCTTCGGCGAACGAACCCGAATAAATAAAAGCGGCAATTGTTCAGCCGTTTCAGGCGTATGCGTCAATTTGTCCGACAGTTTGGCGAGTTGTACCACTAGATTCTGCTCAGCCATTTCCACTTCTTGATCACCGATGGCATCCTCTAAACAAAATACAACAGAGCAAAGCGCTTCATATTTCTGCGACAGCAGCATGTCTGCTATATCCTGTCTTGTTGCAGGCATATACAAAGTAGCACCTAATGCATGCGCAAGTACGTGCCTTGGCGTCATCAAATGCATCGTCCCCGGCCGTTTGAAAAAAATATCGTGCTGCCTCGCCTCTGATAAAAACTGAAAATACCGCATGCTGTGCCACCTCCTGTTGTTGAGAGAAAATCGAACAAATGACTTGATGATTCAAAAAAGGATGGAGCCGCTAATCAACTCCATTCCTTTTTGATCGTCCTATTCTTCTTTTGAAGCCGCAGCTTCGTTTGTTACACCTTGATGTTTCTTCTTATTGATTTTATGAATAATAAACGTTCCGATAAATGCTAGGATAATAATCGCAAAGAATACAAGATGCGGGATTTCAATGTGAGCAGCACTCAAGCCCATTTTGATCGCAATGATCCCGATAAGAATAAACGCTGTATTCTCGAGCTCTGGGATACGGTCAATGAGAACAAGGAATAACTGTGCCACTGTACGCATCATGAGAATTCCAAGCATTCCGCCTAATAGAAGAATCCATACTTCCTCAGATACAGCGAATGCTGCAAGAATACTATCAACCGAGAAGGCAAGGTCCATAATTTCTACAGAGATAACGGTTGCCCAGAATATACCAAATACCCGAATCAACCAGCCTTCTTTTTTCAATTCCTTCGCTTCATCATCGCCATCACCTAACCAGAAGTGCTTAATGACAAGCCATGCTAAGTAAGCAGCTCCAAGAACCTTAATCCACCAGAATTTAATAAGCAGCATCCCTACGCCAATGAATAGAAAACGGAAGAAATAAGCGCCAATTAATCCGTAGGTTAATGCCTTTTTACGCTGCTTTTCCGGTAAATGTTTCACCATCACAGCTAATACAAGTGCGTTATCTGCTGATAACAATCCTTCAAGCACGACAAGCGTCCCAATAAGCCCCCAAGAGACAGGGTCTGTTAACACCTCTGCCCACATATGCCAATCAAAAAACGAGGCATATGTATCCAACATATGTTTCAAAATGTCCAACTGGTTTTCCTCCTATAAGTGTAGAAGCATCAGCAGGCTTTCGCCTGCTGCTATTCTTGATCGCTGTTTCTTTCTCACTTTGGAAAAGACCCTCATTTGAGTTTTTGACAGCACCAATTGATTTGTTTCTCTTATTTACACTTCTAACCCATAATTTTGACAAAGAGCTGCAAGTCCGCCAGAGAATCCGCTTCCGATCGCGTTAAACTTCCAATCACTTCCGTGTCGGTACAATTCACATACCACAACAGCTGTTTCAATTGAGAAGTCTTCGCCTAAATCGAAGCGAATCAATTCTTCCCCGCCCTCTTCATTTACAACACGAACAAATGCATTAGAGACTTGTCCAAAATTTTGGCTGCGCGTCTCTGCATCATGGATCGTAACTGTAATTCCGATACGATCAATGTTAGCAGGAATTTTCGAGAAATCAACGAGAATTTGCTCGTCATCTCCATCTCCTTCACCCGTCCGGTTATCACCTGTATGAGTGACACTGCCGCTCGGATGCTGAAGGTTATTATAGAACACAAAATCTGTATCTTGCTGACAACGATTGTTTGCATCCACCAAGAAAGCCGAAGCGTCCAAATCAAATTCGGCTCCGCCAGAATATTTATTCGTATCCCAGCCAAGACCGATCATCACTTTCGTCAGCCCTGGGTTGGTTTTTGTTAAATCGACACGTTGTCCTTTTGAAAGCTGAATCGCCATATTCGTATCTCTCCTGTCTTTGAAAATAGGAAACTATCGTTATCCGATATCTAAGCCGAAGTCCGTTGCAATGCGTGCAAGACCGCCTTGATAGCCTGATCCTACAGCTGAGAATTTCCATTCCCCACCATGACGGTATAATTCACCTACAATAATGGCTGTCTCAATTGAGAAATCCTCTGCCAAATCGTAGCGAATGAGTTCTTCATTCGAAGCCGCATTTAAAATACGTACATATGCGTTAGATACTTGTCCGAAATTTTGACTGCGCGCTTCTGCATCATGAATTGTAATGACAAATGAAATCTTCTCAATACTTGCTGGTACAGCTGCAAGGTCAACATTGACCTGCTCGTCATCTCCGTCCCCTTCGCCAGTGCGGTTATCGCCTGTATGTACGACACTGCCGCCTCCGCCAGTTGTTTGGTTGTAAAAGACAAAGTCAGATGGAGAGCTTGCTTTACCTGCTGCATCTAAAAGGAATACACTTGCGTCTAAATCAAAGTCATGTCCGCCGTCATACTTATTGACGTCCCAGCCAAGACCAACGACTACTTTTGTTAAACCCGGATTCGTTTTTGTTAAATCAATTTTTTGACCTTTCGCTAAAGAAATTCCCACTAGGAACCTCTCCCTTCTGTTTAAATGTAGTTTCTCGTAATATCGGCAAGCTTCGCATCATTTGTACCATTTCCAAGAGCCGCAAACTTCCACTCATTCTCGTGACGGTAAAGTTCTCCGACGATTAACGATGTTTTTCCTACATAGTCTTCTTTTAAATTATATTTCACTAATTCTTGATTGTTTGAACGATCAACGATGCGAATGTAAGCATTTTGAATCATACCAAAGTGTTGGTTTCTTCTAAGGGCATCATAAATGTTCACGACAAACACCAATTTATTCACATTACCCGGCACCTTGCTCAAGTTGACGAGGACTTGTTCATCATCTCCGTCTCCTTCACCAGTCAGGTTGTCACCTGTATGCTCAACACTGCCGCATTTGCTTTTTAGGTTGCCAAAATAAATCAAATCTTTATTTTCCGTAAACTTATCATTTTTCAGCATGAGCACTGAAGCATCACAATCAACATCAGCGCCGCCTCCGCCGCCAAACAGCTTTCCTAAAAACCCGCCGCCTTGTGAGACAGGGTCCCAGCCAAGTCCAACAAGAATATTCGTTAGCCCTGCTTTCCCTTTTGTTAAATCAATACGTTGACCTTTTTCTAATGTAATCGCCAAATCAATCACTCCTCCAGCATAATAAAAATCTATTTATTAAGCGATGGACCCTATTAAAATCATCATACATGAAAATTCGACAAAATTCATGAAATGACATTGGAGCCTCTTACTCTTTTTTCTATTTACTAGTATATACGATCTATGTTCAAGATAGGTTTCAAACACTTTATATTTTTTTAAAGAAAGATGCACATTGAAAATAGTTCATGTCGTAAATGAAGTGTTTCATGTGAAACATTGTCGAAAGTTCCCGGTGAGCAGCTCTTACTGATAAGGAGCGTAAGATGTGGTTTCATATGTTGATATAGAAAAGATAAAAGCATGTGTTCAAAGGATAAACCCTTTCGTTTCCTTCCATCCATTGATTTCTTTATACTTATATTCAGCATGTTGTTGAAAGGATGTTGATGATGCCATCACTTCATATATTAGATCAAGTCGCCATTCCTAAAGGTCAGTCTGCGCAGGAGACATTGATTCATACAACGCAGCTGGCTCAGCTGGCTGAAACGCTTGGGTATGAGCGCTATTGGTTCGCTGAACACCACAGCACAAGGGGGCTCGCTAGTACAGCGCCTGAAATATTAATGGCTCATATTGCGGCTCATACATCGACCTTGCGTACCGGATCTGGCGGCATTTTACTTCCTCAGTACAGTCCTTTTAAAGTAGCAGAAGTCACGCGGCAGCTTGAAGCCCTTTATCCTGGACGGATTGAGATTGGTGTCGGCAAATCTCCAGGCGGGATTGAAAGGACGAGACTCGCTTTGACGGACGGTGCAAAAAAAGACCTATCACAGTTTGACCGCCAGCTGAAGGACCTTCTTTTTTACTTATCAGACAGCCTGCCTTCTGGTCATCCGCATGCAGGTGTGAAAGCTGCTCCGCTTGTTGATGCTCATCCGCCGGTTTGGCTGCTTGGACTGGGGGAAAATAGTGCCATACAGGCGGCGGAGCTTGGAATCAACTATATTTTTGGTCACTTTATTCATCCTGCACGCGGCAAACAAGCATTTGAGACGTATCGATCACACTTTTCTCCATCTGTCTTTTCTAGGCAGCCACAATCTATGTTTGCCGTCTTTGTCATCTGCGGTGAAACAGATGAAGAAGCAGACCGGATCGCCAGCAGTACAGATTTATGGCTGCTGCGTGTTGAAAAAGGACTGGACAGCCGCGTTCCTTCTATAGAAGAAGCAAGTGCCTATCACTACACCACGCAGGAAAAGAAAAAAGTGCTGCAAAACCGCCAGCGGATGATTGTCGGCTCGAAGAAAACGGTGAAAGAGCAATTACAGACCTTGATGGACCGCTATCAAACAGATGACATCATGATTCTGAACAATTCCTTTGATCCGATTGAAAAACAACGCTCCTACAAGCGAATAGCAGAATTATTTTGAAGCCAGCTTTTCAGGCTTCTTTTTTTACATTGTCATAAAAAATGGGAAATGTAACATCAAGATGTCAAAATCCTTCCGTCTGTCATCTGATCGCAAATGTGTCTTCTAATCGTTAGCGAACTGTAAACGCATAAGAGGTGTACCTTTTATATAGTAGAGGTACATATTCAATGAACGGTTTACAACGCTGATAAAGAAGGAGATGAAGGACATGAAAAAGAGACTCGATTGGGTAGATGCAGCTAAAGGAATCGGCATTCTGCTCGTGGTTATGGCGCATGTGCCCATTCCAGATTCGCTCAAGCAATTCATTTACTCTTTTCATATGCCGCTTTTCTTTTTACTATCAGGCATGATGTTTCGATCATCCTCATCCCCTGCTCTGTCATTTATTCAGAAAAAAGCCAAAAGCTTACTCCTGCCCTATCTCTATTTCTCCATCATTACGTATGTATTTTGGTTCTCCGTTACTCGTTTTTTCGCATTCAAGGGACAAACGGATATCGACCCTTTCGTTCCGTTTACAGGTATTTTCATATCCAATGCAGATGAAGCAAGACTTACACATAACCCAGCGATTTGGTTTTTAACGACACTCTTTTTAGTGGAAATTTTATTTTTCTTTATGCATCGTCTTTCAAAAGGGAGACCTGCTGCCTTAATCTTGCTGACTATTCTTTGCGGAGGTGCTGGATATGCTTCTACCTTGCTTTTAAATCAAAGTCTTCCTTGGAATGCCAATGTCGCCTTGACGGCTGTTGTTTTTTATTCGATTGGATTTTTAGCAAAGCAGTGGTTTGTGGAATTAAAAACAGATCCAACCCTGCTTTTATGTACAGGTCTGCTTGTGCTGACGGCTTACATGCAGAGCTTTAATTCACGGATCGATATGCGCGTCAACGACTACGGTGATCTCTTTATTTTTTATGCATGTGCTCTGCTCGGTTCAGCTGCCGTGATTTATTTAAGCTTTAAATTGAAAACATCCCCTATTTTGACGTATCTAGGACGAAATTCTATTGTCATTCTTGTTTTGCAGTTTGCCGGTATTGATATCATGAAAGCATTTGTTTTTTATGGACTTGGTATCAATATTGCTGATACAGCGCAGCTCTCTTGGACACTTTTTTATACAATCGGCACATTGCTGCTCATGGTGCCATGTATCTCCTTCCTGAGCAAGTACCCGATGCTGCTTGGCAAACGAGCCAAAGCTACACAACGCTACGAACAAAAAACATCCGCCGGCTGAACAGGCGGATGTTTTTCGGATTAATCATTGATTTGAGAAGGATAAAGTGTCATTCCACCATCCACAAATAAGGTGGTGCCTGTGATATATGCCGCTTCCTTAGAAACGAGGAATGCAGCAGCGGACCCAATCTCCTTCGGTTCACCAAAGGTTCTCATCGGAATTTTCTCAAGCTGCTTTTGTTTTTTCTGTTCATCCTGCAAATCATCATTTGATTCGGTTGCCATGGTACCCGGCGCAATCGCATTGATTCGAATACCTGATTCTGCATAATCAAGAGCCAGCGTCTTTGTCATCATATTCATTCCGCCCTTTGAAGTGGAATAATGAACGTTGAATGGGCGCGGAATCTCCTGGTGGACACTGGAAATATTTAAAATAGACCCTTTGATGTCATGCTCCATCATATAGGCGAGCGCAGCCTTTGCGCCTAAAAATGCACCTGTTATGTTCACATCGATGACGTTTTGCCATTGCTCCAGCGTCATCTCATGCGGCAGCGCTTCTTCGCCGTTGAAGCCTGAATTATTGACGAATACATCTACTGTACCGAAATGCTCCAGTGCTGTATCCATGATGGCTTGGATGCCTTCCTCTTTGGAGACATCTGCGTGTACTTTCACCGCCCCACCTCCGTGCTTCTGAATGGCTTGTACGGTCTCTTCAGCTCCATCTTCATCGCCTTTATAGTTCACAACCACATTCATTTCCTCTTGTCCAAACCGCAATGCGATCGCTTGTCCAATTCCTTTTGAAGAGCCTGTGACAATGGCTGTTTTCCCTTTTAAATCTTGATACATCTTCCTTTCCTCCATTCACGTGCTTCATCTTGTTGATACACAATGGTTACCCATTTTGGAAAAAACAAAAACACAACCCTCTGCATTCGTACTCTAAGAGGATTGTGCGTTTCATCAAGCTAAAAGGTGTTATAGACATTTTCACACGTTTCGGCGGTTGGCTGATAAAAGCAATGCGACTTATATCTTGCCACAAACGGCTGATTGTACCATGTCGCCGGACAATTGCCAGGCGGTTTAAAATACCAAAGGCTGAATTTTGCCGGCCAAAAACGTTCTCCGTTAATATTTCTCCGCGCAAGTGTTTTTTCAGTTTCTCGTGCTCGTTGATAAAAGTACCCATGCGTGACCGCTTCGAATGCATGCTCCTGATAAATCATTTGTGGAATCGTACGCAGCCCTTTAAAGTCCGAGCAGTTGGCACGCAGCCGATTGATGCCCACATTTCCTACAAGCAGCATCCCTTGCTTCCCTTCACCTTCTGCCTCCGCTCTCAGCAGTCTGGCCATTAAATCAATATCAGAGCTTGTCGCTCTTACCACTGCCATACATCCACCTCCAGTTCATTTCTCTTTTATTTTATGTGGTGTTTCTGTGTAGATGACTGCCATTTTGACATGAAAAAGCACGTTCAGTGTCGACAGCCTGTCTAAATTTGCTGGACATGTGTCTTGCTGTCAACAACACACAAACCAAGTGACCATCCACATAGCAGGAAAAAATATTCATTACTATATACTCATTTACAAGTCATAAAAATCCTTCTAATTGCGACATCATCTTCAAAAACAGTCATTTGAACCTATTCAATAATCCGACTCAAAACCTTAAAATATAAAATGTTGAGTTTCTACAGGAGATATCAAATAATAAATTACAAGTTTCTCCTCTCAACTTAGTGTCATTTTTACTACTTGAAGCCAATCAACCTCGGAAACGCACTGAGGTATTGACAGTACTTTCGCTTCATTCTACAGTAAAAAACATACAGTATTTTTCTTTTTGTGCAAAAAGAACGATATGAACTACAGCTTTTCAATGAAATTCACCATAAACCCGAGGAGGAAAACACGACATGTTTAAAAAGAAATTATCCCTGTTTCTTCTAATCTTGTGTGTAACTGTTGTCGCTGCCGCTTGTAGTGGTGGTAAAGACAAAACAGCTGCGAAAGAAAACGATACCAAAAAATCTCTTGATGCAGCAGAAGTAAAGGTAGAAAGTGCTGAGTACACATTACCACCTCAATACGATACATCTGTACAGGATGATCAGTATGTACTAAAAGTGAATGTATCTGTAAAAAATATCAGCAAAGAGCCTCTCAATGTTGATAAAAGCAACTTCACACTTTACCAAGATGACGCACAGGTATCTACGATCTCTCCAGATGACTACAACGAAGTATTATCTTCAAGCTCTTTAAATGCAGACAAAGTAACAAAAGGCGGTCTATTCTTTGTTGTTGACAAAGACAAAGACTATCAGCTTGTTTACACAGAGCCAGGCAGTGGATCGAAAAAAGATGACAAAACATTAGAATTCGATATTAAAGGAAAAGACTTAATGAAAAAAGCAGATACACTACAAGCATCTGCAAAAGCTCTTTCTTCTTATATTGATGTGATGATTTTTGGTAAGAAAAACGACGATTTCGAAAAACTAACAGGTGATAACAAATCAACTGTTGTGAACGAGTTTGATAAATCATTCAAACAAGGTTACATCACTTCATCAGGTATTTCTTCTAGCTCAGCGAAGGACGAAAACCTTGATAAGCTTTTAAAAGCAGTAAAAGAAACATTAGCTGAAAAATCAAAAGTATCAACAAAAACAAAAGCGATCAGTGGTGATAAAGCTGTCGTCACTGTGACGCTTACACCGATTGATGCAAGCCCGCTTGTCGATCGTTTGAAAGAGAAAGCGACTGAGTTCTACAGCAAAAACCGTTCAGCATCTTATGATGATGCACAGAAATATCTACTTTCTATCTATCCAGATGAATTTAAAAAATTAGGACCATCATCTTCTGAAGAAACAGTAGAAGTGAACATGAAGAAAAATGATATCGACCAATGGAAACTTGATTTGAACGACTACAAAACAAGCTCATTAGTTGAGAAATTCATCAAGAACTAAAGAAAAACCCCCGGAATCGGGGGTTTTTTAATATGATGAGCACAAGCGTATTGGTTGCGGCGTATATCAACATTTCTTATTTTAAGGGTGGGCGTCAATGCTAAAGTCTAATCAAAACATCACCTACACGGGTGATGAAATGTTAGAGGTATTAAAAGAAATGAATTTGATTCTTTTGTCTTTGCATAACATGGGTTCTTATTATGGTGAAAAATTTCATCAGTATGGTGAGGAAGCATATAGAGGAGAATATGAAACAGAAACCACACGATTTATAGATGAGTGGGAGGTCACTCAAAGACTCGCTAAAGTCCGAAAGATACTATCTTCGAAATTTGATAGTACTTTAGGAATTGACGATATGGATGACATTGCAAGAGTATTGGAAGACATCAAGTACTGGACAAAACCCAATGACAAGCCAAATCCATAGACATTTGATTCACTAGCAAACGAGTTCACAAGCAGGGGAATCTCTTTACACGGAATTCCCCTTTTTAGCTTCATATTCTTTAATTATCTCAATTGGATCAACCGCATTTTCCTCTTGTACGTATTCTTCGACATAAGGAGTTGTTAATTTCTCAAACCTTTGCTCCTCGTCTACTAAAGCAACATAGACATCATATCCTTCATAATCAGACGGAAATAATGTTGAAGTAGAACAACCGGTTTCTAAAGCCCTGTCTATTGCATTTCTTAGTTCTAATAAGCCTTTCCTATTTCCCAAAATAAAAGCTTCAAAATGGTGTGTTTGCTGAGCATATATATTACATAGTCCTAACACATCATCGTCATCTGTTTGATAAGACATATCTCCACCCCCTCCTCTTTACTAAAAATAGGATGCTTATGTCATTTCCTCTTCCATTATGCCATAACAATTCTATCCCGAGCCTTTTTTATATGAATCTCCGAATATAGAAAAACTTGTAGAAAAAATCTACAAGTTTTCCTCTCTTTATTTCGCAAGCATCCATTTTTCTTTCATAAACAAGCTTCTCACGATAATAAACAAGATGACAACTGCGAGAGCTGAGGAGCCGAGTGTCAGAGTGACAGCCACCGGATCGATGATACCAAACATCAGTTGCTTACAAAGCGCATGAATATTAAGGAATGGGACCGCAAAGTAATACGTATCTAGCTGCGTAGCACCTGCTCTCATGGTAAAGAACATTGGGATCACACCTAGTGTAATGATCATGGACATGTACGACTGTGCTTCTTTGACTGAGCCCGAAATGACGCTGAGCAGCAATTCAATCATGGATACCATGAAGGAGAAGATGATAAGCGCCGCAAACATGACGCCGATAATGCTCCACATTTGATCACCAAAGTTTAGAGCCTGCTTCAGCTTTTCTGTAAAGAGCAAAGTAGATAGAAGCAACATGCCTATCGCCACAATCCCACTTAAAATACCAAACATAGAGACAGCGAGCCATTTTCCGATGAGAATCTGGAGTCTGCTGGCAGGTGTCAGGAACAACGCTTCAATGGATTTCCGGTCTTTTTCACCTGCTACAATATCAAGCGCAGCCGGCAAGGCTCCTGAGATGACGGAGGTCACCAAAATCATCGGAAGGAGAATCGACAACAGCATAGCGGTCACTCCGTTTTCCCCTTCATCCCCTTCTTCTACATCAACGGACTGCACCTCAAACGGATGAATAACGGACGTATCGATTTGATCCGCTGCTAAACGCTTTTCGACCACTTGGTTTTGATATTGCTCCAGCAATGATTGCAGCATTTGAACAGTGATGACCGAATCATCATCTGTCGTATATCCATGGATTTTAATAGCGAATGGCTTTTGTTGTTTGAGCATATCGCCTGCCTCTTTCGGCATTTCAAGGTAAGCATTTGCCTCTCCATCTTTGACCGCTTGCTGCGGATCATCAAATGTTTCAAGGTTTAGGTTTTTGACCTCTTTGATCATTTGGTTCATTTCAGCTGGAAGCTGTTCATTGATGGCGACTGTATAGGCTTCATCCCCTGGATCTGCAATCATGCTTTCATAAAAGAACACCAGTCCAAGCATGGTCAAAAGAGGAATCAGCACGGTTAAGAGCAACGTTTTTCGATCTCTCAGCGCATCTGTCATTTCTTTCAAAAAGACGGTTTTCCACATTATGAAATCCCCCTAGCGAGCTTCGACATAAAGATATAGTTCAAGTCATCACTTTGTTCCTGAGTATATAATTCTGAAAGTGTCCCTTTGTACACAAGCTCTCCTTGATGAATCATCATGACACTGTCACAAAGCTGGCTGACTTCTTCCATGATGTGGCTTGAAAAGAGGATCGTTTTATTTTGCTGCTTGAGCTGATGGATAAAATCTCTGAAAATATTACTCGACGTGATATCTAAGCCTGTTGTCGGCTCATCAAATAAGATAATGTCAGGATCATGAATTAACGTTCTGGCAATCGCCACCTTTTGTTTCATCCCTCTTGAGAATCCTTTCACCTTGCGATCCATATATTGTCTCATTCCAAAACGCTTTGCCAAATCCTCTATTCTTGCTTTGATTTCATGCTGATCTAAGCCATACAATTTGCCAAAGTATTCAAGGTTTTCTCGTGCCGTCAAACGATCGTAAAGCCCCGTCTCACCGCCAAACAAGACACCAATTCGCTTTTTCACTTCCGTTGATTCTTTCACCGTATCAAAGCCTGCGACAGTGACTGACCCGTGCGTAGGCTCTAATAATGTGGCTACGGCGCGCAATAATGTCGTTTTTCCTGCACCATTTTCTCCTAGGATGCCAACGACTTCCCCTTCCTTCACGGAGAACGTCATGTGTTTCATCGCTTTCACGACTTTTTTCTTATCTTTAAACCAGCAGCTGCAATCGCTGAGAGTAATCATTTGGTTCGCCCCTTTCAACTTTACTTTCTAAGTCTATGATAGAAAAAATAATGCCTGCCTGATATAAAAATGTCGCGAAACGTCCTTTTTCTGTCTTGAAATGATCTATTTCAAAAAAACAAATGGTAAAATAGACAAATAATAAGAAGAGTCATAGGTGATTTTTATGATAAAAGTAGGTCTCGTCGATGATTACCGAGTAGATTTAGAAAAGCTGCACGCCATTGTGGGCAGAATGGAGGCTGTGGACATTGTCTTTGTCACGCAGTCAGCAGAGGATGCATATGAGAAGGTCAAACAAGGAGACATTGATCTGTTGTTCGCTGACATTGAAATGCCCGGAATGTCCGGCTATGAATTAGCGGACCTCATTCACTCTCACGCACTGAATGTCGATGTGGTCTTTGTGACAGGAAACAGTGGTTATGCAGTCCATGCGTTTGATTTGAATGTACATGATTATATTATGAAGCCCTACCAAGCTGATCGAATTGCCAAATGCTTAGAGCGCTATATGTCCACCAAGCAGGAGAAAAGCATTCATGGCCGGCTTCTCATTAAGCAGCAGTCGGATATTCATGTGCTGCAGAAAAAGGATGTCATTTTTGTTGAGCGAACGGGCCGGTCAACAACTATCGTGACAACGACAGGAGAAATCCAGACATATCAAACTTTAAACGAGTTAAAGGGTGATTTGGCTGAAAAGGATTTTATCCGCTCCCATCGATCGTTTATTATCAATATTCATTACATTAAGAATTTCTCGGCGTATGCTAAAAATTCGTTTATCGTGTCTTTTGAAGGGACAGATAAAAAAGCCATGATGACCAAGCAGCAATTAGAATTCTTTAAGAAATACTATTTTTAAGGAGAACGAACGTGAACGCTTTCTATCTTGGATTTCGCATTTATGCCCTCATATGGCTAGGTCTTGCGTTTCATGCAGCTGCTGAAGCCTTTCTGCCGCTATCATCAATTGTGTTGTGGATTCTTACCTTTTGCACGATGTGTGTTTATACATTCTTCATGTACAAAAGATTTTTGCCTCATACGAGTGGTTATGTGATATTAAGTGCTTTTATACTCATCACCTGTGCAGGCTTTTTGCTCTTTCTAACGCAAGAGAATGGGCTGAGCTGTCTTTTGGCGCTCATCATGATGGTGACAGTCGATATCCTCTCATTGAAGGTGATGCAGACAGAGAAACAGTTAAATGGACGGCTTCAAGAGCTTATAAACGCAGAATCTAGAACCAACGAATTACTTCTTGAGCTGCGCAGTAAACATCATGAAACAGCCAGACATTTAAATGCCTTTTCGGCGTCGAACGACGAGCATGAGATCAAAGATTTGATTCAGCAATACGTCAAACATTTCCCATGGATGAAAGGGGAAAATGCCTATTTAGCCTCTACCCTTCACCCCTTTTTGGAGCGGGCTGAGAAAGAGAACATTGCACTTTCACTAGACCTTCAAGCTCCCTTTTCATCGCTTCCCTTTTCAAAGGCGGATCAGGTTAGTTTTACTGGCAACCTGCTTGATAATGCCCTAGATGCAGCGATTGAAGCGAAGCAAGCCGGAAAAGAGGGCAGCATTTCGGTCACGACCTCTATTCGGAGCGGGCTATTTTTAATCCATTGTGAGAACAGCACAAAAGGTATGGAAAAACACGTGTTAGATCATTTGTTCAAAACTTTTGGCCGCTCGACAAAAGGCGGCGATCATCAAGGCATGGGGACGTATATCATTCATCAGCTTGTTGAAAAGGCAGACGGTACACTGGATTTTACTTACCGTTCTCCAAATTTACGGCTCGTCATCAAAATCCCTCTCACAATGTCATAAAAAAAAGGTGCATAGCTGCACCTTTTTTTAGTGTTAAGAGAATATCTTGTCGATTTGATTGATTTCCTCTTCTGTTAATTGAACATCGTTTGTTTTTAGGTTTTGCAGCACTTGGTCTGCTCTTTTTGCCCCTGGAATAATAGCATCAATGCCATCCTGCGCTAAGAGCCAAGCGAGTGCGACGTGTGCTGTTTCTGCATTCTTTGATTGAGCAATGTCCTTCAGCTTGTCTACTTTTTCGAGATTTGAAAGGAATGCATCGCCTTGGAAAAGCGGATCCTTTGCTCGAATATCATCAAATGTCGCATCCTTTGTAAATTTCCCGGTCAACAAGCCTGATGCCAATGGGAAATAAGGAATAAAGGAGATACCATGCTCGACGCAGTATGGAAGAAGATCCTGCTCCGCCTGACGTTTCAGCAGAGAATACTCCGACTGAAGCACGTCTAAGTAGCCATCTCGGTTAAAAGCTTGAAGCTGTTCAAAATCAAGGTTGGATGCACCGATCGCCTTGATTTTCCCTTCGTCCTTCAATTCCTTTAATGTGCCTGCTACTTCCTCGAGTGGCGTGCGCCCATCCGGGAAATGCATATAGTACAAGTCAATATAATCTGTTTGCAGTCGTTTCAGGCTATTTTCGACCTGCTCTCTTAAGAAATCACGGCTGTTATCAAGTTCAATTTGCCCGTTTACTTCCTTATGAGCTCCTTTTGTCGCAAGGACAAGCTTTTCTCTGCCGCCTCTTTTGGCAATGATCTCACCGATTAATTCCTCTGAACGGCCCAGCCCATAAATAAAAGCAGAATCTAGGAAATTGACACCTTGATCAAGAGCCGTCTCCACAAGCTCCCGTCCAGCATCCTCACTAAGATTCGGGAATAAATTATGTCCACCTACTGCATTCGTACCAAGCCCTATTGGATTTACCTGCAAATCAGTTCGTCCAAGCGTTACCTTTTTCAAAAGCTCATCTCCCTTATCTACGTAATCATCCTTATTTTCCCATGAATCAATTCCAACATTCAAGTATCCCGCTTTCTGAAAATCAACCTACGGGTGGACGCCGCGAAAATAGAAGATGCGTATGATGAAGATAGACTAAAACGAAAAGGAGATCTTGTCATGACCATTCAATTTGTCATCATTATGATTATTCTGCTTTTAAGAACAGGCAAGGAAAAAGAAATCCGCCCCATCAGGCTTCTCATAGGGCCGCTCATTTTATTAGGCACTCTCTCTTATTCCTTTACCCAGCATATTGAAATCACGGTGATGAGCCTGCTTGTGATGACCGGCTTTGCATTCGCAGGTTTTGCAATCGGGCTTTGGAGAGGTAAACTATACAAAGTAACATATGATCAACAGTCGGGACGTATCACCGCCGCCAGCTCACTCTATGGAACACTTTTTTTCATCGGAATCATTCTTATCCGGATGACAGTAGGTTCAGTTGTACAGGATGGCGGTCATTCCCTGATCATTTTCGCAAATGGCCTGACATTCCTTCCAATTGGCAGTATGATCGGATTACGTTTTATTCTTTTAAAAAGATATATGAACATCAAGGCATCTGCTGCTATTTAACTGACAGACAGGAGTTTTTGATATGAACCTTCAGCAGCCACTCAAGCTTTTAGGTCAAATAAGGCGAAAATTCGTATTAGGCCTTGTATTGACCTATATGTATATTCAAATGTATGAGCCCCTTTCAATAGGCGGATTGGTGTTTCGCACCTTCGTCTATTTGGTGTTTCTCCTTTGTCTTTTTCCAAAAAGCAAGCTGTCACCTAAAAAGCAATTTTCTATGCTCCTCTTGATGTGGATTCTGACACATCTCTTGTGGTTGGTGACAGGTCAGATTCAAGACAGTATCGGCCTGACCTTTTTTATGATTGGCTTTATCGCTTTTCGTTTTTCAGAGGCGCATCACCCCTATCTATTTGCTATCATCTTTTTCACTAGTGGGATCAGCTATTATGTAAACGATTTTTCTTGGAACATGGTGATCACTCTCCCACTATTCCAGCTGCTTGTGTATACACTTGTTTTGATTTCTAGAATGCGGCGGCGTGAACAGGAATTAAAGGAAGAACACTTCGGGGAACTGCAATTGGTTCACAAGGAATTATCAGAAGCCCATGAACAATTGAAAAAGGCACATATGGAACTTGAAGAAGCGACCGTTCAGTCACTCCAATTTGCAGTACTGGAGGAGCGAAGCAGAATTGCACGTGACCTGCATGACAGCATCGGTCACCAATTAACCTCGATGATTGTCCAGCTGCAGTCTTTGCCCTACCGTTTAAAACAGGAAGAACCAGAGCAGATGGCGCAGACGTTTCAGGAGCTGATCAATATTTCTAAAAATTGTCTCACCGAAGTTCGTTCTGTGGTTCATCATATGGCGTCAGATGATGCAGGTCTCGGACTTGCAGGGCTTCGTAGTCTTATCAAGCAAGGAGAGATATCGGGAGAGATAGATATTCACTTTCATACAGAGCAGCTTACGTATAAAAAATGGCCGCTCTCCGTATCTGAACTGCTTTACCGCATTTTACAAGAAGCCATTACCAATGCCATGCCAAGGCGACCGCGATGACCATTACACTATATAACCACCAGCATGAGCTGATGATGAACATTGAAGACGATGGATATTTGACCAGCGAAAAAGATATTTCATTTGGATTTGGGCTGTCAGGCATGAAGGCACGGTGTGACGCTGCAGGCGGTTCCCTCAAGACGTCCATACGCGAGCCGCACGGCTTTTGTATCCATCTTCAAATTCCTATCAAGGAGGACTCTGAGACATGACACCCCCTATAAAGATTGGCATTATTGATGATCAGCCGCTGATCCGCCAAGGATTTCGTTATATTGCAAGCGCTCAAGAGGATATTGACGTCATATGGGAGGCGTCAGACGGTCAGGAGGCGGTTGAGCTTTGCTTGATCAACAAACCAGACGTACTGCTCATGGATGTACAAATGCCTGGAATGGATGGCATCACGGCAACAGAGCACATTTTAAAAAAGCATCAAGATGTAAAAGTTGTGATTCTCACGACCTTTGATACGGAAGAATACGTCTTTGACGGGATTCGTGCAGGGGCAGTCGGTTATTTGCTGAAGGATACAATGCCTGAGGAATTAATTGAGGCCATCCGCACCGCCTTTGCTGGTGAATCTGTCTTTCGAACAGCAGCCTCTGAGCACATGATGGCACGAGCTCTTCAGCAGGCAAATGATACACATCACACTCATCTGCTTCACGAATCATTTACAGAACGTGAACGCGATGTTTTACAGCAAATGGCCTATGGTTTAAAGAATGAAGACATCGCTGATCAATTATTTATCAGCAAAAGTACAGTAAAAACGCATGTGCACCGTATATTACAAAAGCTCAATGCACAAGACCGCACACAGGCTGTCGTCTTCGCCATCCGACACCGCCTCGTCAAATGAAAACTACCTTCATTTCAAGATTTTTATACAAAAAACATTTAAAACCTAAAATAAATCTATAAATCAATACTTATTAACCAGTATATTATGCTTATTTAATTCCTTATTTTATAGGTAATTGTGTTAAAAATTATTAAAAATAGGGACTAAAACCTATTCCTCATCATGAATGAATTTCGATAGAATGAATAGTGCAAATCGTCATTAGGATATTTTCCCCTTTAACACCCGATTATACCATTCTATCTGTTTCTTTTTTCATAGTCAGATAGCGGGAATGAAATGACGAAAGAAAAGCAAAGGAGCATCAACTGTGAATCTTAAAAAAATAAGTGCCTTCCTCATGATTTCATTCGTGATGATCATCTCTGCAGCCTGCCAGAGCTCAGCCAAATCAACAGACGCTGACCAAAAGTCAACGAAAACAGCAGAGGTAAAAGTCAATAGCTACGAATATACGTTACCAGAAGACTCAACAACTACCCTGAGAGACAATGAATTGGTCCTAAAAGTCAACCTGACGATCACAAACAAAGGTGACAAAGCCCTTTCATTATATAACTCTGACTTCTCCCTTTATCAGGACGATGCCAAAGTATCTGATTTAAAATTCTACGGCAGTAAAGACCGTCTTGACCTTGGTTCATTGAACAAAGGCAAGTCACTTTCAGGAGCTCTTTATTTCCTAGTAGACAAAGGGAAAAAATATCAGTTCGTGTATCAGGACAGCATCAAGAAAAACAGTGATTCCATCCAAATCGATCTAGATGGAAACAAAATACTCGATACAGCAAAAAAGCTGGATAACCCAGCAAAAGCGTTATCCGCTTATACTGATATTATTGTTTTTGACAAAAAGAACGATCAATTCGCAGATTTAACGGGTGACAATCAATCGGATGTCGTCAATAAATACCATGAAATGTTTGTTAAAGACTTCAAAAGAAGTGCAGGAATATACGGTAATGAAGTGAGTGACCGTGATATTCTGTCGATGTACAAACGCATTCAAAACACTATGAAGGATAAAGCCAAAGTAGAAACAAGTGTGAAAACCATCTCTGATGACGAAGCAAAGGTTGTCGCTCAAGTAACAGGCATTGATGCTTCTAACTTAAAAGACAAGCTAGACAAGAAAAGAGACGAGTTTTACAACGGGAAAATCCGTTCTAAAGAAGAATTGTATAAAAAAAGCTTAAACATGTACGCATCTGAATTCGAAAAGCTCCCTCCCGTCTCCAGCCCAGCTGAATATGAAGTGAAAATGAAACGTAATGGAGATGGTCAATGGAAAATCGACCTCAACGATTATAATACAGAGCAGTACATGAGTGGTTTTATTAAAACGAGATAATCTAAAAAAGACGCTGGCCTCTGAAGGTGCCGCGTCTTTTTTAGATTATACTGTCGCCTCTTGCTCTTCTTTCACCGCTTTTTCGATATCTTTAAAACGGCTCGATACAGTCGACGCACTAATGCCATACTTCTTCGCTACTTGTGCTTGAGAAAGCGGAGCATCGCTTGCAAGTGAATGAATATAGTATTCGATTCCCGCTGCAAATGACGCTGCTTTACGGATCACAGGTGATTTCTGATCACAGTAGGCTTTCCAAACCGTTAAAGCACCATCTGTCAGGCTTTGGTCACCGTGCTCCTTCATTCCGTCTTCAATCAGCTTAGCTGTTTCCAGCTGGACGTCACTTGCCCAGTCCATACGATCTGCTGATAGGCCTGCATCGCCTTCTGTTTGAGCAGGTGTTTCTGATTCTTCTACTTCTTGCTTCGCAAACATACACTTCAGCACATCAGGGAATGATTCTCTCATAAATGTGCTGCGCGCTTCTCCATTTGCTTCATATGCGTCAACAAGCTGGCGGACCTGAAGAAGAAGAGTATCTGTGAACTCTTTCGCAAACATCGTATACTGAATGAAAAACTCTGCTTTTTCTTCAAATTGAACAGGAAAACCAAGCACGAGACTTCCCTTTTCAGGCAGTACCGTTTGATCCGGTTTTACATCTACTTCAACCTTCTCAGCTGTTACCATATTTTCAAAGTAAAGAGACTCGTCCGTTTTTTCATTTAATAAAAGCAAAGATGGCTCCATATCTGTCCAAGATTGAACCACTTGTCTTGTTTTCGGACGGGTAATATCTTCTGCTTTCTTTGTCAGGAATTCTTGGAAAATGGTTTCTTTCTGATCAGTTAATGGACGGAAGAAGATGCCCCATACACTCAAATGGAAAACTGAGATTTGTTGCGTTTCTTTATCCATATCTGCAAGGAAAGAAAACTCATTAATGAATTGATTGATCGCTCTCTGATGTTTAGAAAAAGCATAATTCATTAAATCCTTTTGAACTTGTACAGCTTCCTTAAACACAAGCTCAGACGTTTGTTCTCCACCTGATTTTTGACCACAGCAATGTTTATATTTTTTTCCGCTTCCGCATGGGCAGAGCGCATTTCGTTTAATTTTTCCCAAAATAAAACCTCCGACATTCTAGTCTAACCTCACTATTTTAACAAACGATTGCACAGGAGGGTTTTATTTTCAAGAAAAAAGAAAAATCAGAATGATCAGTTAAATTATAAAACCACCTGAAGATCAAGACAGATCATAGGAAAGGCAGACCGTTCTCTGTTTATTTTCTCCAATCATACCAACAGATTTTCCTCAGCTCATTTCTTCGAATAGCTGCTTTGCTTCAAAATAAAAGATTTGAACGAATTTCTTTGTATTGACTCTGCCCGTCGATCCTGCGGGAGAAGATGTCTTCTGCATTTCTTTCATTCTTTGGCTGACATCGGTAAAATCGAAAAACTTCGACGCGTAGTGCTCAAACTTAGGATTTGAGAAATCTGTTAATCCTAGTGAGGCAAAATGATTCAAGGAATGATGAATAGCTCGTCTAATCCGCTGCTCCGCCGCTTTCACTTCCCGCATCACTTCAACATCGGTTGCACCATGATCCAGCTTTCTTTCTGCTGTTTTGATAAACAGCTGCTTTAGCGGCGGGAAATTGACCTCATGAGAATTGGCTGACTGAGTTTCATGTAAGTAGATGAGTATCTCCAGTAAATCCTTAGAGCCGTTCTCGCCGACAATTCCCAGCTCAGATAAGAGGAATTCCCCAGCCTCTTTCATCGTTCTTCTCTTCGCTCCAGCGCCAGCACCTTGAGAAATCACAGGCTCTAATGGCAGCACGTGGCGAAGAGAGGCTTGTATATCGTAAATCGATTTTTCCAGCTTGATACGCTCCATGACTTTTCGAATCACACTGACGATTTCAATGCGATTGACAGGCTTATGGATATAATATTCAATCCCTAGTTCATAGGCTTCTGCCATCATCTCTTTTGCCTCTACTTGGGAAATCATAATGACCTTGCCTTTGAATTCAGGGTGAATATGGCGAATGGTTTGAATGCCGTCTCTAGCAGGCATCAAAAGATCAATCAAAAGGATGTCTACTTTCTTGAGGTTCAGTGAATGGGCCTCTAATCCAACTCCGTCACCCGCTTCATCTACGACCTCTCCCAAATCCTCATCCTCTATGATTTGACCTAAAATCGAGCGTATTGCACGATCATCATCTGCAATGAAGAATCGCATACACTCACCCTCTCTGTATTAAATTTTGTATAGGAAGGACAAGCAGAAATGCTGTACCTTTTGTTTCTTTTGGTTCGATTTGAATATGGCCGCCAAGCTCTTGAACCAGCTCTCTCACATAGGATAAGCCAATCCCAGTAGATGGAGTTCCAAATGCATCAAATTTGGAGGTATAGCCTGGATCAAACACAATTTCTCTCATTTTTTTAGGAATCCCCGGTCCATCATCTTCAATCCGAATCTCTATTTTATCATGACTTCCTTTCAATTCGAGTGAGATCATCCCGGTATCCTTTATAGCTTCGACTGCATTGGCCATTAAATTATTAATCAGCGATAAGAAAATAAACACATGATAATCATGCAGATGAATGCCCCTTATATCAGATGTAAAGGTGATGTTTTTCCCAAGAGATAAAGCATACTTCTCTTGAATACGGATTACAATTTGAACGAGCTCTTCCGCCTTCATGTAATCTTGCATATTTTCCTTCGAAATCAGCTTTGAAAGCCCAGCATAAATACGCTGATTGTCCTTTTTCACTTCATGAATTTCTCCTGCGAGCTTTAACAGCTCCTGACTCACTTTTTTCCCTGCTTCGTGTTCATGCAGCAGACGATAAAGCCGGTATGATTCCTGCGTAATATGCTCTGTATGTTTTAACGTTTTCTTTAAGTGCACCGTTTCTTCATATAAATTCGAAATGACCATCATCATATGCTCGTTTTGTTTCATGATCTGCTTCTCTCTTGATTGTGCCTCATACAGCTTCATCATATTAAAAAAACTGATCACCACAAAGCTGTGAGCAAATGCAATGAGGAACATATCGCTCAGCTTTGATAAAGTCATCGTTGTATCAAACACTAAAAATTGTACAAACAGCTCGACAAAATCAGCAACTAATTCGATCATCAGACCGATAATCCCAATGAAAATAGAGCGCTGTTTAAAGCGACCCGTACGGACGGCAAAAAACAGGAAAGCATACGTGAAATAGAAAAAGAAGCTTGGGAATTGCTGATAAAATGATGAAGCCAGATCAGCATTCTGCTGAATTAAATCTAACCCTACCCGAAAAAGCACAATAGCTGCACCTGTTAAAAATCCAGGCAATAGCGGTCTAGATTTTCTTAAGAGTAATAAACAAAAGAAAAACGCAGGTGCGCCAAAGCTGATGCGAAACGTCTCATTCACAGGATAAAACTTCAGCTCTCCTGCAAGCGGCACAATAACCATCATAAAAATTAAAATGAAAGCGTCCCTTTTGACAAGCTGATTTAAACTCAAATGACTGACATCCCTTCCCCTGTTTGCATAGCCACAGTATACAAGGAGACTCTTTTCTCCACAATGTACAAAAAATAAATTTCACTGCTCCTTTTATCTCCAAAATCCTTTTTTATGACTATTCTCCGGGGCAGTAAGGTGACCTTTCAGCTATTCAGTGTTTTGATCATTGACGACAATAATCGACAAACTGATTTTTATTTGTAAGTTTTTCTGTAGATTTACGTCAGATTGTGTAGTTTCCAAGATAAATTGAATGAACAATTTTAGTGAAACTATATGTAAGCGTTTTCTGAATTTTCACTAAAAACCCTTTTTGTTTTTCCGCCGACAATGCCTTCATTTGTACATATATTTAGGTGTAAAGGAGTGGTGCAAGCAGCGCATGACAAGTTCTTTGAAGATGTGTAACATGTTTTCGTGCCTATTTGATCGCATTTTTTGTCATCCGCCAATTCAATAGGGTACTTTTTGATTTTTGATTGGAGGAATCGTATGAAAACAGCAATTTCTAAAAATACACAACACGCATGCCAGTCTTCTGTTGATCAATGGGCAGAAGAAATACGTCCGTATTACACAAACGGGCAGAATGCTGGCTACATTCCAGCACTTGGAAAAGTGAATTCCTCTCAACTTGGTATCAGCGTGATAGGCCCAGATGGATCATCTGTCCGATATGGTGATTGGGACGTCCCCTTTACCCTGCAAAGTATCTCAAAAGTCATCAGCTTTATAGCTGCCTGTTTAGGAAGAGGCGTACCTTACGTCTTGGATCGGGTAGATGTAGAGCCAACTGGTGATGCATTTAATTCCATCTACCGTCTTGAGATGCATAAACCAGGGAAGCCCTTTAATCCAATGATTAATGCTGGAGCTATTACCGTATCCTCCATCCTTCCCGGAAAGACTTCTACAGAAAAGCTAGCATATATTTTCGATTTAATCGAAAACTTAATAGGTAAGCGTCCTTCTGTTAATGAAGAGGTTTATCAATCAGAATGGGCAACTGCGCATCGCAACCGGGCACTTGCTTATTATTTAAAAGAAACCAATTATTTAGAATCGGATGTCGAGGACACCTTAGAAGTGTATTTAAAGCAATGTTCCATCGAGGTCACAACAGAGGACATCGCCTTGATTGGACTGATTATATCAAGTGATGGCTACCATCCCTTTAAACAAGTCCAAGTCATCCCAAAGGATATCGCCAGACTAACAAAGGCATTGATGCTGACATGCGGCATGTATAATGCGTCTGGGAATTTTGCTGCTTTCGTAGGCGTTCCAGCCAAAAGTGGTGTGTCTGGAGGAATTATGGCTTGCGTTCCGCCAAGCGCAAGAAGAGAGTTCCCGTTTCAGACAGGCTGTGGTATTGGCATTTACGGTCCTGCCATTGACGATTGCGGAAATAGTATTACCGGTGTCATGATGCTGAAAAAGCTCGCTAAAGAGTGGGATCTCAGTATTTTTTAAAGAAATAGGATGAATTAGAAGAGGTGATGTTATGAATGGTTTATTAACAACAACAAATGGTTTTCTATGGTCATATATTATTGTTGCACTATTAATTCTTGTCGGCCTTTATTTCACATTCAGGTCTCGTTTCCTTCAAGTGCGTATGCTTAAGGAAATGGTGATCGTTCTGAAGGAAGGAACAAACAAACAAAAATCTGGCGTATCACCATTCCAAGCCTTTGCTATTAGTATGGCGGCTCGGGTTGGAACTGGGAACATTACTGGGATTGCGATCGCAATTGCAATGGGTGGTCCCGGCGCTATTTTTTGGATGTGGCTCCTAGCCATTATCGGTTCCGCGTCAAGCTTTGTTGAAAGTACGCTTGCCCAAGTGTATAAAGTAAAAGATGCATCAGGCTTTCGCGGTGGTCCCGCTTACTATATTGAAAAAGGCTTAAAGAAACGCTGGATGGGGATTTTGTTTGCTGTATTAATCACCATTTCTTTCGGTATTGTCTTTAATGCTGTACAGTCGAACACTATTACCATTGCTTTTGAAAATTCATTTGGCACAAATCGTTTGATCGTAGGCGTCATTATGGCTATTGGATTTAGTATCATCATTTTCGGCGGGGTCAAAACGATTGCCAAGATGGCAGAATACATTGTGGTCTTCTTAGCTGTCGCTTATATTGGTATTGCTCTTTTTGTTATGATTACAAACATTACTGAACTGCCTGGTGTTGTCCAGACTATTATTTCACATGCATTCGGTATTGAGCAGTTTGCAGGTGGTACCATGGGTGCCGTCATTATGGAAGGGATCAAACGGGGTCTATTCTCAAACGAAGCTGGGATGGGTAGCGCACCAAACGCTGCTGCAGCTGCCGTGACGAGCCACCCTGTAAAGCAAGGACTGATCCAAGCATTTGGTGTCTTAATTGATACACTGATTATTTGTACAAGTACTGCCTTTATCGTCCTTTTCTCAAGTGCATATAAAACGACAAAATTAACAGGTATTGAGCTCACTCAAGCATCTTTGAGTGAACACATCGGTCCTTGGGCTTCTGGTGTTCTTGCCATTATGGTTTTCTTATTTGCGTTTAGTACGCTAATCGGGAATTATTACTATGGTGAAACGAACATTGAATTCCTCAAATCAAGCAAAGCATGGTTGATTGGATACCGTATTGCGGTAATTGCAATGGTTTTATTCGGTGCTGTAGCAAGTGTTCCTTTTGTTTGGAATCTTGCCGATCTGTTTATGGGCTTAATGGTCATCGTCAACCTCATTGCCATTACCATGCTGTCTAAAGTCGCCTTTGCAGCATTAAAGGATTATACACGACAGAAAAAAGAGGGGAAAGATCCAGTCTTTTATAAAAATGCCGTTCCAAACAATGAGAACATTGAATGCTGGGATGATGAACCTGCTTCGTTGAAAAAGAATCATATCGGATAAATCACAAGCTCTGGTCCCTCTGACCAGAGCTTTTTTCTTTAGATCAAAAATTCGAGTATGAGTTTGTTCACCACTTCTGGCTTTTCATGATTGATCCAATGAGAGGCATCATCGACAAAGATCAGCTGGCCATTTGGACAGATCTTGATCGTTTCCTTCGCCAGCTTTCTGCTTAAAAACTTGTCTTCCATCCCCCAGATCATGCGAACAGGAACGAGAATTCGTTTGGAAATTGGCTTTTCAAAGCCGCCTTTTTTGATGGCTCGGTACCAATTCAGCATTGAGGTTAAGGCGCCTGGCTGCGTCCAAGCAAGCTTGTAGCTTGAGACATCTTCCTTCGTGAACAATTGCGGTCTTGTCGTCAGCCCAATGGCTTCATCCAGCTTTTGAAAGTGATTTTCTTGAAGTGCTGCCTCTGGAACATTCGGAAGCTGAAAAAAAGCGATATAGGAGCTTTTCTTCCACTGCGGCGGATAAAAAGGTAGAACCTTCATCATCACCCGCGGGTGCGGCATATTGACAATGATTAATTTCTCGACATATTGAGAACGGGTTGAAGCCAAATGCCACGCAACAGCTCCACCCCAGTCATGTCCGCCGACAATCGCCTTTTGGTTCGGGCTCAGCGTCTTGATCAAACCCACAATATCATCTCTCAGTTTATCTAATACGTATGATTCGACTCCTTCTGGCTTGTCACTTAGATGGTAGCCTCTTTGGTCAGGAACGACAACACGATAGCCTGCCTCAGCCAAGGGGATGATTTGATTTTTCCAGCCATACCAAAACTCAGGAAACCCGTGGAGCAGCACAAGCAGCGGGCCATTTTCCGGTCCAGCCATTGCTGTATGAAGTGTTACACCATTTGTTTGGATTGATTGAAACTCAATTTGTTCCATTCCTTTGCCACCCTTCTCCTTGTCCTTTTATTCTTCCAACATAGCATATTTTCCATTTTTCAGAAAATAAAAACACTCACCAAAAAACCTTCACACTGGTGAAGGCTTTTGTTCTTTTTTCAGCGTGATAGAAAACCTTTGCAGCCCTAGGAAGGGCGAGTACCGGGGCAGAGCGAATTGGGCATTCGTGAGTACCGGCACGCAGACCTGACACAGAATGCGAGGGTTTGCCTACACGCTGACACTTCACACTCGTGAAGGTCTTCGTCTATTTCATATAATTCAGAACCCAGATCAACCCGTTTTTCCGGTCCTGTACTTGTCCGTGAAGTGCGCCAAAGAAGGTATCCTGTAATTCGACCAGTACATCTCCATCAGCTTCCAGCGCTTCATAGACTGCCTTTAGTTCTTCTTCATTGTCAAACTGCATGATCAATCTGAGATTCTCTGGCTTTGGCGTGCGTCCAAACGTATCTGAAAAATGAAGCAATGATTCCCCAAGATGCAATTCAGCATGCAGGACACGGTCTTGATGTTCATTTAAGATCTGAATATCCCCACCAAAAATCCCTTGATAATATTGAAGAGATTCTTTCACATCTTCTACAACAATATAAGGACTAACACTAATCAAATCCCTCATCCTCCTCTTGTTCCGTCCATTATCTCTTTTATAGCTTATCCCAAATCGTATGAAAAAAGGCACAAATCGTCAACGGATTTGCACCTTTTTATCATGAAGATTTCGCTAATTCACTATGTTTGTTTGAATACGCTGCGTACATAACGACACCGATTAACAGCCAAACTCCAAAATAAAGCCATGTCCGGCCTGGTAAATTGAGCATAAGGAACAAGCAGCAGCCCATTGATATAATTGGCAAAACCGGCACAAAAGGAACCTTGAAGCCCCTCTCAAGCTGCTGATGTGTCTTTCTCAAAATAAGCACAGATAAACTGACCATGGCAAACGTTAATAATGCACCAATATTCGCTAAGTTGGACAGATCCTTCAAATCAATAAAGCCTGAAATAACAGCTGTCATTCCGCCAATCATCCATATGCTAGCAACAGGCGTATCGCTTTTGTTTGTTTTTGAAAACACTTTAGGCAAAAGTCCGTCTCGGCCCATCGCATAGGCAATTCGAGTTGCCGCATAATTATTGGCGAAAATCACAGCCATCAATCCAATGACCGCACCAACAGAAATAATACCAGCCACGCTATTTTGATGTACACTTTGCAGGACATAGGACATAGCTTCTGTAACATTCAGCTTTGTATAATGCACCATGCCTGTCATGACCAAACAAACAACAATGTAAATGATCGTACAAATAAGTAATGAACCTATGATCCCAATTGGCAGGTTCCGCTGCGGATTTTTCACCTCTTCTGCTGAAGCAGAAATCGCATCAAATCCTAAAAAGGCAAAAAACACAGCAGCTGCACCGGCAATGACGCCTTCCGCGCCAAACGGCATAAACGGCTGCCAATTGGCTGGCTGTACATAAAAGCCGCCTACTACAATGAAAAGAACAATAATACCAAGTTTCACAAACACCATGATATTATTAAATTTTTTACTTTCCTTCGTTCCTCTAGATAAGATCCACGCAATCAGTAAAGCAATGATAATTGCCGGCAGATTCATATATCCGCCTTGCTCCGGCCCCGCTAAGAATTGATGTGGAATCGAAATTCCAAACCCCTCAAGCAGGCTGTTGAAATAACTCGACCAGCCGCTGGCGACAGCTGAAGCAGTCAGCATATAAACAGATAATAAGGTCCAGCCCATCAAATGACCTACAAGCTCGCCCATGGTTGTATATGAATAAATGTATGCACTGCCGAATACAGGAAGCGCTGACGCCATTTCTGCATAGCAAAGTGCTGCCAAACTGCACACAATGGCTGCAATCGCAAAGGAGAAAATGACAGCGGGTCCTGCATCCTTAGCCGCTGTAATTCCAGTTAATACCATAACCCCTGTACCAATCACTGCCCCTATACCAAGAAGCGTGAGATCAAGCCCGCCCAGCGTTTTCTTTACCTTTTGCTGTCTGCTCTGTTCCAACAAATCGTGAATGTGTTTCTTACGAAGAATATGTCGCAAACCCTTTCCCTCCAAAACGTTAGAAAAACAAAAAATCATTCAAATTTCATTATAGCAGAATAGGTACTAAGCATTCACAACCAATTCACGTAAATCTTTCTTCATGATTTTACCAAGCTTGTTTTTTGGCAGTTCACTGATGAAATGAATGGATGGTACTTTGTAATCTGCCAAACGATCCTGACAATAGTTCACCACATCTTCTTCACAGAAATCAGCGGATTCGTCTTTTACGATATATGCACTTGGCACTTCACCATATAATTCGTCCGGCACCCCGATGACAGCTGATTCAATCACACCCGGAATTTGTTCAATGACTTCTTCTACTTGATCAGGGTAGATATTATCTCCGCCGTATAAAATCACATCTTTGTATCTGCCTGTGATAAATAGAAAACCGTCTTCGTCTAGATAGCCTGCATCTCCCATATGGAACCAGCCATCTTTGAGTACCTTCGCAGTAGCGTCAGGCTGATGATAATAGCCTAAGAAATAGAACGGGCTTCTCATGACGACTTCGCCAATTTCTCCAGCTGGCAGTGTTTCCTCTGTCTCAGGATGAACGATTTTCACTTCTACATCTGGATCCACTTTACCAGCAGAGCCCATTTTATCCTCGCCCATCGCAGGATGCCACGCACTGACAACCCATGCTTCCGTGCTTCCGTAGCCATGCATCATCTGAATGCCTGCTTCTTTGTAGTCCTTAATCAAACGGACCGGCACCTTCGTACCGCCAGAAATCGCAATTTCAAAGGATGAAAGATCATACGCACCGCACTTCATTTCTTCCAGCATGTACGTATAAGCTGAAGGGAAAGCCATCATGAATGTAATTCTTTCTTTTTCAATTGTTTCTAAAATGCGCTTCGGTGTTGCATCATGTAAGAAGACAAGCGTATACCCTTCAATCGCAGCGGCGATCAGGTGATTAATTGAACTCATATGATACAGAGGGTGACTCGCCAAGTACCGCTTTCCTTTCAAGTCAAATCCTCGATTCCCACGTCTTGTTAAAAATTGATAGATTCGTCCATGTCCGACCATACAGCCTTTTGGATTACCCGTTGTCCCAGAGGTAAATAAGATCATCGCTAGATCCTCTTCTGATACCTCTTCTGCAAGATCACTGCCATCATTTGAAGCCAATATATCTTCAAACAGCTGCGTTGTTTTCGCATTTACACCAGATTCTACCATGAGACAGTTATCTAAAGACACATCCACCGCAGCAATAATGTCACGGAATTCTCGATCAAAGAATAAAGCCTTTGGCTCTGCTTTTTTCAAAATCCCTTCCAGCTCAAAAGAAGTAAGCTGCCAGCTAAGCGGAACTGCGACTGCACCTGCTTTAATGGCTGCCAGCATAATCGTTGAAAAGTGATGATGGTTTTGACAAATAAAGCAAACGCGGTCACCTTTTCGAATTCCTTTTTGATGTAAGTAATGAGCAAGCTGGTCGATGCGTTTTGCATATTCTTCAAATGTATAAGACACCCCTCCGCCAGTTACCGCCTCAATTTGTGAAGAGCGTTCCATTCTGTCGTTTAGTAATGCCTGTAAAGTATTCAATATCTTCATCTCCAAACGTTTGATTTCCAATAGCCAATTTCCAGCGAATTGGGTTGGCAGATTTTATCTCATTCACATTCTAAAATAAAAACAGCTGAAAGTAAAATCATTTCATTTTGGAATTGTTCTTTATATTAATTGATAATATAGGTAATTTTATAGCCGTCTTCCATTTTGGTTTAAATCATGTTGATTATTATGATAAGATAGACCTAGTAATTGATCGGAAATGCGAATGCAATAGGAAAAGAGGTATGGAGAATGCAACATTTCAAGCTAGAGGCAAGTTTGTTAGACCATGCACTGACAAAGTATTTAAAGGCGACGAAACAAATAGATGAAGAAAATATTCCGAAAAACGTCACGAATGTTAAAGGATTTATTTTACGTATCATCTACCGCCATCAATCATGTACTGTAAAAAATATTCTTCAGGAAGTTTCATTATCTCCCTCTGCAACAACAACCGCTCTCAATCACTTAGAAGACGAAGGGCTGATTATCCGCTCTCGAAATAATAATGACCGCCGTACTGTGTGGATTGAACTCTCTGAATCGGGTGAACAAATTGCTAAACAAATGATCGACAATCGCCAGCTGCTTGTGAATCAATTGTTCAACCACCTTTCAGAGGAAGATAAAAAAACATTTTTTGAATTAATCGAAAAAATGATGGACGAGCACACATTAAAGGCTTAGGGATACCCCTAAGCCTTTTGTTTATGGCTTTAAGACGACCTTTATACAATCATCCTGTTTGTCATTGAAGATGTGGTACGCATGCGCAGCTTCATCTAATGGCAATTTGTGTGTGATAATGGCTCTTGGATCGATTTCACCGCTTGTCACTTTTTGATAGAGCTTTGACATGTATCCTCGAGCAGGGGCTTGGCCCATTTTCAAGGTGACGTTTCTTGCGAAAAAAGCACCTAATGGGAACATATTGTACAGGCCGCCGTACACACCCGTCATCTGCACTGTTCCGCACTTGCGAACGGCTTTTGTGGCAATTTGAATGGGTCCGATCGTTCCGCCTTGGAGCTTGAGCTTTTGTTCAATTTTTTCAAGCGGCGACTTCTTCCCGTCCATTCCGACACAATCAATCACAACATCGGCCCCGCCCTTGGTGAGCTCCTTTAACGTTTCTCCCATGTCGGGATCTTCTGTAAAGTCAAAAACCTCCACGCCGCTCATCCGTTTTGCATGCCGCAGGCGGTAATCGATATAATCGACGGCAATCACACGCTCCGCTCCTTTTTGCCAAGCAAATTGCTGTGCCATTAAACCAACAGGTCCGCAGCCTAGCACGATGACCGTATCGCCTTTTTTCACACCTGCGTGCTCTACGCTCCAATAGGCGGTTGGCAGGACATCTGATAAGAACAGCAATTGTTCATCCTCCAGCTCACAATCCTCTGGAATCTTAAACGGGGTGTAATTTCCAAAAGGTACGCGTAAATATTCTGCCTGTCCTCCGGGGTAATTCCCATATTTCTCACTATAGCCAAAAAGTCCACCCGAGTCGTAGTGCGGGTTTGAGTTGTCACATTGGCTTTCTAAGTGATGATCGCAATATTGGCATTTACCACATGCAACTGTAAATGGAATGACGACACGGTCTCCCTTTTTTACGGCTGTGACATCCGGGCCAACTTCCTCCACAATCCCCATTGGTTCATGCCCAATCACATAGCCGATTGGAAGCGGGAAATTCCCCTGATACAAATGTAAATCTGATCCACAAATTGCTGTTGATGTAATCCGTATGATGACATCTTCCCGATCTTGAATCGACGGTGCATCTACTCTCTTCACTGCAATGCTATTTTTCCCCTGATAAGTAACAGCTCTCACATGCATTTCCTCCTTTAGCTCAAGTCATCTTTACATAGCTTCACCTTGAATGAATGGTTCATTCATCAAATGAGAAATTTATGTGGAGGCAAAAAACAAAAAAGCCTGTCGATTGTTTCGACAGACTCCTGATGTTGTGTAACGCGTTACACACTTATTCCTTTTCGACAAAAAACAAATCATATTGAGTTGAAGTCTCCCGATTGAACATGAAATTCCCTTCTTGAATAAAATAGGGACATATACTTTGGCTTGGAGATTCTTCAAACTGCTCATACACCTGCTCAATTTCTCCTGGAAGCAGCAAAACCAACATTTTATTTGAATGAGACACAAATTCATAAGAGTGAATCGTATCCGGCGGGATATAGGCAAAGTCACCCGGCATCAAGCAAATATCCTCTCCATTCAAATGAAGGTTCATCTTCCCTTCAACACAGTAGATTGCTTCTGTATGAACTTGATGATAATGCGGCGGGAAATATTTCTCCTTCGCTCCTTCAACCACAAAATGACTGAATCCACCTCCTGTTGTTTCTACTGTTGCAATCAGCTCATGAATCTGACCATCAATGATGTATTGCTTCCCTTCACCAGCCTCTAATACATAAGGCTGTACCTCATGAGGAAGCTGACTATGAAATAAAACGGAGGGCCTCGTTGTATTAGACAGTTCTCTGATTCCATGCATCAGGATGATATCGCTTTCTTTTTCAGCCTGCTGAAAACTGGCTACATCGAAAGCATGATGAGTCATAGACCATTCATTCTGAAAAAGCCTCTTCCCAATTTGCTGATAGACATCTGTCATTTTTCCGCCCAGCGTATATGAAATAAATCTTGTTTTATGACTATGCATTCTGTAGCCATGAATCGTTTTGGGCGGGATATGAATATAATCAAAGGCTGTGACCATGTATTTTTTACCATCCAGCATCACTTCAAGCTTTCCTTCCAGCACAAAAATGGTTTCAAAAAAGTGCTCATGACAGTGCAGCGGGAAATAGGCTCCTTTCCCACCTGTGATTAAGGCAAGCTCAAACAGTTGATTCGTTTGATTTGCTTCTGCCAGTATATGAACAAGCTGATTCTCCAGCCCATACAGTTTTCCTGAACCAGACATGGTATAAAAAGAGGTACCTTCGGATTGCTTGATCGATTGCGGTTGCTCCGACATCCCATCACTCCTCATGACGAATTGACTATCTATATTATATAGACCAATTGATATAATAGATAGACAATATGCGAGAGATTTTACTCTTCTCGCATAAATAAGTGTCTAAGGTAACTTTTTACGTGTTCTAAAGGGGTCGTTTGTTTGAGTGCAGTGGTCATCGATAGACCCCCGATCACCATTGAGTGCAGGAGAGAAGCCAGCTCATCCGCTTTGTTTTCTTCATACCCGCTGTTCATTAGTTTTTCTTTTACAAGCTCCTGCCAGCGGATCATTTCTTGTTTGCATGCAGCATGGAGCCGCGTGTTTTCCGGCTTTGACTCTGCTGCCAGCAAGACAATTGGTATCCCTCTTTCACTTTCTTTCTCCATAAATCCTCGAATGATGTTTGTCATAAAACGATCGATGGCAATATACGGATCATCCGAATAAGCAAAGCCTTCTTCAATTTGATTGATGACCTTTTGACTAATGTATTCAACAGATGCAATGGCCAGCTCTTCTTTTCCATTTGGAAAGTAATAATAAAGAGAGCCTTTAGGTGTGCCACTCTCTCTGATGATTTGATTCAATCCTGTCGCATGGTATCCCTGTTTACGTAAAAGAAGTGCTGCCGTTTGAATGATTTTATCCTTCGTACTCACGTGTGACACTCTTTTCCCTCCATAGACCAAAGTCGCTTATCATGCGTTATCGATTTAATTGACTAGTTCCTTTCCAAATCGAGGATGTCTCCATTTCTGCTGCAAGCCTGAGCAGCCAGTCCTCTTTCCCTTTAGGTGCTGTCACCTGTACCCCTAAAGGCATGCCCGCGCTAGTGAGATGAACAGGAACACTCATTGATGGCTGACCTGTTAAGTTGGCAAGCTGTGTAAATGGGGTGTACGTCAAGCTCTTGAGGAACATATCATAAATAAGATCCTGCTGTGCTTGCATTGAAAGAGATGACACACGTAAAAGTGCGGCTGTTTCCTGATCTGAATGCATAAGCTCACCAACCTTTGGAGCTGAATAGGCAGTAGCTGGTGTCACATAGAGATCGTAGGTTTGATGAAATGACGCCATTTGTGCAGCAGCCCGATCCCACGCATCAAGACTTTCTGTATAAGCAGCAGCGGTCACATTCTTGCCAGCCTCCGCCAGTACCCATGCCACGATGTCCGTTTCCTCCGGCTTTACTGGACGCCCTAACGAACGAGCCAAGGAAGTGAATAACGCAGACATTTCTCCGCTGTTCATCACGTAATATTGCTGCATGAGATGAACCCCATCAATTTCCGGCTTGGCTTCTTCTACTTGATGACCTTGCTCACTCAGCCATTTCACTGTTTGCTGAACAGCCTGCTTCGCTTCCTCACTGACCTTCGTGCCAACTGGAGATTCTACACTGTAGGCAATTCGCATAGAAGATGTACGTTTCGCCAGATCCTCTTGGTAGCTGCCATCGTATAGCGGAGTTTGGAAAGCAGCTTCGGGCTGAATGACTTGAAGAAGATCAAGAAGGGCTGCACTGTCCCGCACTGTTTTAGTGAGTGTAAAGTCGATGGAAGCCCCTTGCCACTGCCTTCCTGCGCCTGGGCCTACCGGCGTTCTTCCCCGCGTGGGCTTAAGGCCGAACAAACCGGTAAAAGAGGCTGGAATCCGAATGGAACCACCGCCATCACTTGCTCCGCCAGCAGGTACAATGCCGCTTGCAACAGCTGCTGCTGTCCCGCCGCTTGAGCCGCCTGGAGAATAGTCCGTATTCCAAGGATTTCTCGTTGGCCCATGTAACGCAGGTTCCGTCACATTTCTTAAACCGAATTCCGGTGTATTTGTATGCCCAATCATGAGAAAACCAGCCTGCTTCAATCGATCAACAAAGTGCGAATCCGAGTTGGCTTTTACATCCTTTAACAGCAAAGCGCCTGCTGTCAGTGGTTCATTTTTGATCCCTTGCGATATATTTTTCAACACAAACGGAACGCCCGCAAATGGCTGATAATCATGTAACTCCTTGATGTCTTTTAAAACTTGATCTTGCCTCATCTGTATCACAGCGTTTAGTTCTGGATTGACCTCATTCAATCTATCAAATGCAGTCTGCATAAGCTCCTCGGGCGTTACCTGCTTATTCCGCACAAGTGCTGCTAAGCCAGTCGCATCATACGTCATATACTCTTTTACGTTCATCAGCATGTCCTTCTTTCTCTTATCTTGATGTCTCTATTGTCTACTAGAATTCTATGAATTTCAATTTCAGGTTACTTGTAAACATAACTTTCTCAACAAGACGACAATTCTACTATCCCATCCCTCTGCTTTCTCCGATATAATAGAGAAAAAAAGACCGAGGTCATCGGATGAGAGGAGCCACGCATTGAAAAGGAAATTACTTATCGTCATTGCGTTTCTTCTTGCGTTGACAACTGCTTTGCCCTTCCATACGCAGGCAGCTGCACCGCCAAAAGAAACAGATGTCATCATCGTCTATAAAAATCAAAAAGGAAAACAAACAGCTATTGAGGAAAGTGAGAAAGTGAACGCACAGTACATACATCTTCCCGCTGTCGCTGTGACAACAGATGAACAAGCGGTCACCTCACTCAAAAAAGACCCAAACATCGCTTACGTCTCAAAAAACGTAAAGGTTAAACTCGCAGCTTCTACTGTGAAGAAAACAGCCGCTGCTACTAATCAGGATGCATTGGTACAAAAATCTTACAACCTGCAAAAACTAAATATAAAGCAAGCAATAAAAGAAGGCGTCACTGGTAAAAATGTAAAAGTAGCCGTTTTAGATACTGGCATTTTCTCACACGAGGATTTAAAGGTAGCCGGCGGTAAATCATTCGTGAACTACACATCCTCTTATAAAGATGATGAAGGACATGGCACACATGTCGCAGGCACGATTGGTGCGCTTAATAACGATTATGGAACAGTTGGCGTCGCTTCTGGTGTGAAGCTGTATGCTGTGAAAGTGTTAGATAAAAAGGGAGAAGGCGATCTATATAGTCTGCTTCGAGGCATCGATTGGGCGATTACCAACAAGATGGACATTATTAATTTAAGTTTAGGCTTTGAAGACAATATCCCCATCTTGCGTTCAGCAGTGGATGAAGCCTATAAAAAAGGACTGCTTGTGGTCGCTGCAAGCGGAAATGATGGGAAAAAGAATTATATTAGCTACCCTGCCGCTTACAATAGCGTCATTGCCGTTTCTGCAACGACTGACAAAGATAAACTCGCGTCTATCTCGAATACAGGGAAAGGGATTGAATTTTCTGCCCCTGGCCAGAACGTCATCAGCACTTATTTAAAAAATGAATATTGGTATGCAACGGGTACATCACAAGCTGCACCGCATGTCACAGGAATGCTGGCACTGTTAAAGCAGCTTCATCCGAAGAAAACAAATGCACAGCTTCGCACTTTATTGCGCAGCTATACAGTGGATCTTGGCGCAAAAGGAAAGGATCCACAATTCGGCTATGGCCGCGTGCAATATGTGCCGCAATCCTCCTTTTTAAAGGCTGCGGCCAGTGCTGTTAAAAAAGCCGAAACATCTAAAAAGCAGGAAGATGTCAATCAAGCCAAAACAAGAATTGGCCGGCTCACTGCAAGCAAACAAAAAACAGCACTCACAGAACGGGTGAAGAAAGTCCAAGCATCCATTGATATCCGCTCGGCACGTGCAAAGGTCAAAACAGCAGAAAAAAACAAAACACAGAGCGCTATTAAAAGTGCTCAAACGGCCATCAAAAAACTAAACAAAGGCAAAGAAAAAACAAGCCTGCAAAACCGGCTCGACAAAGTCAAAAAACAAGTCGCTTATCAAAAGAAAGTGACAGACGCTAAACAAAAGGTCAAAAAAGCGGAAGCGAAACGAACAAAGAAAACAAAAGCAGCGGCCCAAAGCGCTGTCAAACAGCTAAAAGCCTCCAAAACAAAAACCAATTTACAAAAACGATTAAACCGTATTAAGGTTTAACAGAAAAAAACGATTCCTTTCAGCGAGGAATCGTTTTTTCTATTTCAACATCGGCTCAAACAAACTGTGATGATATTTTCCTTCGGCATCTGCCCTCACTTGATCGAGAATGCTTTCTAACGAAGCCATCACGCCCTTTAATGCCCGATGCACCGAACCGTGTTCAAAATCCGCTAAATTCTCCGGCAATTCATCTTCATCCAGCACAAAGACAACACCATTCGGGAGAACAAGAAGATCAATAATGAGATCTTCAAACATGACCAGCTGGCCGTTGAACTGAGTATCTCCCACCATATTAAGATAAGACCCTAGTTCCTTTCCTTGATCATCTCTCCAGAAATATATGTTGTAAGGCCGATCCTTCCAATAATAGGCGGTCGTATAGCTTCCTTTAGGAATGGTTAGAGCACCATCACCTGCCCTCATCGTAAACGGGTCTTCAATCTTGTGAAACAGCACAGCCTGCTGCTTCTGTGCGTCTAACAGCTGACAGGTATGTTCCACAACTTTTTGATCGTATTTGATTTTTCTCTCGATGACTTCATCCCAACGATCCGCATGCAGCGAAAACAATATGTCACAACTCCCTCTAAACACTCGTTTCTTTCTAGTATACACTGATTTTTTTTGAAGAAATAAAGGGATTGCGCTTTTACTTCTGGAAGATGAATAATGAGGTGAAAAGAAATGAACGGAATCACGATTCTTGAAAACTTTACACAGCTTGGACAAATCATCCTCGTGATTTGCGGCTTTGCCCTTTATTGGCAGCTAGTGAAAACGAAGAGAGAACGAAAACTGTCTCCTTATGAGCGCATGTTAAAATTCTTTGTCATGTTCGGTTTCATCTCGTGGGGGGTATCATATTGGGCGCTGGCACTATGGGCGTAAATTGAAAAAGGAAGAGCTGCCCATGGATGTAAGCTCTTCCTTTTGCTGCACGTTATATTATGAACCTGCCGGCTGTTCTTTCTTGATCACATATTGATAGCTCTTGACATGCGTCCCACTCGAGCTCACAAAATCTTTATCAAGCGCACGCTCAAAGCCCATTCTTTCATATAGGCGAATAGCGGCCTGCATTTTATCAGATGTATGCAGATACAGGACATTTTCGCCCCATGATTGCGTTAGTTCAATACTTTTACGCAGCAAGGACTCTGCAATTCCTTTTCCCCTCACATCGGGATCTACTCCTAAAAACCGGACGATGGCTGATGTAATGCCCATTTCTGGATTGTCATATGCTTGCTCTGATGAACGGAACATTTGAAGCGTCCCCACAATCTTGCCATCAAGCTCAGCCACCAGCATCAGCTCCATGTTCGGATTATCTACAGCTGCTGCAAGCGCGGCAGAATAATCTTGCCAGCCTTCCTCTGTAAATTGAGGCGCATACTGTGCATAGGATTTGATCAGCACGTTCCTGATGGCCTCATGATCTTCTTTGACTGCTTGACGAATGATTAGCTCTTGCTGCTTCATGTCAGCACCTCCTGCTCTCTATTAGTGGATATACGTATCATGCAATCACTGCATGTGATCACCTTACTCTTTTCTCTACTCATTCAATGTAAAGAGTCTCATTCGAAAGATCAATCATTTTGCACGGAAACATCTTTGAAAATTTTTCATTGAAAAGGAACGCTTGATTCATTATGCTGTGTTGAGGAAGTATACGAGGAGTGCTGTCATCATATGAGTTCTTTATCTTATCCCCAAGAATCGAAAAAAAATCGATTTCTCCTTGCCGCATTGCTCGGATCTTTAACAGCCCTTGCTCCGCTGGCAATGGATATGTATTTACCTGCATTGCCTCATATTGCTCGTGATTTTGAGGCAAGTACCGCTCTGTCCCAATTAAGTCTCATGGCTTGTCTCATTGGACTGGCGCTTGGCCAGCTGATTGCAGGCCCGATCAGCGATACGATCGGCAGAAGAAAACCGCTGATGATTGGCTTGATTATCTTTATAGCTGCTTCACTTCTTTGTACAGTAGTCACATCGATTTGGACGTTCATTCTTCTTAGATTGATTCAAGGACTTGCTGGTTCAGCAGGGATTGTCATTGCACGAGCTATCGTGCGAGATCATTATGAAGGGTCAGAAATGACGAAATTCTTCGCACTGCTGATGTTAGTCAACGGGGTGGCTCCGGCAGCAGCACCTATTGCGGGCGGACAGATTTTACGCTTCACGACATGGCAGGGGGTATTTGTCCTACTCGGAATTCTCGGGGCATTGATGCTGCTGAGATCCATCTTTTCACTGCAAGAAAGCTTACCTGCGGAGCGTAGACAGACCGGGGGCTTTCAACAGATTGCAGGCGCGATGAAAATTTTAGCCAGTGATCGTCTCTTTGTTGGATATGCCCTCTCACAAGGTCTTGTATTCGCAGCGATGTTTGCTTATATTTCCGGTTCACCGTTTGTGCTCCAGGATATTTTTAACCTTTCTCCACAAGGCTTTAGTGCGGCCTTTGCGGTGAATAGTCTTGGGATCATCACAGCTGGACAAGTATTTGCCCGAGTCGCTGCGAAAATCGGTGAAGAGAAAGTCCTTCGCATTGGATTGCTGACAGCTGCGTTAGGGGGAGTGACTTTATTTTTCATGATCTCGATTGATGCAGGATTGTACGGTATTCTCATTCCGCTGTTTTTTGTGGTATCAAGCGTTGGAATTGTCGGGACCTCTGCACCGTCTCTTGCAATGCAGCATCACGGGGCACATGCAGGAAGTGCAGCTGCACTGATCGGTGTGGCGCAAATGCTGCTAGGCGCTTGCATGACACCTCTTGTCGGACTAGCCGGAAGCCAAACGGCCTTTCCAATGGGTCTGATCATTATGCTTTGTGATCTAGGCGCACTTTGCTGTTATTTCTTCTTTGTGGCCCGAGCGAAAAAAAGACCCGCATAAGCGGGTTTCAGACTGTTGACAAAGGGCTAAAATGATCTTGATTTTAGCTCTTTGTCTTTTTTCATTTTTTATTATGGCTTGCTCCAATTGATGGTGCGGAACACGTTGCTCTGGTCATTATTGTGATATGCATCTAGATCAAAGCCTGATATGCCAAAACCAATTGTCATGACAATTCCTCCGGCAACGGTGAAGATGATCCCCCATTTGATGCATTGCTTTTTTAAATCATTCACGTTCATACTCTCACGACCTTCTTTTTAAACATTCCCATGAATGCCTTAGTTGTTTGAATAGTCATTTGCACAAATAGCTTTGTCAAATACGCCGTGGCTATGCCGCTTAATAATCCGACACCTAATAGAAAAATACCAACGCCAATCTGCGTCACCACCACATGCAAACCGTCCTGAAAGATAAATGGAGAACCAATGATGCTCCAAAAACCGCCGAGCAGACCAGTGAGCGTCACTGTTCCTGTCACGAGTGGAATGCACCAAATCACCATATACACAGAAAGAATCAGCAGGAAGACTGTTGCTAGAATACTGCCCCATAACGGAAAGCCTAAAATGAGAATGGAGAGTCTTGTGGCTTTTTCTCCAAACGTCGGCACCTGAACGGTTTTTATTCCTTGTTCCTTCATAATCCCTTCAGCGATCATAGCAGGCTGCCCGACTTGTTGAACCGCTTCCTGTTCACTGTAGCCATCTTCCTGATAATCCTCAATCATTTCATCGTAGTATTCGATAAACCGATCACTATCTTTGTCGCCTAGAAGATGCAGATGCTTCTTTAGGCTGCTTAAAAATTCTTTTTTATTCATTTCCCTGTCCTCCAGAAATAAAGTCGTAAATCGCCATCACCTGATCCCATTCCTCTAAAAACTGCGCCATATGCTCCCGCCCGCTTTCTGTCATGCGGTAGTATTTTCTTAATCGACTGTTATGTTCCTGGGAATAGGTCTCCACATAATTGTTTTGCTCTAAACGCTTTAAAATCGGATACAATGTCGATTCTGATATCTCAATACAATGGGACATATCTTTAATGATTTGATAACCATAGGAATCGCCTTTCTTTAATACCGCCAGTACACAAAATTCCAGTAATCCTTTTTTTAATTGTGCATTCATGTTTACAACTCCTAACTCTTTATACTATACATTACATAGTATTGTGTGACAAGAGGTATAGAGAATAAAAAAAGACCCTTTTTCGGGTCTTTTAGCTCTTTGTCTTCTTTTCATTTTTATATATTTACAAATCCTTCTCCGAACACATCACGCACGTCATGGACAACCACAAATGCGTCTCGATCAATTTTCTTAATAATTTTCTTGAGGCGCATGAGCTCTTGCTTTTGAATGACTGCGTAAAGAATTTCCTTCGATTCCTTTGAATAATGTCCGCGTCCGTTTAAAATTGTTACGCCTCGGTCCAGAGTGTGATTGATTTCTTCCGCAATATCATCTTTGCATGAAGAAATAATCGTCACTGCCTTTTTCGTGTTAAGCCCTTCTATCACGAAGTCCATCACCTTTGTCGCCACGTACAGCATTACAATGGTAAACATTAATTTTTCCGCACCAATAATAAAGTAGGAAGCAAATACAACGATCAGATCAAAGAACAAGATGGCATAGCTCACGTTCCAGTCTAAATACTTGTTGGCAATTCTTCCGAGAATGGCAGAGCCCGCCGTTGTTCCGCCTGCTCTTAGCACTAGACCAATCCCAATACCGATGATAATTCCTGCAAAAATCGCTCCAATGATCAATTCATGAACATTCACGACCCATGTTGTGGTCAAGTGTAAAAATAGAGAGTTACTTGCGACGGCAACCACCGTATAAATCGTGGTCTTCTTGTCCAAGTATTTATATCCCACAAGTAATAAGATCGCATTCAACACAAGGTTCGTCAGCCACGGTGCAATCTCAAACAAATAATAAAAAATGATGGACAGCCCCGTTACGCCGCCTTCACCAAATTCAAGCGGAATGACAAACATGTTCACTGCTGCGGCAAATAAAAAAGAACCAACTAAAATCATCGCTATATCTTTTACACATTTTTTCAATTCTTCTTTCCTCCTTTTTTAAGCATATAAAAAACCCTCTTTCTGCACGAAAGAAGACAGTCGTTTGACAAAATAAAAATCAAAAGACGGCGCCTTTTGATGAAGCTTTCTGAAATCAATCTTTCCATAATATATATCTCTTTTTAGAGGCTGTCAATGACTTGGTTTTCTATTATTTTGACTGCATTTTTATGCATCAAAACCCGCATGTTTTCAGGGTTTTTTCGCTCTAAGATGCTTTTTCCTCTCCTTGACAAAAACACTTTAGTCATTTAAACTACTGCCTCATATCATATCCATTATTTCCGATCTAAAAAGGAGGCTGTTTGATTCCGATGAATCCTATTCAAAGCCGTTTACAGGCTCACGCACCTTTGATTTTAGACGGTGCATTAGCAACAGAGCTTGAACGAAAGGGCTGTAACTTAAATGACAGTTTATGGTCAGCCAAAATACTTATTGAACAGCCACAATTGATTCAGCAAGTACACTTGGACTACTTCCAAGCAGGTGCTGACTGTGCCACAACCGCCAGCTATCAAACAACGATTGAAGGCTTTGCTGAAAAAGGCTATACAAAAAAAGAAGCGCTTGAACTCATGAAACGCTCTGTCACTTTAGCGAAAGAGGCACGTGATCTTTTTTGGCAGGATGAAGCGCGTCGTGAAGGGCGGACAAAACCATTTGTCGCTGGATCTGTGGGGCCATTCGGCGCTTATTTGTCTGATGGTTCAGAATATAAGGGAAATTACGGACTCTCTGAGCAGGATCTCATTGATTTTCACAGACCAAGAATTCAGGCGTTAGTAGAAGCGGGGGCAGATATTCTTGCATGTGAAACAATTCCTTGTCTGATTGAAGCAACAGCCATCGCAAAGCTGCTGCGGGATGAATTCAGCGGGGTATCTGCTTGGATCACATTCAGCGCAAAAGATGGCCTGCACATTAGTGAAGGTGATTTCATACGAGTATGTGTACAGGCGCTTGAGCCTTATGAACAAATCGCTGCTGTCGGCGTGAACTGTACGCCGCCGCAATTTATCTCTTCTCTCATTCAAGAGATGAAAAAGGGAACAAGCAAACCGATTGTGGTGTATCCAAACTCAGGTGAAGTATATGATCCTGAAGAAAAGGTATGGAGCGGAGATACGTCACATCTTACTTTTGGCGAATGTGCGTATCAATGGTACAAAGACGGCGCACATATCATCGGTGGCTGCTGCCGCACGACTCCAGAAGATATCAATGACATCTTAAAACGAACCACATCATGAATCATCACACATACTTCTAAACAAAAGGGCGGGAAGACATGGAACAAGCAAAAGATCAGTCACAACAATATCAACGAAAAATGACGAGCCGGCACCTGTTCATGCTTTCTCTAGGCGGCGTCATTGGGACAGGGCTCTTTTTAAGCTCTGGGTATACCATCAATCAGGCCGGACCTGCGGGAACCATTCTTGCCTATCTTGTGGGGGCATTAATTGTCTACCTCGTGATGCTTTGTTTAGGTGAGCTGTCTGTCGCAATGCCGGTCACAGGGGCTTTTCATACGTACGCAACAAAATACATTGGACCTGGTACAGGCTATACGGTCGCTTGGCTATATTGGCTGACGTGGACAGTGGCACTCGGTTCGGAATTTACAGCGGCAGGATTATTAATGCAGCGCTGGTTTCCAGACACTTCGGTTTGGATGTGGAGTGGTGTTTTTGCTCTTCTCATCTTTTTACTGAATGCATTTACAGTCAAATTTTTTGCAGAATCAGAGTTTTGGTTTTCCAGTATTAAAGTGATGGCTATTATTCTCTTTATTATTCTTGGCGGAGCTGCAATGTTTGGTTTGATTCCATTAAAGGGCGGTGAGGCCGCTCCGTTCTTTTCTAATTTCACTGGCGAAGGCGGACTTTTCCCAAACGGCTTTTTACCGATTTTAATGACGATGCTTGCTGTCAATTTTGCTTTTTCAGGGACGGAGTTGATTGGGATTGCTGCGGGTGAAAGCGTCAATCCTGACGAGACCATCCCAAGAGCCATTCGCACAACTGTCCTGCGTCTCGTCCTGTTTTTCGTTGGAACGATCGTTGTTTTGGCTGGCTTGATTCCAGTAGAAGAAGCCGGGGTGATCAAAAGCCCATTTGTCGTGGTATTTGATCGTATCGGGATTCCTTATGCCGCAGATTTCATGAATTTTGTCATCCTGACCGCGATCTTATCTGCCGCAAACTCAGGATTATACGCGTCATCTCGTATGCTTTGGTCACTTTCTGAAGAACGGACACTTCCTAAAAAACTGGCGAAGCTGACGTCAAAAGGAATTCCTTTGAATGCACTCATTTTAAGTATGATCGGTGGTATTCTTTCATTGCTATCGAGTGTGATCGCACCAGAAACGGTATATCTTGTCCTTGTGTCAATCTCTGGACTGGCCGTTGTGGTTGTATGGATGGGGATTGCTGCCTCACAGTTGATGTTTCGGAAAAGATTTTTACAGGAAGGCGGACAGCTTCAAGATTTATCCTTTCGAACCCCGCTCTATCCAGTGGTTCCGATTGCTGCCTTCCTCCTATGTCTTGCATCTGTCATCGGCATTGCCTTTGACCCAAATCAGCGGATTGCCCTCATCTGCGGCATTCCTTTCATTGCGCTCTGCTATGCTGCCTATTATGCGACAGCTTGGATTCAGAAAAAACGAGAAAAACCTGGTGTATAAACATCAGGTTTTTTTCTAATAAAAGCAGCTGACAAAAAAGGATATCACTAGTAAAAGAAGCACACTTTGGTATATGATAGGAATCTATGATTTTCAGGATGAACCAAGGGAGTTGTCGTGAATATGGAAATGACCATTACAAGAGCATTAAGTGAACTGAAAATGTTAGATAAAAGGATCAACCGAACCGTTGATGACGCCGTACTTGGTGGATTGATGATCGGGAAACATATACAGCACGGATTTCAAAATCAAGAAGAAGTTGAAAAAAAGGCGAAGGCTGATGATCAATCGATTCAAGCTTTAATCAAACGCCGGAATGCCATCAAATCAGCCATCGTTGTATCAAATGCAACCACAATGATTGATGTGGCAGGTGTCCGCATGACGGTGGCAGAGGCGATTGAACGTAAGACGTCGATAGACTACGATATTCGTTATTTACGGAAAATGAAACAAGTGTACAAAGAGCTGGTCGACAAAGCAGAACAAACCAATGAAGATGTGAAAAAGAGACTTGATCAGCATTTAGAAACCTTGTTTGGGAAAGATGGAAAGACACAAGCGGCTGCCAACCAAGAGATCGTGAAGTCTTTTCTAGCTGAAAATGAGGCAGTGATCATCGATCCGCTTCGCCTTCGAGTAAAAATTGAACAGCTTTCGAAAGAAATTGAAGATTTCCAAATGGAAGTTGATTTTTCCTTGTCTGAAAGCAATACACTGACGAAAATACAGATCGATTAATTGATTTTGTTAGTGAGCCGAAAATCGATAGAACTAAACACCTCCGAGGGAAAGGTCATTCCCTCCTCATCTGATGATCATCTTAGGATGATCCTTGATAAAAGCTCAAAGCTGAACGTTCAAGGATCAAAGTTCAAGTATGAAAGTTCTTATCCATCAAAGCTGAAGATTAAAAGTTAAACGCTCGATCGAATCTGGGAATAACGGCTGATGAGTGTTTGTTTATCGACTCTTTCGGTTGCCGCCCAGCAGGTTTGCTAACAAAAAGAAAAGGATGTCACTTGATGACATCCTTTTTTCTATGAGATTAGTAACGTGATGTATACGCCAAATGGTACACACTTGTGACATTTGAAGATAGTTTGATGTCGTTTGACGTGAACGTCACTGGAACGATATCGTAGTAATGTGTTGACCAGCCTGCATTATTGTATGATTGGTAGCCTGCACCTGCAGGAACTTGAAACGTGAGTGAAAACTGTCCATTCTCGTCTGTTGTGCCTGTCGCTGTTTGAGCATATGATTTGATTGCTGCTTCAAAATAAAGCTGGATCGGCTGATTAGGCATGAGGTTTCCGCTTGCATCTTTTAGTGTCCCTTTAAACGTAGCTGGATAATAAGAACCCACGCGATATTTACTGCCATAGCCGTAATTCACTATTCCACTATCGGCTGCTGTGACACTTGTTACTTGTACGGATGCTGGTACTGCACCTGTTTCTTCAGCATGTGCAAAGCTCGGGAATACGAGAAGCAATGATAGAAAGAAAGCAAACATGATTTTTTTCATCGATAAATCCTCCTTTTATTTCCTACTATATTACTATCGACAAGAATTGGTATTTTTCCAGTATAAAACAAAAGAACTCCCCTTTTTTAGAAAGGGAAGTTCTTCTTTTATTTTTTCACAACCACTTTTACTGCTTTGCTTTCTCTTTTTCTCACATCTGAAGCAGTCACATACAAAACCGTTTTGGCTTTTTGTGGTTTTATTTGGGCAGTAAATGCGCCCTTGCTATTGGTTTTGACTGTTTTGATGACTTTCTTTGATTTGTTTTTCACTTTAATGGTCAAGCCTGCACCCGCAGTCCCTTTGACCGCTTTACTTTTGACTGTTACTTTGCTCACTTTCGGCTTAGCTGGTGCTTTGCCCTTTTTCACGACAGTTTTGAGCGTCGTAGCAGCCTTTCCTTTTGAAATCTTAATGCGAAGGACCTTGTTTTTGTTCTGATACTTGATCTTCACACTAAAGGTTCCCTTTTTACCTGCTGTGCCTTTTCCAAGCAGGGTTTTGCCTCTATAAACAGAGATAGCAGCGCCAGCTTTTGCTTTACCAGTCACCTTTTGATGCTGATCCTCCACTTTGCTCACAGATGCATTCAATTCGACAGCACTTAATGCAGCAAATGCATTCAGTCTGCCGTGTCCTGTCATCCAATCGACACCTGGAATTTTCGGATCAACAATTGGTTCCTCGTTTTCATCATAGAAAACGTCGTCTTTTCCATCAATAGATTTAAATGAGATATCATCTGCTGTACTTTGCAAAAGATTTCTCACTTGATTTGGCTTCAAGGATGGATTTTTAGAAAGCAGTAATCCTGCTGCTGCTGCCACATATGGTGTCGCCATTGATGTCCCGCTAAGGTATGAGACGTTCCCATCAGGCATTAAGCTCGGAATATCAGAACCTGGTGCTGACATGCTCAGTCCTTTGCCATAGCTTGAGAACTCAGCGGCAATATCCATACGGTTGCTTGCGCCAACCGCCATTGCGTATTTTGACGTCGCAGGGTAGCCCATTTCTGGTACGCCATCATTTCCACTTGCCACGACGACTAGCACATTTCTTTGTGCAGCATAATTCATTGCATATTCAATCACTCTGCTGTAGTAGCCGCCAAGGCTCATGTTGATCACCTTTGCACCTTTGTCCACTGCATGCTTGATGCCAAGTGCAATATGCTCTGTATCTCCAAATCCATAGGCATCCAGCACCTTCACCGGAATGATACCCGTATGTTGGTTGAGGCCTGCCATTGAGTAATGATTATCGGATTTTGCGGCAATGATGCCTGCCACATGCGTACCGTGTCCATTGTCATCAATCGCATCTTTGTTTCGCCCAATGAGATTCGCACCTAAGTCTGTACGAACAGTCCCGCTTAAATCTGTCAAACGGCTGTCTACACCTGTATCCACAACAGCAATTAATGTTTGCTTCATTTTGCTTGTGCCAATCAGTGTATTCATTTGTTCAAATTTGACGTCAGCGCCTTTTTTTCCGCTGTTTTGCGCACTGTTTTTCAGCGGCCACTGATAATCATACTGCGCGTCGTTGCTTAGCGCACGATAGGTTTGAACAGGCTCTGCAAATTCAACATTCGGCATGCTGGAAAGCTTTCTTGCCGTGCTCTTGATGGCCGCTTTGCCTGCTTTTAGTGTCTTTCCAGCTGATTCTTGCCCTGCTGGTACATCATAGACATACATGCCTTTGAATAAAGGACTGACTGACTGTGATGTCACACGGTTTTCTTGGATACCGTAGCTTTTCATCTTCTTTTTCGCAGATTGAAGTGTTTGGCCATCCTTTAATTTAAAAATGATCTTATTCGTTTTAACCTTCTCTTCTTTTACAAGCTTTTGTTTCTCTAATACATAACCAACTGATTTTCCTTCAAGCTGATCAATACCAATTTTTTGACTGAAAGCTTCTAATTCCTTTTTTAAATAAGCCGGACTTGCTTCTTTGAGCATATCAAAAAGGGAACCGATCGCCTGCTGTTCTTTTTCTGTTACGATATGACCGCTAAATGCACCATTTTTCTCTACGTCACTTAGCAGTGTTTTTAATGTGAGCAGATGATTGTATACCTTTTGCTGCTCTTTTTGATGTTTGATGAGCTTCGATTTGAGAAACGGTTTTGTTTTTTGGAGCAGACGCGAAAGCTTTTGACCTTCTGCCGTTTCATTAAATCGTTTATCTTCGATTGTACGAATCGATTGTAGAATTTCACGCCCGTACTTTTTCTCAATAATGATGATTTCAGGCTCATCTTCTTCAGGGAAAACAGGTTCAGAAGGAGGAAGGTTAGCTCCTTTATACCCGATTGTATATGCCGCATCCTCTTCCTCATCACGGCTGTCTTCCTCTGACCCTAAATAAAGCACTTTGACATAATAGGGACCTGACCATGCGTGCGGGAAGTTGATCTCTGTCTCTCCGCTTGCTGTGTCCACGCGATATCTTGAATAGGTGTCATCCTTCATCGCTCTGTCCTTACTTGGATAGACCGATACGGACAGCACTTGTTTACTTTTCACAGAAATTTGCATATGTGTATGTTTTGCCACCTCTTGTGCAGATGGCGTGATTTGATACCATGACTCTTCCTTTTCATTCTGTAATGTACCTGAGATGACTTCACCATTTTTTAACCCAATGGCTTCATTGACACTTGTTCCATGACTGGCAGCTGCTGCCTCGTATCCAGGTAATGCTGCCATACATAGAATGATGGCCATGAGTACGACCACACAGGATTTGACCTGCTTTTTGAACATGAAAAGACCCCCTTATCTTTTATGATACCTTGGAAGAATATCACAGAAATACATTTAGTAGAATCTGTTTTTTATATAATTAAACTCGTTTTAAGCTAGGATTTGAGATATTCAGTCAGCAAGACGGATAGCTTCATAAACTTTTTGCCATTTCAAACGGAAAATGATGCTATTTAACCATGCTGAAAAGTACATTACAATCAACTTGTAAGCGCTTAACAAACAAGAGAGAAGGGATCAGCTTGTTCCAAAAAGATCATGTTTTCACACAAGTAAACGGACGATCAAAGAATGAGATTTTACAATACATTTCCGAGAAAGCTGAAGACCTTCAGATTACAAATGATCAGGCGGGGCTATTAGCAGATTTGTTGACACGCGAAGACGAAGTCTCAACAGGACTTCAGCAAGGCTTCGCCATTCCACATACAAAAAGCTCCAATGTACAAACGGCTTCACTTCTTTTTTTAGAACTTGAACAACCCATTGAATGGGGAAGCTTCGACGATTTGCCCACAAGCTATCTATTTACACTGCTCGTTCCACTAGAAGAAGCAAATGTCACACATCTGAAATTACTGTCAGGTATTGCGACAAGCCTAATGGAACCTGCTTTTATCGAAAAGATTCAACCAGGTCAAACAGCTGATTACTATTACGAAGTCATTGAACAACAATTGAAAGAGGGGATTACACAATGAAAATTGTCGGTGTCACTTCATGTCCAGCAGGGTTAGCTCATACACCAATGGCAGCAAAAGCGTTAGAAAATGCGGGTAAACAGCTCGGACACGAGATCAAAATCGAACAGCAAGGAATTATGGGACAGGTGAACGGCATTACAGCAGAGGAAGCAAAGCAGGCAGACCTCTGCATCATTGCCTCAAATCAGCATATCAACGATGCAGAACGCTTCTCAGGCATTCCCACTGTACGTGTCGAAATCGGACGTGCCTTAAAAAATGCTGAACAAATTATCACCAAAGCCGTAGCACTTGTAGAAAAGAAAAAGTCTGAATCTCAATAAACATGAGCAATGCCATATAGAAAGGAGCAAAGAAAATGAAAGCAAAATTAAAAGTCATTGAAGGCCATCTCATGACCGGTATTTCTTATATTCTTCCTGTAATCATCGGTGCTTCACTTATCGTTGGTTTAGCAAAATTGGTCGGGTTAGGGTTTGGTGTTTCAGATTTAAACACCTATAAGGATGCTGGCGGCATATTGCACGGTGCCTATTTAATGGAGCAGGTTGGCTGGACAGGCATTGGCTTAATGAACGTCCTGCTCGCTGGATTTATCGCCTATTCCATTGCAGATAAATCAGGTCTTGCGGCTGGTTTTATCGGCGGTGCCCTTGCCAGCTCAACAAATGCCGGATTTATAGGTGCCGTCATTGCAGGCTTCTTCGCAGGATATGTTGCTCTTTTTGTGAAAAGAAAAATTCAAATTCAAGGCTCTGCAGCTGGACTCGTCCCTCTGCTCATCCTGCCGCTGATTACCGTTGGCTTAACCGGACTTCTTATGTCAGTTCTTCTAGGCGGACCATTAGGCGCTTTGAACACGGCATTAATTGAATGGATCAAAGGCATGGTCGCTGATGGAACAAGTACACTTGCGCTCGCTCTCATTTTAGGTGCGATGATTGGCTTCGATCTTGGCGGACCGGTGAATAAATCCGCATGGATGGCTGGTAACGCGCTCTTCCTATCAGGCGTCTACCTCCCTGCCATTCTTGTCAATATTGCGATTGTCATTCCACCGCTTGGATACGGGCTTGCGACATTGATTCGAAAACGCAACTTCTCTCCAACCTTTAGAGAAGCCGGGCGAGGCGGCCTTGTTATGGGCATTATCGGTATTACGGAAGGGGCGATCCCTTTTACCCTCGTCAATCCTTTGAAATTGATTCCGCTCAATGTTGTCGCATGTGCTGTTGGAAGCGGGGTCGCTGCATTATTAGGAGTTCATGACATCATGCCGCCAATTGGCGGGCTATACGGCTTCTTCTCAGTCGGAAACTGGTGGGCTTATTTAATCGGAGCCCTTACTGGCGCACTCGTCATCGGTATTGGCGCCAACCTGCTTGTGAATTTCTCTGAGAAAAAAGAGCCAAAAACGCCGGAACATGATCAGAAGCAGAAAGAAGAAGACGATTTTGACCTTGTGCTAGAAGGATAATTTGAACGAAGAAAGGTGTCGTTGATCAATGACTGTCAATGTACATGTGATTCCACATACTCACTGGGACCGGGAATGGTATTTCACCACCTCCCGCTCCCGTATCTACTTAATGAAAAGCGTAATGGACATTTTAGATACCCTTGAAACAGATGAAAGGTTCCATTACTTCATGCTCGATGCCCAGGCTTCCTTATTAGATGATTATTTGAAATGGCGTCCAGAGGATGAGAATCGAATCAAGAAGCTCGTCACAGCGAAACGTCTCATCATCGGCCCATGGTATACCCAAACCGACCAGCTCGTCATTTCAGGTGAATCGATTGTGCGGAACCTGCAATATGGGATTGAACGCTGTCAGCAGTTCGGCCACGTGATGAAAGTCGGCTATGTCCCTGATTCCTTCGGTCAATCCGCACAAATGCCTCAAATTTATCGCGGCTTCGGTATTGTCGATACAGCATTTTGGCGCGGCGTTTCTGACCATATGACCAATCATACTGAATTCAATTGGCGCGGCGCTGACGGCAGTGAAGTCTTTGCTGTGAACCTGCCATTTGGCTACTACTACGGCGGGAATATTCCTGAGAAGGATGAGGACTTACAAGCCTTTTTATCTGAAAAAATCGGTGCATTGCAAGCAAAGGCCACCACAAAGAATGTCTATTTCCCGAACGGATTTGACCAAGCACCAATTCGCAAAAACCTGCCTGACTTATTAGAAAAAGCCAATGAACTTGACGAGCATCACTATGAAATCAGCAGTTTAGAAGATTATATTGCAGCCGTGAAAAAAGAGCGGACATCTTTTGAGACATTACAAGGAGAGCTCATTCATGCGAAGCATATGCGGATTCACAAATCTATTTTTTCAACACGAGCGGATTTAAAAATCTTAAACAATCAAATTGAAAACTATCTCGTGAATGTGATGGAGCCCATCCTAACGATTAGCTATTCGCTTGGACACGACTATCCGCATGATACGGTTCGCGATATTTGGTACCTTATGTTTGAAAATGCAGCGCATGACAGCATTGGCGGCTGTAATAGTGACACGACAAACCAAGATGTCTTCTTCCGCTACAAGCAGGCAAAGGAAATCGCCGAGAATCTGGTGGACTTGCACATGCGTCTCATCGCTATTCGACTGCAAACAGAGCAGGAAATCACGTTCACTTTATTCAATACACTGCCTTCAACGCGCTCTGAAGTCATTGAAGTCGAAACGTTTATCACGGAGCGTCCATTTACGCTAAAGGATGCAAATGGACGAACGCTTCAGTACACAGTGAAAAGCAAAACCGATGTCACAGATTATGTGCTGGCACAGCAAATTTCTCTTAACCCAAGTAAAGAAGTGTACATGCCAAAGCAAGTATGGAAAGCCGTGCTGCTGATTGAAGCCATCGACTTACCGTCAGTAGGCTATACACAAGTGAGCATGGTCTTCGATGAATCAAGCGAATCTCTATGGGAAGAAACTAAAGGACGCGTGATCGAAAATACGTATTACCGCATTGCGGCAAATGACAACGGATCACTGGACATCACAGACAAACAAACAGGCAAGACCTTCTCTGAGCAAATGATCTTTGAAGACAACGGAGACGATGGGGATTCTTACAACTATTCACCACCGCGTGAGGATCTGTATGTCTCATCAAAAGATCTTTCATCAGCGGACATCTCAGTGTCTAAAAGCGGCCTGCAAGAGGAGCTGACCATCAAGCTTCAGCTCACTGTCCCTTATGACCTAGAGGCGCGCTCTCAGCAATCGGCTGCGACTTCACTGCCGATCACAGCGAAGGTGGCATTAAACAAAGACGATGCTGTCATCCGTTTTCATGTAGATGTCGATAACCATGCATTGGATCATCGCCTTCGTGTTCTTTTTGATACAGGCATCGCATCAAACGTATCACTAAGCGATCAACAATTTGGTACAATCGAACGCCCAACAGAGCTCACGCAAGAGCTTGAATGGTGGAACAATGAACATTGGGAAGAAAAACCGATCACCATTGAACCGATGCAATCCTTTGTCGCACTTCGTGATGAAGCATATGGTGCCGCTCTGTTGACCGCCTGCGTGAGAGAATACCAAATCACAGGAGAAGGTTACACAACGATTGCGTATACGCTCTTCCGCTGTTTCGGAAAAATGGGGAAAGAAAATCTCCTTTATCGTCCAGGACGCGCATCTGGGGAAAAAATTGTGGAGACACCTGACGCTCAGCTGCAAGGTGCACTGTCATTCTCATTTGGTATGCACTATAGCAAGGATGCAGTCAGCGAGGGACACTTAGCGCAGCTTGCCAAACGGTATACCACCCCTGTTCAATGCTACGAGCGGGCAGATTTTTTAAACGGTCGTTTAATTTTCTCTTTCCGAGATGAAAAAGAAGACTTACAATCTACTTATAGCCTGCTTGACATCGAGACAGATGGAGCCATTCTAAGCGCTCTGAAAAAAGAGGAGCATGGAACAGGCATTGTCATTCGTCTCTTCAATCCATATTTAACGCGTCAAACAGCCGCTTCAATCAATAGTTCATCTCTACAACACGGAGAAACAGCGAATTTAGGAGAAACACCTGAAGGACAGATACTCAAAGCACAACATGGATCATTACACATTGAACCGCTTACACCTTGTCAGGTACAAACCTACATTGTAAAGAAAAAATGAACATGTAGGGGCGGGATCCATTGGATTCCGCCCCTCTTTAATGGAGGGCATTGATCATGCGAATTGGAGGCATTGAAGCAGGCGGAACGAAATTTGTCTGCGGCTACGGAACAACAGACGGAACAATTGAACACATGACTTCCTTTGCAACAGGGAATCCAGATGAAACATGCCGGCAAGTGATCGATTACTTTACAAAGAATCGTGTTGATGCAATTGGAATTGGGGCATTCGGTCCTGTCGATGTGAAAGAACAAAGCCCAAGCTATGGGACGATTTTAGACACACCAAAAACGGCCTGGCGCCAATTCCCTTTCCTCTCTACCTTAAAACAAGCCCTCGGGATCCCGATGAAGCTTGATACCGATGTGAACTGTGCAGCACTCGGAGAAGCCCGTTTTTCAACTGAAGCAGAAAAACCTGCCTCCTTGGTCTATATTACTGTTGGGACTGGAATAGGCGGCGGGGCCTATATTGAACATCGCCTTATTCACGGATTGCTGCATCCAGAAATGGGTCATATCACCGTTCAGCGGCATCCTCATGACACCTACGGAGGCTGCTGCCCTATACATCATGATTGTTTAGAGGGACTGGCATCTGGACCTGCCATTGAAGGACGCTATCATACACTGGCACCCATGCTGCCAGAGGATCATCCTGCCTGGTCACTTCATGCTTACTATCTCGGGCAGATGACTGCTAACCTGCTGCTCACCCTTTCACCAGAACGCATCATTTTAGGTGGAGGCGTGATGAAGCAGCCAGCTATGCTGCCACTTATTCTTGATGAAACAGACAAGCGGCTTCACGGCTATTTGCAGCTGCCAAAGCCTTTAGATGAAATTATCACAAAACCATCCTTTGATGGATTATCTGGTTTAATGGGCGCCATCGCTCTTGGAACGGATGCCTTACAGGCGCAAGGAGCCGCGCAATGATGATGACGGCAGATCCTCGAACCTATCAGCTGATTCAGCGGCTATTTGAAACGAAGGGGTTCGTGAAGCTGGAGGAGCTCACTGCCTCTTTTCGCTTATCTGACCGCTCTATCCGCAATTTAATCAAGGAAGCAAATGAGTATTTAAAGGAAGCTGGAGCCATGATTAAAACGATTCGCGGAAAGGGATATACTCTTTTAACGAGTGACCAAGACGCTTTCTTACTTTGGCTTCATCAACAAAAACTTCCTGCCCGCTCTCTTGTCCCCGTCATGCCAGAAGAGCGTGTACGATTTATGATGAGAAAGCTGCTGCTTCAATCAGATTACTTAAAAATTGACCAGCTGGCTGAAGAACTGTTTATCAGCCGCATGACGGTCAGCAGTGATTTGAAAAAAGGACGAGAGATGTTAGCCCGTTACGGCATGACCCTTGTATCAAAGCCTGGATTTGGCTTAAAGATTGAAGGAGACGAGCTGCAAAAAAGAACATGCTATGCAGACTTACTTCTTGAAGAAGAGCCTGCTCTCTCTCATATCACCGAGCGGGAGCAGCTCCATTTTCCTGATATTTCTCTTGAAACTATTCGATCTATTGTGTTGACGAACCTGCATCAAGAGTCATTGCTCATTAAAGACATTGCCTTAAAAAATTTAGTCATTCACTTAGCCATTGCGATTCAGCAAACACGAAAAAACCAGCGGGTATCCGCTAGTACTGTCCGCACACAAAGATCACCAGTTTTAATGAGAATTGCACAAAAAATCATACAGCAGGTGAGTGACACTTTTTATGTGACCCTATCAGAGGATGAAACAGATTACTTAGTCATGCATCTATTGGCGAATCAAACGTGGAAAGAAGCCGCCCTGCATCAGACAACATTGGAAGTCCAACAGGCGGTTACAGTCTTTCTACAGCATATTGAAAAAACCAGCGGTCATCGTTTTGCTGATGACAGCATACTGCAGCAGGACTTGATGCTTCATATGAAGCCGCTATTAAATCGAATTCAATATGGCGTATCCTTACAAAATCCGCTTTTGCATGAGATCAAAGCGTCCTATCCTTACCCTTTTGATTTGGCTGTCAGCGGACTAAATGCCTTACAGCTGGTGCGTACACCAAATGAAGACGAGGCCGCATATGTTGCCTTGCATATCGCTGCTTCATTTGAAAGAAGTCAGCTCGACACCTCGCAAAAAAAGAAAGCCATTATCGTGTGCGGGTCTGGACTAGGGACGGCAAGGCTCCTTGAAATTAAATTGAAGTCAGCCTTTCAGCACGAGCTTGACATCGTTGAGCTCTATTCCTATCAGGATTATCTTATGAGCTCCTCTTTGCCGTGTGACGTCATCATCACAACTGTTCCACTCACATCAAAGGGGAAACCAGTCATTCAGGTCAGTGCCTTTTTTGAACAGCATGATTTACAGCGTGTGAATGAAGTCATTCATTTATTAAATGGACACGGGGCACCCTCAAAAGAGCTGATGGCGTTTTTTCAAGAGCGATTGACTTTAATGAATACTGACCTAAGCAGCAAGGATGAGGTATTAGATATATTATGCAGCCGTTTGGAGGCGCATCAGCTAGTATCGTCTTCTTTTCGGTCCTCGGTGCTTGAGCGTGAGCAAATGTCGTCTACCTATCTTGGCAGCGGTATTGCAATGCCGCACCCGCTCATCACAAATGAAGGCACTTCCTCTGTAGCCATCGCACACTTAAAACAGCCGATTGACTGGCAGGGAGACCAAGTATCAATTGTCTTTTTACTAGCGATTCATAAGGATGACGCTGCCTGCATGAACCAATTCTTTGAACAGGCCGTCGATTTACTAGACAATCCAGACCGCATTCGCGCCCTCAAGCAATCCAAAACATTTGATGAGCTGATGGATGCGTTGTTCCAATAAGATCAAATAAAAGGCCGCCCAGTTCATGAGGCGGCCTTTGTTTTATTTAAATATACGTAACATCAATCGTAGATGACATTTTTTCCTTCTTCACTTAATTTTTTTAAGGAGCTCAGCATATGATTGATTTCTTCATCGGAATGTCTTTCCCATGAACCTAATTCTGCGACTATTTTCAACGGAGATTTCGATCGATAAGAACGTGTTGGGTTGCCGGGAAATCTTTTGTCCGTCACATTGGGATCATTTTCAAACTCGCCTAACGGTTCTACAATATAAATTCTTTCTTTCGTAGCAGACCTGGCTAACTCAGCACCCCATTTGGCTGCGTTTAGTGTTCCGGTGAAATAAATATGGTTCGATTTTTTATCCTGATAATTGGATAAATGCAGCGGTTCAAGCAGATCCCCAATCTTCAATTCCGCTTTTGTCCCATGAAAAAATGGCCCTGGATCTAACATCTTTTGCTTGTCATTCATACAGCCACACCCCTTATCGTTTTTGACTTGCGTATAACAGTATACGGCTAGATATAGGGGGAAAACAGTCTATAAATTTCATTAAATTCGGGGTATAATGATAGTAGAGAGTTAGATGTGAACGGACATAAATACTGTAAATAAAAATGGGAATTTCGCATTCACACCAACAATGACGAAAACAAGAATACCTTCCACAGCTGACAGCGTCACAATCAATCCATGGTTCATTGGATATTCCTTCGCAATTAATTTCTGTCCTATATAATTCAAACCATAAAAAATGAAAAACAATAGGAAGAACATATAAAGAATTGTCATCATATTAACAGCCCCTTTCTTATAATGGATATTTAACCAATTTTTACAATATATCATCAGACTATCATGTTAGAACAACTCGAACAATATGATCTTGCCAATAAAGTGAACGAAAAAAAGCCAGCCACCCGCATAAGGTGATTGGCTTTTTTATCGTTACTTCCCGATGTTGTCTCCATTTTGCTGAATCAAGGTTTCATACCAATAAGAGCTCTTTTTGCGAATTCTTTTGAGGTCTTTTAGGTCAAATTCGTCGCGATTGACGTAGATGAACCCGTAGCGCTTGGAGCAACCTTGGTGTGTGCTGATTAAGTCGATGGCTGACCACGGGCAGTATCCGAATACCTCGACGCCATCTGTGATCGCCCATTTGATTTGTTCGATATGCTTTTCTAAATAATCAATTCGATAATCATCTTGGATTGAACCATCTTCTTCTAACTTGTCGAAAGCACCCAATCCGTTTTCCGTGATAATAAGCGGCAGCTGATAGCGGTCATAAATCTCGCGCATCGTTGAACGGAAGCCGACAGGGTCAATCTCCCAGCCAAACGCATTTTTGCTTAAGAATGGGTTGTTGCCGCCTTTGTAGACACCATCTTCACCGGATTTCAAATGCTGATCTCCGCCGCGTGCAAATTCGTCATTGCCATCTCCTTTACTCGCTTCAACCGTTTGAGAGGTATAGTAGTTAAAGGCAATGAAGTCTGGCTTCGCGCTTTTCAAAATATTCATATCTCCCTCTTCGATGACAGGAAGAATGTCTTTTTCTTTCATGTACGCCCAAGCAAGGTTATTATAACGGCCGAACACCGCCATATCTAGATAAAGCCAGTTGCGGATCGCATTGTAATTCGCCGCAGCAAGCACATCTTCAGGCTTTGGAGAAGCGGGATAAATGAGCGCAATGTTTGGCGCTGGTCCAATTTTCGCTTCAGGCAGCATTTGATGACAAAGCGTCATGGCTTTTGCCTGTGCAACGAGCATATGATGATTCTGCTGATACAGTTCTTTTTTCGGATTTTCTAAATTCGGATCAAGTGTACCGAGGGCTGATCCATGTAAGATCATCATGTTTTGTTCATTAATGGTCAGCCAATATTTCACCTTCTGACCATACTCCTTGAATAGCACCTCTGCATAGCGTTCAAACGCATCCACTGTCCCGCGGTTAGACCACCCGCCCTTTACTTGAAGCGCATGAGGCAGATCAAAATGATACATTGTCACGATTGGTTCAATGTCATAGCGGCGCAATTCATCGATGAGTGAATGATAGAATTCAATGCCCTTTTGATTGATCTCCCCATCTCCATTTGGAATGATCCGTGTCCACGCAATGGAAAAGCGATAAGCCTTCAAACCCATTTCTGCAAACATCTTCACATCCTCTTTATAACGATGATAGTGATCGCTTGCGACTTTAAAATCCGTTGTCCCTTCAGGATAACTTGCTCTCATGTCAATGACAGAAGGCCCCTTGCCATCCTCGTTCCATGCACCCTCTACCTGATAGGCGGAAGTAGATCCGCCCCAGAAAAAGTCTTTTGGAAATGATGCTAGTGTTGAATATCTCATGATTCCTTCCTCCTCTTGATTAAACTAGATGTAAAAATGATTGTCCTGGTATGATTTGTTTCTCTTCTGTTTCAATGATATCGCTAAACTCACCTGAATTGGTAATAATAACGGGTGTTGTGACTGACAAGCCTGAGGCTTGGATGGCTTCGATATCAAACTCTGCAAGCAGTTCACCTTCTGTGATGGTTTGCCCCTGAACAACCTTCGGGGTAAAATGCTGACCGCCTAATTGTACGGTATCCAGTCCAATGTGAATAAGTACTTCTGCTCCGCTTTCAGAGGTTAGACCATACGCATGTCCAGTTGGGAACACCGTTGTCACAACTCCTGATACTGGTGCAAACAGCTTTCCTTCTGATGGAATGATGGCTGCGCCCTTTCCTAGTGCACCAGATGAGAATGCTTTATCCTGCACTTCCTCCAGCTTGATGACCTCGCCTTTTAAAGGACTTTTCACATGAGCTGCTTTGACCCCATGTTCGTTTTCAATTGGCGTTGCAGGAGCGGCTGCCGGCGTTTCATCTTCATCTACTGGATCTTTAAATCCAATCAAATAGGTTAGGATGATAGAAAGGACGAACGAGACCGAGATTCCGATGATGAACCCTGTAAAGCCTTGACCGTAGAAAATCGGAAGTGTCAGTAAACTTGGAAGACCTGACGCAATCGCAATACTTTGTGAATAACCGATGATCGCACCTCCGACTCCGGCAGAGATAACAGCTGCAATAAATGGTTTTTTCAAACGAAGCGTGACCCCGTATACAGCTGGCTCCGTGATCCCAAACACAGCAGAAACTGCTGTTGATCCAGCCAATGATTTCAGCTTTTTATTCTTTGTTTTCAGCATAACACCAATGGAAGCACCGGCTTGTGAGAAGACAGCTGGCGCAGTTGCCGGCTTGATATGATCTTTCCCATGGACTGCGATATTATTTAAAATCACTGGCACAAGTCCCCAATGGATACCGAAGATGACAAGAATCTGCCAAGCCATCGCAATTAAAGCACCTGCAAGTGTAGGACTAAAGGAGAATACTTTCAGCAAAACAGCTGCAATGCCATTCCCTGCATACACACCAAATGGTCCAAATACGATGAGTGTCAGCGGAACAACCGTCACAAGTAAAATGAGTGGTGTAATAAAGTTTTTGACACTTTCATGAATGACTTTGTTAAAGAAACGTTCGATATATCCCATGACAAACACTGCCAAAATGATTGGGATGACCGTAGATGTATAAGACATTAAGACGACTGGAATTCCGAAGAAGGTTACATCTCCGCCGCCTTTTGACAATTCTTGAATAGTTGGGTAAATCAGTGCACCTGCAATCGTCACAGCGACAAACGGATTCGCTTTAAACTTCCTAGCAGAAGTGAATGCGAGCAATAATGGCAGGAAGTAGAACAAGCTGTCAGACGCAGCAAATAAAATTTGGTACGACGTATCTTCAGGAGATAACCATTTCGCATTGATACAGATGCCTAATAGACCTTTTAAAATACCTGCACCCGCCATGACACCGAGAAGTGGTGTGAAAATCCCCGATACAATGTCAACGAATTTTCCGAAAAGGCTTGTGCTCTCTTCACCTGATTTTGCAGATGAAGCAGAGGAATCCTCTAATAGATTCGTAAACTCTCCAATTTCACGATAAACCTCTGGTACGGTATTGCCAATGACCACTTGAAATTGGCCGCCGCTTTCCATGACTGTGACGACACCATTTAACTTTTCAATGGCCGCTTTATCTGCTTTTGATCTATCATTTAAAGTGAAGCGAAGTCTTGTGGCGCAATGCACCAATGAATGAACGTTTTTCTCTGTGCCAATATGTTTGATAATGTCTTCTGCTAATTGACGATGACTCATACAAAAACCCCCTTTTTTTGAAAAAAATACGTTTTTGGGCAAAATAAAAACCTAAACGGGCACCAAAAATAGTCGCAGCTTGCTGTTGCGCTTTTTTAGTGAACGTTTAGGTTTTGCCTGCCGAACAGTCACAATCCTCTAAGACGATCATTGTGAAACCGTATTCTTTTATGTTTATGAGCAAATAGTACCACTCACCTTTTCTCATGTCAACGCTTTCTTTTAAAATCTATCATTATTTTTCTCGTTTGATCAGTCGATTCAAATGAATTGATAGATACAGCATCTCCTCTGATGTGAGATCTCGGTGATAGGTTTGATAGACATATTCTGCAATTTTCTTTGCGCAATCGTATGCTTTCGGATATTTCACTTTAATCAGCTGATATAAGTCCTGATCTTCGCTGACAAGCAGTGTTTCGTTAATCAGCCGCTGGACGAAAAAGCGTAAATGCGTGAGAAAACGATAAAAGTTGAGTGAGTCCTCATCAAATTCCATGTTGAGATGATATTTCACAATGGTGAGAATGGCATTGACTTCCTTTGTGATATTAACGGTCGTATTCATATCCTCATTGAGCTCTGCGTTAATGATATGCATGGCAATAAAGCCTGCTTCATCCTCAGGCAGTTCAATATGAAGACGCTCTTCAATCATTTCAAGACAGTCCTTTGCCACGAGAAATTCATCTTTGTATAAGCGTTTAATCTCCCAAATAAGCGAATTCTCAATCAGATGATTTTTCTTTAGCCGTTCAATGGCGTAATGAATATGGTCTGCCAGCGATACATGCAGACTTTCGTTTAATCTTCGGTTCAGCTTTGTATGTGCATATTGGATCATTTCCTCGGTCACCTTGACCACATCATACGGAACCTCTTGAAGCAGCATTTTCATCCGCTCGTGAACGGAATGATCCTCTAGGCGGAAGACTTTATCAATTAACGCTTCATCCACCGGGTCCCCGGGACGTCGCTGGAAAGCGATGCCTCTTCCCATGACGACGATTTCTTTTCCTTGTTCGTCTATGACACTAATGACATTATTGTTTAGAACCTTTTGAATCTGCATTTCCAAACACCTCCGTCTATCACCAACAACTTTACTCAAAATATGCTCTCATCTTAACACAACTGTCAAATCACTTGGTGTTTTTATCTGACTTTTGCAATATAATTCATAAATTATTCTACCTCATCATTACTGGTCTGATCGTGCATCAGCCTGCATACATTACTCCAGAGGAGGTGACCTTCTATGAAGGCTTTTTTCTGGTCTGCATCATTTTTATTCTTGCTTATGTTCACCCTCATCATTCTAGGCATCGTGTTCTGGCTGAGTGGACAAGGCTTAGGTCAACTTTGGAGATATGTGCTCATTTCACTTGTCACAGCTGCCGTTTTGCGCGGCGTCACCACTTGGCTGAAGCAGCATGTGATGCATCATTCATCCAAATAAAAACGGCTGCCCGCAATGTTCAGGCAGCCGTTTCTTTATTCTTTGGTTGCCGCAGCTTCTTTCTGAGAAGCACGCAGCTCATCATTAATTTTTTTCGCATCCTCTAAAAACTCTGTTTCATATCCACTTTTGAGTGCCCACATATAAAATAGCAGAGCAACCACTGTAATCAGTGCCATGTCCCACCCATAATGAATGACGTTATAGCCCCCGAATTTGTCACTGCCAAGGCAGGAAATCGTCATCATCACAAGCAGGTACACAACCATCCAAGCTCCCGCTTTAAAGTTGCGGCCGAAGCCTTTCCACTTCGCTTTTGCTTGATAGTAAAAATAGATAGGGAGACCGATGAGAATAATGAACAGCACCTGACCTGTTAACGGCCATCTTGCCCAATACAGCGTCAATGAGGCAAAGACAAAACCGAGAGGAGCAATGATGCTGAGTCCTTTTATTCGAAGCGGTCGATATAAATCTGTCCCTGTCTTTCTCAGCGTCATGACGGTCACTGGTCCAGTCAGATACGAAATGAGTGTTGCGACAGAGATAATTTCAGCAAGCACACCCCAGCCTCTAAATAAAAACAGAAAAATAAACGATACGGCTAAGTTAAAAAACATTGCTGGACGAGGCACGCCGTAAATAGGGTGCAGACGGCCAAGCACACTTGGCATGTATTTGTTTTTTTCCATTCCATAAATCATACGAGACGTCGTTGCGGTATACGTAATTCCTGTACCAGAAGGTGAAACAAATGCATCCGCATATAAAATCAGAACAAGCCAGTTAATCCCAAGCGCAATGGCAAGGTCCGCAAATGGCGAGTTGAAATTCAAATGACCCCATCCGTTCACAATCATAGAAGGATCAACAGCACCGATAAAGGCAACTTGTAAAAGGACATAAATCACAGTTGCAATAAAAATTGATCCGACAATAGCAATTGGAATCGACCGGCCTGGATTTTTTGCCTCACCAGCCATATTAATCGGGCTTTGGAAGCCATTAAAGGCAAACACAATCCCTGATGTTGCAACAGCCGTCAGCACACTCGCCCAGCCGTTAGGAGCAATACTTGTTCCAGAAGTAAAATTCTCACTATGAAAACCTACGAATAAGAGCGCACCAATTGTTAATCCTGGAATGACAATTTTAAACACGGTAATGAATGTATTCGCTTTTGAAAATAACCCAACTGTCCAATAATTCAGCAGAAAGTAAATCACAAGAAGCACACTGGCAACCATGAGCCCTTCTGTCGTTAACACCCCTTTTGTAACCAAATGGGTTGTCCACTTTGCCCACTCCCAAGGCCACGAGCTCATGTACTGGACAGAAGCAACCGCCTCAACAGGAATGACAGAAACAATGGCGATCCAGTTCGCCCAAGCTGCAATAAACCCAATAAAAGATCCGTGTGAATATTGCGTATATTTCACCATTCCGCCTGCCTCTGGAAACATCGATCCGAGTTCACTATAAGACAAAGCGATAAATAAAATCACAACCATCCCAATCAGCCAGGATAAAATAGCAGCAGGGCCGGCGATTTGAGCCGCACGCCAAGCACCGAAGAGCCATCCTGAACCAATGATTGAGCCAAGACCTACCATCATTAAAGCGAAAGTTCCCATCCTACGATGCAAATGATTCATGTTCATAACACCTTTCGATTAAAATACGGAGCATGTGTCAAGCAAGCAGCTCACCTTTCATTTCACTGGAAAATATTTCTTATAATAAACCTTTACCCTTGTTCATTTTTTCGCCTGCTATATTATCTCTCAATTCTTCATTTTCTGAAATAGTCGAACATGCTTATTTCAAAAGAAAGCGCTTTTTCAACTGTTCAATCTATTAGACTGAATAACTACCTTTACCCTTATTTTGAAAAAAACAAAACAAAAAAGATAGAGGAAATGACTTCCTCTCCCTTTTAAACCCTGCCATGTATAGAAAAAAGGATAAAGGGGGTTCCCTCTATCCTTGTGAAATCGTTTGTTCTTTTTCAATGACAGCTAGTCTTTCTTGAACTTCTTCTTCAGATAAATTGTGCTGTTTCACATACAGGTTCCGTTCGCTTGTGCGGCATTCATGACTGCAACTGCGCATATACTTATGCTCACTCTCTTCAGTGGCAATCATCTTGCGGTTACATGCAGGGTTCGCACAGTTCACATAACGCTCACAAGGCTCACCAGTGAAGAAATCTTTTCCGACAACCACATGCTCTGTTTGATTCACTGGTACTGTTAAGCGATTATCAAACACATAGCATTGACCGTCCCATAGCTTCCCTTGTACTTCTGGGTCTTTTCCGTAAGTGACAATTCCACCGTCAAGCTGAGAGACATCTTCAAAGCCTTCACGCTTTAACCAGCCTGAGAATTTCTCACAGCGTACGCCGCCCGTGCAATAAGTCAGGATTTTTTTCCCTTCAAGAATCTCTTTATTGTCACGAATCCACTCAGGTAATTCACGGAATGTCTCAATATCAGGACGGACTGCCCCTCTGAAGTGACCCACATCAAACTCGTAATCATTACGTGCATCAATCACAACAGTATCAGGTGATTGCATTTGCTCGTAAAATTCGACCGGGCTAAGATGTTTCCCCGTTAATTCTAACGGATTCACGTCATCCTCAAGGCTAAGGTTCACTAATTCCTTCCGATGGCGGACGTGCATTTTCTTAAATGCATGACCATCTGCTTCGTCAATTTTGATCGGCATAGACGCAAAGCGCGGATCTTCTTTTAACGCTTGCATGTACTTGTCCGTTTGCTCAATGGTTCCAGAAACCGTGCCGTTCAAGCCTTCTGCTGATACGAGGATACGGCCTAACAAACCAAGCTCCTTACAGAATGCTAAATGCTCTGCTGTAAACGTCTCTGGATCCTCAATGGGGACATATTGATAGTAAAGTAAAACGCGATATTGTTTTTCCATCTATATAAACACCTCTTAAATTTAATCAAAACATACCATTCTTTATCATACAGGAAATACATACCTAAAGGCAATGTCGGCGGCTCAATTCCATAAAACGGAAGGGCCTTTCTTCTCATATATTCGATTTGTTTGATTGGAGACTATGCTAAAGAAAAGATTATCGACGCCATTCAAATCATTGAGACATTTCAACCTCAAAAAACTGTCTACACATGAAGGCAAATAAAAAAGCACAGGCATCGTACCTGTGCTTTTCTTTCGATTAAAAATTAAAGTTATCTGGATCTGGACCTGTGCGCTCATCTTCATTGAGCTGATCAATGACACCCATCTCATGTGTGGACAGCTCGAAATCGAAGACTTGTGTGTTTTCGATGATTCGACTCTTCGTCACAGATTTTGGAATGGTGATAATGCCATGCTGCAAGTCCCAGCGAAGAATCACTTGCGCTACTGACTTATCATGTTTTTTCGCGATATCCTGAAGAACAGGATGGTTTAGAAGCTTCCCGCTTCCTAATGGTGACCACGCCTCTACATGAATTCCTTTCGATTTGCAGTAGTCTCGTAAAGGCTCCTGCGTCAGCTTCGGATGCAGCTCGATTTGATTCACCATTGGCACAACTTCAGCCTCTTCCAATAAATCCTCTAAATGATGCTGATGGAAATTACACACTCCGATCGCTCGAACGCGTCCATCCTTATATAGTTTTTCTAGCGCTTTCCATGTTTCTTTATATTTGCCTTCAACAGGCCAATGAATTAAATAAAGGTCTAATACATCTAGCCCCAGCTTGTTCATACTTGTTTCAAAGGCTTCGAGTGTTGATTCATAGCCTTGATCATTATTCCAGACCTTTGTCGTAATGAATAGATCATCGCGAGAGAGGCCTGATTGCTGAATGGCTTTGCCTACCCCTTCTTCATTTTGATAGGCTGCTGCTGTATCAATGCTGCGGTAGCCCGCTTCAAGAGCGTCTTTGACTGCATTTACAGCCTCATCTCCATCTTTTACCTGCCATACACCAAAGCCTAGCTTCGGCATTTTTACTCCATTTGCTAATGTGACTGTATCTGTTAATCCACTCATCAAACAAACCTCCGCTTCCTTTTTACTTACCAAGCACTATACCCGAATTTTCTATTGATCATGCATGACATTCTGACTGAGTTATTTGATATATTTTCCCATATCAACTTGATTGGCGTCAACGATTTGATATTCGCTGATCCGATTTTTTGTTTTAGAACCATCATATGTTTCTAAATAAGCTTGATCGTAAAAGATGAATCCGTATATCACTTTGCCATCCTCTAACACCCTGATCCAATAAGACTCTTTTGTGTCTTTTTTAGAGTCATTTACCTTCTTTAATTTCATACCCGAAAATTCCTTGAGTAACTTTTGAATATCCGCTTTCTTTTCCACCATAACACGCTCATTATCATGCTCAATTTGAATCGAAGTCACCTTGTTATGATCAATTGAGGCCACATCATCAAAAGAGTATGTTTTTGCATTGATTATAAAATAAAGACCAATTCCTAATAAAATAATGACGACTAAACCAATTATCCACTTTTTCAACCTAACTCCTCCTTCTATTCACACCACACCTATTAAAACAGCGAAATCCAATCATCCTCCTCAGAGAATACCTGAATTCCGTGCTGTTTAAGCAAGGCGGATGTCACACCATCACCAGCTTTTGTCCTGCCGTTAAAATCTCCGCGATAAATCATCCGGCTGCCGCAGGAAGGGCTGTACTCTTTTAACACTACCGCTGTCGCTTTCAGAGACTGAACCTGTTCCAGCGTGGCCGTCGCACCTTTTACATACATCTCCGTGACATCAGTTCCATGCACATCAATCACGGAGGCGAGGCCCTGTAATACATCATATCCGTCTCCGCCAATGATTTCCGCGGGAGGTCTTGGCGTGGAGAAGCCGCCAAGCAGCTCAGGGCAAACTGTGACTGCCTTTCCCTCTTGAACAAGCTCCTCAATACGCTGATCTAATCGATGGCTGCCATTATAACGAACCTTCATCCCAGCAAGACAAGCACTGACGACAATCATGTATGTTCCTCACTTTTTTTGCTGACTTTAAAATAAATACATACAGGCAAGAAACATATCGTATTCACCAAAAAGGGCAGAGCACAATACAAAGCAGCAGCCCAAATTGATCCTTCAACTCCTGTGATGCCAAAAAAGTAAACAAATAATAGCAAGCTGACAAACAATCCCACGAATGGCATGATGAATGCGTATTTTTTATAATTTTCTATCATTTCTTTCTCCAGTGAAGCTCCCTCCCTTTCATCACGGCTAAGAACAACGTTAATATATGTTAATTTTACCATAAAAAAACCGAAACCATCATCTTCTTTTGTGCGATGGTTTCGGTTTTTTTATCTATATCTTTTCTTTCCAAGCCTTTAAGAAGCGCTCAATGATTTGTAATTCATCCTCATGAAATTGGTGGAGAAATTCTAAATAGGACGTGACTGCTTTATCATGTAGTTCATCATGCAGCGCAGCCAATTGCTGGCCTTCCTCTGTCAAAGAATAATAGACAGATTTCTTATCCCCTTGCCGGTGGCAATAGTCCACCATGCCTTTTTCAATTAGTTTTTTCACGGCCTTTGTAATAGCTGGCTTTGATAGTTTCAGTTGTTGAGATAGAAATGTATTATTTGATTCGTTTGGATTGGCTTGAATCATTGATAAAATGTGAAGCTGTGTGAGTGTCCATTCTTGTTTGAGTGTATCAGTCGTGGTAATCAGTGGATCTGTTGGATCATTCCGTCTCTTTTCCCTATGCATAATCAGATCTTGAATCGCTTTTAATACAATCTGTTCTTTTGTTTCCATCTGAACCTCCACTCTTAACTGGTTAATAAAATGGTACTAATAATTAAGAAAGGAGTCAAAAGAAATGTCGACGTGAGTAAAATAATAGGTCAACAGACCTGAAAATTGCATATGTACTTTTTTACTAGATTCCACTCATCCTGTCACATGCTATAATCATGGGGATGTCATCCAATTTATCATAATGAAAAAGGTGAGCTAAATGAAACGCGAACAACAAATGGCCGTTCGCCAATTAGAAGAAAAGATACACCTGTTTTCTTCTGCTGTGAACGGAACCTTTCTCGCAACTGACGATTTCGTTCTATCCAATACTCATATTTCGACTGACACGTTCAATTTGCTCTTACCGACATCAGCTCAAATCCAAGATCCGAAAAAAGTGAAAGCAGCCATTGAACACATGCGGTCACAGAAACTCATCTTCAGCACATGGATCGATCATCATTTACTCCATCCTGATTGGGCTGACTTATTGAAGGAATATCAGCTTCAAGAGGTCGAACGCAATACCATCATGATGCTTGAGCATACAGGTGATATTGATCCAGTCACATCCTCATCACTTACAATCAAGGAAGTACTTGATGAGCAGACACTCTTTGATTACAAACATATCTTTATTGAACTATTTAAAGGGTCTGCTGAGGCCGCCGCCTTAGAAGTTTATTTCCAGCGTTTTTCAATTGAAGCATTACACTCAAAAGCCCGCATGTTCGTGGGGTATGAACACCATAAGCCGGTCACAACAGGCTTATTATTCGAGACAAACGACAGCTACGGTATTTATGATGTCATAACAAGGGCAGAACACCGCGGAAAAGGACTTGGCAGTGACATGTTTCATTACCTTCTAACCCAGACAGAGAATAAACAAAAGTGTGTCATCTTACAAGCATCAGCGGACGGCAAAAATATTTACCAACGTGCCGGCTTCCAACCAATCAGCGAAATGGCCGTTTTTGAATAGAATGGTATTTTGAATTTGAAATGAACATAAAAAAGCTGCCTATCTTTAGGCAGCAATAGATTGTTGACAAAGGGCTAAAATGATCTTGATTTTAGCCCTTTGTCTTCTATTCAGCATGATGCTGACGATCCATATAAAGCGGCGGTCTCTTAAGCGAAATCACCGCACAGCTAAAGGCAATCAGTACAAACACAGCACCGAATTTAGCCAGATCAACAGATGAACCGGTCATCGTAAACATGACTCCGCCAACCGCTGATCCAATCGAAATGCCGATTTGCAAGGCCGATGTATTTAAGCTCTGCTGAATATCCGACGTGACCGGATCTGTTTGAATCAAATAGCTCTGCAAAGCAGGCGTCAATGCCCAGCTGAGCGCACCCCAAAGGACAACCATCACCATAAAGAGCGCGAACACACCCGCTGTATAAGGAATGGTAAACATGACAACCGCAAACGCTATTGTCACAAGTAAAATGGCTTTCCCTGAACCCAGTCTGTCACTCAGCCAGCCGCCAAACCCATTCCCGCCTATAGACGCAAGCCCGAAGATCAAATAACAAATACTAATCCAAAACGGGGTCATATGCAGAACTTCCATCAGAAATGGCGTGAAATAAGAATAAAGCATATAATGCCCTGCAAGCATAAACAAACTAATCAGGTGTGCACTAAAAATTTTCGGATGCCCTAAAGAGCGAATCTGCTCTCTAAGAGGCGTCACTTTTTCAACAGGCATTTTTTCCAATAGAAAATAGATCAGCACCATCGATATGGCAGACAGAATACTGATTCCTAAAAACATCACTCTCCAGCCAAAGCTCTCAGTAATAAAAATACCGATCGGTACACCGAGAACAAGTGAAGAACTAATTCCTATAAAAATCAGCCCTAAAGCCTTCGCACGATGCGCTGGTTCCACTAATTTGGCAGTGATCGTCAAAGATAACACCACCACAAGCGCTGTGCTCATTGCGATCAATACCCTTGAAATCATCACAAGGGCAAAGGTCGAACTAAAATAAGTGAAAACATTTCCTAATGTAAACACCAATAACGCGATTAAATAAAGACGCTTTCGTTCGATTTTGGCTGTCGCAGTCAGCAGCACGGGTGCTGAAATGGCATACACAATCGCAAATACCGTAATGAGCTGCCCCGCTGTTGCCAGAGACACATTCAAATCCTCTGCAAGGCTTGGCAGAATGCCCCCGACCACAAGCTCAACTAATCCAACCGCAAAAGTAGAAACGGCTAATAAATATACTCTCCAGTTCATGTCTAACATCCCTTCTGTATATCATCGCTTTCACTTTTGATACAGGGTGCAGACAAACAAAAAAACCCTGATTACAAAAAAGGAAAGCGCGCTTTTGTAATCAGGATTTATCGGATCCTGGTAGAAACCCTCAAACCATATTATTGAGGTTATACAAGTCTATTTTTTTCTTCAAATATATTAGCATAGCCTTTCATAACTCGCAAGCTGTAAAAATAGAAAAATACTGCCATTCCAATCCTTAAGCAAAAGGCGCTGTAAAGGGAATCAGAACAACTTGCTTTCTCCTCCATTTACAGGTAAACTGATGAAAAATCAACGAACAAGGATCAACGTAGATCTGGAATAGTAGCTTGAATCGATCTTTAACAGAGAAGGAACGGTGCTGAGAAGTTCCTACTGACATCTTCAAGTGAACCTGCCGATTTAGTTCTGTTTCATACAGCGGTTCATACCGTTATCATGATTGAGTGTAAAGCTGTGCTTTAAATTAGGGTGGTACCACCAGGAATGGTCCCTAACTTAAAGTACAGCTTTTTTGTTTTTTAAAAAGGAGGAACCTGCAATGTCAAAGAAACAATTTGTTGAGAAAATTACAAGCATGGAAGACGACTTTGCCCAGTGGTATACAGATGTTGTCACAAAGGCGCGGCTCGTCGATTATTCAAGCGTGAGAGGCAGTATGATCATTCAGCCGTACGGCTTTAAAATCTGGGAGAATATTCGCGACGAACTTGACCGCCAGATTAAAGAGACGGGTCATGAGAATGTCTATATGCCGCTCTTTATCCCAGAGAGTCTGCTACAGCAGGAAAAGGATCATATCGAAGACTTTGCTCCTGAAGTGGCGTGGGTCACACATGGCGGTGAATCCGAATTACAAGAAAGGCTCTGCGTCAGACCAACCTCTGAAGTGCTGTTCGCTGAGCATTACAAAAACATTATTCATTCCTACCGCGATTTACCAAAGCTATATAACCAATGGGCCAATGTCGTCCGCTGGGAAAAGACAACACGTCCCTTCCTCAGAACCCTTGAATTCCTATGGCAGGAAGGGCACACGTGCCATGAGACTGAGCAAGAAGCGATTGAAGAAACAGAAAGAATGCTTCACACTTACGCTTCTCTTTGCGAAGATCTCCTTGCCATTCCTGTCATTAAAGGGAGAAAAACAGAGAAGGAAAAATTCGCCGGCGCCCGCTTCACCTATACGGTCGAAAGCTTGATGCATGATGGAAAAGCGCTCCAAACTGCCACTTCTCATTTCTTCGGGAACGGATTTGCAAAGGCGTTTGGTATTGAATTTTTAAACCGTGAAGGAAAACTAGAGCATGTCCAGCAGACTTCATGGGGCTTCACAACAAGAATTATCGGCGCTATGATCATGGTACATGGCGATGACAGAGGCCTTGTCCTCCCGCCAAATATTGCGCCAACCCAAGTGCGTATCGTGCCAATCGCTTCTCATAAAGAAGGTGTGCTGGATCATGCCTACGAATTGAAAGATCGCCTCGCCCGCATCGCACGAGCTGACATTGACGCAAGCGATAAACAGCCAGGCTGGAAATTCAACGAGTGTGAAATGCAGGGTATTCCGCTACGTGTAGAAGTAGGACCAAAGGACATCGAAAAAGGACAGGTGATGCTCGCACGACGAGACACTGGTGAAAAGCAAGCCGTCACGTTAGATGCACTTGAACAAACCATCACAGCAATGCTTGAAGACATCCAGCGGACTATGTACGAAAAGGCGAAGGAACGATTACATGAAAAAACATCGCAAGCCCTCACAATCGAAGACATCGAGCAAATTCTTGCGAAAGAAAACCGATTGATTAAAGCCATGTGGTGTGGTGACGAAGCCTGTGAAAACGACATTAAAGAAAGAACAGGGGCGACTTCACGCTGTATCCCATTCGAACAGGAAACCATTTCTGAGACATGTGTCTGCTGCGGAAAGCCTGCATCTGATATGGTGTTCTGGGCGAAAGCCTATTAAGAATATGAACGATAAAGAAGCATCTCTCATGATGCTTCTTTTTTTGTTAAAAAGACCCAAACACCCATTGACCTCACCTGCATGATCCCCTATAATTCATATTAATATAATCGGTTTTTAAGACTTTAACTGGAGTGGTGATACATGAAACGCTGGCCCTCATTCTTTGCCGAACGCTGCCCTAAATGTAGAACAGCATTAGAAGTCTCAAAGTCCAATGCCCTGCAAGGCAAAGTCGTGAAAACATGTCCCAACCTTCATTATCAAAAAGAGTACCACCCCGCACTAGAAACGTATATCGAGCACGATGACGTCAAATAAAAAAGACCAACACGTTTGCTCTGTTGGTCTTTCCTTCATAAAATATCCAGCCAAATTTTGACCGCTGTCGCTGTAATCATTACAGCAAGTGCCCATTGTAAATAGACGGCATTGATTTTCTGACCGACCTTAGCACCAATCGGGGCACCTGCCAAACTTGCCACCATGAGTACAACAGCAGGAAGAAGCATAACTTGACCCGTCAGGATCTTTCCAGTCGATGCGCCTATGGCAGACAGAAACGTAATCGCAAGTGACGACGCAATCGTCATCCGTACAGGAATTTTTAAAATAGACAGCATCACAGGCACTAAAATAAATGCACCGCCTGCACCTAATACCCCGGAAACACTGCCAATCACAAAGGCAATAACTGATGCCAGCCCTTTATGAAAAGTCACTTCACCCTCTGCCTCTGCAAGCTGCCCTTTTTTCGGAATCAGCATAAGGATAACTGCCACAATAGCGAGCAATCCATAGACGAGATTCATTCCGTTCTCTGGCATAAAATGTGACACATAACTGCCTATTAAGCTGCCCGCCAATATACTGCTCCCCATATATAAAATCAACGAGCGATGTAAATATCCGCTTTTCCGATACGCCAGTACGCCGCCCAGCGTCGAAAAGAGCACTTGAATGGCGCCAATCCCTGATACCTCGTGTGCTGATAATGCCATCACACCCACAAGAGGCGGGATATAAAGCAGCATAGGATAGTTGATCACAGATCCTCCAATTCCGACCATTCCTGATAAGAAGGAACCAATAAGTCCGATAATAAAAAGTGTCATCAAAAACGCTAAATCCACGCTGGTCTCCTCCTTTGCAAAAGGAAAAGGGGATCTTCATCAGATACCCCTATATCCTTCAGGACCCTTTTCTCACCCAGAACTTCAGCACGTGACCTTCTTCTGTCTGCGTGATCAATTCATGTCCGCTTGACTTCGCCCATGCGGCCAAGTCAGCTTTAGCCCCTTTATCTGTTGCATGTATTTCTAAAACTTGACCTTCCGCCAAGTCGTTCATTTTTTTCTTCGTTCGAATAATGGGCATTGGGCATGCAAGCCCTGTTACGTCTAATAGTTGATCAGATGTCATTTGATCGTTCCTCTTTTCTTATTTTATTGAACATTACCGAATCGCACAACGGTTTGGACCAATTTCCATTTCCCGCTGCTCTTCATCGTCTGGAGTCAATTTCCCCATATTGGTATACCGAATGTCTTGATAGGCGTTTGGCTGTGCAGGAAGATTCTTCGTGACCATTTGTCTAAATACATTTTCATCTTCAATGTTCAGTCCATGATTTTCTTCAAATAGAACGCCAAGTTCCTTCCAAACACTTCCGTCTTCATTCACTTCTTCCATGATCATGAAATGCGCAGGTAAAACAATGAATTCTTTCGAAAGCGCCATATATCGGTCATAAAGTGTTTCTCTCAAATCACCTACCCAGTCCTCCGCCAGTCCAGCGAGATCAGGTCTTCCGATGGAATCAACGAACAGAATATCACCTGAAAGAAGAAATTGATTGTCTACGATAAAAGATGTTGAACCGATCGTATGTCCCGGGGAATAAATGGGTTGAATGTCGATGGAAGCTGTTCCAATCGTTATCCGCTGTCCTTCTTCAAGATGTTTGTACTCAAAGGTTACCTCTTCTGCATCTTTTGGCGGCAGCCAGTAAGCAGCTCCTGTCTGATCAGCCAGCTTTTTCCCACCAGAAATATGATCTGCGTGAAGGTGAGTATCCAACACATGCGTCACAGAGACATCTTGCTTTTTCGCAAAATTGATATAGACCTCCGTCATTCTAGCTGCATCCACAACCGCAGCTTCTCCATTTGACATGATCATATAGGATAGACATCCCTTACCCATTCGTACAAATTGATACAACTCTCCGCCGCCGCTTAAATCACCGATCTTCACTGGCTCGACATGCTCACTCCATGCCTTCATACCACCTTGTAAATAACTGACCGTTCTGCCCGTCTCTGCCAGCATCTCCGCCACCATAATAGAGGAGCCCTCTTTGGCACACACAACGAGCACTTCACGGTCTGTTGGTACTTTCTCGATCATATCCTCTACGCCATCGAGAAGCTCAAAGTAAGGCACATTGATATAATCAACGGTTTTTCCTTCAATCTTCCAGTCCTGTACATCTGATTCGTTTCGTACATCTAACAAAAAGAGAGGCTCTTTGTTGATGATTTTTTTAGTTAACTGTTCTGCTGTCATTGCTCTTACAGTCATGATTCATTCAGCTCCTATTTTTCAATCTCTCCTGTCCAGCTGTTCATGCCTGGCACTATATTTACTAATTGTTGAAATCCTTTTTCTTTTAACTTTTGCGCGGCTAATTCACTTCTTCTGCCTGAATGACAGATGAGGTAAATAAGCGTATCCTGACTCAATTCTCCTGCACGGTGTTCGACTTCTCCAAGAGGGATGTGAACAGCTCCTGGAATATGACCCGCCTCGTATTCATCCAGTTCCCGTACATCTAAAATAAACAAAGATTGATCTTCTTTTACCTTCTGTTGGAACGTATTCAAAGACATTTCCGAAATCATTGACTCCCCTTCTTTCTCTTGTACTCCACCCTTACGTATCAAATGATGAAGCACCTGTCCTTCTACTTTTGTTCCTAAAAATTCGTGGCCGGCACTTTTTGACCATGCCGCTAGATCCGCTGCTGATCCTTTATCGGTAGCTTGCACCTCAAGCACGTCTCCTGGTAATAGCTCATTCATTTGTTTTTTTGTTTTCACAATCGGCATCGGACATGCCAATCCTTTTGCATCTAAAATGACAGTTGGTTGCTGCACGTGATGTCCTCCTTCATATAGGGGTGGGGGTATATTTTATACATACTTAATGCCAAGCATTCATGCCACCCTTGATATTCGTAATTTGTGTAAATCCTTGCTTCTTCAATATTTTAGCTGCCTGCATACTTCTCATCCCGCTTTGGCATATCACATAGACCTCTTTGTCTTTCGCAAGCTGATTTGCTCGTTCTTTTAGCTGAGGTAATGGGATGTTGCGAAATCCTTTAATATGGTTTGTTTGAAATTCTACAGGAGACCGAACGTCAATCAGTTGTTGATGCTGTCTACGTAATTGATGTTTCATATCGGCTGCATCAATTTGTTTTACACCCTTTACAGGAAGAAAACGGCTCACCAGCAAACCAATGACGATGATGATCAAAAGTGTTTGAATCATGTGTTAACACCTCACTAGATAAATAAATTCACATTCCCAATTTCAGCCTCTGCTAAATACGCCGCCACACCAGCATATTGAATATCATCTAATAATTCTTTCTCCTGCAGCCCTAAAAGGTCCATCGTCATTGTACATGCCACGAGGTTAATCTCCTGCTCTTTCGCCATATCTATGAGCTGCGGCAAGGTCATCGCATTGTGCTTCTTGATGACGTGCTTAATCATCTTTGGGCCCATTCCAGCAAAATTCATCTTTGAAATGCCCATTCGATCAGCCCCGCGTGGCATCATCTTGCCAAACATTTTTTCTAAAAAACCTTTTTTCATTGGCACCATCTCATCCTTGCGCAAAGCATTCAACCCCCAAAACGTATGAAAAATCGTCACCTCATGATCATAGGCCGCTGCACCATTAGCAATAATGTAAGCCGCCATCGCTTTATCATAGTCTCCACTAAATAGCACAATCGTCGTGCGTTTTTTCTGTTCTTCCATTCTGCTCCTCCTTTTTTAATTACCCTCGGGGGTATATATAAAACAAAAAATATATACACATACCGGTAAGGGTATATTATAACAAGTAAAAAAATCCGTCAACCTCCAAAGGCTGATGAATTTCTTACCGGCTTTTCACCAATAGCTCAACCGCTTCTTTCACAAGACCCTCCGTATCCTTGCCTTGTTCAAGACTTTCGCGGACACATTGCTCAAGATTTGTACTCACAATCACACCCATTGCCCGATCAATGGCATTGCGTGATGCAGACAGCTGCGTCACCACCTCGCGGCAATCCTTTCCCTGCTCCATCATCGCAAGAACCCCTTTAATCTGCCCTTCAATCCGGCGAAGACGGTTCTTCATCTGCTGATTATATTCCAACCACAAGCACTCCTTTCTATTCTTTCTATGAACAGATAGTATACCCTAATAGGTATTTAGTCAAACGACTTGCATTCTCTTTTGCAGAGAACTTATATGAAAATAATTGCACATATCACCATTTATTGATAAAAAGAAGATTAACACGAACGAGAAATCATGTAAAAAAAGGGGCCAGCCCATGACATTACATCACTATATTGGATCATACAAAGAACTGCCGCTTGGTACCTTTGGTCAAAATCCTACCTATAAACCGTTCTCTGAACTCAATATCAGAGCGTTTGATAAAAAACAAAAAAAGCCCAAAACCCATCACAAAGATAAGCCTTTGATAGAAGTATTCGAAACAGAAGAGGACTTCGCTGGCATTCACATTGCTTATGTAGATCCCGTCTATGAAGCGGTAAGAGACAAATTCACGCATCCTTTTGTTTATGAGTTAGACATCATTCATTCTCTTCGTCCGCTTTTTCAATTCATTGAAAAACTGCTGTCAAAAGGAGAAACCATCGAAATCTATTCTTGTGTAGATGGACTCGAAACGAAAGAAAAGGATGATCAATTGGATGTAGAAATTGACCTGACCAAAAAACGGTTTGGGAAACATATCGATTTTAAAGAGATCGATGAACTGATTGATATGTTTGAATTAGAAAACTTACAATATGTGTTGGTGAAGAAGTAGACCTCCTGCGCTAAAAGTATAGAGAAAAGGAGACACTATAATGAACTTGACATGTGAATCTAAAAATTTCGATGATTTTTTATGTGAACTAGCCGAAGTTGATTATTCTCATCCTCTTATTCGAGCAAAATCAAATGAACTTTTCAACCCTTTGCAGACAGAAATAGAAAAAGCAAAAGCAGCTTATGAGTTTGTTCGAGATGAAATTACCCATACATGGGATATCCAATCTAAACGAGTGACTTGTCATGCATCAGAGGTATTAACTTATAAAGAGGGAATTTGCTACGCAAAGTCCAACCTATTAGCTGCTCTATTGCGCTCACAAGGAATACCTACAGGTTTTTGTTACCAGCGGTTAATGTTGTTCGATACGCCAGATAAAGGATATTGTATTCACGCATTAAATGCAGTATTTCTGCATTCACTTAATAAATGGATTCGATTAGATTCACGCGGCAACAAAACAGGAATTGATGCTCAATTCTCACTTGATCATGAAAGATTAGCTTTTCATACCCAACAAGAATTAGATGAAGTCGACTATCCTTTGATATATGTAAAACCCCATCCAAAAGCAATGAGTATTTTAAAAGAACATACAGACGCAATTGAGATGTATAAACACCATTTACCAGAAAAGATATAGGCTTTAATTATTAACTTTAGGATATTCTCTTACTAAAGAAAGCAGGTGACCCATGCCAAACAACCAAACACCCAACCCGCTCATCCATGAAAAATCACCGTATCTCCTTCAGCACGCTCACAACCCAGTTCACTGGTACCCGTGGGGGCAAGAAGCATTCGATAAAGCCAAACGTGAAAATAAACCTGTGCTTGTCAGCATCGGTTATGCCACTTGCCACTGGTGCCACGTCATGGCACACGAAAGCTTTGAAGATCAACAAGTCGCTGACATCTTAAATGAGCATTTCATTTCAATCAAAGTCGATCGTGAAGAGCGTCCAGATATCGACTCTATGTATATGTCTGTTTGTCAGATGATGACGGGGCAAGGCGGCTGGCCGCTCAACGTGTTTGTCACGCCGGATCAAAAGCCTTTTTATGCGGGGACGTACTTTCCAAAGAGAAGTGCATACGGGCGCCCTGGCTTCATCGAGGCACTGACACAATTGCTGGATGCGTACCATAACGACCGGGATCATATTGAATCATTGGCTGAGAAAGCGACAAATAACCTGCGGATTAAAGCAGCAGGGCAGACAGAAAACACGCTGTCTCAAGAAGCAATTCACAAAGCCTATTATCAGCTCATGAGCAGCTTTGATACGCTGTATGGCGGATTCGGTTCCGCACCGAAATTTCCTGCACCTCATATGCTCTCATTTCTGATGCGCTATTACAAATGGACCGGGCAGGAGAACGCATTATATGCAGTCACGAAAACGTTAGGTGGGATGGCGAATGGCGGTATATACGACCATATTGGGTCGGGCTTTTCTCGTTATTCGACGGATGAAAAATGGCTTGTGCCGCATTTTGAAAAAATGCTGTATGATAACGCCTTGCTGATGGAAGCTTACACAGAAGCGTATCAGCTCACTCCAAAACCAGAATATGAAAAGCTTGTCCAACGTCTGATTCAATTTATTAAACAAGATATGATGAATCCAGGCGGCTCCTTTTATTCAGCGATAGATGCAGATTCTGAAGGGAAAGAAGGACAATATTACGTCTGGTCAAAGGATGAAATTATCACTCATTTAGGAGAGGAGCTTGGCGCTTTATTTTGCGAAGTCTATCACATCACAGAAGAGGGGAATTTTGAAGGGGCGAACATTCCCCATACGATTTCCACCTCATTTGAGGACATCAAGGCCTCTTTTTCGATCGACGATAAAAACCTTCAATCCAAGCTGCAAGAAGCCCGGCAAATTCTACAATCTGTCAGACAGCAGCGACCCGCGCCGCTTGTCGATGACAAGGTGCTGACATCTTGGAATGCGCTGATGATCGCAGCTCTCGCCAAAGCAGGAAGTGTCTTTGATTCAGAGGAAGCGATTCTTATGGCGCAGCAGGCGATGTCTTTTCTAGAAACACATCTTGTTCAACATGAGCGGCTTATGGTCCGCTACAGAGAAGGTGACGTGAAGCATCTCGGCTTTATCGAGGATTATGCGCATATGCTAAAAGCGTATATGTCTTTATATGAAGCGACCTTTGAATTAGATTGGCTGGAAAAAGCCACAGCCATTGCGGAGAACATGTTTGAGCTGTTTTGGGACAAGGAAAAAGGGGGCTTTTTCTTCTCAGGTTCAGATACGGAAGCGCTCCTCGTTCGAGAAAAAGAAGTGTACGACGGCGCCATGCCTTCTGGTAACAGCACCGCACTCCACCAGCTTCTTAAACTAAGCAGAATGACTGGACGTCAAGACTGGCTGAAAACATTAGAACAGATGTTCAAAGCCTTTTATGTCGATGTCTCTTCCTACCCAAGCGGACACACAGCGTTTCTGCAAGGGCTTCTAAGTCAATATGCAGCAAAAAGAGAAATCATCATTCTTGGGAAAAACGGAGATCCGGAAAAAGAACGGCTTTTACAGACGCTTCGAAAACGATTTATGCCATTTGATATTATTTTGACCGCCGAAACAGGAAATGACTTAGCCAAGCTCGCACCATTTGCAAAAGATTACAAAACAATCGACGGCAGCACCACCGTGTATATTTGTGAAAACTATAGCTGCCGCCAGCCGATCACCCAAATCGACGAAGTGATGGAACAGTTATTCCACGATTAAGTTTGTCATATGATGACTATGAGAAGACAAAATGAGGACAAACAGATAAAAAACATGTCAATCCGCTAACAAATCGTCTGTACGGTTTTATTTTTCCTCTAAAACGGTTAGAATGCGCACTAGATGTTCTCATACCGAAGGGAGAGAAAATGATGAAAAAGGTGTCATATACACTCATTGCTTGTCTGTTATCTGTTGGGCTTGCAGCCTGCTCATCAAACGATGCAAAACAGGATAAGCAAAGCGATGCAGCCAAAAACAAGGAAACAACACAGGCTGATCAAAAAGAGCAGCAAAAGCAAATGGAAGAAATGCAAAAGAAATTAGACGCACAAAAAATCGATGATCAAAAGGTCGTTGCGACCGTCAACAAAGACAAAATCACAGGCAGTGAATATAATAGCGCCTTATCTACCATCCAAGGCCAGCTTCAGCAGTCCGGGCAAGACCCAACTTCTAAAGAAGGCGAGAAAGCAGTCAAGAAACAAACTATTGATGCGCTCGTAGGACAAGAGCTCATCCTGCAAGATGCGGAGAAGAAGGGCTTCAAAGCCTCTGACAAGCAGGTAGATAAACAGCTAAAGGAAGAAAAGAAACAGTTTAAAGACAACGCTCAATTCGAAGAAGCACTTAAAAAGAGCGGACTTACATTGGATCAGCTGAAAAGTGACATTGCCGACAGCATCAAGTACAGCCAATATGTCGACAAAGAAATCAAATCAGCCTCCGTCTCTGAGAAAGACGTCAAAGCGTACTATGACCAATACGCAGACCAAATGAAAAAACAAAAGCAAAAAGCACCAGAATACAAAGAGGTTAAATCACAAATTAAAAAACAGCTAGAATCTCAAGAAAAGCAGAAAGAAGTACAAAAAGAAATTGAAAAACTAAAGAAATCTGCGAAAATTAATGTGTCTCTGTAACAGCTAAGAAAAAATCCGCCATTGTGCGGATTTTTTTGTTACTTCACGAATCATTTTTCCGAATTTATGACAAAAGCCTCATCATAAACGTCTCTTCCATCCGATATGATGGGAGTACAAAAGAAAGCGCTAACAATTCTTTTGTCTCTGAAAAGGTACAGGATCAAAAGCAGTTCTCGTACTTTTGCTTCAGTCAAACGGACATCTACAAAAGGAGGATCTTTATGTTCAAATGGTTTAAACCTGCTCCGCATATCGACAGGCTTGATGATGCCAAAACAGACGAGACGTATAAGCGGCTGCGGCTACAAGTCTTTCTAGGCATCTTTATCGGGTATGCGGGCTACTATTTGCTGCGCAAAAATTTCGCTTTTGCCATTCCATATCTACAGGAAGAGGGGTTCACGAAAAGTGAATTAGGCTTTGTACTCGCAGCCGTATCCATTGCTTATGGCTTTAGTAAATTCATCATGGGGATGATCTCAGACCGCTGTAACCCCAGATACTTTTTAGCTGCCGGACTCTTTTTATCAGCTCTTATCAATATCCTATTTGTCTCATTTCCTTGGGTCACATCCAGTGTATGGATCATGTTTTTATTCATGTTCTTAAACGGCTGGTTTCAAGGCATGGGGTGGCCGCCATGCGGACGTACGATGGCGCACTGGTTTTCGGTTAGTGAACGTGGTACAAAAATGTCCATTTGGAACGTCGCTCACAATATCGGCGGGGGGATTCTTGCACCGCTTATCACATTAGGGATTGTACTGTTTGCGACGTGGAAAAGTATCTTTTTCTTCCCTGCCATCATTGCCATTATCGTCTCCTTCGTGATCATTCTTCTCGTACGGGATACCCCGCAATCCACTGGTCTTCCGCCAATCGAGGAATATCGAAATGACTATCCGGCACAAAAATATGAGGATCAAGAAAAAGAATTAACAGTGAAAGAGATTTTATTTAAATATGTACTCAACAATAAATTCCTATGGTATATCGCCATTGCCAACGTGTTTGTGTACTTTGTCCGTTACGGTGTTGTTGACTGGGCGCCGACCTACTTAACAGAAGCGAAGGGCTTTTCACCAGAGCATTCACGCTGGTCTTATTTTCTTTATGAATATGCAGGCATTCCCGGTACATTATTGTGCGGATGGATCAGTGACCGCTTCTTTAGAAGCCGCCGCGCACCAGCTGGCGTCATCTTTATGGTCGGGGTGTTAATTGCTGTTCTCGTTTACTGGCTAAATCCTGCTGGCAATCCAATGGTCGATAACATTGCCCTCATCAGCATCGGCTTTTTGATTTACGGACCGGTCATGCTCATTGGACTTCAAGCCATTGATCTCGCTCCGAAAAAAGCAGCTGGCACTGCTGCCGGACTGACAGGCTTCTTCGGCTACATTGGCGGCTCTGCCTTTGCCAATGCCATGATGGGTGTCGTCGTCGATCACTATGACTGGACAGGAGGCTTCATTTTACTGGTTGGTTCTTGTGTGCTTGCGATTGTTTTCCTCGCGATGACATGGAATACAGGAAAACGCGTAGAGCAAGCTTAATGAAAATCACATAAAAGATTCATATCCGCCCAACATGCTCTTTACATCTATTTCTTATGATGGAGGCAGTTACCGTAAAAGGAGGATAAAATATGAAGAAAAGTAGATTACTTGCTTTCGTGTTGCTCTCTTTTGCTTTACTGTCTTTTGCGTGGGTGCCGGTCACCATATCGGCTCATGAACATCTTTTATCTCCAGATCGTATCCTAACCGTTGCACACCGCGGAGCATCAGGGTATGCACCAGAGCATACCCTGGCTTCCTATAAACTCGCCACAAAGATGAATGCAGATTACCTCGAACTCGATCTTCAAATGACAAAGGATGGACATCTCATCGTGATGCACGACGAAACCGTTGACCGGACCACAAACGGAACAGGGTGGGTCAAAGACCTCACACTTGCCGAAATCAAACAGCTTGATGCGGGCACATGGTTTAACGAAGCCAATCCCGACAGACAAAATGCCAACTATATCGGACAGAGAGTCCTTACATTAGATGAGGTGCTGCGCTATTTCGGAAAACGAGAGAATTATTATATTGAAACAAAAAAACCAGACCTTTATCCGCAAATGGAAGAAAAACTATTGGCCGCCTTAAAGAAACATCATCTTCTTGGGAAACACACAAGAAAAGGGCAGGTTATCATACAATCCTTTAGTCAAGACAGCCTGCTAAAGCTGCAGAAATTAGCTCCACGCCTTCCAAAAGTACAACTATTAGACAGAGCCCAAACGACATCCATCACAGACGATCAGCTCGACTTTATTAAAACGTACGCCGTGGGAGTCGGACCGAATTTTAGAGCTTTAACACCTGAAAACGTCCAGCAGGTCAGAAGCCACGGACTCCTCCTTCATCCATATACGGTCAACAGCGAAGCAGACATGACACGTCTTCTGCAATACGGCGTCACCGGTCTTTTCACCAACTATCCAGATGTCTTTCAGCGTGTGAAAGCTTCTCTGTAAACGACAAAAGCCTCGCGGTCCACTCCGCAAGGCCTTTGATTATTTCACCGTTTGATCAGAAGAAGCTGTTTCAATCGGTTTTCGTTTTCCAATTCCAAATACAAAAAAGCTAAGCGCCACTAAAATCAAGAACCCAATTGCTACAATAAGAGAAATACGCGTATCCTGATTAATGAGCATAAACACAAGTACCATTACTAAGAATCCAATTGTAAGATAGTTAGAAAACGGTGCTAGCGGCATCTTGAACGGATGCTTTTCCAGCGCTGCCCCTTTCGCCTTTCTGAAGCCAATATGACTAATCAAAATGACAAACCAAGGCACCATCCCAGGAAGAACACTCGCACTATACACATAGACGAAAATGTTTGGCGGAGAAACATAATTCAGGACCACTCCTATTGCTAGACCAATCAGCACAGCGAATGTCCCAAAATACGGTACACCATTTTTCGAAATTTTTGTAAAGAAAGCAGGTGCCTGGCCATTCACACCTAATGTATAAAGCATACGGCCCGCACTGAAAATACCACTATTACAGCCTGACATCGCTGCTGTAATGACAACAAAGTTAATAATACCAGCCGCTGCTGTAATTCCGATCTTCGCAAACGTCGCCACAAATGGACTGCCAAGCGTATTCAGCTGATCCCACGGATACACAGTCACAATGACAAAAATCGCACCGATATAGAAAATCAAAATACGCCAGATGATACTTTTGATGGCATTGGTCAGCGTCTTTTCTGGATTTTGTGCTTCACCTGCTGTAATCCCAATCAGCTCAACACCCTGGTAGGCAGCAATGACGAGCGACAATGCAAACAAGAACCCAGTAAATCCACCTGTAAAGAACCCGCCGTGCGCCCACAGATTAGACAAGCCAATAGGCGTCCCGCCATTTCCAAATCCGAAGAAAATAATGCCTAGACCTGCAACAATCATCAAGATAATCGTCACAATTTTGATCATCGCAAACCAAAATTCAAATTCACCGAATGACTTAACCGAAATCAAGTTGGCCGCTCCTAAAATGATCATCGCAATTAACCCTGGAATCCACGCAGGCAACTCTGGGAACCAATATTTCATATAAGCCCCAACAGCAATAATTTCAGACATTCCGACAATGACCCACTGGAACCAGTTACTCCAAGCCGTCATATACCCTGCAAGCGGATGAATATATTGATGCCCGAATGTAGCAAACGACCCTGTACTCGGCTCAAGATACAACATTTCTCCCATCGCTCGCATAATAAAAAAGATAAAAATACCACACACTGCGTACGCTAGAAGAACCGATGGACCTGTCCATTGAATGGCCTTCGCTGACCCCATAAATAAGCCAACACCGATTGTGCCGCCAAGAGCAATCATTTGAATATGACGGGCACTTAACCCTCTCTTTAATTCCTTTTGAGCCACTTTTCTTCCCCCTCATCAACAAACAACATAAAAAATAAAAATCAGAATTTTCATTCTGATTGAGAAACATCAATCTTTCGATGTATATTATCATAATAAATCTACCCTTAAAAAACAATTGTTTTTTTGAGGAAAACACTATTAACGAAATATTCTGACATAAAAGTAAGTTCAAATTTTTTTATATTAATATAGTCAATTACCAGCAAAATCTTCAAATTTAAAAAACGTTCTCCTCATTTTTTTAAAATAGAATGCCAATTAAATAACCGCACAGCCCTTAAGCCATGCGGTCCTTTAACAAAATGCTTTATTTCCAATATACCCATTTGCCCATAAGCCACTCCACAGGACCTCTTCTCCATTTTTTCAAATAGAGATAGCTGATGAACAGCTGTGCTGTGTACAGTCCGACAGCAAGCAGCAGCCCAAACATTGACCCCAATTGTCCAAATAGACCAAGTCCATAAGAATAGAAAATCGTTGTACAAATAATCGACTGCGCCAAATAGTTTGATAGAGACAAACGGCCAAGCCCTGCAAGCAGACGTTTCAACCCTTGAGCAGCCTTTGAATAGTAGAAAACAATAAAGGCTTGAATATAACCGATCGTCAGGACATAGGCTCCTAACGTCAACACCATTTCACTCCAAGGAGCATCAATAAACGTCGCACATTTTAAAGCAAGCCCGATGATAATCATCCAAACCCAGCCTTTACGATAAGCCATGCCTCGATCTTCTTCTGTCAAATGACCCTTTTTCCCGATCGCCATACCAAGCAGTGCAAACGGGCCAACCATGATCGTACCAAAAAGAAAACCTAATATCGGCATAAGCGTAATAGTCACGATCGCCAGAATCATGGTCACAATCATCATATCGTCTTCAACCGTAATCCGGCTGAGCAAAATATCTCCATAATCACCTTTCGCATACACATCGGTTAATAAATCATCAGTCCCATAAACAAATTTCATCATATATGGCAAAACGACTAATGACAACGCACCTAACACACCCGCCCAAATAAGCATTGTTTTAATCCGGCTTCTCAAAAACATCATTAAGAAAAACGTACAAGCTCCATAATAAAGAAGAATGTCACCATTCCAAATAAAGATGTAATGCAGCATCCCAAGCACAATCAGACCAAAACCACGGCGAACGACAATGGCATTCGTATTTAGCCCCTTGGCCTTCGTCGATTCAATCAGCTTGATAAAAGAATACCCAAACAAAAAGGAAAAGATCGGATAAAAAGACCCTTGGAACAAAATTTCCGTCACATATACACCGAATTCCTGCCCCCAAAAACTCGAATCAAACATTTTCTCAAAATCATAATCATATTGAAAATTAAGCATATTCACAATCAAAATACCTAATAAACTAAAACCACGTAAACTATCAATAAACTCAACCCTAGATCCTTTCAACTCGACAGCTCCTTCGGACAATTTAAATACAACCATACAATATAATAAATCATATATGTAAAAAAAAGTGATATAATCCTCAAAAGTTATAAGCTAACTAAAATTATCCTTAACAATAAGACGAGTAAGACTAGTGAAATAATCATACTCTTAAAAGTGAAACTTAATTTATACATCATTTAACTAATATACTTATCTTTATATATCCTTTATTCGCCCCACTACAAAACAAAGACTTATTTACTATACGAAAATACACCCCAATAAAAAACCCAAAAACTATAGTTCACAAGATTCAATTTAATGTAAAATATGAAAAAATATGAAAAAATTGTTGTATTTGGGCTTATTTTGATTTAATATTTAATACATAAATTAACAGGGGGTGAAAACAATGGTAGCTTTCTTAAGACTTGTTGCTCAACTTGGTTCTAAAGCCGCTAAATGGGCTTGGGACAACAAATCAACTGTCATCAACTGGATCAAGAACGGTGCAACGTTCCAATGGATCAGTGATAAAATTGACAGCATTATCAACGGCTAATTTTGAGATTATCTTTTAGAGTAGTTTGGTGGAGGTGAAAACAATGGTAGCTTTCTTAAGACTTGTTGCTCAGCTTGGTACTAAAGCAGCTAAATGGGCTTGGGACAACAAATCAACTGTCATCAACTGGATCAAGAACGGTGCAACGTTTCAATGGATCAGTGATAAAATTGACAGCATTATCAACGGCTAATTCTGAAGATTATCTTTTAAAGTAATTTGGTGGAGGCGAAAAGAATGGCAACTTTCTTACAACTTGTTTCTAAACTTACAAGTAAACAGGCTAAATGGGCTTGGGCTAACAAAAAAAAGGTACTTGAATGGATAGGACAAGGCTTTTCTTTTAAATGGATTTCAAACCAAATTATCCGAGCTTTAGCAGGCTAAACGAATTCAGGAGGTGAAATAAATAATGGTAGCTTTCTTAAGACTTGTTGCTCAACTTGGTACTAAAGCAGCTAAATGGGCTTGGGCTAACAAATCAACTGTTATCAACTGGATCAAGAACGGTGCAACGTTCCAATGGATCAGTGATAAAATTGACAGTATCATCAATGGCTAAGTTGTTCGTTAGCCCAATAGGGATAGAATCTTCTATCCCTATTATTTTAATTATAGCCCAAAATCAAACATTTAAAACCCAAAATTCATAATTTTTTTGTGATTATTTTTTTACAGTAATATCTTGTGTTTTCATTTTCTCAATTTCTTTTGCTCTTTTTTTATGCAGCATTCTGCGTCCTCGGTTCCATTCTTCAATCAAAAGAGCTAAACCTACCAGAACTATGACCAGAAAACCAAGACTATTATTGACCTTATTTTCAAAATAAAACCATGACATTCCACCAATAAAGAAGAGAGGAATCAACGCCCCCCAAAAAATGTTGTTTCTTGTTGACAGAAAATATTGTACTGCAAATATGCCAACTACTAAAACAAAATACATTAATTCGTTCATTTAATCTTCATCCCTTTCTGCTTTATATTTTTCAATTATGTTTTTGGCAACATCTAAACTAATTTTCTCCTCAATTGCGAGTTTCTTTACATATTTAATTAGAGTTTCTTGCTCTAAAGTTTCATTTAATCTTATCAATTGGATGATTCTATCTAATCGGGTTCTAACTGTTGGATAAGAAACATCATAATCTTTTGCCATCTGTTTTAATGAACCTGAACTAAGTATAAATTTTCTTATAAATTCTCTATCCTCAGAATCTACAGATAAAATCCACGTAGGAATATCTTTCTCCATATATCAACCACCCCGCTTTTTCATCATTATAACATAAAATAAATAAATACAATCAAAAAATGAATAAAAAAATAAATAATGTTCATTTTTTTTAAATTTTTTTAATAAAGATGTAGAAAAATCTATCCATAATATGTTATTCTAATTTCAGGTTATTTAACCAATAAATTGTATTATGGAGGTTGAACATGAATCGTACTTTAGAAAAATCTTTCACTATTATAGGAATTGTTTTATTTGTATTCTTACTTATTGGTAGCTTTATGTTTTATGAAGGCACAAAAAATAATAATGATACATTCAAGTTAGTCCAAGACTTTATTGAAGAAGAAAACATAAAAGATATTGCACCAGAACAGGTAATCGATTTAATTTCAAACGGATCTCTATATATTGTCGTTTTATCAGTACTAAGCATCCTAGCAGGTGTTATTTCATTAATTTTATTAAAAAATAACACACGTTCAGCAGGTATCCTTTTAATTACCACGTCTATTTTAATTTCAATTTTAACCATTTTATTAGGTATACTTGGAGGAATTGCATATTTAATCGCAGGAATTGTTATAGTTTCGAAAGAAAAAAAAGTTAAAAATGAGCCATATCAATCATTCAAATAAAAGAGGTGGGACTGGAGTATGTTTGCAATAGGATTAAATGAATTTAAAGCACTTTTCAAAAGTATACGATCTATAATGATCATTATTGTCATAATTGGAATTACGACCGGTACAGCAAAAATCCTCAGCCAATTTAGTGATCAATTGAAATCTTTAGGTCTAGGTGATAATGCATATGTGGGTGGTTTAATGGTATTACTTTTCATTGCTGCCCCTCTTTTTGTCACCAGTCTAGCTCATAATGTCATCAATAAAGAAGTCTACTCTCGTACAGTTCGGTTTTTAGTCACTAAAACATCTCGTAATAATATAATAGTAGGAAAATTTTTGGGTAACCTTCTTTTTTGGATTGTATGTTTAACCATTTCATTAATATTAATTATCCCTTTTGCAAATACCTTTTACTTTTTAGAATTAATACAATGCATTGTTTTTATATCTTACTTTTTAGGGTTAACTCTATTACTATCCACTGTCATTTCAAACCCTTCTATCACAATGTTTATAGGTATTACATTATCAATTGTTTTACCTGTTATCGGTATGATTAGCATTGGGTCAAACAATATTTCCATTAAAATTATTAGTTATATCACACCCTATTATTATTTCACTCAAGAACAGACTGCCTTAACATACATCGTCATTCTATTTCCAATTTTATTTTTAATCTTGAGTTTAATGCTTTTTAGAAAGAGGGATTTATAGTGTATGCACTTAAAACAACCAATCTAACAAAAAGATATGGAAACAAAATCGTTGTTGATAAGATGAATTTAACAATTGATAAGGGAACGATATTCGGTTTTCTAGGAAAGAACGGTGCTGGTAAGTCTACATTCATAAATATGGTTACAGGCATAATTGAACCAACCGAGGGGTTTTTCGAGGTATTAGGCTATAAAAAAGATCAACAAAAAGCAATCTGGGGTAAAATAGGGGTCCTTCCTGACTATTCTACATTCTATGAAAACATGACTGCACTAGATCATTTAAAATACTTTAGTAAAATATTAAAATTAGATCTTAAAGAAAAGGATTTAATTGATCTTTTAGATAAAGTTGAGTTAAAAGATGCAGCTAAGTTAAAGGCTAAAAATTTTTCATTTGGAATGAAAAAGAAATTAGGAATTGCTCAAGCACTATTAAATAAACCTGATTTAATTTTTTTAGATGAGCCAACTTCAGGTGTTGATGCAAACTCAGTGTTAAATATTCATTCTATTATTAAAGAAATCGCTAAGAAAGGTACCACTGTCTTTCTGACCTCACACAATTTAGATGAAGTTGAGAAATTATGTGATGAAGTGGCGATTATGAATAAAGGTGTTATTCAAATTAAAGGAAGTATGGATGAATTAAGAAAAGCCTATAAAAAGAATTTGACCGTTTATATGAAGCATAGTGCTGCATCAAAAACACAAATAGAATCCTTAACATTAGATCTTAAGGATTTTGCCAAAAAAAGTGAAATAAATGAGTTATCCTCACAAATAATTATTGAAGATGAATCATCCATTCCAATAATCAACAAGCTTTTTATTTCAAAAAGTGTTGATGTATTTAGAATAGAAGTCGATGAACCTTCATTAGAAGAAATATTTCTTAACATCGGTGATAACAATTAAACAACTTATAAAGAGTAGATTTAGTATCAAAACTGTACTAAATCTACTCAAGTTAAGGAGGATTAATATTGTATCAATTGAAGGAGCCCTCAAAGAAAATTTCAAAAAATGCGATTAAAGTATGGCGAATAATTGACTTTATCAACTTATTCATATCATTTTGCGTTTTAACTGTTCTTCTAGTTTTGAGCAACTATTATAGTTGGTCAGAATGGGTTGATTGGCTAATTTATAGCCTAATGGGAATTTTAATAGTATCAGCAGTTGTAGAACTCACATTAATTCCTATATATAAACAAAAAACTTGGCGTTATGAAATTGATATTTATATGATTCAATTAAAGCACGGTGGAATTTTCAGAAGAAAACATCTAATAATTCCTATGAATAAAGTATATTTTGTAGATACTTATCAGGGGCCTCTATTGAAAAAATTTAATCTGTCTTCTATTAAAATTGGTACGATTGGTTATGTACATGAAATTCCTTGCCTACCAGAAAAAGAGGCTTCCGATATTCGTGATTACATAGCATATATTACTGAAAATCAATTAAAAAAGAATGAACTTAGAAAGGATAACTCTCTATAAATGGAATCTAACAGTCGCCTAAAAAGATTACATCCATTATGGATGCTATTTGAGTTATTAAAATCGATTAAAGGTTTCATCTTTTTCTGTATTTTTTTATCAGTATTATTTGGATTTTCATCCATATCAATATTTTCTAAAATAGGCTTCTTAATTGTTGCTGTTTTTGTAGTTTACAAGATTATTACTATATTATTAGAATGGAAACATTTTGGTTATGACCTTAATGAAGAAGAGTTATATTTAGAGAAGGGAAGATTCATTACTGTAAAAAGACATTTCCCAATTAAAAGTATCCAAGGTGTACATCAAAACTCTACTTTTTTTCATCGTTTATTTGACCTGACTTCCTTGTTAATTGATGTAGGATCTAGTAACAATGACCACGTAGTAAAATTACATATGATTACAACATCAGAAGCTTCTAGAATAAAAAAACACCTAACGGATAAAAGTAGTGACAATGTTCATATTAAAATTGATTTTGAAGAACCTATTGAACAAAATGCTCAAAAACTCCATTATGAAATCCAAATGAAGGAGATACTTATTGCTTCCCTTACATCTTTAAGATTATTGTTCTTTCTACTACTTATATATTCTGTTTATTCAGAGATCAATCAATTTTTCTCTTTAGAAAAGTATATAGATAGATTAGTCTCATTCGCAATGTCTTCTTGGTTGACAATTATTTCGAGTGTATTTTTACTTATTATATTGTCAATTTTATATGGAATATTTAAAACATACCTGCAATACGGAGGATTTAAATTGTCTTCGGACATGTCTAGATTGTATATAGAAAAAGGTAAATTAAATATCACTGACTTTTCTATTCCAAAAGAGAAAATAGAAGCGCTATATTTCACTAGTAGCTTTATACAAAAAGTGCTTCACATTGTAAAAGTAAAAATCATCAGTTCAACTGAAACTGATGATGAAAATATAAAATCTCCAAATATTTTATTTCCTTTTATAAATAAAAATGTGGCAAATCAATTAATTCCAGAGGTTTTACCTGGAATTAAATTAGAAAGAAATATGGATAGAATACCGTGGTATTCTATCATACCTAAATTATTTAGATCATTCATGTTCTGGTGTTTAACGCCAGCCGCCCTTTTATTTTATAGGAATGACTTGTGGTATGTTTCAATAATAATTTGTATCGTATTTCTACTCACTCAATTGTTTAGCAGTTTGTACAGCTCTTATAGTTGCAATGAATATTATATGCAAATAAAAAAAGGAGGATTAACAGATAGGCTTCTCATTACACACAAACATAATATTGAAAGATTAATAATATCAGAAACACTTTTACAAAAAAAACTAGGGTTGGCTTCTATAAAAATAATTAATAGAGCAAAACCAACAAAAACAACTGTCCTACACGATTTACCTAAAGAAATGGCAGACAAATATTATTCTTGGTATTCTAGAGGAGTAGTAGAGCAAAACTCCAGCAACATTCCCAATAATTACAAACCTGATCTATTTAATTTAGATAAATCAACATAAACTAATTCATAATAGTTAGAATTAATTTAACTGTTATAGTTGAATTCTTATTTAAAAATTTTGAGCCTTACTAATATTTGTGTTGGAAAATTAATATTTCATTTTGAATGTTTAACTTCTCACATAGGGGGCTAAACAATTTAGCCCTAATTTTGATTTTAACCAAAAACACACCTATTTGTGTAAAGCCATTTTTCTATCATCACCCTAAACCATCTCCTGACACGCCCAAGCATCCACCTCTACCTTTAAAGCAGGAGATGCCAATGCCACCACATAAATCATCGTCATACAAGGCAGATGATCGCCCAAAAACTGCCCCATGATTTGTTTCCTGCTCTCAGCATCGAACTCTCCTACGAGATAAAATACTAATTTCGTTATATCTTCCACAGCCATATCTGCCGCTTCTACGTTTCGCTTCACATTCTCTAACGCTAGTTCGAGCTGCTCCAACGGGCTCTCGGGAATTGTCCCATCCGCTTCCATCCCCACTTGACCTGATAGGGTTAACCACCGCTGAGGTCCTGTTGTTTCTATTTGATGGGTATATGGTGCGACTGGCGGATGAATGGTCTCAGGATTACGTGATGTTCTCATTGATAAAAACCCCTTTTCTGAAAATACAGTTAATTTTTATCATCATATCAAACTTTCTACCATATTCAGATTTTTATGCTCAAAGTAAACCTGAAGAAACAATCGCAACAGCCTGCTATAATTCTTGTTTTCTAAAAAGAAACCATCCAATGAGAAAAAAGAATACAATCAATACCGATACACCTAGAAGACTTGTAAGTGCCTGATCCGAATAAGTCCCCTTATAAATCATCTCTTCGGCTGCATTTGTCACGCCTTTAGGCGCAAACTTCCCTAATGTCTCTTCATAAAATGAAGGAACGGTAAACAGAATAAGGTTGATCAGAAGCGACACACCGCCAGCTGTGACAGAACGTTGAAAGAACGCCGAAGCACAAATGGTCGATACCACAATCAGCAATAAATTTGGATAATAAAGAAGTGTTCCTTTTAACACATTGACCCAATCCACATGACCAAATTGAATGTCCACATAATAAACAGAGGCAAGCACCGCCACCACCAAACTAAACAAGGTCAAACAGGCATAGGCGCATATTTTCGAGACATAGTAACTCGTTCGACTGATCGGTTTCACCATAATCATCGCGGTCACTCCAGAGGCACGCTCTCCTGCGATCGTCCCCATCACGATCATAATCAGGATAAACACACCTAGCGAATCAAATTTACTCAATGCACTCGCCAAAGCCTCTCCTGCACTAGGCTCTGGTATATAAAATGTAGATCCTTCAGGTAAATTAGCTGATTTCGATAGAAGATCCGGAAGCATTTTGAGCGTAATAGGCTGTGTGCTCATTAAAATCGTAAAAATAATAGGAACAAATAAGATTTTATAGCTAGTAAATAACTCCCTAAATTCCTTTTTCAACATCATTATGCATTCACAACCTTCATGAAAATATCTTCAAGCGTCAGCTTAGATAGTCGATAATGGAGGAGAACACCGCCAGCTTCAGTGATGAGACGAGGCAGCTCCTTCAATGCCGTTTGTTGATCTTTGACTCGCACCTGATAAGCGTTTTCTGACTCAATGCAATCCTCCACCCAATGCCGCTCTTTTAGCAAAGCCAATAATTTCGTATTCTGTTGTTCTAATTGAAATTCAATCACTGGCTGGATATAGTCTTCTTTAATCTGTTTTATGGAAGAAGACATCTCAATTTTGCCACTGTTGATCATGATAATATGATCTGCCACACGTTCAATGTCATCTAAAATATGGGTCGACATAAAGATCAGCATTTCATGCTTTAGACACTCAATCAACGTCAAGACATCTTTTCTTCCCATTGGATCAAGTGCGGACACAGGCTCATCTAAGATCAGAACCTTTGGGCTGTTGATCAGTGCCTGCGCAATGGCAAGCCTCTGCTTCATGCCTCCGCTATAGCTGCCAATGGCACGATCCTTCGCCTCATACACACCACAAAGCTTCAACAGCTCCTCTGTTTTGGAGCGAATGATGTTTTTCTCTAAATGAAATAACCCGCTAACCCAATGCATCCACTCCTGCCCCGTCATATCCTGATAAAATGCAGGATGCTGCGGACAATACCCAATTACATGACTGATTTGATCCATGTCCTTTGTGACATCCAAACCAGCCACCTTTACGACACCAGACGTAGGACGAGCAAGCCCTGTGAGAATCCGGATCGTTGTTGTCTTCCCCGCTCCATTGGCCCCTAAAAAGCCAACACATCCAACCTCCCCAACAGAAAACGAAACATCTTTTAACACTTCATTCGGGCCATACGATTTCGTCAGCCCATGACACTCCAGCATATTCAAGCGAATCCCCCCTATTAAGATTGTTTACGACCAAAAATGAAATACACAATAGGACCGGCACTTGCCACAAACACAATCACCAAAGCCCAAACCCACTTCACCTCTCCTCTGATTCTAGATGGATCTCTTTTAAGCAAATCAAACAAACCACTCACCATCAAAATCGCTTGCAGCAAAATAAGAGGTAATATCATCTTCATATCAATCCACGCCACTCCTTTTTCAAACGCCAATTTGTTTTGATATCACTTCTTTTGACGACATGAAGAGTGAATTCGTTCAAATGGATTTTATTTTTACTGGTCGAATGATCTATAAGATATAAAAAAGCCCATTGAAGGTTAGTTCACTGGGCTTGCTTGTTATTCTCATGATGAACCTCGCAAAATCTTTTCCATCTTCTTTCCTTTCGCTAACTCATCAATCAGCTTATCTAGATAACGAATGTTCTTCATGGTTTCTTCCTCAATGTCCTCTACCCGAACACCACAAATGACTCCTTTGATGAAGCTGCGGGAAGGATGAAGCTCAGGAGCCTCAGCAAAGAAGGTTTCAATGTCTATTTTTTTGTCTACCTGTTCCTGCAGCTCTTCTTGACTGTACCCTGTTAACCAACAAATAATCGTATCGACTTCAGCCTTCGTTCGTCCCTTTCTCTCTGCCTTTGCAATGTAGAGAGGATAGACCTTTGCAAAACTCATTGTGTAAATTTTATGTTTGGTCATGTGTCTGCTCTCTTTCTTTTTTAAATATTAACTTGTATTACCTGCGCAAGGTGCGTTTGGCATTCTATTTATAATGTACTGATAACCCATGTAAACTTTCTAATATTGTACCCTTAATCAACGAACTTCGTACGTTCTAGTTCTTTTAACACAAAAATACCCCTTTAGAAAACGATATCTAAAGGGGTATAAAAGCTGTTTTTATTTAATTCCTACTCCACCGTCACACTCTTCGCAAGGTTACGTGGTTTATCCACATCACACCCGCGGTGAAGGGCTGCGTAGTAAGCGATCAGCTGTAATGGGACAACAGATGCAAGTGGTGCAAGTGCTGGGTGTACAGCTGGAAGGACGAAACGGTCGCCTTCGTCTTCTAGGCCTTTGAGTGAGATGACACATGGGTTTGCTCCGCGTGCAACGACTTCTTTGACGTTACCGCGAATGCTAAGGTTCACGTGCTCTTGCGTTGCAAGGGCAATGACCGGTGTGCCTTCTTCAATTAAAGCGATTGTGCCATGTTTGAGTTCTCCGCCAGCAAAGCCTTCTGCTTGGATGTAAGAGATCTCTTTTAGTTTTAATGAACCTTCAAGGCACACATAGTAGTCAAGTCCTCTTCCGATAAAGAATGCGTTACGTGTCACTGTGAAGAAGTCACGAGCGATTTGTTCCATTTCATCCTTTTGATCGACAAGGGCTTCCATTGCGTTTGCTACAATACCAAGCTCTTTCACAAGATCAAAGTCAAGAGATTGACCGTTTAATTCAGCTGCAACGGATGCAAGGATTGCAAGTACAGCGATTTGTGCTGTGTAGGCTTTTGTTGAAGCCACTGCAATTTCTGGTCCTGCATGAAGAAGCAACGTGAAGTCCGCTTCACGAGAAAGCGTAGATCCTGGTACGTTTGTGATCGTTAATGCTTTATGACCAAGCTCTTTGACTTGAACAAGTACAGCACGGCTGTCCGCAGTCTCCCCAGATTGAGAAAGGAAGATGAACAACGGTTTTTTCGATAGAAGCGGCATGTTGTATGAGAATTCACTTGCTACATGGACTTCTACAGGTACTTTCGCCCAGTCTTCAATGTATTGTTTACCGACAAGTCCAGCATGGTAGCTCGTTCCGCAAGCCACAATGTAAATGCGGTCTGCTTCTGCTACTGCGCTTGCGATATCGCCAGCGACTGACAGCTTGCCGTTTTCATCTTGATATTCTTGGATGATTTTGCGCATAACAAGCGGCTGTTCATCCGTTTCTTTTAACATGTAGTGAGGATATGTGCCTTTCTCAATGTCGCTTGCATCAAGCTCAGCGATATAAGAAGGACGTGTCATGATATCACCGTCAAGGTTTTTAATAATAACCTCGTCTTTAGTAACAATGACCATTTCTTTATCCATTAATTCCGCATATTCGTTTGTTACTTGAAGCATCGCCATTGCGTCAGAAGCCACAACGTTGAAATCTTCGCCGAAACCAACCAATAATGGGCTTTTGTTTTTCGCCACATAGATTGTTTCTTTGTTTTCGTTATCGAAAAGGGCAATCGCGTAAGAGCCTTTTAGTTGAAGAAGCGTTTGACGGAAAGCTTCCTCTGTATCAAGACCTCTATTCACAAATTGTTCGATGACTTGAACAACAACCTCTGTATCTGTGTCGCTTTTTAGTGTGACGTCTTGTAAATATTCGCGTGTCAATTGTACATAGTTCTCGATGACACCGTTATGAACAAGCGTAAAACGGCCAGAAGCACTTTGATGCGGATGCGCATTTAGATGGCTTGGTACACCGTGAGTTGCCCAGCGTGTATGTCCGATTCCTGCTGAAGATGCCACGTTTGCATCCACGACTTCACGAAGCTCAGCGATACGTCCTTTTTCTTTGAACACATGCACGCCATCTTCGTTTGCCACAGCGATACCTGCTGAATCATACCCGCGGTACTCAAGCTTCTCTAAACCCTTTAATAAGATTTCCTTCGCATCATTCTGACCAATATAACCTACGATTCCACACATAAATATTCTTCCTCCCGATCATGTGAAAGGGACAAAGAAAGCCTACTAAAATAGAAGGGACATTTCTTCGTCCCTCTCTACATGTTTATTTTGGGAGATCATGTGTATTCCCTTTGTACAAAGAGTCACCTCTTTGGTTTAAAGAAACACTTACGGCTGTGATCTCTTTTTTTGATCAGCCGGGAGGCATCCGCCGAAAATTCGATAACCTCCATCCTCGTCAACTAAGCATCTTTCGTCCGATCGCTTAGTTCGGGCGCTATAATTATAAGAGAGTTTCTGAACATCTACCCTGCCTTTCCTGATAGAATAAAAATCCAGTAACACAAGGATGATTGTACTATAAGGTCTGACCTCCGTCAATCACAATTTAGCAGGTGATCCCCTTCATTTAAGAAAGTGAGACCTCCATACACTATATGCGATGAGGCTTGTCACGTTCTACCTTTGATGTGCTCTCCTATGTATAAAGGCATCATCAAGTTGCCTCGCTTATATCATTCGTATAGATACATCCAATTATGACGTTTATTCGAAAAAAAGCAAACCGCTGCCAGCGGTTTGCTTTCATCTATTACTCAATACCCATTTCTTCTTTCACAACAGCTGTAATTCGGGCCACATATTCATTACACAGCTCTTTTGTTTTTGCCTCAGCCATGACACGTACAAGCGGTTCTGTTCCAGATGGACGAACAAGAATACGGCCGTCACCATTCATCTCTTTTTCGACCTCTTGGATCACCGCTTTTACTTTTTCATTTTCTTCTACTTTATATTTATCAGACACTTTCACATTCACTAAAAGCTGCGGGAACTTTTCCATTTCCGCTGCAAGCTCTGATAATGTTTTCCCTGTCGCTTTGAGCGTATTCACAAGCATGATCGCAGAAAGCATGCCATCACCTGTCGTATTATAATCAAGGAAAATCAAATGGCCTGACTGCTCACCGCCGACATTATAGCCATCCTTTTTCATCGCTTCGACGACATAGCGGTCACCAACAGCAGTTTGAATGCTCTTAATGCCTTGCTTCTCAAGCGCTTTATAGAAACCAAGGTTACTCATGACCGTTGACACGACGGTGTCATCCTTTAATCGGCCTTCATCCTTCAAATAACGTGCACATATGTACATAATTTGATCGCCGTCTACGATATCACCTTTTTCATCGACTGCAATTAAACGGTCACCGTCACCATCAAATGCAAGACCAATATCTGCACCCTTCTCCTTCACAAAAGCAGAAAGTGCCTCTGGATGAGTGGAGCCGACACCATCATTGATATTCAGTCCATTTGGTGATGTTCCCATTGTGGACACATCAGCATCTAAATCCGCAAATAAATGTGTCGCAAGAGAAGAGGTTGCACCGTGAGCACAGTCAAGCGCCACGTGAATACCTGTGAAGTCCTCGTCTGCTGTCTGCTTCAAGAATTGCAAGTATTTCTGACCGCCTTCAAAATAGTCATTAACCGTTCCAAGATCCGCTCCAACCGGGCGTGGCAATTGATCGACTGGCTGATCCATCAGCTGCTCAATTTCATTCTCCTGTTCATCTGACAGCTTAAAGCCGTCACCGCCGAAGAATTTAATGCCGTTGTCTTGAACTGGATTGTGTGAAGCAGAAATCATGACACCCGCTTCAGCATCCATTGCCTTTGTTAAATAAGACACACCAGGTGTTGAGATCACACCTAGACGCATCACTTCAGCTCCAATTGAAAGTAAGCCTGCAACGAGCGCTCCTTCCAGCATATGACCGGATACACGTGTGTCTCGTCCAACGAGTACCTTTGGACGTTCTTTATCCTTTGTGAGCACATAGCCGCCAAATCTCCCAACTTTAAATGCGAGCTCTGGTGTTAATTCGCTATTTGCTACACCCCTTACACCATCAGTTCCAAAGTACTTGCCCATGTTTCAATCGCTCCTTTTTCCATTCAAGAGGACGCTTCGTCCTCTTTTTTATCTTCTTTGACCGGCTGTCTTTGACTTGATTCTTTCTTTGCTTTATCTTGTGTGGATTCTTCTTTACTCTTCTCACTCTGATCATCATCATCAGTTGATGGATCTTTTTGATCTTTTTGATCCTTTCGATCATTCGTCGACGCCGGCTGATCCTCTGTATCAGTAGAAGTGAGTTTCACTTTGACCTTTGATCTTGATAAAGTCCATGTCACATTTTGAGGACCGTTCACTTGAACTTTGACCTCATGGGTTCCTTCGTTCAAGTCCCCTGCATTGATATAGGCTTCAACATCTGAAGCCTTTAGTTTATCAATCGCACTCTTCGACCCCTTTGCTGTTAACGTGATTCGTCCAGAAGATGGGCTCACAAAATCAGATGTGAGATCCTTGCTCAAACCCACGACAGAAATCGGTACATTATCGATCTTTTTTTCTTCAGCTGTTGCAACCTTCACTTTGATCTTAACGGTTTCGGGTGATACCTTTTTCACACCATCTGGCAGGGGAATATCGGCATCAATCTCCGTATCATCTTTGATCTTGCTTAGGTCCAGCTTGACGCCATCAATAAAATCAAGTGCATCCAGCACCTTTTGAGAGCCGTACACTGTGACCTCACTCGGGCTTGTCTCAATGCTTGAGATGCTGATCCCTTCTGGCAAGCTGCCCGTCCGCTCAAGTTTAAACGGAACCTTTTTGCTCGGACTCGAGATTGGGACCGTAATATCCACCACGGACGGACTTACTTCGACTGGCAGCTCATTCCCGCTGCTATCATACACAGTGAGCTTCGCTTCTTTTTCAATTTGCTGATCGACATCCTCTAAGTTCACAAAAGCTTTAATGACAGAAATTTTGTCGATGACGTCCTTTGATCCAGTGACTGTGACCTTTTTCGGATTCACAATGGGCTGTTCAGGAGAATAGCCGTCTTTGATTTTATTTTGATTATAAAATTCGGTTTCAACAGGAAATTCTGCTGTCGTTTTTTCTTGTATCGTCACAGTCGTCACAGATGGATTAATCGATAGTGTGAGTCCCTTTGATACATCTCTTGCCTTCAGCTCCACTTTATGTGTACCTGTCGATAAGTTCTGCATATCTGCGTAAATTTCAAAATTCTTTGTTTGTCTTGCTGTTTTCACAGCACTTGTCGATCCTTTAATCGTGACATTGACTGTCTGCGGCACACCAGTGACGACGTACTTCTCGTCATCATAATACGCTTTAACAGGAATGTCGGTTAAAGTTGCTTCATCTGTCGTCGATGTTGGGAAAAAGGATTCACCGATTTTTTTCGGCGTGGGCGCTTGCGCTGAATTGACTGCACCATACAGCAATAAAGCGAAGACCAATGCAAGAAGCTTAACGGCCCAGCGATTATTCAAAATCTTATCCATTTTTCTTGCCCCTCCAATACCATTTGGTCGAGGAAGCATCTTTGCTGTTCTTACTAAATTCAGCAATCAGCATTTCTTCAAGCGCTTCTTCTGTCAATTCTCGGTGGAGATCACCATTTCTTGCGACAGAAATGCCGCCAGTTTCCTCAGAAACGATGACAGTTAAGCTGTCTGTCACTTCACTTATTCCAACTGCCGCCCTATGACGCGTCCCAAGCTCCTTAGAGATAAAAGGGCTCTCTGACAGCGGTAAATAGCAAGCTGCAGCTGCAATCTCATCCCGCTTCATAATAACAGCACCGTCATGAAGTGGTGTATTCGGAATGAAAATATTAATGAGCAGCTCTGAACTCACCTTTGCATTCAAAGGAATTCCTGTCTCTATGTAATCATTCATTCCGGTATCGCGCTCAATTGTCAGCAGCGCGCCGATTCTGCGTTTCGCCATATAGTTAATTGCTTTTGTAATTGCCTCGATCGTTTTCTGCTGCTGTTCCTCTACAGGTGTCCCGCTTCTTGAGAAGAAACGGCCGCGCCCAAGCTGCTCAAGCGCTCTCCTTAGCTCTGGCTGAAAAATAATAATGATCGCAAGGAATCCCCACGTAATCGCTTGATCCATCAGCCATTGAAGTGTGTTAAGACCGAGATACGCACTTCCCATCCTGACGAGAACAATGACCACAATTCCCTTTAAAAGCTGAACCGCTTTTGTTCCGCGGATGACCATCATTAATTTATATATCACATACCAAACAACGAGAATATCAACAGCATTACCGAGGTACTGCAAAAAAGGAATATCCCCTAAAGCCATTTCCTCGTCCTCCAGAATTTTCAGTTATTCTTCGTTTGATGCATTTTTTAATATAAAAAGAGCCTATGTATCAATACATAGCGTGGCTATTATACCACATTTTGTTTCAGCAAGGAAAATAGTTGCCATATCTGGCTGACTTGCTAGTATGCGTGAATCCCACCAATGTATAGAAAAAGAGCAGCCCCCTTAGAGACTGCTCTTAAGCCGATTGAGTTACTTTTGCTCCTCTGGCCCAATGACCCGCATTACATTTTGTGCTGTTGATTTCATTTTGTACCAGATCCAATCAAACACTTCATTAATTTCATTAATTTGACCAGTGACTTGTCCGGCAGAAGCAGTCAACTGTTCCCCATTGACGACGGTGACATTTCCATCAACCTTGCCTTCTACAATCAGCTTGCCATTTTTGACAGTGACATCACCTTTTACGGTTTCCCCTTTAGGTACGGTCACTGTATCATTTTCAACGACGAGATTCGGCTGCTTTGACACACTGAAATTATGATCGGTATTCCAGCTCGTAAACAGACTGCCTCCCATTAAAATGAGAAAGAGAGCAGCGGCTACCATCAGCGGGTGAGCTTTGATCCATCTTTGAACCGACACACGCTTTTTCTCCTTTGGAAGACCTGCCATCACCTTTGCAGTGAAATCAGATGGTGCTTCTATATGAGATGTACTCTGCACTAGCGCGATGGATTTCTCAATTTGTTGAAAATGAGTACGGCACTCCTCACACGATTGCAGATGGCTTTTTAATTCTTTTTCGTCTTGGGACTCAATGTCCCCGTCTAAATACTGATGCATAAGCTGGACGATTCTATCCTGACAGCTCATCAAAATCACCTCACTCAAAGGTCTCTCAACTGTTTCCGGAGAGCCTCTCTACCCCTGTGTATTCTCGTTTTCACCGTACCAACTGGTATATTCAGAATCTCACTAATTTCTTTTAATGAGAGTTCATCAATATACTTTAATACGATGACCGAACGATATTTGTCGGGTAATCTTAGAATTTTTTGCTGAATGGTACTCGATAACTCAAGAGACACCACCTCATCCTCTGGCAAAATGCCATCAGCAGCAATTTGAGAATACATATTTAATCCTTCTGTTCCTGCCACCTCTGCATCTAAATAATAATCCGGCTTTTTTTTGCGAATACGGTCGATGGTCAGGTTGGTTGCAATGCGGTACAGCCACGTGGAAAACTTACGATTCACATCAAAGCTTTCGATATTCACATAGGCACGAATAAACGCCTCCTGCGCAATATCCTCCGCTTCATGTGCATTCCCAAGCATACGGTAGCACAGCTGATAAATTTTGTCTTTATACAGGTCTACGATGTCTGCAAATGCGTTCTGGTCGCCTTTTTTCACTTGCTTAATTCTCTTTTTAATCATTGTGTCCATAGTATATTCAACCTCTGCCTTCACCGGTCTTTATGTATACGAACCTCTTTCCAAAAGGTTTCATTCTCCTCTAAAAAATAGTGTAACAAATTTTTGACAGTGTGTTACGCTTATCAACCGGTAAAAACCTTAATATATCCTTAAATTTTCCCAAAACAAAAAAGAACGGGAACAAGTCCCGCTCTACAATAGCTTTTCACCCATTAACGAACCAATTAACGCAACAGCCGCTTCTGCTGTTTTGTTTTTCTCATCTAAAACCGGATTTACTTCAACAAATTCAGCAGACGTTAAAATACCCGCCTCCTCTAAAAGCTCCATTGCAAGATGACTCTCCCGGTAACTAATGCCGCCTGCTACCGGAGTGCCTACACCAGGGCACTCCGCTGGGTCTAGCCCATCTAAATCAAGCGACAGATGGACACCATCTGTTCTTTCCTTTAAATACGCAATGGCATCCTCCATCACCCTTGTCATCCCTAAACGATCAATTTCATGCATCGTATACACTTTAATGCCTTTCTCTCGAATCAATGCCCTCTCTCCTTCATCTAAAGATCGAGCACCAATTATAACGACATTTTCAGGCTTCAATTTAGGAGAATAACCGCCAATGTTTGTTAAATCATCATGCCCAAGACCGAGACTGACAGCAAGCGGCATGCCGTGAATATTCCCCGAAGGAGACGTTTCCTCCGTATTCAAATCCCCGTGTGCATCATACCAAATGACACCTAAGTTTTTATAATGCTTGGATACCCCAGCAAGAGTGCCAATCGCAATGCTGTGATCACCGCCTAAAATGAGCGGAAACGAACCTGATTGGACAATACTGTCAACCTTCTCAGCAAGCAGCTGATTCGCACCAGCATTCTCCGTCAAATTTTTTAGCTTTTCACTTGTATATAAACCTTTTTCGTCATCTCTTTGTTCAACTGGAATATCTCCGAGATCCTCCACATCAAATGAGAGCGTTTCCATTTTTTCTTTTACGCCTGCACAACGAATCGCACTCGGTCCCATATCGACGCCCCTTCTCGTTTGACCCAAGTCCATCGGAACTCCAACAATTGTGACCTTCTTTTGCTCTCCCATATGTACATCCCCTTTCCGTTCATGCTTATATTTTACTTTCTTGAGGTCTTCTGACTCAACTCAACAACATTTTGAATAGTTATACAGTCTCTCTGCCAACATAAAAAAGACACCTTTTTCAAAAAGGTGTCTTAACTGGGCTAGCTGGATTCGAACCAACGCATGACGGAGTCAAAGTCCGTTGCCTTACCGCTTGGCTATAGCCCAAAAATGGTGGAGGGGGGCGGATTCGAACCGCCGAACCCGGAGGGAGCGGATTTACAGTCCGCCGCGTTTAGCCACTTCGCTACCCCTCCACATATGGAATTGATAAAGATAAAACAGTGCCGGCAAGAGGACTTGAACCCCCAACCTACTGATTACAAGTCAGTTGCTCTACCAGTTGAGCTACACCGGCATATGGTGGAGGATGACGGGCTCGAACCGCCGACCCTCTGCTTGTAAGGCAGATGCTCTCCCAGCTGAGCTAATCCTCCACATCATGGTGACCCGTACGGGATTCGAACCCGTGTTACCGCCGTGAAAGGGCGGTGTCTTAACCGCTTGACCAACGGGCCAGTTTGTCAAGTTTGTTGTTTCCGTGAAGCTGACAAAAGTTATTATATACAGGTTGTCCCCCTTTTGTAAAGGGGATTTTTATTTTTTTTATTTTCTAACTATTTATCCTCTATTTATTCAACATTTCAACTGAAATATAATTTCAATATTCAAATATAATATTGAAATTTCGTACCATACTCAATATACTGAAAATGAAGAAATAAGGAGGTATGTCACATGCAGCCATCTCAACTGCGTTCTTTGACAACAGAATCAAGAAACCCCAACACAATGGGAATTTCTCAAGCAGATCCGCTTGAAATACTCCAGATGATTAATGAAGAAGATATGAAGGTCGCTCAAGCAGTCAACCTTGTACTTCCCCATGTCAAAACAGCAAGTGACTTTGCTTATGAATCCATCTCAAATGGAGGCAGACTCGTTTATTTAGGCGCCGGAACAAGCGGCAGAATTGGCGTAATGGATGCTGTCGAATGTCCCCCAACCTATAGCGTCTCACCTGATATCATTGTAGGCATCATGGCAGGCGGAGACTCAGCTTTTTCTCAAGCTGCCGAAGATGTGGAAGACAGTGAAGAAGCCGGCAAACAGGATTTAGTACACATCAACCTGACATCAAAAGATACAGTCGTCGGAATTGCTGCAAGCGGCAGGACACCTTATATCATCGGCGCTTTAAACTATGCAAAGTCAATAGGAGCTAAAACAGTAGCCCTGAGCTGCAATGAACAAGCAGAAATTAGCGAGCTTGCAGATTGCGCCATTGAGGTCATTGTAGGACCAGAAGCCATCACTGGGTCAACAAGAATGAAAGCGGCATCCGCTCATAAAATGATTTTAAATATGCTTTCCACCTCAGTCATGATCAGACAAGGCAAAGTATATGAAAACCTGATGGTTGATGTAAAAGTCAGCAATCATAAATTAAAAGAACGCGCCATCACCATCATTCAACATGTGACAAACGCTTCCTACGAGCAAGCCGTAAAGACTCTTGAAGCGGCAGACTTAGAAGTCAAAACTGCCATCGTCATGCTCCAAACAAACACAGACAAGAAAACAGCCAAAGATTTACTGAGCAAAACGAATGGCCACATCGACAAAGCGATCTCACGTTATCAATCCTAAAGGAGGCAGAGCTCATGTCAGCAGGCGGACTTACCCTACTACACACAATCAAATCAAAGCTTCCCCAATCTGAAAAAATCATTGCAGACTATATCCTTGCCCATCCTGACAAAGTCATTAAAAGCACAGTACACGAAATCAGTCAGGCAGCTGGCGCAAGCAGCTCTGCAGTCATCCGCCTTTGTAAATCTCTCGGGCTGGATGGCTATCAAGATTTAAAAATGCGGATCGCTGGAGACTTGATGCATGACGATAAACAAGGCTACAGAGATATCGAACAAGATGAACCGCTTCAATCCATTATTCAAAAAACAGCAGGAAACTCGATTCAATCGATTAAGGACACCGCTTCTATTTTAAATGCAGATGCTTTAGAAAAGGCTGTTCAATTACTGCTGCATGCAAACCAAATTCATTTTATCGGTGTTGGTGCATCTGGCATCGTCGCAGCTGATGCCCAGCAGAAATTTCTCAGAATTAACTATTCAGCGACAGCCTTCACTGACATGCACATCGCATCCACGGTCATCGCAAATGCGGGAGAGAATGACATTGTGTTTGGTATCTCCTTTTCAGGAGAAACGTTAGACATCATTCAAGCCCTTCAGCTCGCAAAAGACAACCAAGTGAAAACCATTGCTTTAACACATCCAGGTCATACAAGCGTTTCTGCTTTATGTGATGTTCACCTATCGACGTCTGGTTCCAATGAAGCACCTTTTCGCAGTGCTGCCACTTCCTCTAGAATGGCACAGCTCTACTTAATAGATGTCTTGTTCCTCAGTTTAGCTTCGCGTCAATATGAAGAGACAGCGCAATATATCGACAAGACAAGGCATGCCATCCACTCCATGAAACGAAAAACAAAGGGGGATTCAACATGAGTCATCAAAAGAAATATCAGCAGTTGGCGAAAGACATTCTTTCACTCTGTGGTGGTTCTGAAAATATCTCTTCCCATACACATTGTATGACACGTCTTCGAATTACACCGATCGATAATGAAAAAGTTCACATCACAGCAATCAAAGAACTCGATGGCGTCATTGGCGTCGTCGAAGCAGAAACGCTTCAAATCATTTTAGGCACTGGTGTTGTCAACCAAGTATCAAGTGCGTTTGAACAGCTTCTAAATGCGTCTGGCTCTTATGATTTAAACAACGAAGCACAAAAAAACAAGCAAGCCATTTCACAAAAAAACCGCACACCGTTCAAGCTGTTCTTAAGGCGGATTGCCAGCATTTTTATTCCAATCATTCCGGCACTTGTTGCTTCAGGTCTTATTACTGGAATAACAAAAGCGATCGTGCAAGCAGGCTGGCTTGACGAAAAATCTCAAGCCGCAGTTATTTTAACAGTTATAGGTTCTGGCCTTTTCGCTTATCTCGGGATATTAGTTGGAACAAATGCCGCAAAGGAATTTGGAGGCTCCCCTGCATTAGGCGCATTAGCTGGTATTCTCATTATTAACCCAGCCTCCGCAGACATTATGTTATTTGGCACAAATATTCTACCAGGCAGAGGCGGACTCATCGGTGTTCTTCTAGCCGCCATCTTTATGGCACTTGTAGAAACCAGAATTAGACGCTTCGTCCCTCAATCTCTTGATATCATCATCACACCAACCATCACACTACTCATTACAGGCATTTTCACGTATGTTGTCTTCATGCCAGTCGGCGGATTTATATCTGATGCCATCACCTCAGGACTGACTTACCTATTAAATATGGGCGGAATTTTCGCAGGATTTGTTCTTGGTGCGACCTTCCTTCCACTTGTTGTAACAGGACTTCACCAAGGGCTGACACCGATTCATATGGAACTCATCAATTCAATTGGAGATGACCCGCTTCTGCCAATTCTCGCTATGGGCGGTGCAGGACAGGTAGGCGCTGCATTCGCCATTTATATGAAAACAAAAAAGAAAAAGCTCAAAAGAGCCATTGCAGGTGGACTTCCTTCAGGGATGCTAGGCATTGGTGAACCACTCATTTTTGGTGTCACACTCCCGCTGGGACGACCATTTCTCACCGCTTGTCTTGGTGCCGGAATCGGCGGCGCATTTCAAGCCTACTTCCAAATCGCGACGAAAGCCATCGGTGTATCCGGTCTTCCATTAACCTTTATTGTTCACACACATCAAATGCTTCTTTACTTAATTGGACTATTTATCGCATATGTTGCTGGATTTTTCTTCACATACTTATTTGGATTTCATGATGATATGGCAGTTGAATTCGAGGATCACAATCAATAAGGAGGTCTAGACCTTGAAGAAATGTTTTCTCTTGATCACATGTCTGCTCATTCTCCTTGGGTTACCAGTACAAACATTTGCAACTAGCTCCAATCCTGTATCGTCTTTGTCTAAAACAGCACCTGAAGAATATCCCGTCTTAAAAAAAGCAAAACGACCGGAACAAGTAGGTTTTTCTTCCAGGCAGCTGAGGAAGGTTGATCAAATGATTCAAAATGACATCAAAGCAGGATTTCCAGGAGCCGCTCTCATCATTATCAAGGACGGAAAGATCGTCCATCAAAAAGCCTATGGCTACCGGCAAAAATACGATGGTACAACAGAGCTCAAATCATATAAAAAAATGAAAAAGGATACACTATTCGATTTGGCATCCAATACAAAAATGTATGCGACCAACTATGCCCTGCAAAAGCTTGTCTACGAGCAAAAACTTGATGTCAACGAAAAAATACAGAATATCCTTCCAGATTTTCAGGATGAAACTGATGCAAAGGTAACTGGTAAAGACCAGCTTCGGATAAAGGATCTTCTCACCCATTCTGCCGGTCTCCCTTCCAGTGTCTTATTTTATAGCAAACAATCAGCTGGCTCTTTTTATTCTCAAGACAGAAAAACAACAATGAAATGGCTGCCAAAGGTACCACTGCAATACAAGCCAGGTACCCAGCACATTTATAGTGATATTGATTACATGCTGCTAGGCATGATCATCGAGAAGAAAACAGGCATGCCTCTTGATCAATATGTCGAGTCAACAATTTATCGGCCGTTAGGTCTCAAACACACAATGTTCAATCCGCTGCAAAAAGGCTTCAAGCCGAAGCATTTTGCAGCGACCGAACGTTTAGGCAATTCGCGGGATGGTGTCATCAATTTTGAAAACATCCGCCGGTACACCCTGCTAGGTGAAGTACACGACGAGAAAGCATATTACTCAATGGCAGGTATCTCCGGCCACGCTGGACTTTTCTCGAATACCTCAGATATGGCCGTGCTGCTTCAGCTCATGCTTAACAAAGGTGGCTATGGAAAAACAACCATCTTTGATCAAGCTTCTATCGATCTCTTTACAGCCTCATCTGATACAAACCCAACCTACGGGCTAGGCTGGCGAAAAAACGGTCATACTGACATGGAATGGATGTTTGGAAAATATGCAAGTAACGAAGCCTATGGACATACTGGCTGGACCGGCACAATGACGTTGATTGATCCTAAACACAATTTAGGTGTCGTCTTGCTGACGAATAAGAAACATTCACCCGTTGTTTCACCAGAAACCAATCCTAATCAATTTGAAGGTGACCTGTTCCCAACTGGTACTTATGGAAGCATCATGACCGCAATCTACGAATCTTTTAAGTAAAAGGAGGAATTCGATGTTGAAAGCTCTCTTCCCCGCTGCACTAGTTTTAGCCCTGCTAACCTCTTCCATTCCAACGGAAAAGGTTAGCTCTGCCTCTCTGCCAACCGCTAAACAAATGGTTCAAGACATGTCACTGGATGAAAAGATAGGTCAAATGCTCATGCCGGACTTTCGCAATTGGCAAACAAAAGATGAATCCGCACCTACAGGCTTCACAAAGATGAATAACGAAGTAACTCACCTTGTAAAAAAATATCATCTAGGTGGTGTCATCTTATTTGCGGAGAATGTCGTTGATACAGAACAAACCGTGAAACTCACCCACGAATTTCAAAAAGCATCACCAAACATTCCTTTACTCATTTCCATTGATCAAGAAGGCGGAATCGTCACAAGGTTACAAAAGGGAACACATTTCCCAGGAAATATGTCGATTGGTGCCTCTAGAAGCAAAAAAAATGCCTATGACACAGGAAAAATCATCGGAAAAGAATTAAACGCCTTAGGCATCAATACAAACTTCTCTCCTGTGCTTGATGTGAATAATAACCCAAACAACCCCGTCATTGGTGTCCGTTCCTTTAGCTCTGATCCTGCTCTTGTCACTAGGCTTGGCCTTGAAACCATGAAAGGACTTCAAAAGGAAAAGACCATTTCCACACTAAAACATTTCCCGGGACATGGTGATACAGCCGTCGATAGCCACTACGGCTTGCCGCTCGTAGAGCATGACCTAGATCGTTTAAAAAAGGTTGAGCTGTATCCATTTCAACAAGCGATCAACGCTGGTGCGGATATGGTGATGACCGCTCATGTTCAATTTCCTGCCATTGATGACACAACGTATCAAAGCAAAAAAGATGGCGAGGACATCATGGTTCCAGCAACCTTATCAAAAAAAGTCATCACACACTTATTAAAAGAAGAGATGGGCTTTCACGGCGTTGTTGTGACAGACGCTCTAAACATGAAAGCGATTGCGGATAATTTCGGACAGGAAGAAGCCGTTGTGATGGCCATTAAGGCAGGCGTCGACATCGCTCTCATGCCAGCACCAGTTACCTCATTAAAAACAGAGAAAAACCTAGAGAATGTATTTAATGCGGTCAAACAAGCGATTTTAAAGAAAGAAATTCCGATGTCGCAGATCAACGAATCCGTCGAAAAAATTCTTCAATTGAAAATCAAACGCGGCATTATTTCCTCCAAAAAACCAATCAGTCTTGAGAAAAAAATCAAAAAAGCCATTCAAGTCGTTGGGAAAAAAACGCACCGTCAAGCAGAACAAAAAATGGCACGTGAAGGAATCACCCTGCTTAAAAACAATAAAAAGACCTTACCTTTCAAGCCTAAAAAGAATGACAAAATCGTGGTCATGGCACCTTACGAAGATCAGACAAAAGCAATGTCTGTCACAGTCGAATCTCTCATAAAACAAAAAAAGATCAAGCCTGTACGCATCCAGTCATATGCTTTTGCGGATAAAACGTTCACCAAAGACTCGGCCAAACTAATTCAAGAAGCTGACTATGTCATCACTGGCTCTTACGTTGTCCAAAATGACCCAGCTGTAAATGATGGCGTAATTGATGACAATGTCCAGGACCCAAAAAAATGGGCAACTGCCTTCCCTCGTGCTGTTATGAAAGAAGCAGCAGCACAAAACAAAAAAATGGTCATCATGAGTCTTAGAAACCCTTATGATGCAGCAAATTTTGAAGAAGCTGATGCCTTACTAGCTGTGTACGGTTTTAAAGGCTACTCAAACGGACAATTCAATCAGCCAAATATTCCTGCTGGGCTAGAAGTGATATTTGGAGCTGCATCACCTAAAGGGAAACTGCCAGTTGATATCCCGTCTGTCACTCATCCAAATCAGACCCTTTACCCATTCGGCTATGGACTCAATTTGAAAGGGAAACAGATCAAATAGGAGGGATTTTCTTGAAGAAAACAGCAAGCTTCATACTCGCAAGCATTCTCATGATGAGCACATTGACCGCAGCCTCTCCCGCAGATCAAGAACGAACAGACACAAAAGGAAAAAAATCAGCAGTCAAAACAGGGATCGAAACACTACTCTCAAGCAATCTTTCATGGCTAAAAGGGAAAAGGGTTGGCCTCATTACCAACCCGACTGGCATTGATGCAAATATGAAGAGCAGTGTCGATCTCCTATTTGAACATCCAAATATCAAGCTCACTGCTTTATATGGACCTGAACACGGCGTGCGTGGCGATGCACAAGCAGGAGAAGGCGTCGAATCCTATACCGATGAAAAAACAGGTCTTCCTGTTTATTCTCTTTATGGAAAAACAAGAAAACCAACTCCTGAAATGCTGAAAAATGTAGATGTCCTGCTGTTTGATATTCAAGACGTTGGTACTCGTTATTACACCTATATTTACACAATGGCCTATGCGATGGAAGCCGCTAAAGAAAACAACATTCCATTTGTTGTCCTAGACCGCCCAAATCCCATTGGCGGACTAAAAGTAGAAGGACCTGTTTTAGAGCCTGAACACGCCTCATTTGTAGGACTCTATCCAATCCCACTAAGACATGGAATGACTACTGGTGAGCTTGCAAAACTGTTTAACAAAGAGTTTCATATCAATGCTGATGTAACAGTCATCAAAATGAAAAATTGGAAGCGGTCCATGACATTTGATGACACGAAGCTGCCGTTCGTCCTTCCTTCCCCTAACATGCCAACAGTGGATAGTACCTTTGTATATCCTGCCACAGGATTAATTGAAGGCACAAATGTCTCTGAAGGCAGAGGAACGACAAAACCATTCGAGCTCATTGGTGCACCATATATCAATAGCAGCGAGCTGGCAGATCATTTAAATCAGCTAAAACTAAAAGGCGTTCAATTTAGACCTGTGTCATTCACCCCCACATTTTCTAAACATGCCGGTACATTATCTCACGGTGTGCAGTTATACGTCACAGACCGCTCATCTTTCGAAGCGGTGAAAACAGGGTTATCCATCATCAAAGCAATACATGATTTATATCCTAACGACTTTCAGTTCCTTCAAACAGGCAGCTTTGACAAACTCATCGGGAATGGCTGGATGAAAGAGGAAATCAAAAAAGGAACTTCCGTCAAACACATCATGAAACGCTATCATCAAGACCTCAAAACATTTGAAAAGAAGCGAAAAAAATATCTCATCTATTAAATCACATAAAGAACCTCCATCTATCAAAGGATGGAGGTTTTTTTCATGAGAAAGATTTGGGCACAGCAGGTGCTTTCAGCTCAAAACGATTGAGTAAGAAGCCAAACAAGGCAGCAAGCACTTGCTGAAACAGCATGCCAATCACCACAGGAACAGCGACAGCAGGAGGGAAAAAGCTAATGGCAAGAACAGCCCCCGCACTAATGTTTCTCATACCACCCGTATACACGATGGCCACAATCTCTCCTTGAGTACATTTCATCGCCTTTCCAATCAACCATGCAAACGCATATCCGCTCATTGCAATGAGAAACACAGTTGCTGCTTTGCTAAAAAATACGGCATCCAGTTCACGCAAGTATGGCGCAACAACAGAACTGTTAATCGACACCACTACAAACAAGCCTATTTTTGAAAAAGGTGACAGTGTCTGACTGATCATTTTTGTCACAGCAGGCTTTGCATAGTGACGAACAAGCATCCCTAAAATAGATGGAAGCACCACCATCCCAAACAGCCCTTTCATGATCGCCACCATGTCCATATGAACCTGTGTACCGGCCAAAAGTGACAAACTGGCTGGCACAATCAATGGCGAAAGCAATGTATCAATTAAAATAATGGATAACGTTAACCCAACATTCCCTTTATACATTGCCGCCCATATTAAACTAGAAACTCCTGTGGGAATCACCATTGCAAGTGTCAAACCGGTGATCGTCATGGCATCACCCGCAAATATGAGATGTCCCGCTGACCAAGCATAAAGAGGCATCAACACGTGCAAAATCATAAACGATAAAATCAAAGGCAATGGGTGCATCACCGTATGCTTTAAAGCCGAAAAAGTAGAAGACAAACTCCCTGCAAAGGTCATAACAGCAAATACCCATGGCACTATAAACGTAAAATCCTTTAAGTAGGCCGCCAATAAAACACCGAGTAACACACTAAAAGGTGTAATGAGCGGCATCAACCGGCCGAGCACTTGATTGAAACGCACAAGCATGCCGGCCACCTCCATCCTTCACTTTCTTACCTTTTTTATTGTAACAGACAGAAAGGCCTTTTTAAGAACCATTCACCTGTTTGACAAGCTTTCGACTTGATGTATCCATTCCAACTACATCCACCTGAACGCCATTTGCTTGATACCTCTCCTTTATACGTTCTATCGCTGTTACGCCTGATTCATCCCATATTCGTGCTTCAGACAAATCAATCACGACTGATTGGAGATCTTTGCCCTGATGGAAAGCTTGGATCAAGTCAGTGACAGAAGCAAAGAAAATTTGCCCTTTAACTCGATATACCCAAGTACCTGCCTGGCTTTCTTTAGAAGTAATGTGGAGCTTCGATATCTTAGCGACAAAGAATACCGCACTAAGCAGTACACCTGCAAAAACACCTTTTGATAAATCATGAGTCAACACCACCGTCACGACCGTGACAACCATCACAATAGAATCTGTTTTCGGATTCTTTTTTAGCTGCTGAAAGGAACTCCAATCAAATGTGCCAATGGAAACCATGAACATCACAGCCACTAGAGCGGCCATCGGAATTTGAACCACGACATCACCTAGTACAAAAATCAGCACCATTAAAAAAGCACCCGCTACAAAGGTAGAAAGCCGGCCTCGTCCTCCTGCCTTCGTATTAATCACAGATTGGCCAATCATCGCACAGCCAGCCATACCACCAAAGAATCCCGCAACCACATTGGCAATCCCTTGTCCTCTCGCTTCCTTGTTCTTATTACTAGACGTCTCTGTCATATCATCGACAATCTGTGCGGTTAAAAGAGACTCAAGTAAACCAACCATCGCAAGTGCTAAAGAGTAAGGAAAAATAATAGCAACTGTTTCCCAGCTAAACGGAACCTGAGGAATCAGAAAAACAGGCAAAGAACTTGGAAGCTCTCCCATATCTCCAACAGTTCTAACATCAATATGTCCAAATACAGCAATTATCGTCATGACAATAATGGCTATGAGTGGGGAAGGTATTACCTTTATCACCATAGGTAATAAATAAATGATCAGCAAGGCACCACCTGTCATCATATACATGGACATTGATTCCCCAACGAAATGTGGAAGCTGAGCCATGAAAATCATAATAGCCAACGCATTGACAAAACCAACCATCACGGACCTCGGAATAAATTTCATCAAACGAGACACTCGACACAATCCAAACACAATTTGAATCAATCCTGTCAATATCGTAGCTGCAAACAAATATTGCAACCCATGATCAGCGACCAAGTTAACCATGACGAGAGCCATAGCCCCTGTTGCAGCCGAAATCATGCCTGGGCGGCCACCAACAAACGAAATCACAATCGCAATACAAAACGATGCATACAACCCGACCTTCGGATCAACGCCCGCAATAATCGAAAACGCAATTGCCTCAGGAATTAAAGCCAGTGCGACTAATATACCCGCAAGCACATCCTGACGTACATGTCCAAACCATTCTTGCTTTACAAATAAATCTTTCAAACCATCTACTCCTTTTTATATACATACCGTACATGAAAAAAGAAGAACAACTATACCTGGAGATAAAGAAAGGAAAAACAAACGATACTTCACTTTCGGGGGAAAAGAGGAACGTACAGAGTCTTTTGATATAGAGGATATCACTTTAGTAAGAATAAAAGAAAGAGACTGAAGAATCAAGAACAAAAAGAAGGAAATAAGTAAAAAAACGATGCAATACTTCTGCACAAGCCGTTTTATTCGCTTTCCTAATGTCATCAGTCTACTGATCATCAAGCAATTCAATATATATGTAAACAAACAAAAAAAGCCTTCTCATCATCGAGAAACCTTGTCAGATCAACATATAGAGGAAAGCTTCCAAGCGGGCTCGAACCGCTGACCTCTTCCTTACCATGGAAGTGCTCTACCTACTGAGCTATGGAAGCATGGCTCCGCAGGTAGGACTCGAACCTACGACCGATCGGTTAACAGCCGATAGCTCTACCACTGAGCTACTGCGGAATGATAAAGTAACTTCTTCCATTGGAAGGATATAAACAAAAAGCTTGGCGGCGTCCTACTCTCACAGGGGGAAACCCCCAACTACCATCGGCGCTGAAGAGCTTAACTTCCGTGTTCGGTATGGGAACGGGTGTGACCTCTTCGCTATCGCCACCAAACCTGATGGAGAGAATGTTCTCTCAAAACTAGATAACAATGTTCATGCTTCACATTAGAATATAGGTTAAGTCCTCGATCTATTAGTATCTGTCAGCTCCACGTGTCACCACGCTTCCACCTCAGACCTATCAACCTGATCATCTTTCAGGGATCTTACTTCCTTGCGGAATGGGA
>NZ_JAFCSW010000005.1:0-268458 GCF_049895685.1 Bacillus sp. DC4300-2b2
GCCGCCAGCGTTCGTCCTGAGCCAGGATCAAACTCTCCGAGGTATGCAGGATGCATATCACACATGCGTTGCTACACGATGTAGCGAACTTAGCATGTGATCATTTCCTGCCTCGCCAGTTTGACTGACTACCTATGAAGTATCATAGGATTTTTTTATAAAAACTCGAATTAACAGGTACGTTTTGTCTTGTTTAGTTTTCAAAGATCATGTTCATTATCGCTCAGAGGCGACTTTCTTAATATAACATTTGAGCACCGTATGCGTCAAGTGTTTTTTAGAATTTCTTTTTGTCAGCTTTTCTTTCAAAGCAACTCAGTTGCTCGTTAGCGACGTTTAATAATATACCATCATAACATTCATGCGTCAATATCTTTTTTCACAAAATATCCTCGATGATAGATTTTTTGTCCCTTTGTCTCAATTGGCTCCACTTGAACAATTCCTTTTTCCACAAAGAAATCAATCATCACGCTAAGGTCAGGCGTGAAATACTTTAGATCAGGGTGTGCAAGAAGCTCACCAAAAAGCCATATATCCTTCTGTTCCATGACATGACGCAAATGAGCGGCGCCAATTTCTGCTTTTGAGTGGATCAAAAAATCATTTGCTAAAAATAAAAGTTCCAAACGCTTATGCAGACTCTCATGGCTTTCAATCAGTTCTGAATAAAGTTTGTATACTTCCGGCTCCATATGACGCACTTGGTTCCAAACGGTCACCTCTGGGTGGAAGCCTTTATCAATTACTTCAATACGTGCTAAGTGATGCAGGGCATGCACAATGGAATTATATGCATCAAGGAATTGATTTGACTCAAAAAATGCTTTTCCTTCTATATATCTGCGAATGAGCTTGCCATATTCTAAACCGATTTTGAGCTTGCGGTTTGAAAACGGGAATGTACTTAATTCATCAATTAAGTTGAAGATATATTCATTTCGATCAAACAGAACTTTTCCATTTAAAATCCAATCGATGATTCGTCGGTTAGTACCGAGGGTAATCCATTCCTTCAGTTGATCATCTGTGACAACGTTTAAAGAAGCTGTTTGGTGATCGGATTCATAGTGCTTGATAAATAACGGCTCTTCCGCTTCTTTTACGATGACTAAAAGTGCTGCATCAAAGTTATCCGTCTCAGAAGATACTTTATGTCTTCTTTCTACTATAATCACAGCTAATGTATCTGGATGGCTTGCTCTCTCTTGATAAATAGGACGGAGAAGATTTTCCATAGTGATTCCTCCAATACTCGGGTGTAAAGTTCTTCTCTAATGCTATGTATTTCTCCTCATAGAATCAAAATTCCTTCAATACATGAAAAAAGATCATTGAATCATTATAAGCAATTTATTCACAAAACTCTATAACTAATTCAAACGGAAAGGTAAAATGTGCTATATTGGAGACAAGGGGGACTAGGGATGGCGAAATACTCCAGTAAGATTAATAAAATCAGAACATTTGCACTTAGTTTGGTTTTTGTTGGCTTTCTGATCATGTATATCGGTGTGTTCTTCAAGGAATCGATCTGGCTGTCGACTTTCTTTATGCTGCTCGGCGTCTTATCGATTGGATTAAGTACAGCCGTTTACTTTTGGATTGGTATGCTTTCTACGAAGGCAGTACGTGTCGTTTGTCCAGGCTGTGAGAAGGAAACAAAAGTGCTTGGGCGGGTGGACATGTGCATGCATTGCAGGGAGCCGCTTACACTTGATCCAACATTAGAAGGTAAAGAGTTTGATGAATCCTACAATCGAAAAAAGTCATAAAAATAAGCTGACCATTTAACCGGTCAGCTTTTTTCATTAATGATTTTCTTTTTTCGCACATTCTTGACAAGTTCCATAGATCTCCAAGCGATGATGACTAACTTTAAAGCCCGTCACATGGGATGCAAGCTGTTCAACTTCATCAAGGCCAGGATAGTGAAAGTCCACGATTTTTCCGCAGTTTTCACAAATCGCATGGTAATGGTCAGATGTCGCAAAATCAAATCGGCTTGAGGAATCACCATACGTTAATTCCTTTACTAATCCAGATTCCCGGAAGACTCGTAAATTGTTGTAAACCGTTGCGACACTCATATTTGGAAATTTTCCTTCAAGTGCTTTATATATATCGTCTGCGGTTGGGTGAGTCATAGAATTTACGAGAAACTCCAAGATGGCATGGCGCTGCGGAGTAATTCGAACACCGGTTTCTTTTAGAGCATCTAAAGCGTCTTTTAGTTCGTGAGCAGCCATTTCATCATGCACCTCTCTTCAAAAATATTCTTATATTGTAATCTTTATAAATAGTGTACCCCCAGAGCCGAAACTTTGTCAATTACAATCCTCTTTTTTACCTATTCTTCCTTACAAAAAAGACCGGCATGACTGCCGATCTCATCCTGTTAGGATATTAAGCGTGAGCTTTCAATTCCTCAAGCGCTTCCTCTACGTGGTCTTTTACCTTTACTTTTCGCCATTCTTTCACAAGCGTGCCCTCTTTATTAATAAGAAACGTTGAACGCTCGATTCCCATATATTCTTTGCCAAAGTTCTTTTTCAGCTTCCATACGCCAAAGGCTTCAGACAATTTCTGTTCATCATCTACAAGGAGCAGGAACGGCAAATCATGTTTTTCTTTAAACTTTTGGTGCTTGTCCTGACTGTCTGGGCTTACGCCGATAACGACAGCATCTAGCTCTGCAAAGCTTTGATGGCGGTCGCGGAAATCACATGCTTCTGTTGTACAGCCTGGTGTCATATCTTTTGGATAGAAATAAAGGACAATATGTTTTCCTTTAAAATCAGAAAGCTTTACTTTCTCCCCATTGTCACCGGTTAATTCAATGTCAGGTACTTGCTGCCCTACTTCGATTGTCATGACACAATCCCTCCAACCTATTTTTTAATTAGCCTATCCAATTTTGAGAGGATATTCAACTAAGGACGCTTGCATCGGCATGTTAAAATAATGATAGACGACGTGATACGTTGAGATAGGAGGCTATTTATGAAATTCACAGAATCAGAAAAATTACATCAAGAGGCGCTGGAGCACATTGTTGGAGGTGTCAACAGCCCGTCTCGTTCATATAAAGCAGTAGGCGGCGGTTCACCCGTTGCGATGGAAAGAGGAGAAGGCGCTTATTTTTGGGATGTTGACGGAAACCGTTATATCGATTATCTAGCAGCATACGGTCCAATTATTACAGGACACGCCCACCCGCATATTACAAAAGCCATCACGAAAGCGGCTGAAGCAGGTGTCCTTTACGGAACACCAACGAAGCATGAAGTCACTTTTGCTAAAATGCTGAAGGAAGCCATGCCTGCTTTGGACAAAGTTCGTTTTGTCAATTCAGGTACAGAAGCGGTGATGACAACGATTCGAGTGGCTCGCGCATATACAGGCAGAACAAAAATCATTAAGTTTGCCGGGTGTTATCACGGCCACTCTGATCTTGTACTAGTGGCAGCTGGCTCTGGCCCTTCCACTTTAGGAACACCTGATTCCGCGGGTGTACCAAAGAGTATCGCCAATGAAGTCATTACCGTTCCATTTAATGATATTGACAGCTATAAAGAAGCATTAGATCGCTGGGGAGATGAAGTAGCAGCTGTCCTTGTCGAGCCAATTGTCGGGAACTTCGGCATCGTGGAACCTAAGGACGGTTTCCTGCAGCAGGTCAATGACCTCACACATGAAAAAGGCGCACTGGTCATTTATGATGAAGTCATTACCGCTTTCCGCTTTATGTATGGCGGTGCACAGGACTTGCTTCAAGTAAAACCTGACCTTACTGCATTAGGAAAAATTATTGGCGGCGGACTTCCTATCGGAGCTTACGGCGGTAAAAAAGAAATTATGGAACAAGTTGCTCCGCTTGGACCAGCCTATCAAGCTGGCACAATGGCAGGAAATCCTGCATCCATTCTTTCAGGTATTGCCTGCTTGGAAGTGTTAAAAGAAGACGGCGTTTACGAACGTCTTGATCAGCTTGGCGCTATGTTAGAAGAAGGCATTTTAGCCCATGCCAAAAAGCATCAAGTAAATATTACTGTGAATCGCTTAAAAGGTGCTCTCACAATTTATTTCACAACAGAAACGATTGTGAACTACGAACAGGCTGAAAATACGGATGGCGAAATGTTTGCCCGCTTCTTCAAATTAATGCTCACGCAAGGCATTAACCTCGCTCCTTCTAAATATGAAGCTTGGTTCTTAACGATCGCACATACTGAAAAAGATATTTCTGAGACGCTGCAAGCAGTAGATCATGCATTTGCACAGCTGAAACAATCATAATGATGTCCAAAACAGGCGTAAAAACATGCGCCTGTTTTTTTATTGACCAACTCTTGTTTGTCAAAAGCGTGCGAATCTGTTACATTTCTTCTCAATACCTTCTTTAGATGTTTTCATGAACTTTCAAAAATCACTTGAATATTTCGGAAGACCGCTGTATATTACTTAGTTGTTTCATCAAAATATGAATGATAAATGACGAGTGATCATCTATTATCGAAAAGAAAGGAATGCAGGGACAAAACCAATGAAACTTGGAGCCCGTATTTTAAAAACTGGTATTGCCATTGTACTCGCGCTTTACCTGGCAACATGGCTTGGGTTGCCAACGCCCGTCTTCGCGGGAATTGCAGCTGTATTTGCTATCCAGCCATCTATTTATCGATCTTTTTTAACCATTGTTGATCAAGTGCAAGCCAATATTATTGGAGCAGCGCTTGCCATTACGTTCGGTCTGCTTTTTGGCACAGGACCAGTCATTATCGGTTTAACCGCCGTCATGGTCATCGCCATTAATTTAAAGCTGAAGATTGAACACACCATTCCGATTGCACTTGTAACCGTCATCGCGATTTTAGAAAGTGCAGGGGATCATTTCCTTTCCTTTGCCTTAATCCGAACAGCTACTGTGGTGTTAGGAGTTCTTTCTTCATTTTTAGTGAATTTAATCTTCTTGCCGCCAAAGTATGAAACAAAGCTTGTTCATCACATTATGGAAAATACGGAGGAGATTTTAAAATGGATCCGTCTGACCTCCAGACAGTCTACTGATCATTCCACTTTAAAGGATGACATCGATCAAATAAAAGAACGCATGATCAAATTAGATCACATTTACTTGTTATACAAAGAGGAACGAAGCTATTTAAAGAAAACCACCTATGTCAAATCAAGAAAGCTTGTTTTGTTCAGGCAGGCCATTATGACATCAAATCGCGCGCTGTATTTGCTGAAAAAGCTTCATAAATTAGAAAATGAAATTCATTTGATGCCAGAGCATTTCAGGGAAAGCTTAACGGATGAAATTGATTATTTACTGTATTGGCATGAGCGCACCTTGATGAAATTCGTCGGAAAAATGAAGCCGCAGGACGATGAATTTCAAAATGAATGCTCTCTTCGCCTTGAGACGTTAACGAAATCATTTATTCAGCATCAGCAAAACCAAGAAAACGACTTACTCGATTACAACATGCTGAATGTCATGTCCAGCATCATCGAATACCGTGATGAATTAGAACATTTAGATACATTGATTACAAGCTTCCAGACGTATCACCCAAAAGATAGTGAGATTGAGACAGAAGAAAAAGAAGCATAAATAGAAAAGACCGATTCCTAGAATCGGTCTTAAATTGTTGACAAAGAGCTAAAATGATCTTGATTTAGCTCTTTGTCTTCTTTTCAGCGTGACCTGAAAACCTTTGCAGTCTAGGAAGAACGAGTACCGGAGCGGAGCGAATTGAGTATTCGTGAGCACCGGCACGCAGGACTGACACCGAATGCGAGGGTTTGCCCGCGCGCTGAGACCGATTCTGAGAATCGGTCTTATTTTATTTTCTTCATTTTAGGATCCAGTGTGTCTCTTAATCCATCCCCCATCAGGTTAAAGCCTAGAACCGTCAGCATGATTGCTATCCCTGGGAAGAATAATGTCCAAGGGGCTTGAACGAGATAAGGTCTCGCATCGGCGAGCATTTTCCCCCATTCTGGACTTGGCGCCTGTGCACCTAACCCTAAAAAGCCTAAAGCGGCTGCCTCAATAATTGCCGTTCCGATTGCTAGCGTTGCCTGTACAATGACTGGGACCATACTATTTGGCAGAATGTGACGCAGTACGATGCGGCGGTGTGACATTCCCACCGCCTTTGCTGCCAGCACGTATTCTTCTTGTTTAATACTCAGCACTTTTGAACGAACGAGCCGTCCAAAGGTTGGGACATTGATAATCGCAATGGCAATAAGGGCATTTTGTAAGGAGGGGCCTAGAATGGAGACAATAGCAATCGCTAATAGAATGCTAGGAAAAGCAAGTAAAATATCAAACAATCTGGAGATCACAGCATCTAGCACTCTTCCTCCATAGCCAGCTATCAATCCAAGCAGTGTGCCTAAAATGACAGACCCGAGGACCGAGAAGAAGCCGACCCATAAGGAAATCCGTGCACCATGCACAACTCTTGAAAAGATATCTCTGCCAAAATCATCCGTACCAAACCAGTGTGCAGCTGAAGGAGCACTAAATCGCTCACCGAGTGATTGTTCATTGATTCCATAAGGAGCAATGAGCGGGGCAAAGATTGCTAGGATGAGAAATAAAAAGACTATTACACTGCCGATAACCGCCAGCTTGTGCTGAAAGAACTGTTTCATCGATTCAAGAATCAATGATTGAGGGCGTTCATCTTTTGGCTGAGGTGGGTCAAGCTCTTTTTGTGCTTCCATATTGTCACTCTCCCTCCTTAATATTTAATCCTTGGATCAATGACCGCATACAAGATGTCCACAATGAAATTGATCAGGACAAATATAAACGCAACGACGAGAATGCCTGTTTGAATGACTGGGTAATCACGATAACTGATGGCGTCATATATATACCGGCCAATCCCCGGCCAAGCAAAAATGGTTTCTGTTAAAATCGCTCCACCAAGCAAGAGGCCTGTCTGAAGACCAATAATCGTCAAGATCGGAATGAGCGCATTTTTCAGACCATGCTGATAAATGATGAACAATGAACGTACCCCTTTTGCTTTTGCTGTTCGAATAAAGTCTGAATGAAGCACTTCCAGCATACTTGCCCTTGTAATTCTCGCAATAATCGCAGCAGGGATTGTGGCGAGTGCTGTACTTGGTAAGATCAAATGCTTGATACTGTCAGCGAATTGATCAAACCGGCCTTGCAAAAGCGTGTCCAGTGTATGAATATACGTGATCGACTCCACTGGATTCCTTACGTCTTCTCGGCCCGTTGTCGGCAAAATACCTAATTCGATCGAGAACAGCCACTGCCCCATTAAGCCTAACCAGAAAATCGGCATGGACACTCCGATAAGTGCAATAAACATCGCGGCATAATCAAAGAAAGAATGCTTAAACCAAGCACTAATGATTCCGGCATTCACTCCCACAACAATCGCCAGCACCATGGCAAAAAAGGTCAATTCTAACGTCGCAAATAAGTAAGGCTTCATTTCCTGGGCAATAGCCGCTCCTGTTCGAATAGAAGTCCCTAAATCCCCTTTTAAAAGGCCAAGCATATAATGACCGTATTGAACATACCATGGCTGATCTAAACCGAGCTGGATCGTTAATTGTTCTACTGCCTCTTTCGTTGCCCGCTGTCCTAAGATGACCTGCGCTGGATTTCCAGGTATAAAACGAATAATTGAAAACACGACCAATGTCATTCCGATCAGTACTGGGATGAGCATTCCTGCCCGCTTCATACAATAAGCAAACAAACAGCTTTCACCGCCTTCATCTTTGTTTGAATAAGGGAGATACAAGATCTCCCTTATTTGCTTATTCGAAATACACGTCAGTTAAAGCCTCTGAGCCAGTTGGATGCGGCTGGTAGCCTTTTAAATCATTAGATGCGGTAAGCATTGGAATTGAATGCACCAATGGAATCCAAGGCGCTTCGTCATGAATGATTTCCTGCGCTTTTTTATACAGCTCATTTCGTTTCTTTTGATCTGTGTCTGTTTGCGCTTCAATGAGGATGTCATGCATTTTATCGTTTTCGAAGAATGTATAGTTGTTTCCGCCAATGCTGTCTTTGTCCAGCAGTGTGTAAATGAAATTATCAGGATCGCCATTGTCGCCTGTCCAGCCTAATAAGAACACATCTGCTTCCCCTTTACTTGCTTTATCTAAATAGGTCGCCCAGTCATATGTGACAATTTCTGCTTTGACACCGACTTTTTCAAAATTTGACTGAATGACTTCTGCTACCTTCATCCCATCTGGCATGTATGGACGTGGTACAGGCATCGCCCAAAGTTTGATGCGAAAGCCATCAGGGAAGCCCGCTTCTTTTAATAGTTCTTTCGCTTTTTCTGGATCATACGGATATGGCTCAATGTCATCATTGTAGCCTTCTAAAGCTGGCGGCAATGGATTTTTTGCGGGCTCAGCAAGTCCGCCATAAAATGACTCAATAATCGATTCTTTATCGACCGCATAATTGAGTGCCTGACGAACCAGCTTGTTATCAAGCGGCTTTCTTGTGACGGTCAGACCGATATAGCCTACGTTCATCGATGGTCTTTCAATGAGCTGGAGTGCTTTGTCGGTTTTAATGCCATCTAAATCTGACGGATTCACGCCATCCATTAAGTCGATCTCGCCTGTTTTAAGGGCATTTAAACGAGCAGAGTTTTCTGGAATGGAGCGGAAGATGATTTGATTCAGCTTTGGTTTATCCTTCTCCCAATAATCGTCATTCTTTTCTAACACGATACGGTCGTTTTGCTTCCACTCTTTAAACTTGAATGGTCCTGTCCCCACCGGATTTTCTCTAAATGAATCACCGCTTTTTTCAATAGCCGCTGGACTGGCAATGCCAAATGGTGACATAGCGATGTTTTTAAGGAATGTTGCCTGCGGGCGCTTTAGCTGAAATTCAATTTCATGCTCGCCTTTGACGATGATGTCTTTAATGACATGCCCTTTATCTTTTTTATAGCCGCCAAACATGCCATAGTAAGGGAACTTTTCTGCGTCTCCATTCATCCAGCGGTCAAAGTTGAATTTCACTGCTTCTGCGTTAAAATCTGTGCCATCGTGAAATTTCACACCTTCTCTTAAGTAGAACGTGTATGATTTTCCGTCCTTTGCAACATCCCATTCTGTTGCGAGGCCAGGATGGATGGTCGTGTCTTTCTCACCGTAATTCAAAAGCTTTTCAAATATATTCTCTGTGACCTTGAAGGTTTCACCTTCTGTCGTTGTGATTGGATCTAGTGAAGTGGAATCTCCCCCTCTGCCAAATACGAGGGTGTCTTTTGTTGCTTTTTCTTCCGATGTCGGTGATGATGAGCATCCCCCTAAAAAGAGCGCCAGTGCCAGCACAAAAATGAAACTACTGAATAACCATGTCTTCTTCATTGTGTTCCTCCTTTTGATATAAATAACATGCAGCCGCATGTCCCGATTCCTTCTCATACAAAGCAGGAACTGCTTTCAGGCATTTCTCCCATCTTTTTGGACACCTTTTGTAGAAAGGACAGCCGCCGCGTTCCGCCATTGTGGTCTCTTCTGCTGCCACATCTTGCGACTCTAGTACGTGATCCATATGTGGAATGGATTTCAGAAGCAGCGACGTATAGGGATGAAGCGGGCTGTGAAACACCTCTTCGGCAGGCCCCATCTCGACAATGCGCCCAGCATACATGACGGCGATCCGGTCGCTCATATATCTGACAACCCCAAGGTCGTGAGAAATAAATAGATACGTCAGAGAAAGCGTCTTTTGTAATTCAAGCATCAAATTCAAAATTTGCGCTTGAACGGATACATCTAAAGCCGAAACTGGTTCATCGGCAATGACAAGACTTGGGTGCGTAATGAGCGCTCTAGCAATGCCAATACGCTGCCTTTGTCCGCCGCTGAATTGGTGCGCATAACGTTCCCCGTAGGAAGGATCAAATCCAACAATGTGCAGCATCTCTTTAACCCGTTTCCGTCTTTCTGCTTTCGTCCCATGATGATGAACAATCAGCGGTTCCTCTAAAATATCTTTGATTTTCATTCTCGGATTTAAAGAAGCATAAGGATCTTGAAAGATCATTTGAATATCTTTTCTTAAGGAACGCATGTCTCGTTCTTTCAGAAGGGTGATCTCCTGCCCTTTTAATTGAATAGAGCCTGACGTCGGTTCAGTCAATCTCATTAGGCTTTTGCCAAGTGTTGATTTCCCGCAGCCTGATTCACCAACAATGCCAAGCGTTTCTCCTTCCTTCACGTGAAAGGACACTTGATTTAAAGCCAAAGTCGATTGTTTATGTTTAGAAAAAAAAGCGGCTGTGTCATAGCGTTTTGTCAGCTGATTCACTTGCAAGAGTGGGTGACTCAGTGTCTTCTCCTCCTTCCATTAGAAAACATGCCACGCGGTGATCGTGTTCAATGGATTGTAAGGCTGGATCTGTTTCAAGACATTGCGCCATTTGATATGGGCAGCGTGGTGCAAATTGACAGCCGGACCGGATGGCCCCTGGCTTAGGCACATGACCTGCAATAGAGATGAGTTTTTCTTTTTTCTCTTTAAACGATGGGACTGAGGCGAAAAGACCTTTCGTGTAGGGATGCAGAGGTTTTTGAAAAATACGGTCAACGGTTCCTTCTTCTACAATTCGACCGGCATACATAATCATGACTCGCTGGCATATTTGCCGCACCACGCCTAGATCGTGAGTAATAAATAAAATAGCAGTGTCCATCTCTTCGTTCAGCTTTTTGAGCAGACGAAGGATTTGCGCTTGGATGGTGACATCAAGTGCAGTTGTCGGTTCATCAGCGATCATGAGCTTTGGGTGACAAAGCATTGCCATCGCAATCATGACACGCTGGCGCATGCCGCCTGATAATTCGTGTGGATATTTTTTCAGCAGTGATTTTGCTTGCTTCAATCCGACAGTTTGAAGCAGATCAACCGCCTTCGCTTTTGCTTCTTTTTGACCGATTGCTTGATGTGTGAAAAGGGCTTCCGTCATTTGTTTGCCGATGGTCATTAATGGGTTCAGAGAGGTCATGGGCTCTTGGAAAATCATCGAAATGTCATTTCCTCTTATCTCTCGCCACTCTTTCTCTGAAAGTGACAGCAGATTTTGCCCTTCGAAATGAATCTCGCCCGTTGTATCTGTTTGCTGATTCAGTCCCATTAATGACATGCTTGTGATACTTTTCCCGCAGCCAGATTCGCCCACAATCCCTAACGTTTCTCCTTTTTGAATTGAGAACGATATGTGATGGACGATGGGCACTTTTTGCTTTTTCTGCTGAAACGCAATGGACAGCTGTTTGACATCTAGCAGCACGTCTTGTTCTTTCACATATTCACCACCCCGTCATACTTTTTAAAATTGTATTGAGACAAGCTGGGAAATATGTCATGTTTTTGACAACATAAAAAAGCCTATCCGCTAGAATCGGATAGGCTTCTACTAATTTAATGTTTGAATGGTAAATAAATGACGATAGTGGCTGTCTCGGTTCATTAATTCTTCGTGTGTTCCTTTTTCCACAATTTCGCCTTGTTCCATGACCACAATTTGGTCAGCATGTGTAATGGTTGATAAGCGGTGTGCGACAATAAAGGTTGTGCGGTCCTTCGCCAGCTTTTGCATCGCTTCTTGAATGTAATGCTCACTTTCTAAATCAAGTGCAGACGTCGCTTCGTCTAAAATCAACAGCGGTGGATTTTTTAGAAATACCCTTGCAATGGAAATCCGCTGTTTTTGTCCGCCTGACAGCTTTACGCCCCGTTCTCCTACTTTCGTGTCATATCCTTCAGGAAGAGACATAATAAAATCATGTGCATTTGCCGCTTTTGCAGCCGACACGATTTTTTCAAAAGGTGCTTCAGGGTCACCAACCGCAATATTTTCTTTAATCGTGTCACTGAATAGGAATGTATCCTGCAGCACCATTCCGACTTGATTTCGAAGACTTCTTGCTTTGTACTCTTTTATATCAATGCCGTCAATTTCAAGTGACCCGTTTGTGACATCATAAAACCTTGGAATTAAGCTGACGAGTGTCGATTTTCCTCCACCACTCATTCCTACAAGCGCAACCGTTTGTCCTTTTTCTACTTTCAAGGAGATATTGTGCAGAATCTCTTCCTGCGTGTGTTCATAACGAAACGACACATGTTTAAACTCTACCTCTCCTTTTAAATGATTGGCTTCTTTTGCATGCGGCCGGTCTGTGACCTCATATGGCTCATCAATAAACTCAAAGATCCGATCCATTGATGCAACGGACTGGGTTAGCGTCGTGGATGAGTTAATGAGACGGCGAATCGGATTGTACATCCGGTCAATATAGCCGACAAAGGCGATCATCGTCCCAATTGAAAGTGACCCGTTAATCACGGTGTAACCCGCAAATGCAATGATTAACAGCGGCGCAATGTCGGTGATGGTATTGACGACAGCAAATGTTTTGGCGTTCCAATTCGTATGGTTGATTGCTTTGTTTAAGAAATTTTTATTTTCATCATGAAAATTCTCTTGTTCATATTCTTCAATCGCAAAGCTGCGAATGACCGGCATTCCTTGAACACGCTCGTGCAAATGCCCTTGCACTTCAGCCAGCGCCTGTGACCGCTCTTTTGTGAGCTTGCGAAGTCGTCCGTAAAAATACTTTACTGCAAACGCGTATAGCGGAAAAATAATGACAGACACGATGGTGAGCTTCAGATCCAGTGTACACATAATAGCGATCACGATCAGTACAGTCATCATATCCAGCCAAATGTTCATAAGACCTGTGATAACAAATTCCTTTGTCTGCTCCACATCGTTGATCACTCTTGAAATAATTTCTCCTGTTCTCGTGTTGGCATAATAACGAAGACTTAGCTTTTGAATATGCGAGAACAGCTTTTCCCGAATATCAAATAATACCTTACTGCCTGTCCACTGTGCGTAGTATTGTCTATAGTATTCAACAGGCGGCCTCATCACTAAAAATAATACGAGCATGATTCCCATTATGATCAGTAGAGTTGATGTCTTTTCTTCAGGCGACCCCGAGCCTTGAATGACATCATCAATGACATACTTTAAAAGCAGAGGCAATGTTAACGGAATCGAGAATTTAATCATCCCGATGACCATTGTTAATGCAATCTGTTTTTTATACGGTGTTACAAAAGCCATGTAGCGTTTAATGACCCCCATGTAAATCTCCTTCCCAATCTATCAGTGCCTCTTATCCGTACGCAGTCAAAAACCTGTTAGCCTAAAAAGCCAAACAGGTTTTTTGATGCTCTTGCTTATTTTGTATAATGTAAAAAACGTTCATACCACATATCCACAAATTCAGGAGCAAACGGACCTTTCCGCTGGTGAATCCAATGCAGTAATGTATTCAGATGCTCTCTTAAGATACTATCGATTTCTTTTGGATAATTCATCTGCCTCTTATGATCTGCATATTCGTCCTCATCCAAAATATTGTACGTCATGTCTGGAAAGACTTTGACGTCTAAATCGTAATCAATATACTTAATTGCCTCATCATCTGTCGCAAAAGGAGAGCTGATGTTACAGTAATAATATACCCCATCATCTCTAAGCATCCCAATTACATTAAACCATTGTTTTGCATGGAAATAGCAAATAGCCGGTTCTCTCGTCATCCAAGTACGGCCGTCGGATTCAGTCACCATTGTACGGTCGTTTGCACCAATGATACACAATTCCGTTGCTTTCAGAATGGTGGTTTCATTCCAAATCCTGTGGATCAAGCCATTGTGTTTATAGCTTTGAATTTGGATGGTTTCTCCTTCCTTGGGATAGCCCATATTTTCTCCCCTACTTTCTATAACAAACAAACCTAACAGTCCAAAGACCTAATTTCCCAACTAAACATGTCTCTATTATATTATACCGTTACATCATTAAAAAATGAAATGAAAAAGCCATTCAACCCAATTGAACGGCACACTGACTTACATCACGCTAGAACTCTTTTCCATCTGTTTATATGAATTGATAACCTCTTCTGTCTGTTTTGTAAATAAGGTTTGCACTTTTTGCAGTTCCTCACGTTTCTGTTTGATCTGAACACAAAGCCTGTGCCACTCTTCTTTTTTTTCATCCTGCAGCAATTTTTTTTCTGTTTCTAAACATAGATCGAGCTCTCCCTGCACGTCGAGCAGCTGATCCATGAGCTGCATTTGTTCTTTTACAAGCTGATCGAAATCAGACATCTAACTCCTCCCTTTTCATCGAATCCACTTTTTGTCTGTATACCATTTCTTGAAAGAAGGAGGAAATCCTTTGACTGTTTATGTAGAGGTTTTACAGGTTTTGTCGGATGGTGGTGAGAGGCAAAAAGAAAAGCACTTCATTCGTATATGAAGTGCTTTCCTTTGTTTCAGTGATTAGCTGTTTTGTTGTTTGTTTTGCTCAGCTTTTTGGTTGTATTTTTTTACTTGCTGTACGTCAGTCTCACTAGCAAATTCAGTGCCGTATTGACCGCCTTGTGCAGAAGCTTGGTTTTGTTTCTTCACTTGTTGTGCGTTTGTTTTGTTTTGTTGTTGATCCATCATTATCACCTCCACGCACATTAATTTGTGCAGAAGGTGTACATCCTATTCATGATTTTTTTAAACAAGCAAAGAACGTCCGCCATCGACAATAATCGTCTGGCCTCTAATCATGTCTGCTTTGCCTGATACAAGGAATTCCACGCTGTCGACCATGTCTTTAATTTCCACCATTCGGCCGGCAGGTGTATTTTTCTTCGCATCTTCTAAAAGCTCTTCTCGGTTCGGGAAGTGCTTGAGAGCATCGGTATCGATCGCGCCGCCTGATACAGCGTTGACGACGATATTTTTTTGTGAAAGCTCCACTGAAAGGTAACGTGTCAAAGCTTCTAGTGCTGCTTTTGATACGCCGACTACTGTGTAATTTTCAAGGTAACGGATGGAGCCAAGAGAGCTAATGCTGACGATATGTCCGCCGCCGTTTTTCTCCATTAGTTTCGCCGCTTCTTGTCCGCAGAATAACAAGGCTTTCGCATTGATATTCATCGTCCAGTCCCAATGATTTTCTTCAAGGTCCATGATTGGACGCTGAACACCTGATGCCGCATTGTTTACAAATACATCTAAACGGCCAAAGGTTTCATCAATTTGCTGAAACATGTCTTTGATTTTCTCAGGCTGGCCTACATTGGCTTTAACAACCAATGTTTTAACACCCATCGCTTCAATTTCTTCCGCTGTTTCAAGTGCAGCTTTTTTGCTTCTCGCATAGTTAATGACAATGTCATATCCTTTTTCCGCGAGGCGAAGGGCCACTTCTTTCCCTACTCCTCTGCTGCTTCCTGTGATTAATGCACATTTACGTTGACTCATTATGGTTCATCTCCTGATTTGAATAGTTTTCGTTCATTCGCTTCACACTAATAGGAAAGTTCCTATTAGGAGGTTACATTCATGTATGTCGGACGCGATTTAAGCCAGCTTGGCATGATGTCCAAGGATCAATGGAAAGATACTGAGCTTGCTTATTTTCATCATGCTTTCCAACAAATTTTACCTTATTTGAATGAAGAAGGGCAATCTAAGTATCGAGAAATCATATCAGAAATCGAAGACCGTGGGGGTCTGCACCGGAATGAAGCTGATTATACCCACGGTACAACGGTTAAATACGACTAGGCTGTTCAAGTGCCAGCTTCCAAATTTTTTGGTGTGAGACTGGCAAAGCATACGCCTCAAATTCTTCTGTTGTGACTTTTTTCAGCATCGTGTCATCAGATATAGAGGTAACTCGTCCAAAGAAAACAGAAATATTCCATATGAGGTGGGTAAATACATGCTGGATGGTGCCTTCTAGATCACCAAGCTCCGCTTGTACACCCGCCTCCTCTTTTAAGAAATCAATGAGCTGCTCTTTTTCCGTTTTTCTTCCCTTTGTTGTTTCCATGTTAGGGAATTCCCATAAATTCGCAAGGAGGCCTGTACTTGGCCGCTTATGAATATATAGGTTGCCTGCGTCATCAAATAACACCGCTGCTGCCATTGATTTCGCAGTCGGCTTTTTCTTTTTGCTTTTCACTGGGAGCTCATGCTGAACGCCTTCCTCGAATGCCGAGCAATGCATGTTCACAGGGCAAATGAGGCAGGCAGGGGATGTTGGGGTGCAAATGAGCGCACCTAGCTCCATCAGCCCTTGATTAAATTCTGACGGCTTTTCCCGGGAAATGAGCTGATCGACCGCAAATTCGAAAATATTTCTCGTTTTTGGTTTTGCAATATCATCCCATATGGACAAAATACGAGAAATGACCCTCATCACGTTGCCGTCTACCGCAGGATACGGCTTGTTATAGGCAATACTCAGCACTGCGCCGCTCGTATATGGGCCTACACCTTTGAGCTTTGAAAATTGCTCTTTCGTATTAGGGACAATGCCATCGTAGGATTCATATACTTCTTTCACTGCTGCCTGCAAATTACGTACTCTTGAGTAGTAGCCAAGACCTTCCCATGCTTTCATGACCTTTTCTTCATCAGCTAAAGCGAGATCCTTCACCGTCGGGAATTGCTCCATAAACCGGTTGAAGTACGGAATGACCGTATCTACTCTCGTTTGCTGAAGCATCACTTCTGATACCCAGACACGGTATGGATCTTGATTTTCACGCCATGGCAATGTTCGTTGTTCTTTTTCATACCAATCAATTAAATCATGCTGAAAGCCCGCAATATCTTTGCGGTCCAGCTTTTCTTGAATGTCTTTCATATCTATACTCCTTCTCATTGGACCGAGGGCTAACGTTCTGAATAGAACCTTATTTGTTGTATACTGTTTGTAGATACGTTAACATGTTACATTAAATCGGGATAAAGCAAAAGTGATTTTGCACATAGTCTTGATTGGAGACGTATACTTTGTATGATTGTTCCTAAGCATGACAACTAGGAGGTAATCAATTGGACACTGGCACTCATGTAGTAATGGGCATTTCTCTTGGGGGACTTGCACTTTTAGATCCAGCCGTCAGCGCAGATCCACACATGGCACACGCCGTGATGATCGCGACCATCGCCGGCTCCCAAGCACCAGACATTGATACTGTGCTAAAACTAAAAAATAATGCGGTTTATATAAGAAATCACCGAGGATTTACACATTCCATTCCGGCTGTACTGTTTTGGTCATTGCTGATTCCAGCTGTGATTTTCCCATTTGTGCCGGGGGCGAATTTACTTCACCTTTGGTTATGGACACTATTAGCCGTTGTGCTTCATGTGTTTGTCGATATTTTCAATGCATACGGTACGCAGGCCATTCGTCCATTTTCGAAGAAATGGGTAGCGCTTGGAATCATTAATACGTTTGATCCGTTTATCTTTTTTACACACCTTGTCGCCATAGTCGTTTGGGCGATTGGCGGACATCCCGGCTATACGTTTATTACGCTGTATGCAGTGATTTTCTGTTACTATATCGTCAGGGTCATCATGCAGCTTCAGATTAAACGTCAGCTGCGTGCTCGATTCGACGAAATTGAAGAGATTATTATTTCGCCTACAATGAAGTTCAGACAATGGCGCATTGCCGTGAAATGTAAATCCTCTTTCCATGTTGGGCGCAGTATGAACGGAGAGGTTGTCATTTTAGACACCTTTAACCGTGTGCCGGTCCCTGACACAGAGATTATGAAAATTGCCAAACAAGATGAAAACATTTCAGCCTTTCTCTCCTTCTCCCCTGTCTATCGGTGGGAAGTGGATAAATACAAGGATCATTACGAGGTGCGGTTCATTGATTTGCGCTACCGAAGCAAAGGTCATTATCCTTTTGTCGCAATCTGCCATATCGACATGGACCACCAAATCAAAAATTCCTATACCGGCTGGATTTTCAGTGAAGAAAAACTGCAAAAAAAATTAAGACTCGGCTCTGTGTGAGCGAGTCTTTTTTTGTGCTTCACTCTTACAACTTCGTCATATATTCCACAATAAACTCCCAAAATCCAGGTCCTTCTTGGTAAATCAGCCGGTCTATTTTTTCGATGAGTTTGATGTAGAGTTCTTGTTCGAGGTCTTCTCTTTCTTGATATGCCGTGTTTTGTAGTTTCTTTTTGATCATGGGTGTGAAGGTTTCAATGAGTTCTTCCATTTCTCCATTGGTCATTTTGTCTTCGTGCACGGACATCTCCCCCTGTTTCTTCTTTTAGTTTGTTGAGTGCTTTTTTGTGAATGTTTGAGATGTTTTGTCTTGTTTCGCCGAACTGATCGGCTATTTCTTTCATCGTTTGGCCTTCGACATAAATTTGAGTTAAGACCATTTTTTGTTTGTCTGTGAGCTGCTGGTAGGCCTTGTACAATGTTTGATCTTGCAGATGCTCCCCTAGGTCTTGCTGGTTGAAGAGCACGGCTTCATACGTATCTGTTTGAACAGGGTCTTTCACTTCTTGTGTATCAGGATGATCGAGTATGAGCGGAAAACGCTGCTGTTTCTTTTTTACTCGTTTGTCAAAGTCGACTGAAAAGATGCGTATCATTGTGGAGATATACTTGATGATGCGGATTTTCTGATAGAACTGTTTGAACTCGGAATCTAGTTTTTTGGCATTTTCCTCGTTTGGCTCTTCCATGACTTGCCGGAGCAGCTGCTCGTTTTTCGGGTTGCTTAAAAACTGCTGAATGAGCGGGTGATCAATAATTTCCTTCCATTTTGCTTTCAATAACAGCCGATAATCCATGTGCATCCTCCCCTTTGTTCCCTCTACTAGCATTAAGTGGACAAAAGTTAAAAAAAGTAAACTTCGTGAAACGGGTCTAATGATTCATTTTCTCCCCCTCTGCTTTCCTTTTTCTTCTTTCATACCACTTATATAGAAGACGAGTATCCGCTGGGAGGTGAGACAAATGGAGACCTTTTTTTCAGAGGAATGGCTGAAGCAGCTCGGTCAGGCTGGCTTTCCTGCCATTTTGACGGTTTACTTGCTGACACGCTTTGAACGAAAGTTTGATGAATTAAGCAAGCTCATCCAACGATTAGTCGCTGCTCAAAAAAATGATGAATCAGATTGACATCTGCTTGATTCGTTTCACCTTATGAAAACGAGGGCGAAATGAAAGGCCTTTTGTCACCTCACACAATACGATGTTGAAAGGGGATTTTATCATGAGTGAAAAGCCAAATGGAATACCACAGCCGATTCGAGGAGAAAAAGGAGCAACGGTCAAAATTCCACGTAATCTCGAGCGGGACAGACAAAATCCAGATATGCTCACGCCGCCAGAAACCGATCATGGAACGGTCTCCAATCTGAAATATTCTTTTTCTGATACACACAATCGTTTAGAAAAAGGCGGCTACGCCCGCGAGGTAACGGTCCGCGAACTGCCGATCTCTAAAAGTCTTGCATCTGTTAATATGCGGCTAAAGCCTGGTGCGATTCGTGAGCTGCACTGGCATAAGGAAGCGGAATGGGCGTACATGATTTATGGAGAAGCCCGGATTACATCGGTTGATGCAGAGGGGCGCAATTTTACAGAGGATGTGACTGAGGGTGATTTGTGGTACTTCCCTTCTGGCCTGCCGCACTCTATCCAAGCACTTGAGCCGGGAGCTGAATTCTTGCTTGTGTTTGATGATGGGTCATTCTCAGAAAATAGTACGTTCCAAGTAACCGATTGGCTTGCCCACACGCCAGAGGAAGTCGTGCTTAAGAACTTCGGTATGACAAAGGATCAGTTTGACAAGCTGCCAGAGAAAGAAAAGTATATTTTCCAAAAAGGAATTCCTGGTTCCCTTGAATGTGACAAGGTGAAAACAGAGCAAGGAGATGTCCCGAATTCCTTTAAATATGAGCTGTTAAAACAAGAGCCGATTACGTCAAGCGGCGGACAAGTGTGGATTGCGGACTCTACCAATTTCAAAGCGTCTAAAACGATTGCATCCGCTCTTGTGAAAGTTGATCCAGGTGCCATTCGCGAGCTGCACTGGCATCCAAATACGGATGAATGGCAATATTTTATTTCTGGAAAAGCACGAATGACGGTATTTGCTTCTGATGGACATGCGAGAACCTTCAACTATCAGGCGGGAGACGTTGGTTATGTCCCATTTGCGATGGGGCATTATGTAGAAAATACAGGCGACGAACCGCTTTATTTCTTAGAAATCTTTAAGAGCGATCATTATGCAGATATCTCACTCAATCAGTGGCTTGCGGTCACACCGAAACAGCTTGTTCTTGATCATTTAGATCAAGGTGAAGATTTCTTAAAACTGCTTGATACTGAAAAACATCCTGTGATCGCTGCGCCTAAAAAAGAGGATTAACATATGACTTCCTGCAAAAAGGCTGTCCTTTTTGCAGGTATCTTCATGTAAGGGAGTGTTTGTTCACCTATGCAGCAATCTGTTCACGCTTTATGGCAAGGGCTGAAATGGCTCATGGCGGCGTCAGCTGTCTGTTACATATTTTTGTTGTTTTGTGTACTGTTCTTTCATTTAACAGGTGCTTTTTATCAATCGATTTTATCGATGCTTTTATTTATGGGCATCTATGTGGTACTTGGGATATCCTTTGAGCATGTGGAGCATATGCTCATGAGGGTTGTTAGAAAGTGCCGTTCCAAAAAACGCTCCATCGTTTTCTATGCCATTTCCATTCATCTCTTGTTTATTTGGGGGGCTGTCTATTTATCAGATGAATTGGTGGGGGGCATTTTACTTTCTACTTCTGAGGAAATTCTCTTTGCCCTGAGTCTTTGGTTGTTTCATTTTTTGTTTGATTATGCGACGTTTTCGTTTGAGAAAGAAGCTTAGTGATTTGCTTCATATGAGGGTTCAATCAGCCCTTGGAAGATAAAAAAAACACCACTTATGATGAAAAGTGGTGTTTCTTGTGTTTTCTTCGTGCATATAGGATCGCACCGATCAAACTGACGAGTGAAATCAACGCGAGAATTCTGATATAAGGCGGATAGTAGGTTAGCACAATCTCGTTTTTGCCTTTTTCTATTGGAAAACCGATAAAGGCGTAATTGGCTTGTTCAATATCTGTCTGCTGTCCGTGTACTGTGAGCTCCCAGCCTTTTTCATATGGTACTGGCAAGATCATATAATCATCGCCGCGCTTGTTATCATATGAAATCGTAAAGCGGTTGTTTTCAAGCTTTACTTGCTGGCTGCCATTATCCTGTTTTTCTTTTTCATATGCCTTTTCTAGGATGCGGTAAGGCTCTTGATACAGCTTTAGTTGATCGAGTTCATACGTCCCTTTTGGTACTCGAATGGAAAGGATTTTTTCTGCAGGGACTCGAATCGTCACTTCATTGACGCCTGTTTTGTAGATGGATGTATTGCTTTTTCGTGAGGTGACGTAGTTGTCAACAGATAACTGAAATCCTTCGTTACGGTCTGTCCGCTTCACATAAAAGCTCACATACACATCTCCAGCGCGGGCCATATCATCTGGCAGCGTGATATTCAGGCCGCCTGTTTCTCCGTATACATCAAGCACGCCATGTTCGTATACGGCTTGTTCCGTATGAATCTTTGTATCCTTGACTCGATCTGGCGCGTGCTCAATTTCAGCGTTTCCTTTTTTGTCTAAAATCACACCCTGCAGCATCGCATGCTCCCTATCAAGTGCTGAGGCATCCTTTAAGGATTCTTCTGAATAAATCGTGCTTGTTGTTCTTGCAAATGGCAGCGGCCGTGTATTTTCATACACTTTATAATGCTCGCTTTCCAATATTGGCTTAAAATAAGCTGGCGGTGAGTAAGGCATCGTATTGTCTCTCATATAATACTTTCCGTAGGTCAGGCTATATAAATTCGCCCTGTCCCCCATTGTTGCATAACGGCTGACACTTTCACGCCCCATATCGATTTGCAGGTCATTCCAGTAGAAATTGAGCAAATGCTGATTCAATATACTTGAATACGCGCTCATGCCTTGAAAGCCTTCAAATAACGGGGTATTGTTGCGCACGCCATTCATCCAATCAATCCGGGCAAGCGGATCTTTTGAAGAGCGGCTTTGAATCTGCTGAATGAGCTTCATTTGCTCATGTCCAGCATATGCCTCACTATTCAGATACGTATCTGATACGCTCTTAATATTGCTTCTTTCAGATAAGTAGCCCTGCTGATACACGCCTGCTGTCAGTAAGCTGACAACGATGAGCACAGCTGAAAAGAGACGAAGGTGCTGACGTTTTTCCGCATGAATCAACAGGAAAAACAAACTGATCACAAGCAGTCCTATGCCTGTAAATACAACAACATCCATATTTCCCTTTGCTCGTTCTGATAAGATGACTGCGAGAAGAAACACGATCCAAGCGCCTAAGACCGCACGCTTTTTCCACTTCCACTCAATTTGCGAGAAATGCTTGATGGTGATGGCTACGACCGCTCCAACTGTAAAGGCAAGAATGTATTCAAATCTGTACTGCGGTGCTGAAAAACCATTAAACACGCTCGCCATCTTTGGACTGTAGTGAAAAACAATGAGCAAAACGCTGATCGATGTAAACATGAAAAACCACCTGTTCCGGTAAAGCGGAGCAAGGAACATACAAATGAGAAAGATCACAGGTAATAAATACACCCTGCTATTAAACAAAAGATGATCATGCAGATCAAACCAAGGTATAGATTGATCATATGGCGGTCTTATATTATTAAGAAATCCATAGACAGACGGGACAAAAAAGGCAGCACTGATACCAAAGGATAACAGCGTAGAGACCGCCAGCGTCCAGAACACCTTCCACCCGTTCTCCTCACTTCGAAGCTTGATGATATATCTGAAGACAAGATAGATCGCTAAAAAGATAAAATGAATATAAGCAAAGTAAAAATTGTTAATAAGCATCAAGCTGCACGCCGCAATAAACCAAGCCGGCTTACCCGTTTTGAAAATCCGTTCAATCCCAAGTACAAGCAGCGGGAGCCACATCATACTGTCGGTGAAAAACTCCCAAAATGTTTGATGCCGAAAATACACAATAGACAATCCGTAGATTGCGGCTCCTGTTAATGCGCTCAGCCTATGCTGAACCATTGAAAGAAGCACACGGTAAGCGATGAAAAGAATAAGCGTCAGCTTCATCACACTCAGCCAAATGACGGCATTTGCCCAGAAATGGATGTCCGTTGACTGAATAAGATGAAGCGCATTCATCAGCCAGACGACAGCGACTGTGACCATAAAGACAGTCGACGTTGTGAAATAATAACCTAATTGCGTATATGTACCGCCGCCTAGACCGAATTGATAGGAATAAAAGAAGTTCCCTTTGACGTATTCATCGTAAAGCAGCTTTTTAAATGGGAGCATTTGTGATATCCCGTCTCCATCTCCTGTCATATACCGGCCTTGCGTATATTCATATAAGAAAAAGGAATGTCCTAGTAAAGCGAGAATGAGGCACATTCCTATCATTATCCATCTACGTTTCATCATCTAAATCCTTTCCACAAAAGATCCACTGTTCTTTGAAACAAAACAACCCAGCAAGCGATTCGTGCTTGCCGGTTATTTGACTCCACGTTATTTAAATAACTGCGTTAACACTCGGTCTTGTTTCTTTGAGCTTGTCTCTTGTTCCATCACATTTGATTCCTGGATTAAATAATGCGGCCTCTTTTTCGTTTCATAATAGATACGGCCAATATATTCTCCAATCACACCTAGACTCAAAAGCTGGACACCTCCGAGGAACAGCACAGCCGAAATTAAAGTAAAATAACCCGGCACCATAATGCCCGTTCTGACGATTTGAATAAAGGTGGCCACGATGTAAATCAATGAGAGAAATAAGATCAGTATGCCAGTATAAAAACAAATGCGCAGCGGGCGGTTGTTAAAAGAAATAACGCCATCTATGCCATAGTTAAATAATTTCTTCAGTGACCATTTTGTATCACCATGCTGTCTTTCTACATTTTCATAATAGATGACCTTTTCTTCAAACCCAATCCAGCAAAAAAGCCCTTTCGAAAAACGATTTCCCTCTTTCAGCTGAAGCAGTGCATCGATGGCTTGGCGTGAAATTAAACGGAAATCCCCGACGCCATCACGCAAGTCCACTTCTACCACCTTGTTCATCACCTTATAGTACATAGATGACAGGTAAGAGCGCAGCTTGCTGTCACCTTTACGATTTCGTTTGGCAATGACTTGATGATAGCCTTCTTCATACCCTCTGACAAAGTCCTGAATTAAATACGTCGGGTGCTGCAGATCGGCGTCCATAATAATCGCAGCTGCTCCTTTTGCATGTTCAAGACCTGCCAAAATAGCGGCTTCCTTTCCAAAGTTACGTGAAAAGGATATATATTTGACCTTTGCACTTTTGCGAGAGAGCTCTCTCATGTATTGAAGCGTGTTGTCTTTGCTTCCATCATTCACAAAGATGATTTCAAAGTCATAATGAAAATCGCGAAACTCTTCCTCGAGTGCCTCAAAGATTCGTCTGATGTTTTCACCTTCATTGTAAGAAGGAATTATAACAGAGAGCAGTTCCCGTTCCATATCGCACCTTCTCTTCACTTTTTTCACATAGTCTGATATGTTCATTATTCCTTTTTTTTCAGAAAACGAAACCCTTTTTTATTATCCATAAATTACATGTCTCTTTAATCGTTTCATTATATCAGAGTTTTATTTCCAGTGATTTTCAGCAGGATGAATTTAATGTAATTTTAAGTTTAACCATTGTAAAAAGCCTGTAATTTCGATCACAGACTGGGTATTGTTTCATAAAATTATTTGTTCATTTGTATATTTTCCTAATTATTGGAAAAGATGAATAGAAGTGAAAGGGCAACCTTTTAGTGAAGCAGCCCTCGATTGTTTTGTTGCAGATGCTCATTTGCCTTTGATTGTTTATTTTGAAATAAATGAAGCTGCGCGCCGTAGCTCTCGATCCACTCTTGGACAATTCGTTCTGTTGTTTCCTGTCCTTTATACTTGCGGCCAGCCTTTGCATAAGTCGTTTCAAAATCACTCCAAAGCAGCTCTACCCATGTACGTGCTTCGTCATATGTCAGCATATTGTTTTTTTCCATGAGTTGTTCTGTTAGTCGCTCAAAGTATTGTTCCATGCCTGTTCCTCCTTCATCTAGCAGAAAGTGCCTTTTTAAAAAAACTTCTTTTTTCATATACTACCCTTACGTCTTCAAAAGACGCAAATGATTTGTATTGTTTGGAGGGAATCGATATGCGTAATAAAGCAAAAGGCTTTCCAAATCAGGTAAATCACAAGTTTGAAGGCGAACCAGGCGCTACAGATGCTTATGCGTCTAAACGGCCGAATGGTGAAACGAATACACGTCCACAGGAACGTATGAGGGCATCAGGGAAACGCTAATTTTTCCAAAGGGAGTGCTTGAGATATGAGTTCAAATGGGAAATCGTATATGGCAGACTTTGTTCAATTAAGGACAACCGCTTACCCTCAACCATGGGCAAATGCAAAGCATTCTGCCTCTCAGGTCAACGGAGAAACGCAGCAAACGCAGCACGACATCGTACTTCAGAACAACGTCCGTAAACAGCGTTCGAAGTAAAGAAAAGGACTGATCTTTTAGGATCAGTCCTTTTGCGTCAGCATTGAAATCGGCAGGGCATCTTCCTTATTTGGAGCCGATACTCTGTATCCCCACGCAAAAACGCCATTTAGATATTCTACATAAAACTCTTCTTCTGTGTCTTTAATTTGATAAGTTGTTTTCGTTTGAATCGAAGCTGGATCTAATAAATAGGCTTTCGCCATATCGATTTTCCGTTCTAAAACTGCGTATTCATTCACAATGCCAAGCTGCTCAGCCTTTCGTGCTTTTTCAGAAAGGGCGGCAATTTCCTGCTTCAATTCGTATTCTGTCATCTCACTATAGCGTTTTTCCATCTGTCATTCCCCTTTGTCTAAAACGTGATCAATTGTATCGAGATCAAAGCCTTTTCTGAATAAAAATTGCTTCACTTTCATCTTCTTTTCAAATGATCCGTCATATCCTACCTTGCGTTTTGCCTTCTCCAGCATATAAAGGAGAGCTTCTTCTTCCTTTTCCTCTTCTTGTCCATCATAGGCTTCTTGAAGGGCTTTATCAATGATCTCAAACGAAAATCCCTTTCGCTGCAGCTGCAGCTTGATGCGCTGCTCGATCTCTTTTGCAGAACGATTTTTTTCTTTTTTGACAAGCTTAAGAACCTGCTTTACAGCTTCCTCCAGCTGTAAGTCATCAGGGTATTGCGATAGAGCCTGTTCAATCGTGTCATCGTCTATCCCCTTGAGCTTCAATTCTTTTTTTAGGACGGATGGTCCTTTGCTGTTCGTTTTCCTGTGAGTGCTGACATAGGCTTCTGCAAATTCAAGATCATTTACATACTTATAATGCTTCAATTTGTGTATAATTTCACTAATAGCAGGTGCCGGGATTTCTTTTTTCGTTAAATAATCGGTGACTTCTTTCACTGATCTCATGCGGTAGGATAAATAATCAACGGCCTGCTGAAATCCTTTTTTCACCGAATCACCGAATTGAATCTCAATGATATCTGCTTCGTCCAGCTCTTTGCCTTTTTTCAAATCGTGCTGGACGAGCACATCTAAATCAACGCTAAAGGCGTACTTTTCATCAAGAAAGATGTTGACCCGCTCGGTATTGTTTTTCTGAGCAGAAATTTTTGTAATATAGGGCATCCTGTGATCACTCCTTTTCCAAAACAGTCAGGATGTTTCTTCTGATTCAAAATCGTGAAAGATATAGGTATGTATATGAGAGGAGAGATGTCAATTGAATATCGCCATTACCGGAGGAACCGGTTTTATTGGCCAGCATGTTACAAAAGTGCTCGCTGCTGAGGGACATCATCTATATATTTTAACAAGAAATCCAAAGGAATCCGAACAAAATCATTTACATTATGTGCAGTGGCTGACTGAAGGTGCTGCGCCTGAGCATGAATTGCCTGCCATCGATGTATGGATTAACCTTGCTGGAAAATCCATTTTCACACGCTGGACAGACAAGGCAAAAGAAGGCATCCTCTCCAGCCGTCTCAAATCAACACAAGAGGTAAGACGCATTATAGAAGCGCAGGAATCAAAGCCATCTGTGCTGATTCAAGCAAGTGCTGTCGGGATTTATGGCACATCTCAAACAGGAGATTTTACGGAGGAGTCACCTCCTGCAGATACTGATTTCTTAAGTCATACATCAAAACTTTGGGAGGCTGAGGGGCAAAAGATTGAAGCCCTCGGCATTCGTACGGTCTACACACGCTTTGGCGTCGTGTTAGGAGAAAAAGGCACACTGCCGCTGATGACACTTCCTTACAAGCTGTTTGCCGGCGGGACAATTGGCGCTGGCTCGCAATGGGTTTCATGGGTGCATGTTGAGGATGTAGCACATCTCATTGCCTATGCGATTCATAATGACGACCTGTCAGGCCCGCTCAATGTGACATCACCGAATCCTGTTCAAATGAAACAGCTTGGACAAACCATTGCTTCTGCCCTTCACCGTCCCCATTGGCTGAAGGTGCCATCGTTTGTGATCAAAACGGCACTCGGTGAAATGTCATTACTTGTTTTAGAAGGCCAGCGTGCTCTGCCAAAAAAAGCACTGCTCTCTTCTTATGAGTTTTTGCACCCTGAACTAAAAGAAGCGATTTTGCATTCTAAGGAATAAATGTTGTCAAAAACACCCATCCTATTAGAAATGATATGAGGGGGCGATTTTGATGAAGAAAAAAGAACACCAGCCAACTTCAAAGCTGAAAAAAACTCAGGAAGTCCTGTATCAGCAGGAATTCAAAAAAGCGGAAAGAGCAGCAGAAAAAAGAAACAAATAAGACGGATATTCCCCTCCAACAAGCACATAACTAAAGTGATCTTGTAAAGGAGGGAAAAGCTTTGAAAAAAGACCAACACAAAAAATCCAACCACGAGCTCGCAGCACAAGAGACGGATGGCGAATATGTTGAATTTTCCAAAGAACTTGCAGATCCGAATGATTTAAAAGCAATGGCACGTATGAAAGCAGCCGATCAGCGCGCCAAAAAACAATAAGTAAAAAAGCAGACCTTATTCAGCGGTCTGCTTTTCTTTTATTTGATTTCAGTAAGAAGACTTGATGCTTTCTGGCGTGATTTTTCCTCTGGCACCTCTTCTGGATAACCTATATGAAGGATCGCAGCGAACCGTTCGTTTTCCTTTAATCCCATGTCTTGTTGAAAGCCTTTATCGTATAAAATACGTCCGCTCTTCCATACCATACCGATTCCTTGATCCCATGCAAGCAGCTGGAGATTTTGAATGAGTGCGCTCACGGCGGCAAAATCATCATTTCTCACCACAGGGTTCTCGTCTTCTTTTAGTACGACAAGTAAAAGCGCTGGGACCTTAGAAAAGTAATCTCTGTATTGATTGATCTTTTCTTCTTTTGCATCTGGGTTGTTGCGCTGAAAGAAAGCAATGAAGCGCTCTACAAAAGTGGCTTTGGCTTCATCCGTCACCGCATATAAAAAGCGCCACGGCTCCGTGATTTTATGATTAGGTGCATAGACTGCATCTTCTAATAGCGGCTGAAGCTGTTCAATCGTCACCGGTGTGTCTTTGAATTTGCGAATCGATCGTCTATATCTGACAGCGTCTCGAACCGTTAACGCGTCTGTTTGTTGTTTTGTTTCTGGCATATATGTCATCCTCTCAATCAACCTTAATTGAAATTGATTCTCATTCACATTATAAACATCATCGCGTGCAGTTGCAAATCAAGTATCTCTCCTCCCCGCTGCTAAATAGTTGTTTGACTTTTTCAAGTAATGTTACAATCATATTACGTTTTAAACAAATTTTGAGAAAAAAGCCAAGATGATGAAATGTTTTTCAAGTATTCCCATTTTGTCTGATTCAGTTTTTTTGTCAAAAGGCTTTCAACCATGATTGGAAGGGAGGCTTCTGGATGGAATGAAAATCAATATTGGACAAATCATTAAACTCTACCGTTATAAGCAAAATATGACCCAATCTGAATTGGCAGAAGGAATTTGTTCTGTCTCTCATTTAAGTAAAATTGAAAATGGCTCAAAGGAGGCCAATCAAGATACGATCAATCTGCTGCTTGAACGGCTTGGCATCAGCCAAGAAAAGCTGTCACAAAAGGCGCGTCATCTGCTGTCACTTTTGGATGAGTTTCAAATGAATATGTACTTCTATGCTCTCGATCAGGCTGAACAAAATGCAGAAATGATCATTCAGCACGAGGAGCAGTTCTTTTCACTGGATTTAGGCATTCAGTATCATTTGTCTTTATTTCAATTTTATTTATTAACGGAAAAACAGCCGCTTGCCTTAAAAACACACCGCGTGCTCAAAAAATTCGAAAAAACCTTTATTGAAACGGAAAAAGAAATTTTTGAATATCTAGACGGTATTCATCAAATTAAAATTGGTCAGCTTGAAGATGGGCTAAAAAAGCTTGAAAGCTGCTTTTCCTATGCCTCAGTTGAACAAAGTGATTTGTATTATCACTATGCAAAAGCACTCGGAAACATGGGTCAGCTGGGTGATGCACTTGAAGCGACACATCAAGCGATGGATTTATATAGACAAAAGAACAATTTCAAGCGGATTATTCACTGTACACTTATTCACGGCGTGATCTCACTTGAACTAAAAGCCTATCAAACTGCGAAGAAATATATAAAGGAAGTGATTTTGCACACGTCCCTTCATCCTGATGCCTATATTAAAATGTCCGCTTATTTTTATTACGGGGTGCTCTTAAAACGTGAAGGCGATTTCTCTTCAGCTGTGCCTTATTTACTAGATTCACTCAATTACTTTAATCAAGAACAGATAGAAGATCGTTACTGTGAAACGCTATATGAAATTGCGACACTATATGCTGAATATGACCGTAAAAAAGCACTTCCCTACATACACGAGCTGTTAAAACAGCCTCGTATTCAGCCAAACTGTTTATATATGATCAAAATCTATAAATTGATGATTGAGGAAAATCCTCTTGATTTGAAAACTTATTTGGTCGAAGCAGCCCTTCCTTACTTTGAACACAATGAGCTGCACAGTGAATATTTGTTTGCTCTTAGAACCTTGCTTACCTATGCAGGTGCTGTGCTTGATGAGCAGGCATATAAGTCCTACACAAAGAAACTGCTCGATCATTTAACAGGATATCTTCCCTATTACAAAAAAGCATGACCTTCTGCCGATCGAAGGTCATGCTTTTTCTATTTATTAAATGGTCTCTTGTTGATCTGTGTCATGATGGTTCACCCGTTTGACAGAATGAATATACCGTCTTTTTGCAAAGAAATCGTACGCATGCTGTCCAAAGCCAAGCCAAATACTAAGCACGATAAATGGGACCGTTCCCCATAAAGCAGGGATATGGCAGGCCATACGCAGCCAAGTATAAATCCCTGAATTTTTTTGATTTTTGGCTAGGGAAATAGACACAATTCGTTTTTCCGCCTTCTCTTCACTGATTTTATTCAGCCTGAGCAGCTGCGAGTGTCTAAAGGATTCAAAGTGAATCCGATTTTTCCAATCGAGTGATTTTAACAAATCAATCATTTTTGCACATGAAGGACTTTGTCCATCATAAAACACAAGCAGCCTCAGTGATTTGATGGAACGCTGTTCTCTTTTTTTCGATTCAGCGAGCTTCTTTTTTTCTTGATCGAGATAAATGATTTTTTTCATAAATTGATCGCCTGTCCTTTTCTGTCATTTTTTTAGTTCGTTCAAAGGAGATTACAACTAGATTACTATAGTTGCTGGGCCTCTTGTATTGGGAAAAAGCCAACCGTCGTGCGTTATATGAGCCTTTGGATAAGGGCAAAATCATTGATTTCATGGCATATATGAGGTTTTTCAACTAAAAGTGGTTGGGAAAATCGTGGTCCTTTGCGGTTTTCTGCGGTATTTGATAGAATTCTGCGGTTTTCTACATCTTTATGCGGTGTTTTGTAGGTAAAACGCAAAAACAAGATAAAAAAAGACTACTTCCCATTGCGGCGAAGTAGTCTTTTGGTTTATATTTTTGCCAAAACTTCTACTATTTCTTTCTCAATATCTTTCCATAAGTAACGGTCTGTCGTATAGTGATGTGCGGCTTCTTTCGCAAATACTTGAAAAGCTTCTTCATAATCAGGTGCATCTTTGTCCGGTTTTTTCTCGTCCACAAAGCGCTGTGCTTCTGCTGAGCGAGGTCCCCATTTCCCCACTTCATTCCCGTCCTGATCAATGATGACGATAATCGGAATCGATCTTGCGGTCCCGTTCGTTAAATACTGATCCATCAGGTCTAGATTCTCATCCCGAATGAAATAGCGCGCATCTATGAGTGCTTCATTTGCAATACGCATGAAAATCGGAACATTGACCATTGCATCCCCGCACCAATCCGCTGTGATAACAAGCGCTCTGAGCTTTTTCTTTTGCAGCTTTTGAAGCAGCTCTTTTTCTTTTTGATGAATTGCGTACTGGTTGTACACCGTGAGTAGATTTTCCCGGTTTTTCTCCATGTTGTGTACATATGTACGTTCAGCTAATCCCTTTGTAAACCATTCATTTAATGTCATATGAACATCCCCCTTACCCTTCAACTTTACCACTTTTGCTATTCTTTTGTCTAAAAAAACCTTCACCTAGTGAAAGGTAAAGGTCTTTTGGTTTATCGACGCCGATTTCGATTTGGGTCCGTCCCAATCAGCTTGGTGACAAGCACCATTGTGACAGGCAGTGACGTATTTTTTTTATACGCTAAATATTTCCCACGCCATTCAGGCTTATATTTCTGTTTAAACGACCGTAAACCGCTGAAGCTGTACATATATCTGACATTGTTGAAAATAACACTCGCCAAACGCTCCGTGAGAAAGGACTGATGGAACGTCCCCACATTCGATAAAGGTGCCATTCCCATGTTAAACGATTTGTAGCCTTTTTCTTTCGCCCATTGAAACAGGTGGATAAACAGCGCATCCATCATCCCGTTCGGTGCATCATGCATATGACGCATTAAATCGATGGAAATCTCCCCTTCTTGATACATCGGCATCAATGATACAAAGGAAATGATCTGTCCTTGTTCATCCTTTAGAATTGCAATCGGCGCTTTTTGAAGATAGTCTTCTTGAAAATAACCGAGCGAAAACCCTTTTTCTTTCTTCTTTCCGAGCCAGCTGTCAGAGATTTGTTTTAAGGTTGAGATCAACTCATCTGAAAAAGGAGGTTCCAGCATTTCAAAGGTGTAGCCTTCTCGTTCAAATTTATTCGCCACAGCTCGTAAATTTGATTTTTTCTTACCTGACAGAGTAAACGTTTCTAAATCGACCATGGCTTCTTCCCCAAGCTTAAAGAAGTGAAAGCCTAAGTCATGATAAAGAGCCATTCCTTCTCGTTCTACTTGATAAAAAGCGACGCGGTAGCCGGCTTTTTCTGTCTCCTGTAAAAACTCTTCAAGTACAAGCGGATAAGACGCCTCACGTCCAGATGGATCTCCGAGCACAATGACGCAGCGGCCAATTCGTCCAAACTGAAGCATCGCTTCTCCATCACTTGAGAAAAATAGTTTTTTGTCGCCTAAAAAACCAAGATGACTGAGGGCATTTCCGCCCTTTTCTTCTAAAAATGTTTTTAATTTTTCCTCATCTGCTTTTTCTCCAATCGGAAATGCTTTCTTATTAAAAATCAATTTACTAATGAAGAAGAAAAGCGGGACACCGATGAGAGCAATCATGCTTGTCATCGTGATATGCCGTTCATTATGCACCAAGTAATCCTTACTCAAGAAATGCCCGATTTTTGTCCAAATAAAGTTGCCAATGACATTATAGTTAAAGAGCACGAGTAAATATCCAGCGGCAGCCGCCACAAACTGGTTCAAAGAATAAGGTGCCTGCTGCTTCACAAATTGATTTCGAAGAGAGAAAAACACAGCCATGATGACTGGCAAAATAAAGATCAGACTGAGGTTAAATCCCTTTAACAAAGTAAACACAAAACCGCCTGCTAAGGAGATCATTGTCAGCACGTACGATCTTTTCGTTCTTTTATACACTTCAATGGACAAAATCATCAGAATGATTCCGAACATTAAAGAAAGACCATTAAATCCCGATAACAGAAAGCGTGGAATGCTGGTAATCACACCTAATCGATCGACCGGAAGCACAACAGACGCCATGATAAGCAAGCCGCTCCCAAAGGTTAAAATCGATAATGATCCGTACAATAAACGGATTAATAAAGCACGGTGTAAAACAATTAAAACGTTCGTTGTTTCAATGGCAGGTGCCATTTTCGGATTGCCTTCAAGACGTCTAAGCGTCGTGCCCGTTAAATCGTAAGCAGCTAGACAAAGCCCTAGGATAAACGGGAAGATTGAGTACACGAAGCGGTACAAGACGAGCGCCGTCAGCACCATCTCTTTATCAAAACCAATGTACTGCATGCTCAGTAAAAAGATGAGGTCAAACGAACCAAATCCGCCCGGAACCATACTGATTAAACCACCAATTGATGCAATCGCAAATACACCTAATACAATTCGGACATCGACATTCATCCCCATAGAGACGACAGCCATGTACATAACAAGTCCAGCTGCCAGCCATTCTAAAAACGATGCACCGATATAAGCGTAAATTGGATGCTTCAGTCCATTTTCACCGCTCTCAATCGAGCTTTTTCGAATGGATGCCATGACGATATATATTGGTACAATACAGGCAAAGATAATGACAAATGCCCATAGCCACGGCTCCTGGCTGATAATACTTTCAACAGGAAGCACCCTGACCAAGATCAGATCACTGAAAATAGATAAGCCCAAAAGGACAGAGGAAGTCAAAAGGGCAATGCCTTTCAGCAGTTTTTTCGTATCTGTTATGTACTCCTTATAGAGAAGCGTTCTAAGCCCTGCTCCTGATAGACCGCCAAATCCAAGAACACTGTTAAAGGAGTTTGCAATCCAGGAAATGCGTATCGTTTTCCAGCCGCTGATCGGCATATTCAGGCTTTTTCGTAAAATAAAATCATATAAGGACATCGATAAAACCGCGACTAGTCCAAGAAAGACAAGAATAAACAAGTCCATTCGGTTCAAGCTGTCAATAATATAAAACGTCTTTTTAATGGAAAGTCCGCTTAGCTCCTGCTTCGCGACAAAGATCAAGACAAGGATAATCACGATCGGAAAAAGCATTTTTAAGATCGTCATACCCGTTTTTTTGTTCCACATGTTTTTCCCAACTTTCTAGGTTGCTTCAATTATTTCAACTGAACATTATTATACAACAAATACCACTTGATTCATGCAGTTTAACATTCAAAAGCTTGACGAACCTTTCAATTAGAAGTAAAAATCAGTAATATAAAGAAAAAGAGCCGCTTAAAGGAAGTGAACAAGCGTGGAATATAATATTCATGACACCACCGTATTAAAAGAAGAGATTCTATCTCCAGAGGAAAAAAAGACATGGGTTCTTTATATGAAAGTGCTCACAGCTGCAGGTCTTGGAGATGTTTCTGAATGGATGAAGCTTGATATGAGTATGCCTCAAATGAAGGTGCTCATGCTGCTCAATAACCATGGCTCTCTCAAAGTATCCGAAATCGCTGAAAAAATGGGCGCTTCTTTGTCCAATATGACAGGTCTGCTTGACCGGTTAGAACAGTCTAACTTTGTCGTGCGAAAGCACTCTGAGCGTGACCGGAGAATCATTGTCGTAGAGCTGACAGAGGAAGCGAAAAATATTTTCAGAAGTATTTATCAAAAAGGACACGAAAAAATCAAAAATTCCCTGCAGCGGCTCAATGACGAGGAAAAAGAAAAAGTCAATGAAGGCCTTGCTATCTTAGAAAAAGCACTGCGTCCTGAACGCGGCTAAACATGAAAAGGGAAAAAGACGGTCACTTGAGGTCCGTCTTTTTTGTTTCTTCTACTTGTCGATCTGGGGTGACAAGATTTTTACGAATGACTTCCCTATCATCCCATAAAAGATAGGCTAAGCCGATGATGAGAAAAAAGATACTGATCCACGTACCGCCAGGAAGCACTTCTTCAAGAAGCTGAAATTTACTGACCTCATCATCAAAGCTCGTTCTAAAAAAATGAATCTCAAAAAGAACATATTTCGCTATATAAAACAATGCCGCCATACAGATAAACATGGCGCCGACAATTCTTCTACCAGACATGCGTTTACTCCTTTACTTCCACTGATTTCTTTTGATTAATTCCGTAATATGGGCAAGGTGATGCTTTGAATGCCAGACGTACATTCCCGTTGCATCATATAAGGACACTGTTTGTTGATCGGCAGGGTGATAATAAGAAGCGTTGAAGTCTTCCTCTGACATTCCCCGCAGTAAAGTGACCCACCTTCGATGCAGACTGCTGATCAAAGGCAGGGATAAACTGATGGGCGCCTTGCTATCAGGAAGTGAGGCAAATCCCTCCTGATCATATGGACGTATGTCCGGTGTATCTTCTGTGAGAGCAAGTTTGAATCGTAAGTATGCATTCAGATGGCTGTCTGCTACGTGGTGAATGAGCTGACGAACAGTCCATCCTCCCGGCCGATAAGGTGTATCAAGCTGAGCATCTGTCAACGGTGCAGTCACTGCTTCATACTCTTCAGGGATTGCAGCCAGCTCATCAATCCATGCTTCCAGCTGTGCTTTCGTTTTTGTTTCTACTGGTTCATATAAGCCAATCGGATATTGTAATGACGTCATACGTTCTCTCCTCTCTCAAATCCTTCAAGCACAAATTTTCCAATCATCTTTCCTTGCTCAAGTGTTTGATGTGCCTGCTTCAAGTTAGCAGCATTGATCGGACTGAGAACCTTTGTTAAGGTATGCGTTATCTTTCCTTGCTCAAATAACTCACTCGCCTCTGTCAAAAGCTCATGCTGTTTGATCATGTCCGCTGTTTCATACATAGGACGTGTGAACATGAATTCCCATACAAATGCCGCACTTTTATTTTTGAGTAACTGAATGTCTAGGTTGTGCTTGTTCTCGACAATGGTACAGATCGTGCCTTGCGGTTTGATGGCTTCTGCCATGCCTTTGAAATGTCCATCTGTATCATTTAAGCATAAAATAAAATCCACTTCGCCGATTCCTTTTTCCTCGAGCTGCGCGAGAAGCGGCTGATGATGATCAATGATATGATCGGCACCTAATGACAGACACCACTCTTTTGTTTCTGGTCTTGATGCGGTTGCGATCACAGTTGCCTTCGCTAATTTGGCTAGTTGAATGGCAATAGAACCAACCCCGCCTGCACCCCCAATGATCAGCAAGGTTGAGCCTTCTGCATTCCGCTTCATATGCATCCGGTCAAATAAAGCCTCATAAGCCGTAATTGTTGTAAGGGGCATCGCTGCTGCTTCTGCAAAGGATAGATTAGCAGGCTTTTTCGCCACAATACGCTCATCCACAAGCTGGTATTCACTATTCGAGCCTTGACGCGTAATATCTCCAGCATAGTATACGTGATCGCCTGGCTGAAATAATGTACACGCTTCGCCCACTTCAACAACCGTACCGCTTGCATCATAGCCAAGGATTTTCAGTTTTTCTTCCTTCTGATCCTTCGGTGATCTCACCTTTGTATCAACTGGATTCACGGACACAGCCTCTATCTTCACCAGTACATCCCTGCCAGACGCTTTAGGCTTTTCAACCTCTTCATCCATCAGGCTTTGCTCATGCTCAATCGGCAAATACTCCAATAGTCCAACTGCTTTCACTCGCTCGCACTCCCTTTCTCCATTCTTTCTTTCCACATTTTATCATAATTTTCTGATGTTTATGGCTGGATCAAACGAGTGATGGCACATTTATGACCTTTTCAGGGCCTTTCGTTCTCTTGACATGTATGAAGGACGTGCCTTTTGCAAAGAAGGAACATAAGTGAACCAGCTGTTGGATTTAAAAAATAACTGAACGTAGTAAAACTGAATGTGCTGCAGAAAAACGATGATTAATAGAAAAAGAGTGAATGAGAGAGTAGTTATATCTACTCTTCCCTGTATCCATTCATTGATCAAAAGAATCACAAAACCGACGATGAGGAGCTGTTCAAGTCTTTGCACGAGCTGGCTAAAGACATGCCCGCGTTTTGATAAATCACCAGACTGGTGCTTTCTAATCTTTCTCGATTTGTAAAACCAAATGATACTTTCTGTTAGATTATGAATCATAAAAAGAGCGATGAGGACGATCAATAAAGGTGATGGTGTATAAAGGACTTGTGCAACGAACGGAAGCACTAAAAAATAACTGGCAATCAATGCGTGTCTGACTGATAAGAGAAATAGGACTTTTTCTATAGATGTTTTCATCTGTTTCACCTCCATATGTACTACGTTTCATTTGCCGAAAAGTTTCCCAAACCTATAAAAAAGGATACCCCTAAAAAGGCATCCTTGATGAATCAAACTTAAAAAGCAGCGCTTAGTACGACTGGACCTTGCGGAAGCTTGTTATCCTTTTTTGGTTCCAGGGTAACAGCCACGGTATCCCATGATTCGCTTGCTTCTTTTTCAGATAACGCATAGGTGACGGTTCCTTCCCCTTTGTTATCTGTTTTAAAAGCACCAGCTGGCACCGGCTGATCTCCTTTAATGAGCCACACTTGATAAACAGCAGATGAATCAAGCTGACCCTTTAAGCCGTCTGCACTCACAACAAGTTCTTTTTTGCCGTTATGCTCTATCACTGAAAAAGCACCTGTCGTTTTTGGTGATGCGGCAGAAGCCAGTGATTTTGTGGCAACAACCCTAACAGGCTCTTCCGCCTGCTGTTTTCCATTCGATAAGAAATACACATTTCCAGCTGCTGAAATGAGAAGCAGTGCGGCAACGAGCGGTAAGAGCCACTGGTTTCGTTTCTTTTGCAGCGGTTTGATTTCGTTTGGCTCAGGTGCAGCCTTGAGCTCTATTCTATCGCTATTGTTTTCTTCAACTGTCTCTTCTTCAAACACCTGGGATAAAATACGGTCTTTCATCCCTGCCGGAGGTGTTTGGTCTTCGGCTAGAAGTGGAATGTCAGACATGAGCGCTGTCAATTCTTCAAGCTCTTCTTTGCAAGCTGGGCAGTGCTTGATGTGCTCTTCAAATTGCGTTTTTTCTTCTCCTTGTAAATGCCCGTTGAAATAATCAATCACTTGATGTTTACACTGAGTCATGCCTCTTCCTCCTTTCCTCCGCGAGACAGTTTTGATCGCAAATGCTTCAATGACAACCGAACCCTTCCCTTTACCGTACCAATAGGGATGCCCAGCTTTTCCGCGATGCTCTTTTGTGTCATCCCTTTAAAATAGACATCTTCTATGATGGTTTGCTGTTCTTTTGACAATGTAGATACTGCTTCACGTATGATTTGTTTTTCCTCGTTCCATTCCACTTCTTTTGATACATCTTCTTGATGATCGGCTAAATATTCAATATGTTCATCTTCCAAAGCCGTTTCATTCCGGTGCTTTCTTAAGAGATCAATGGCCGTGTTGCGTGACATCATGAATAACCACGAGGAGAATTTCCCTTTATCCGTATGATATTCTCCTATGCCGCGCCAGAGCTTGATAAAGACCTCTTGAAGCACTTCCTCCGCGAGCTCACGGTTTCCAGTCATTTTATAAATAAACGAATATAATACACGTTCATAGCGATCGTACAGCACTTCAAGCGAGGGCTTGTGACGATCATATTTGATCTTGTGATACAGCTCAAAATCTTTCAGTGTGTCCATGGTCATCTCCTTCCTTTTTCATGAGAAAGAGCATGCGCATCCATCATGAAATCCTTCACGTATTGCTTATCACTCGATTTACTGAAATAAGCCTACCTTGTACTTTACTCTTTTTTCAAGGAGAAAAAAAGAGCGCTGAAAAAGGAAGTGTGCTCCTCATGAGAATGTACTTACTTTACGACATAACAGAACGTTTGGATCACTCATCGTAAAAAAGTCAAGCATCCATGTGTGACCACTCTCTAATCAGCTGATTTAGCAAAAATCTCGTCTCCCTCTCCATTCAATTAAGGTAGAACGCATTGTTTCCGCATGTCATAATAGGGTGTAAATTGGAGTGTCTATATATGATGGTGACGATAGTTCTTTTTTTATTAGCAGGTTTAGCAGAAATTGTCGGCGGCTATTTGGTGTGGCTTTGGCTCCGTGAAGCAAAGCCCTCGCAGTTAATTTCTAACATCAAAAAGGGCTAAAATGATGTTTATTTTAGCCCTTTGTCTTCTTTTCGAACCTTACATTCTAAATTGTGTTTCGTATAAACGACGGTACAGACCATCTATTTTGAGTAACTCTTCATGTTTTCCTTGCTCTTTTACGCCTTCTTTTGTGAGAACAATAATGCGGTCGGCATGCTGAATTGTCGCTAAACGATGGGCAATGATAAAGGTCGTTCGTCCTTCAGCCAGCTCTTCTAATGATGCTTGGATAAAAGACTCTGTCTCAGTATCAAGCGAAGAGGTCGCCTCATCTAAAATGAAAATAGGCGGATTTTTCAAGAAAATACGTGCTATGGAGATACGCTGTTTTTGTCCTCCAGATAACATCATCCCGCGCTCACCGATCATCGTATCAAGTCCTTTTGGCAAACTATTGACTAAGTCCGTCAGCTGAGCCTTCTCTACTGCCTGCCAAATTTCTTCTTCAGATGCATTCAGTTTGCCGTATAGAATGTTTTCACGTATCGTCCCATGGAATAAATAAATCTCCTGCTGCACGACACCAATTTGTGCGCGCAGCGATGCAAGTGTCATCTTTCGCGTTTCTATGCCATCAATTGTAATGCTCCCCTCCTGCCATTCATAAAAACGGGGAAGCAGATTGCAAAGGGTCGATTTCCCGGCACCAGATGGACCGACGATGGCAATTTTCTCTCCTTGTTTGACCTCAAGATTGATGTCATGCAGCACAGGTTTGTTTGGTTCATATTGAAATGATACATGCTCAAAAGTGATATTCCCTTTTAACTGATGGACTTCGATTGCATCCTCATCATCCTTTTCATCAGGTGTTTGATCGATCAGTGATGCGAATCGTTTAAAGCCAGCTGCACCTTTTGGATACATTTCAATGACTGCATTGATTTGCTGAATGGGTCCTAAGAAAATACCTGTTAATAGCACGAACGAAACAAATTCACCATATGTCATATTTTTTTGCAGCACAAACCATGCACCGCACACGAGGCCAAATACGGTGACACTTTTAATGAGCAAATGACTCACTGCTGTATGCAGTGCCATCATTTGATATGTGGTCAGTTTTGTTTTTCTAAACTGCTCGTTATGCTCGATAAACCGATCCATTTCATGTGACTCATTCCCGAATGCTTTCACCACACGAATGCCGCTAATATTGTTTTCCACACGGGAATGGAATTGTCCAATGCTTGAAAACATTTTATCAAAAGCAGCAGACATTTTTTTCGTAAAGTAGACAGATAATCCGATCAGGAATGGAACGACAATAAATGTGAGAACCGCAAGCTGCCAGTTAATCGATAGCATGAGGCCAAACGCGCCTGTTAATGTCATGATGGCGATAAATAAATCCTCTGGGCCGTGATGTGCCATCTCTCCAATATCCATTAAATCATTGGTCATACGGGAAACGAGCTTGCCTGTTTTCTTTTGGTCAAAGAAACGGAAGGACATTCTTTGTACATGAGAGAATAGTTGATTCCTCATATCGGTCTCAATATTGATCCCCAGCTTATGGCCAAAATAAGTCACAACGTAATGCATGGTGGAACTGATGACATATAAAATGAGCAGCAAACTGCCCCAGAACCAAATGGCTTCCCAATCACCATTTGGCAGTAAATCGTCCATCACTTTACTAATGGCTAACGGAAAGGATAGTTCGAGTAAGGCCGCCAGTACCGCACAGGAAAAATCTAATATAAACAGCCCCATATAGGGTTTGTAGTATGAAAAAAAACGTTTAAACAATTGACAGACCTCCTAATGATGAGATAAATCTGTCAATAAATCAGCAAATTTTTCAGCTTGATTCATGACTGCAATGGGATCATAAGGCCAAAAGAAATCTGCATCCAGTTGATAGGTCTGTTCCTTTTTGACAGCTTTTAAACTCTTCCAGATGGAATTATTTTTATCAAATGTCCCGCCATTGGATTCATCAATGAATATATAATCCCCTGCATATTTCGGAAGGGTTTCATAGGAGAGTACCTCATAGCCTGTTTTACTGTTTAGAATTGTATCTTTGACCTCTTTTGGCGGATTCACTTTCAATTGTTGATATAGTGCTTGTCCACCTCGGTAAATTCCGTTGCCATACACAAACACATCATTTTTAAATGCGCCCATGATGGAAACTGTTTCATTCTCTTTTAATACAGATTTTACTTTTTTTCGAGCTGCTTCGATTCGTTGGTCAAAGGAGGCGAGAAACGCCTTTCCTTCCTCTTCTTTGTTTAACACCTTGGCCAAAGTTGTGATTTCTTCATGTGCGTCTTTGAATGAATTGTAAGGATATACGAGTGTTGGTGCTATTTTTTTATACACATCATAGACTTTTTCATCCTGTACTGCGGTGATAATTAGATCAGGCTTTAAGCTGAGTGCTTTTTCAGCTGAACGCTCGTCACTAATGTCCTCTATACCTTTGATCTTGTCCTTCAAGTGTACATTCTTTAAATCTTGAGTCGTTGCACCTACAGGGTGAACATCCAATGCAATTGCACTGCCTAAATATCCATCTATGAGAATGCGTTTTGGGTTTGCTGGAATGTCGATTTTTCCTTTAACAGTCTCAATGGTTTTCGTTTGCTGCTCTGTTTCTGCCGTTTTGGCTTCTTCTTTTTTGCCACAGGCTGACAATACCAGCATGAAGATGACAGCACATATCCAATATGTCTTTTTCATATGAGTATTCCTCCTTCATTTCCCAGATACAAATGAGAATAGTTATCAATTACTAGTCTCATGTATTCTACCAACCTCATACGAAGTGGTCTATGGAGGATTCTCGCAACTTACATATGGACAATTGTTGGATTGGCTGCCACAGTCAATCGGGAGACAAAACGGTCAATCAAATGAAGAGCCCGCTCCCCTTCATCAAATCGCAAATCCTCTAGCTTTAATGGGTAGAAGGTTCCATTTTTCACAGCGGACAATTGACGAAGAACATCGCTTTCCTCCATCCGCTGATCCATTTGTTCATACCACCCATGTTCAACACCTACAATAAAAAACATGTGATCCGCCTCGTATTCTCTTAACCTTTCTAAAGGAATGACTGTATGTTGATTGGGGAGAAGAACTTCTTCTAGAATCGTCTTCGGAGGCTTTAAGTCAAGCGTTTCGTAAAGGTAGAAGGCACCTCTAGCATCATAGGACCACATGTACACTTTGTCATGTCCTCTCATTTCATAAATCGCCACTGTCTCTCCTTTTTCCCTAAAGGAAGATAGATCATTTCTTGCCTTTTGACTCAGATGTTCGAAGCGTTTCACCCAATCAACTGCCTCTTTCTCTCTTCCTAACAGGCGCCCTGTAGTTAAGACCTCTTGTACAACATGACCACCGGCATATGGCAGAACAAGGACAGGGGCAATTCGCTCCAACCGCTTGATCAACGCAGGCTTCGAATAAAAATAGTTAGGAATAATGATTAAATCTAGTTGAAGTGATTTGAATACGTCATCAGGCGTATGTTCATCTATGACCAGCGTACCGGCCAGCTGATCTTTGAGTATATCTGAATGGAGAAAGGTATCTTGGTCAATGCAGACAGGGCGAATGCCTAGCGCGCCCAATAACCCGACAAATTGAAAAGCAGCAATTCGCTCTGGTCTTCGATTGTTTCGGAACTGACTAGGGGACCTTCCTGTCTTCTGCCTGAATTTCCTGCTGAAATATAAACTGTCTGTATAGCCCACTTGCCGCGCAATCATTTGAATTTGATCATCTGTTTGCAGAAGCCGTTTTTTTGCTTCATCTATTCGAATTTGTGCAATATAGTCACTCACACTCAGTCCCATACTTTGTTTGAAAAAGGTCGAAAAATAACTCTCATGAAAACCCATCTTATGGGCTAAGTCTTTTCTCGTAAGCTTTTTTTCATAATGCTGCGCCATATACTGCAAAATCATTTCAATTGAATAATGCACCTTCTCAGCGTATGGCTTGGATTGACGGTGAAAAATGTGCATGATGTCCTCCAGCCTTTTCTCCTGTTCTCGGATGCAATGACTCACCTTCATTTGTTTGATGTAAGAAAACAGCACGGCAGAGCCTTTGACCATTGCTCCATTATCCGGCAGATCATCATAACTCATCTTAAAAACCAATTCATTTTGCGCATCATTTGCCAGGGTAAACTGATCAAATGTGATCGTATAAATCGCCACCTGTTCGTTGGATAACGATTGGAGCATTACGTTTATACCTGAGCGGATCAACATACTGTCTTTTGCGTTTAGCTGATATTGCAATCCTTCCATTTCAATTCTCACAGATCCGTCGCATGTCAAGAACATAGGGAAAGATGTATGCCAGGAGACTGTTTGTTTGACAGAAAGAGATCGCTCTTTACTTTCTTTCATGCGCAGAATGGTATGAGTACGGGTTGTCATTTTCTCTTTCTCCTTCCATATAAAAAAAGTGCTAAAATTTTAGCACTTCAATGTTTGACTGGATATTCATCAGCGAGCTCCAGCTGTTTGTAATTCTTTGTTTTTCTCCTTAAAGCGTTCATTATGAGAGGAAACGTATGCCACTTTTTCGGCTTCTGGTTCGATGTAAAGCTTTGCGCTATTCAGCGCATTGACTCCATCAACAAATGTACCAGCAATTAAGCGGACCTTGCTTTTATGTGTACACAAGTCGCCTACCGCATAGACGCCCGGTAAATTGGTTTCCATTTTTTCATTAACCTCGATCAGTCCCCATTCACCTTGCTTGAGACCCCATTCTGATAGCACGCTTAAATCGCCTTTCATCCCGTGATTAACGATCACAGCATCTGTTTCGATTCGTTCTTTTTCACCTGTCTCTATGTTTTGAATGGTGACGGCATCAATTTTGTCACCTTGACCATGCAGCTCTGTTAGTTCATGCGGGGTTAAAATTCGTTTGCAAGTTGCCTTCATATTGGCGACGTTTTTCTCATGTCCGCCAAACATGTCACGGCGATGCACAACGGTGACACTTTCAGCAATCGGAGCAAGGGCATTGGCCCAGTCAACCGCTGAATCGCCGCCTCCAGAAATCACAACCCGCTTCCCTGCAAATGTCTTGAGCTCCTGGACAGTGTAATAAAGGTTTGTCACTTCATAGCGGTCTGCATGCTCAATTTCAAGTTTCCGCTGAACTGGAATGCCGTGACCCATCGCTAATATGAGGGTCTTTGTCAAATGACGATCACCATTTTCAGCCGTCAGCAGGATATGATTATGTTCATCTCGCTCGAATGACGTGATTTTTTGATTCAGTGCAATCTCTGGTTCAAATGTTTTCGCCTGTGTTTCCAGCTGCTGTATCAGCTGTTCTCCTCTTGTTGGCGGCAAACCGCCGACATCCCAAATGACCTTTTCAGGATACAGAAGGATTTTCCCGCCAAGGCTTTCGTTGTACTCAAGTACCTTCGTCTTTAAGTCCCGCATCCCACTATAAAAGGCGGTGTACATACCTGCTGGCCCGCCGCCAATAATGGTGACGTCAAACAATTCAAGCTGATCTGTCATTTGAGTCCCTCCAGTTTCCCATCGAATGATCTATTTACCAGTGATATTGATTCTCATTATCATATGTATCTATTGTAGTCTACTCTATTGAAGGGAATCAATAGCTTTCTGCAAAAAAGAACAGGACGAGCACTCACTCGTCCTGTCATTTATCACACGATGGTTAAACCAAGGTCTTTTAATTCAAGAGAAACAAGTCTTGCAATCGCATCTGCGCCTTCTTTTGTAAAGTGCGTGCGATCCTCAATTCCTGTTGACAGCATAAAGTAAGAGGTCGTTTTCTCTATGCCGGAAATTTGATAAAACTGAAGACTTGCGGTATTTAAATCGACGAGAAGAACTTCTTCTTCATCGGCTAATTCTTTCATAGCGGCACAGTAATCAGGAAAATCATTGATATATTCTCCGTCTTTTTCATGAAAACGGCCGACTGGGGTGAGTAAAAGTGGTGTTGCCCCTTTTGCTCTTGCTCCATGAATATATTGAGACAGGTAGCTTTTATACGTTGTGAAAGGATCTGTATGGCGCTCAGGCTTCTCCTTTGAAGCATCATTGTGCCCCATTTGTGTGAAAAGCCAGTCTCCTGGCTGAATGTCAGCCAATATGTCATCAAGGCGTCCTTCTTCAATGAATGTTTTTGAGCTTCTTCCACCAATGGCACGATTCTCGACGTGAACGCCGTGCGCTGTATAGCGGTGTAAAAACTCTCCCCATCCTCCTTGAACAGGACGATCTGGATAAGATGAAACGGTCGAATCACCAGCTAAATAGATGGTTGTCATTGTCATGTTCATACGCCTCCCTTTTTCATTGAGCCACTTCACCCGAGCGATACGGGCATCCTAGTGGCTGCTGAAAAGATATGAAACAATCAGCATCGCTATTTCAATTATTCTCTTTTTAATGATCAAAACCCTGCTTACCGGTAGATGTGAATGTGTTAAATATGCGGCGGAAGTTCTATTTTTGATTCTACTGCTTGATGTAACGCCTGAAGCATATAGCCAATTCCTTTATATGGAGCCAGCGGGTAATTCGCTTTTTGATGAGGATGTAATAAAGGGTCGATCACTTTTCGATATTTCTTCCCACCTAGTACCACCAGTTCATCATATGCGAAAAGATTTTTTTGATGAAATTGCCGGCTCAGTTCTTCTCGTGTGATCTGTTTAGCATGCGGTATACCAAAAGCCACATCATAATTTTCATGTATGATATCATCTGCCTTTAAGAATCCGTGCTTCGCTGATAAGATCATCCAGTCTGAAAAGAACGTTTGAGCATAGCTTTTCGTACGCTGATGCAGGGGACTTAAATAAACAAGGTTCGCTGGCTGGCTTCCTGCCTCTGGATCGACGTCCCAAATTTTCTTCGCGCCACATGGAATGATACAAACTCGCTTCACTCAGGTTTTCTCCTTCCTTTTTCGATAGATCTGATACATGATACAGCCTAGCGCTGTGCCAAGTGTATTTAAAAGAATATCATCAATATCGCTGCTTCTTGTAATGATACCAGATTGCGAGAACATCCATTGGAGCACTTCGATCATTGTTGACAGGAGAAAGCCGCCAAGAACCGCCTTTTGCCAGCGCATGGTTCGAAAGGCTTGATAAAGAAAAAAACCGAGTGGGACAAATAACAATATGTTCCCTGCTAAATTTAAAAAGACGAGATTGGGATAGCCGTGATGGTAAGCGTGAAGATTTTGATAAATGGACTGCAAAGGCATGAGATTCACACTCACCTGATCCCTTGGGGCGGAAAAACGATTTGGAAAGACCGTCAAATATAATAAAACATTCGTATAAATAAACAGACAGGCAAGGATCAATTCTGTTCGTAAATAGATAAAACGCTGTTGCTTTTTTGCCTGTCTGTATCTCATATGTAAATAGAGCGGGACGAGCAGGAGAAAATAAGCAATGGAAAACATAGCACTGGATGTCATACAGAGAGCTGCCCCTTTCTCACATGATGATGCTTGACCATATTTACAGCTTATTCAGGCTTGCCCGCATCTATTCATCACTTATTCTCACATTCAATGAAGAGAAAACCATATTGACAAATCGTCATTTTCTCGCTAAACTGAATGACATTCAGTCATTTAAGGTCGGTGATGATATGTCGAAACGAGAAAAGATTATGCTTGCTGCGATTGATGCGTTTAAAGAAAAAGGCATTGAAAAGACGACCATTTCGGATATTGTGAAAGCAGCAGGAGTAGCGCAAGGAACGTTTTATTTATATTTTCCTTCAAAGCTTTCCGTCATGCCTGCCATCGCTGAACATCTGATCGCTCAAATGGTGCCTGCGATCGAAAAGGAATTCACTCAGCATGCAGATGTCCTCGATCAAGCAGATGCGCTTGTTGAATTCATTTTCGCTTTTACAAGGCAATACCGTGATGTCCTTGCCCTGACCTACTCAGGCTTAGCCGCCACCGAGCATTTAAAGGAATGGGAAGATATTTATGAGCCGATTTACAAATGGGTCGCTGCTTTTCTAGAAAAGGCAAAGCAGGACAAACGAGTCCGTGCGAATTTGAACTGTCATTACGCGGCGAAATTCATTATTGGTTTACTCGAATCGTCTGCTGAACAAATGTACTTATTTACGGAAACAGATACAGAAGAGGTTCTGATTCAAAAGCGAGAGGTGAAGCAATTTCTTCTTTACGCACTTGGCATAGAGACACCTTAACTTAGTACAGCACTTGCTGTACGCTCTTTTTTGGCTTTAAAATGACGAATCGTCAGTTTTGAGTTTTAGGAGGAAATACAATGAAAAAAAGCTGGATGTATGTTGCACTCACTTGTTTATTCGAATTACTTTGGGTGTTTGGTTTAAATAGAGCAGATGCATTGTGGGAGTGGGCCATCATTATCTGCCTGATCCCGGTTGATTTTTATTTTTTAATGAAGGCCTGTGAAAAGCTGCCGACAGGAACCGTGTACGCCGTGTTTGCCGGTGTTGGAACGATTGGGACATCTTTGATGGATTATGCGCTGTTTGGCGGTTCATTTTCATTAGAAAAGCTCTTATTTATGGGTATTTTAATTCTCGGAATTATTGGACTGAAAGTGTCTGATGGAGATGCACATGAGCAGAAAGGAGAAGCGGTATAACATGGGCTGGTTTTTTGTACTGTTAGCCTCTGCCTGCGAAATCGGCGGGACCATTGGCCTCAATATGTTTAGTAAGAAAAAACAAATCACGACAGGCATTTTATTTGTCGGCGGGTTTGCGTTATCCTTTTTGTTTTTATACGCCTCGTTTTCTTCCGTTCAAGTATCCGTCGCTTATACGGTCTGGATCGGGCTTGGAACGGCGGGCTCTGTCTTGTTTAATATGATTTTATTTAAAGAGCCGAAAAACTTGATTCGTATACTCAGCCTGCTGCTGATTGTGATTGGTGTGGTTGGGCTGAAGTTGTTTGCATAATAGAAAAAGCAATGGAATTGATTTTCCATTTAATATTCATCAAAAAAGCTGCTGAGGAGCTCTCAAGCAGCTTTTTGCTTCTGTATTAATGAAACGCTATTTGTTCATTCATCAAATCAATGGCGTAAAGCGATTGCTCATATTCATCTAATAGAAGGTAGACTTTGAGCGGTGCAGCGGTTTGATCTGTCTGCTGCGTGAATAGGACACAAGTGAATTTTTCGATTCCTTCTGGCAGCTTGCTTTTCAGAAAAGGATGAAGAATAGGAGAGATTCGAAGGGTATCAACATCTTGCAACCAAAGCTCATCTTGTAACGCAGGATAATGGTCAACCAAAAACTGACGAAACACTTCCAATGTACTCAAGTTAGATATCCTCACTTTCTTCTATTTATAGCTTTAAGCTTACCTAAAACAAACATGTTCAACTCATCCTATGATCTCAGTCCGCGTAGTTTCGCTTACTACTAGAGACATGATTTCATTTTTTCTACTAAAAGATTTGTAGATCAACTTTACTGCAATGGGTTTTCAATATGTATGACGTTTACTATATGAAATACGAATTCCAACCGATGGACCTATGATCATATTCTTATCTGTTTCTTTCGTGATGAAACGACAACTTCCTTCTACAAAATTCCATTTTTATTCTAAAAAGAGGAAAATAGGACAAAAAAGAACAGCTACTCACTGTTCTTTTAGAAGTTATGAACGGTCTGTCAAAGAGAAAACTTCGCCGCTCACTGCATCAACGCCATCATGACAGTCAAGCTTGCCGCATAAAATATATTGTTTTTGCACATCGTCATAGACGTAGATGGGTGTAAGTTCGAGGCGTTCTCTCAATGTTTCAAAGGCTTCTTTCTGAGATATGGTGATTTCACTAGCTGTTTGAGATGGATTAAGTATCCCGCATACTTGAAACATCTCTTTTTTATCTATGTAATTAATGGCTTCAAAAGTGCTGGCATCAATGAAGACCTTGATCTTATCCATAAATCCACAGCCTTCTTGCTCATTCGTTTTTAATATCGCTTCGATGTAGCCATGGTCACGGTGGAGTGTTTTTAGCACCCACTTCCCTGTATCCTTTGAATATTTTTGCGCCAAAAAGGTGCGAACCGCTTTGATACACTCAGCTTGCTCTTCTTTTGAGATCGGGAATGTATCTGGTGAAGGCTCTAGTGAGAAGGCTTGTTCAGCAGTAATGTCCTCGTTTATATTGATTTCCTTTTTTTCAAAGGATTTGTTTAACGGTTCATTCCACTCCATGACCTGATTCATGTGTATACAATGTGTTTCTTCACGCCCAATTTCAAATGGTATCGTTCCCGTTCCATCGTTCTTGACATAAATTTCTTCTAACGCATATATAGGGCGGATTCGATTCTGCTCGAAGGCCGGCCAATCAAACCGCTGCACTTGCTGCTGAGCTAAATCCTCGATCCTATCAATGGAAAGCACATATTCTTCAGCTCTTAGTCGTTTTTTTGCCATAAATGGCCCTCGATGTGTAAAGTGAATGAGCTGCCCATGTTCATCCCATTTCACCTCGATTCTACCTGAAGGCATCACTTTCACACCATCAATTGCTTCTTCGAAAAAAAGTTCCCCTTTCTCCTTTTGATGCAAGTGAAAATGCTCACCATCAATCAACCCTGTTTCTTGTTCAATCCATTGAATGGCATGAGCTGGATAAGGCCTCTTAAATGTGACACCATTCTTCGCGAAGGTTTTATCCATGACAAAAATGACCGTTTCAATCTGGCCTGTATTCAAATTCACGTCAATCACAGCTGTGCCGTCCGGGTTTAGATCATCGTCCTCGGGTTCAGCTTCATGAGAGGGAAACCATTCCATATTCAATGTATAAACCGTTTCATTGAACATATTGACGTAGCGATGAAAACTGTGTCTTTTTAGATAGTAAAAATCTAAGCCAAATTTCGCCTTTGTCTGATCGATCAGTTGTTGTATGTTTGCATTCATTTGTTTCACCTCAAAATTCAGTTTTATGGAAGAAGAAAGATGACGATAAAGCCGAATATGACGATCGCTGATAATATTCCTAAAGCCATTGCCAGCATATTTGATTCCTTTGTAAAGCCTTTTAATCCATGCGCTTCCGTCGATCGGTCGATTTTTCTAAAGCGAAAAAGCATGCTTATATTGATAAGGGCTAGAGCCATAACAAATAAGAAAATGAGAAACTTAGGTTCTATATGAAAGAATGGATCTTGTAACGTTTGAAAACTAAATGATTGGAAGAACATAAGCGCGCTCAATATCAATTTCCAAATGTTCTCCATTCTCTGTTCCTTCTCCCACTCTTTCCCCAATTTCTCTTTTTCATAAATGGCTACCTGCTCAAAAATGGGAATGAAAGACTTTGTTGATCCTTTTTTGATCAAGCCGTAAATGCCTTGAAGGAGCATGAAGATTCCTAAACAAAGAAAGAAATATGTAAATTGAATCTCAACTTTTTGAATCAAAATAAAAAAAATCAAGATCATCACGCCGAATAGTAAATTAGAGATAACTACTTGTTTTGTCCTCATCTTTTTCAGTGCAGCTTGTTCCATGTAATACTCCTCTCCGTTTTAAAGGTTTCTGTTAAACGCTCTATCTTTATTACGATTTTACCGAAAAAATGTTTCAATATTTTCCCTTTCCATTGCAGATTCAGTTTTTCTGCAAATGAAAAGACGCCCATCATTTCATGGTCGTCTCATCCTTCGTAACATTATATCTGAGCAGCCGATCTGTCTTTTATTTGCTCAGCTGCCAAACGTTTAAAATCCTCAACAGACAGCTGCTTTGAAGTCTTTTCTCCGTGCTGTCTAATATTTAGTGTGTTGTCTTGCATTTCTGTATCGCCAATGACAGCGATATAAGGGATTTTTTGCATTTGTGCTTCTCTCATTTTATAGCCAAGTTTTTCATCCCGCTCATCGATTGTTGCTCTTATTCCGATACTTCTTAATTGCTGCTGCACCTCTAAGCAGTGATCAAGGTGAACAGTTGAGACTGGGATGATTTGTACTTGTACTGGTGCTAGCCATAATGGAAAGACACCCGCAAAATGCTCAATGAGAATGCCAAGGAAACGATCTAGAGAACCAAAAATGGCGCTGTGAATCACAACTGGCCGTACCTTTTCATTTTTTTCATTGATATATGTTAAATCAAATTTCTCAGGCATTTGAAAATCCAGCTGAATCGTGGCGCACTGATGGCTCCGCTGCAGGGCATCTTTAATATGAAAATCGATCTTCGGGCCATAAAATGCCCCATCTCCTTCATTTAGCTGGTAGTCGACCTTTAGACGATCAAGCACATTTTTTAGTGCCGTTTCGGATATTTCCCAAATGGCATCATCCCCTAAGGCTTTTTCTGGACGAGTGGATAGCTCGACTGAATACTCAAACCCAAATGTCCGATACACATGATCAACTAATTGGAAAATCCCTTTGATTTCAGCTTCGATTTGATCTTCTCTTAAAAAAATGTGAGCATCATCTTGGCAAAATGTCCTGACCCTGAACAATCCATTTAACGCTCCGCTAAATTCATGACGATGCACCTGACCAAACTCAGCCATTCTGATTGGAAGGTCTCTGTATGAATATAATCTGTTTTTGAACATGAGCATATGCCCCGGACAGTTCATCGGTTTTAAAGCAAAGCTTGTTTGGTCTACTTCTGAGAAATACATATTTTCATGATAATGATCCCAGTGCCCTGACTTTTCCCAAAGCTCTTGGTTCATCATAAACGGTGTACTCACTTCTTCGTATTGCGCTTTTCCTCGCACTTCTCTTGAAAAGGCCATTAATTCATTTCTGACAATCTGACCTTTTGGTAAATAAAACGGCATGCCTGGCGCTTCTTCTGAAAACATAAAGAGGGATAACTGCTTCCCTAATTTCCGGTGATCACGTTTATTTGCTTCTTCCATGAAATGAAGATAATCAGCTAGATGATTTGTATGCTGAAACGCTACACCATACACTCGCTGCAAGACATCCTGATTGCTATCTCCCCGCCAATAAGCCCCTGCAACACGTGTTAGTTTAAATGACTTTAAGTACCCTGTAGAAGGTACATGCGGTCCGCGGCATAAATCTACAAATTCTCCTTGCTGATAAACTGTGATGGCTTCTTGAGAGGGTAAACCTTTTAAAATATCCAGCTTATATGGATCATGTGCAAACAGCGCTTCAGCTTCTTTGTAAGAGACCTCTTTTCTTTGGATAGGATGATTCTCATTTATGATATTTTTCATCTCTTTTTCAATTCCTGCTAAATCCTCAACGCTTAATGTTTGATCGAGCTTCATATCGTAGTAAAATCCATTTTCAATGACCGGTCCGATCCCCAGTGTGACATTGTCATATAACCTTTTCACAGCCTGGGCTAATACGTGTGCAGATGTATGGCGCAGCACTTCAAGCCCTTCTTTTGAATCAAGTGTGACAATAGACAGCCGAACATCGCTGTTTAACTTTTCACTTAAATCAACCATTTGATCATTGACCTTTCCCGCCACTGCTTTTTTTCTTAAGCTCGGACTAATATGGGAGGCAACATCTGCAACAGTCGTACCTGCGGGAAACTCCTTTATCTTTCCATCCGGAAATTGAATCTTCACCATGTTTTCTCTCATAACTGACACACCTTTCCTATTTTTTTGAAATAAAAAAACACACCCATCCCTCATAGAGGGACGAATGTGTAATCCGTGGTTCCACCCAAATTCCCATAACGCGTATTCGCTTTATGGCTCTGGCGCCGTAACGTGACATTGACGGTATTGGTTACTGCAATTTTCCCCAATACAGCTCAAAGGTGGTAAGACAGCTTTTCTGCGTTAGGAAGATTTCAGCGTGACTTCCCTCTCTGGTAACCGATAAAAGCTGCTCATGTCCTTTTCAAAGCAATGATCCTATATGAGCGTACAAAAAAACACACCCATCCCTCATAAAGGGACGAATGTGAGATCCGTGGTTCCACCCAAATTCCCATAATGCGTATTCGCTTTATGGCTCTGGTGCCGTAACGTGGCGTAAACGATATTGGATACTGTAATTTCCCCAATACAGCTCAAAGGTGGTAAGACAACTTTTCTGTGTTAGGAAGATTTCAGCGTGACTTCCCTCTCTGATAACCAGTAAAAATTGCTCATGTCCTTTTCTTCGCTTTTAATTTCTCCATATCTTACATGATGATAATGGATGATGTAAAGGGTTATTTTGTGAAGAGCTTTTGAAATTCATTCTTTAAATGTAATATTGTGTGTATTCACTTGGGCTATATTCAATTTGAAACGCAGGTGATAAGGCCCGTTTCACTTCTTCAGTGATTCTCTCTCCTTCTTGATTGAATTTCTTTTCCATGTCTACACCATTTGGCAGCAAATCATCGGTTTCTTCGTCAAACCAGCGGCCATACTGTATATTCCAATTCCATAACTTTGAGAAAAGGGTATCACTCATTGGTAAATCATCTCTTTCTAAATGACATTGACAATGCCCGCAATGAAAAGGTTCACCACCGTAATCTCCTTCAATTTTCACAAAAGGATGATCCTCAAACTCTCGACAGCACACCCATTTTTTGAAGTTCTGACCGAACTCTGTCAGTTTAATCGAGTAATAACGCATGGAAGTTCGTTTTCCTTTCATGTCAAACATCCCTTGATCAATTAATGTCTTCAATCGATATTCAATAAAATCATCACCGATATACTGATCTAAATGACCAATGACTTCTCCTATTAAGCGTGGAGTGACGATATACTCCTCTTCTGGCGCGGACTGATGAAGCCGCTTAGCCATTTTCACTAAATAAGCATCAAATTCATCTTCTGGTACGCTGATCACTTGTCCTTTTTGCCATATCCGCAGCGTATGATTTTCTTTAGCAAGTGAAAGCCATTCGTTTTGTAATCTTTCTCTCTCTTCTTTTGTCACTGGGTGAATATGCTCTTTACTCTCATACAAAATTTTAAATTTTTCAGATGCGATTTCTCCGGAATGTCGAAGGATCATTCTTCTTGTATTCGTATTGAACAGCTGATCAAATGCTGTCGTTATATTGATTACAGACAATTCAATGCTTTTTTCTTTTAATAAATAGACGGCATATCGCAAGCCAATTTGCTCATGTGCATTACTGCCTGTCCAGATGAGTATACGACTGCCAGCTTTTATTTCTTTTATTTGCTGAAGCATTCTATGCTGATCGTTGACCATGTCGTCAAAATAGCCAAATTCATTTGACATCACGTTACGCAGCCATTCTATACGGTTCGCTTGTCCTTCATGTTCGTGTAAATGTAGAAGCGGTCCAATCGAATAAATATCATCAAAAGCGATGACATCATCTATTTGATTTTGCTTCATTTCACGTATTGCTTGTTTTAAACTACCGGCAGCTGCCGCCCCAAATATGATATGTATCATCATCCGTCTCCCTTTATCTTACAGTTTATTTCATCTTCACCTATTCATGGTTCTTTCGTCAATTCTATTGAGTCAATTTCATTCAAAAGTATGACAAGGAGATGATTAGATCTTTACAGAAGTAATCATGGCAGAACAGTGGAAGCTAGACTTTTACGAAAAACGAAAAGCCCCACGAAATGGGGCCATTTGCGTACAACTCTCTGAGACTTTCTTTCCGATTGATTTATCGATAGAAATCTCCTCATAAAAGGAATGTAGATCATGCTCTAATTCACAAATTCCCCTTCACAATCGTTCTCTTGGCTTTTTTAACAATCCTGCTGGTTGCTTTTGTCTCAGAATCCTTTGACCATTGTTCACACAGGTTTCTCACCCAATCAGGCTGTGTTTTACTAGCGTCATTCAGCCAGTTTCCTACAGAATCTTGAACATATGTTGATGGATCAGATTTGAGGTGATTTAGAATTGGCAGTGCTCTTTCTGGCTCCTGCTTTAATAACTCAATATGCTTTGTCCATACACCTCTTGGACGGATTGCCTCTACAGAGAATCGACGAATATGTTCATCCTCACTTTTTGCCCATTCTGTTAAATATTCTATACTTTGATCGAGCTGCTGATTTAGACTTTCTCTCACTGACATCCAAGCAATTTCGCGTACACCAAAATGATGATCAGCTGCAAATGGCTGAATGTACGCTAGTTTCTCTTCTAAAGAGGATGAATGCTGCTTGTTCATATAAGCAGCCCAGCAGCGGACGCTATCAGATATGTGACAACTGCATGCCTGTATGACTTCCACTCTTTTTTCCTCATTTTCTTTCCGCAGCATTTCATCTAACAAATGACCGATAAGACGAATCGCTTTCATGCCTGACTCCGCTTTTTGTTTGCCGATTTCAGCTGAAAGATCGATTAAATGTTTGTCTAAACCAATGGACGGCAAAACATGCTGTAATAGAGTCACGTGATTGACAGCCAACCATTCAGTTAAATTGACACTCTCTAACTCTCCCTGATTCAAAAGAATCAAGACGTCATAAGGAATGTCACTCCCCTTTCGAGCGCCTTTACGATTGATGATGTCCTCGCTTATTGGCATTATGTATTCTCTCCTGTCTACCAGTACATTTTTGGCATTATTTTTTGGAGTCATTTGTTATTAACGCTTAAAAACCTTTGGATATTCACTCCCATTTTAGAAAATAAACTTCCTCAAATGGTTCATTTTTCAAATCAAAAAGGAACTACCGAAATAAGTAGTTCCCTCAATACTAGTAAATCTATGTTACCTTCCTTGCTCCATCACCTTCAAACTCTTATGCTGAGAGATTCGATCAAACGCCACCATCAGAATGGTCATGAGCAAAGCGAGAAGAACCGTTCCAGCGCTGATCCAGCTGAGGTTCAATATAGATGTCCTGCTTAGTACAAGACCTCCTAAACCCGAGCCTAAAGCAAATCCGAATTGAATAAATGATGTATTGACACTTAATGCGATATCAGGAGATTTCGGTACAAGTGTGACAAGATATAGCTGCTGAGCTGGCGATGTGCTCCATGTTGCAATCATCCATATCATGATCACCGCCACCATGACCACGAGGTTCCCTGTCACAAATGCTAGCAGCATAAGCATGATGATTTGTAGAATAATTCCGGAGAAAATCGTGAATATTGGGCCTTTTTTATCTGCTGCAATCCCTCCAAGGCTGGAGCCCAAAAAGCTGCATATTCCCGCTAGCAATAAAATGCCGCTGATTTCTGTGATGCTAAGGTTTGCTGATTCTTGCAGGAATGGCGTTAAATAGGTAAATAAAGTGGAATATCCGCCTACATAAAAAAGTGTCACTGCCACCGCAAGCAAAATTCGCTTATCTTTTAATATCGATAATTGCATACCTAGCGTCACCGTTTCTTGTTCTTTCATAGAAGGGATGCGCCGATACACAACAATCAGCGGAATGAGCGTGATCAATCCAATGGCTGCAAATAATGCTTTCCATCCCATCATGCTGCTTAGAAATGTCCCGATTGGCACACCTAAAACTAAGGAACTGCTGAGTCCCATTAAAATGATGCCAATCGCTGTTCCTCTTTTTTCTCGTTCTACAAGCCGAGTGGCCACAGCCATTGCCACCACAATGGCCGTCCCTCCACTAATTCCTTGTAAAACCCTTGTCATCAGCACCATTTCAAACGAATGGCTGACACTTGTGACGAGATTACTTAAAGTAAAAATGATCAGCATCCATGATAATATTTTTCTGCGATCGATATTGATGGTTAGTGCAATGACAATCGGTGCGCCGATTGCTGCTGAGAGCGCTAAGGATGTAACCAATAAACCAGCAGCTGATGTCGTGACATGTAAATCATCTGCGACCATTTGAATAATCCCTGTAATGATATATTCAATCGTTCCAATTAAAAAGGCTGCTAAAGCAAGTAAATAAACAACGGCTTTATTTTTCATCGTGACGTTTCTCCTTTGGGCAATGTTTACACTTCATTTTTTATAGGAATTTGTATTTCAATGAGTCTTCCTTCTTCATTTTCAGACAATGGGTAATAAATCTCTCGGCCCGGCTGATCTTCTTTCACGCGGTATCCGTTATTTTCGATCCATGTCGCCAGGTCAACACAAGCAGTTTGTGCAAATGGAGAATCTGAATGAAATAGGAGCGTCGCCATGGTTTCTTCAGCTGGTAACGTGCGCATCGTAATTCCCTGAGGCAGAGAACCCCTTAACGCTTTAGCGGAATACCCAACCTCAAATTCGAACTCACTTTCTTTAGCAAGTGATTCCCTCCACAGCACGATTTGTGGCTCAGAGTTCAATTCTTGCGGATGTTTTTGTAACAAATGATGAAACGTTTCAAAGAATGATGGGATTTCGTCAACAGTTCCGTTGGATTGAAAAGACATGATGCGTTTGCTTTCAACCGATTTGATGATGATCTCCTGCTCTTTTTCAACACACCCCTCTCGTTTGATGAGGTGCATCCGCTCCTTAATACGCGCTAATTTCTGCTGTTCTCTCTCGATCAATTGCTGAATCTCACTCTCTTTCAAGAGAAACATGCCCTGAATCTGCTCGACAGAAATATCTTCACGAAGAAGCTGACTCATTTGCTTTAACGTAAAGCCTAATTCCTTGTACAGAAAAATTCGATTAACCTCAAGCAGCTGCTCAGCTGAATAATACCGGTATCCCGAATCTTGATCGATCTGCTTAGGCTTTAATAAATCAATCTGGTCATAATACCTTAAGGTTTTGACAGGGACTTTACTTAACATAGAAAAATCGCCAATCTTGAACATCCTGATCTCCTCCGTTTTGTTGATCTGATCAAAGTATAAACCTTTCAGTAAAGGGGAAAGTCAACAGAAGAATTTAATATTCAATCGTATTATCATTAGATTAAGTTGAAGAATGCAGACTCCAACTTCGCATTCATCATCTATTAAGCATTCAGTCACCATGAAATAACTGCTGTTACGAAAAAAAACCTAGATTTCTTAAAATCTAGGTTTTGCTAATTTTTTGATTCTGATTACATGTACACAATTTGAGTTACTTTGTAAATTTACATCTATTATCGATTAAAGTTTTTCTAACAATCCCATCTGTTCAACAATCTTTATATCATTCATAAATCGTTGTAAACTTACTTTATGCTCTTTTTTTTGTAAATCTGTTGAATAACCTAAGCATATATTAAAAATACTATCTAACCTTTCTCCATCTCCACTATAAAAATAATTCGTCAATACTCCATTATTTTCACTTGCAGGAACCACAACTGTAGCCATCTCTAATACATATTCTATATCTTCTTTAGAAATCGTTCGATCTTTTTTCTTAGCACTCATGAATTCATGACTATGAATAGAACGAATCCTACCTTCAAGTAAATTGAGTATAGACTTCTTATAAATGACATACACACTGTGGATATGACTTTTATCAGGACAATAGGGATCTTGTAAAATGAATTTTATACGTTCATCTTCTTTTTCAATTTTTATTGCATCAAGTTCATATAATAAAATTTGATCAATTTCTTCTATTTTCATAGGAGGAAAAGTATCGGCTGCATCGGTTTTATTTTTCATTTGATCACTCCAATAATTGAAATAAACCGTTCTTACTCCAAACAATCCAATCTTTCAAGACACTCCAACATGTTTCCACTTTTAAAGAAATTGAAAATGGCTCCCTCACTAAATCGCTCAGCTCTCAAAGCCCCCATCATGAGAGCAAGTACACACTGTGCATTTAAATTTGAAATGTCCACATGCTCCATATCGTTCGTTCCCCATTCAATGCCATTTTCTTTGAGGATTTCTCTATAGTGGGTAAGTTCCATTTCTTGATGCTGTTCTGCAAAGGCATAGACATCTTCAATAAAGCGTTGGACCGTTTCTGAATAATTCACAAAAGGCATCTGGATTGGGCGTTCAGCTGTTCCATCATTTTCTTGATCGATCACCCATTCTCCGATATGGTCCTCCTGAAGCATCGGTATGTATTTTGTGAGCATCTCAAATTGACTCATCGTTATCCTCCTCTATTTTTTTAGAATGCTTTCAAGCCCGACAATAATAAAAGGAAACATTTTCAGGCCATGTATCGTGCATACAGGAGTGACATTAGTTCAGAATTAAGCTGGAGCCTTCAAATAGATCAAAGGCTCCATTTCCAACTAAATTGCTTTAGCTAAAATCATAAATCGGTGTTGTTTTGCGTCAAAATAACCCTTTTGTTCAATGATTTTATGAATGGTGTATAATTCATCCTTGAAATTACTTATTTCAAAACCTGGCACTTGCCAAGGAATTGCTTTTAGATAATATACCAATGCTCCGATATCATAAAATCTTTGAACAGGGAACTCTTCTGCACTTTTCAACACCTCAAAATGATTCTCCTGTATTTCGTTTAAAGCTTTCTTTAAGTTCCAATCAATAAAATCTTTATTTATTGGTACCCTTAGATTCTCATTAATCTCTATGCAATCGCGTCCACCGACTTGTTGAGTTAGAAAAATACCTTCTTTCGAGATAATTCTTCTCACCTCTTGAGATGAAAATGACTCATGTTGATTGATGATAAGATCAAATTTTCCAGTCTCAAACGGAAGATTTCCATCATTAGAAATTTGAACTACCTTCACTCCTAAAGGGGTTAATCGTTCTTTTGCGATAGGTACATTAGGCAAGTAACCTTCTGTAGCATAAACTGACGTTGGAAAAGGCCTTAATTTTGATAAAAACTCTCCACCACCTGTTCCCATGTCCAGCATTGATTTTGCACTTTGAACAAGAGAAGTAGCTATACTACCATATGACCATGAAAGCAACTCACTTTTCATTCTTCCAGTTTCAGATATGAATGAAAAATCCCACCCAACAAAAGGTGCATCTGCTTGTTTTATAAATGAAGAAAACTGTTTGTCATTCATCATAATCCCTCCAATTATCATTTTGCAGTTTTAATGATTAAATAATTGGTGGGCCTCTTACGAATATATAAAGTTGTTATATTTCATGTTCTTTTAGTCTCATATTCAATAACTCCCTGTAAAAATCTTGATTTTTGACATTCATTTCAAAATTCATTCAACTGAAATTTGAGTAAGACATGATTTTGTTTGAGAATCGAGAGCTCATGATGGATGTCTCATTATAGAGGTCTAAGTACAATGATAGAAGAGAATACGAAAAAAGAGCTTAGGAAAAAATAGATTGTTAGTTAAAGTAAAACCCCTCCTGTTGGAAGGGTTTTTTCATTTAGTTACTGCCTTTTCTATTGCTGTTTTCGGTCCACCAATTTCGTCTGCTGTGGGTCCATATATAGTTGGAATCGTTTGAATGCATTTTGGTCGATCATAGCTGTCATTCCCTTTTTATTTAAGAGATAAAGACACTACACACTCCACATGCGCCGTATGCGGGAACATATCAACTGGCTGCATGTATTCGATTTTGTAGTCTTTTGACATGTATTCAAGGTCTTTTGCTAGTGTGGATGGGTTGCAAGAGACGTAGACAAAGCGTTTTGGTTTGACTTGTTTGACGGTGTCTAAGAAGGTGCGCTCGCAGCCTGTTCTTGGCGGGTCGACGACGATGACGTCAGGACGGAAGCCTTCTTTGACCCATTTTGGCAGCCAATGTTCAGCTGTTCCTGTCACATAGGTCGCGTTTTTCATGCCGTGTTTTTTGGCATTTTTCTTGGCATCATCAATTGATTCTTTGATGACATCCATTCCTCTTACTTCTTTTGCGCCATCTGAGAGCCACATCCCAATGGTTCCAACGCCGCAATACGCATCGACGACCTTTTCTTTACCAGTCAGTTTGGCCGCTTTTTTCGCTTCATCGTAAAGCTTTAGCGTCTGCTTCGGATTCAATTGGAAGAAAGCACGTGCACTTAGTTCAAAAGAGACGTCTCCTAAAAATTCTTGGATGACCATATTGCCAGCTAGGTGAGATGTTTTATGGCCGAAGATGACTGATGTTTTTTCGCCATTGATATTATGCATAATGGACGTCACTTCAGGCAGACGTTTTTGAATGGCTTCGGCAATTTCTTTTTTCTTTGGAAATTCAGGTTTTGATGTGACAAGAACGACCTGTACTTCCCCTGTTTCAAAGCCGACACGCACGACAATCGAACGTACGTCGCCTTTTCTTGTTCGTTCATTGTAGACCGATACACCGAATTTCTCTAAAATTTTGCGGACAACGCCCGTTGTTTTGTTCGTTTTTGGATGCTGCACGATACATTCCTTGATCGGTACAAGCTTATGAGAATTCAGTCCATAAAGTCCTGCAATGATGTCTCCGCTGTGAGAACGTCCTACTTGGAACTGACTTTTGTTTCGGTAATGCCACGGGTCTTCCATACCGATCGTTGGCCGAATATCAAGCTTTTCAACCGATAGCTTTGTATGGCGCTCCATTGATTGAATGACAATATCACGCTTTTCATTTAGCTGCTGCTCGTACGCCAAATGCTGAAGCTGACAGCCGCCGCACTGCTCGTATACTGGGCATGGCGGTTTGACTCGATGCTCGGAGCGCTTTCGCACTTTCCTCACTGTACCTTCTGCATATTTTGCTTGGACATTCGTTGCTTCAACCACCACTTCCTCACCCGGAAGCGCGCCTGGGACAAAGACCACTTGCTTTTTAAAATAACCGACCCCTTCACCATTAATGCCAAGGCGTTTAATGGTAAGCGGGAACTGCTGTCCCTTTTGCAAAAGGGCACCTTGCTGTTTTTCTTTCACTTTATTCTCTCCGTTCTATTTAAACCATTGATAGGTTGTCTTCATTTTATTCCATCTCCTTAGTATATCACGTCTTGGACAAAGAGAGAAAATGCCTTTCATTTATTTATCTGTCTCAATGCTTCTCCATAAATATAGAGAAGCGTAGCTTAAATATGGAGTCCATTCCTTGCTTAGCGCTGCCATCTCTTCTTTTGTCGGTTTTTCGGACAGGTCGAAGTGCCGTTTGATTGCATTTTGAATGCCTATATCTGCCATTGGAAAGAGATTTGGTCTTCCAAGCCCATTCATGAGCACATTTTGAACCGTCCAAGGTCCAATCCCTCTAATCGGAAGCAATCGCTCTTCTACCTCCAGATCAGATAAATCGTGTAATTCCTCTAAACAAAGTGAGCCGCTGACAATTCGTTTCGATACATCGATAACATATTCTGCTTTTCGCTGACTAAATTGCAGCTTTCTCAAATCATCTGTTTCAAGAGAGGCTATGGTTTCTGGTAAAGGATCAAACCATACACCTTCTATTTGCTCGCCGTACGTATGGACAAATCGTTTCGTGAGCTCGTAAGCAAACGAAAGATTCAGCTGTTGATGAATGATGCATTTCATTAAACAATGATATAAATGAAAATCCAGCATGAGCGGCGTTCCGATATGCTGCTCAAAAATGGGTGCTAGATTGGTTTGAGAAAAATGGTCTTGAATCATGTGTAATTGATGCTCCATGCCAAATATCCGTTTCACCTCAGAAAGAAGGGGTTCCTCCGGGCCGTTTGATCGCACCCGGAACATAGGCGCATCTTTTGTTCCAGTAGCTTGAACGATGACCACGTACGGTTTTTGCTCCAATCTGATCGGCACTTTGATTTCTCTTTGACTCAAATCAACTGCTTTTAATGGATCACTTGATAAGCGTCTAAGCACTTGATCGAAATGATACGGCGGCTCTACCACCAGCTGTTTTTCCCACATACATGTCCTCTTCCTTTCTGCAAACATACGCAGATGTGATTGTTTCATTTTGTATGAATGATTCTCTTTATTGAATACTTTTTAACATAAAGAGTACAAGAATTTATCAGTTATATCTTCCTTATTTGTGGTCATTCTCCTTTTGGATAGACGAAAGTTTTTAGTCGAATTCAGCTAACATTCGTCAGCAAACTTCAACATTTTAGGATCATTTTCCTTAAATTAGAAATAGAACCTCTGGGTGATATCTTCCTCTCTGAATATATTTGTATAATTATGACATATCAAGGAGGTGAACAAAGGAATTAGCGGATTAGGCAATCATTTGTTTTATCTTGCAGGAACATATTTACCTCATTGATAACCGGCTTCACCTAGTTTCACATTTTACAAAAAAGAAGACCCAAAATTAAAAAACAAAGGAGATCCGACCAATGAAAAAAACCATTCTTTCTGTTGCACTTGCCACTGCTGTTTCTTCGACACTGCCATTATTCGCTGACGCTGCTGAGCCAAAAACTTCAGCACCTGTTTCTACTACACTTCAGCAAACTGTCTTAAACAAAGCTGCTGCTGAAGGTAAAGCTGGCACTACGGCTAGCCCTAATGTTAACGTAAACTTTGATGTTCTTGGGATTGCCAATGCCATTGTAAACGCAGTAAACGCAAATGCAAACCGTTCTGGATTCGTGAAAAGCGTCATGGAAAGCACATTCTACGCTGCTGGCGGCAGATATAATGTCATGGTCTTTAACCTAAGCCAGAACTACGAAGACCGTTTTAACGGCGTCAAAACTTTCGCTACTGCTAATCTTGGTAATGTTGTTTACGGAATTTGGGTATTCGAAAGTGGTACATTTAAAAACAACGGCGATGGCGGCTGGGATAACTGGGCGTTTAGAGGCTGGTTTGACCGTCAAGATAAATTCGTTACATTCCATCGTCCTTAATTCTCGGTTTTATCCATCAATCATACACGCACATTTAACCGATCTCTTTCTGAGATCGGCTTTTTTTATGGAGAAAACGTATAAGTTCACCGGCGCTGCTTCATGATATAATGCAAGTCTGGAGGGGTGCACATGCTGAGAAAACTTGCAGTGACAAAAAACGGCGACTTGATTGAACATGCAACAATGCAGCAGCTTTCAAGCCCCGATATCGCCTGGTATTGGATTGATTTTCATGCACCAACGGAAAAGGAAGCAGCGCTTTTGAAGGAATATTTTCAGTTCCATCCGCTTGCGATTGAGGATTGCTTCCATTATTTGCAGCGGCCGAAGCTTGATTTTTATGAGGGGTATTTATTTTTCGTGCTGCATGCCCTTAATCAAAAAACGCTGCGTTCTGAGGAAGTTGATCTGTTTGTTGGTGAAAACTATATCGTGACCTTTCATTTAAAGGAAGCGCCATACATTGAGCGTGTCATTCGAAAGCTCAAGGGGTCTGATAAAGAAAGAAACAGCGGACCTGAGCATATTGCCTACATGCTGATTGATCAGCTTGTTGATGATTATTTCCCTATTATTTATCAAATAGAGGACAGGCTGAATGAAATTGAGGATGAAGAAGGTCATAAAACGTATGGCACGTTGATGAACGAAGTATTCGGAATCCGATCCGATTTGCTCAAACTGCGAAGAACGATTATCCCGATGAGGGACCTTTTATATCGTATTGTGAACACAAATACGATGAAAAGCGATACAAACCGCCAAGCGTATTTTAATGATATTTATGATCATCTATTAAAACTAACCGAAATTGTTGAGTCAAACCGTGATATGACAGCTGATTTACGAGACAGCTATCAGACGCTAAATTCCAATCGGATGAATGCGATCATGATGACATTGACCATTGTGTCGACCATTTTTATTCCACTAACCTTTATTGTTGGTGTGTACGGAATGAACTTTGACAACATGCCTGAATTACACTGGAAATACGGCTATTTTGGCGTGCTGATTTTCATGGGTCTCCTCGTCTCGGGTATGCTTTTGTGGTTTAAACATAAAGGGTGGTTTAGGATTTTTAAATAATGTTTTGAGAGAAGTGCTTGGGAGGAAGATAATTTGGAAAACTGGATTCCACTGAAAGACAAAGAATTAAAATTCGCCTGGAAGACATTTGCTCGAGAGTTCAAATTTAAACCAAGCATCTCTCGCTTTCCCGCTTTTCAAGCACCCTCTCCTTACATCACATATGACATCTCTGCGTATTTTGAGGACTCTTTTCTTCTACATGCAGATGAAGATCTTGAAAAAAAGGCACTGCTCTCTTTTCAGGAGAATATCACCGGAACAGACGAATATATGCTGGCACTTGATTGGCAGCACGAATGCTACTGGATCACACCATATGGCTCGTTTGAAAAAGATGAATTTGGAGAATGGAAAGTTCCTGTTCTTCCTAATGGGGATTACTATTTCTTTTTATCAAAAGAAATGAATTGGGGCCTGCTAGGACATCCTTGGGAGCAAAGCATCACAATTTTCGGTGAGGGTTTGATTGACTCTTTTTCACGTCATCACCCTCTTTTGTTTCAGCGTAAAATCAGAGGGGGATAATCAAAAAGCCTGCAGGTCTTCTGCAGGCTTTTTTCTATAGCTGAGGCAGCTGCCATACTTTTTCAAGCATGAGATCGTCTAGGCTTTTAAAGGAATATCCTTGTTTTTTCAGAGCGGTGATGGCATCATCCAGCGCTTCGGCATTGTCTCTTGAGACGGTATGAAGTAAGTAAATGGCACCTGGGTGCGCCTGCTTCATCATTTGATCATAAGCATACTGTTTTCCTTTTTGATGATGGATATGCCAGTCTACAAACGCCACTGACCAGAAAACAGTTTGGTAGCCGAGCTGTTTTGTTTCTTTTAGTACCCTTTCACTGAACACACCGCGCGGCGGACGAAGATAGAGGTTATCTTGTTTTCCTGTGATTTTGTACACAGCTTCATTGACACGGTCCAGTTCTTCTTTGATTTCTTTCGTGCTCTTTGTTGTTAAATCTGGATGATGATAGGAATGGTTGCCAATGATATGACCTTCTTCTGCCATACGTTTGACAAGCTCCGGCTGGTCCTTTACAAAGTGACCTGTCACAAAAAAGGTGCCTGGTACTTGATGTTTTTTCAGCACGTCTAAGATCTTGGGTGTGTACCCATTTTCATAGCCGTTGTCGAAGGTGAAATAAATCTCTTTCTTTTTCGTGTTACCTAAATAGAAGGCATCATACTTTTTTAAGAGTGCCGTCAATTCTTTGCCCGCATCCGGCGGCCTGTGCTCTTTACTTTTCGCAAATCCCCAGTGGATGGGCTTATTAGACACGGCTCCTGCTTCTGAAAGAGGCATGGAAACAAAAAGCGCACATAAACAGATCAGCATGAATTTTTTCATTACGTCACTTCCCGGTTTTTCTTCTATTGTGCAGAATAAGACCGAGACTCATACACCGATTCACCTGCCAATTTAAAGAAAAAAGCCCGCACTGCGCGAGCTATTCTTCCTTCCAATCGTTTTTAAACCGTTCATATTTTGCTTCCAGATCGTCAATCATTTGGATCAGTCTGTCTATATCTTCAACGTCTGTTGATTCAGGATCTAATGAATCAATCACATTCATAAACATATCTAATCGGTTCTTTAAATAATCAACCTGCTGCTCTTTGCTGTCTGCTGCCTTGCCCATCGATACACTCCCTTTAGCATTTGTTTATAGCTTATCTTTTTTTCCTTTGTAAATCAATTGTGTCCCTCTTGCGTATAACCGTGATGAGGCTTAAAATTAACTGTTGGCGGGTCTACGTTTGCCCGAATGAAAAGGAGATAGATACCATGAACCAAAAAACAGCACTTCGTCCGATCACACCTGCATACGACCCTTGGGAAGCCTATCTCGATGTGCAGGATTACGGAGAAATGAAGCTGACTAATATTGAATTTACGACAACAACGCTCTGTAACATGAGATGTGAGCATTGTGCGGTCGGCTATACCTTACAGCCTAAAGACCCGAATGCGCTACCGATAGATTTGTTACTTCGCCGTTTAGATGAAGTTCCGCTCCTGCGCTCACTCAGTATTACAGGCGGAGAGCCTATGCTTTCTCTTAAATCTGTACGGGAATATGTCGTTCCTTTATTAAAGTATGCCCATGAACGTGGCGTGCGTACACAAATCAATTCAAATTTAACCCTTGATTTGGCGCGCTATGAAGAAATTATTCCATACTTAGACGTCCTTCACATTTCACATAACTGGGGCACTGTCGAAGAGTTTGCAACAGTCGGTTTTGCCATGATGGATCGTAAACCAACCTTTGAGCAGCGCGAGAAATTATTTAACCGCATGATTGAAAATAGTCAGGCACTTGTCAAAGCAGGCGTAACCGTATCCGCTGAGACCATGCTGAATAAGCGCACGCTTCCATATATTGAGCACATCCACCGGCAGATCGTCGAGGAAATGAAATGCCAGCGCCACGAAGTTCACCCGATGTACCCAAGTGATTTCGCCAGCGCCCTTGAATCATTGACGCTTCCGCAAATGCGGGATGCGATTCATCAGCTGCTTGATATTCGCGATCAAAACACATGGATGCTGTTTGGCACCCTGCCATTTTATTCATGCAGCACAGATGCAGAAGACCAGCGTCTCCTCAATCGATTGCGCCAGGAGAAAAATGTCACAGTACGAAATGACCCTGACGGACGTTCACGGTTGAATGTGAATATTTTTGATGGGAATATTATTGTGACAGACTTTGGCGATACACCGCCGCTTGGAAACATTGAAACTGATACATTGCAATCAGCCTATACACGCTGGATGGACACGAAATTAGCAAAAGAACTGAATTGTCATTGCCCAAGCGTGCAGTGCCTCGGTCCGAATGTTCTAGTGAAAAACAGCTATTATCAAGATGTTGATTTTACTTCTCGAACAGCCAGGGGGTAACCGATAGATGGACGATACATTTCTGACAGTAGTCAAAAACAAATACATTGAAATTCTCCTTGTTGGGCTCGTTCTTTGGCTTGCTGTCTTTATGATCAACAAAGCCCTGCAAATTTTCTTTAAACGAACTGAGTTTATAGAGGACAAAAAGAAGAAAACAATTGAGAGCTTGGTCAAATCGGTCACGAAATACACCGCTTCGATTTGCTTTGTGCTCTATGTCATTTCTCTTTTCTTTCATGACTTTGGGAAAATTCTTGCGGGTGCTGGTGTCGCTGGGATCGTCATCGGTTTTGGCGCGCAGACGCTCATTCGTGATATTTTAGCAGGCATTTTTCTCATCTATGAACGCCAGATTCATAAAGGGGATTATGTGACGGTAAATAACCTCTTTAATGGAACCATTGAAGAGATTGGTCTCCGCTCTCTGCAAATTAGAGAATGGAGCGGCAAGCTGTTAACCATTTCTAACGGGGATATCAGGCAAATCCAAAACTATAACATGCAATATATGCGAATTACGGAATCTGTGTTAATTAGCGCGAATCAAAACCCAGATATCGCCTTCCAAGCACTTGAATCAGCATGTGACAATTTAAATCAAATGCATCATGATTTTCTTAAAAAAGATGAATTCCAAAATGCCATTGAACCCTTTCAGGTTCATGGAATTATGGGCTTGAATAAGCTGAATCGCGGGATTGAAATCACAGTTAAGGGAATGGTCGAAGACGAAAAATACTTCGAAGCCGCTCTCGCTGTGCGAAAAGAAATGATCAAGCAACTTCATCAGCATGATGTCAAATTGCTTGAGGATCTCGCTTATCCCCAGCCTGCAAAATAACCTCATTCTATATGGGGTTATTTTTTTATTTGTATTTTGTTAACCAGTTAATTATAATGTTATTTAGTTAACCAGTTAATAATAGAGAGGATGTATGGAATGACAAAAACAGAAGCAATTTCTTTCATCAAGGAGATGTATCAAAAGGTATTAACCAAGTTCGATGTAAAAAAGGTGGAGACATATTTTTCACCTGACTATCAGCAAGTGACCGATGGGAAGGTTTCCACGCTTGATGAATTTAAAAAGCATCTATCCACATTAAAAGAAATGACAACACAGCTTGCGATCCCCGCCTTTCATGATGTGTTATTTGATGAAGAAACGCAGCAAGCGTGTTTTCGTTACACGGTACATGTTGACCTCGCAAGCGGAGACGGGGGTTTAATAGATGTCACAGCTCTTTTCACCTTATTAGATGGCAGGATCATTCGGTGCGACGAGCTGACTCGGGCTCACGAAAAACATGAAATGCTTGAACAGCTGGGGCACATCAGCTAACAATTCTCTTCATTTCAGCCCTCTTACTTCTATCCTCTTGACTGATTCATGTATAATAGATAGCAGAATGATTTCATGCAGCATGGGGGCCCTCATACTGTGTATTTTCTAAGTGAAAGAGAGTGAATAAGATGGGTCGTAAGTGGAACAACATTAAAGAAAAGAAAGCATCAAAGGATGCCAGTACAAGTCGTATTTACGCAAAATTCGGGCGTGAAATCTATGTGGCTGCCAAACAAGGTGAGCCAAACCCAGAATCAAACCAAGCACTTCGTTTTGTCCTAGAACGTGCAAAAACATATAGTGTCCCAAAACATATTGTGGACCGTGCCATTGAAAAAGCCAAAGGTGGTGCGGAAGAGAACTTCGATGAGCTGCGCTACGAAGGATTTGGTCCAAACGGATCAATGGTGATCGTTGATGCCCTCACCAATAACGTCAACCGCACAGCGTCAGATGTTCGAGCAGCATTTGGGAAAAACGGCGGAAACATGGGTGTAAGCGGCTCTGTTGCTTACATGTTTGACCAAACAGCTGTCATCGGTGTCGAAGGGAAAAGCGAAGAAGAAACACTTGAGCTTTTAATGGAAGCAGATGTTGATGTACGTGACATCATGGAAGAAGATGAAACGGTGATTGTGTACGCTGAACCAGATCAATTCCATCAAGTCCAAGAAGCGTTCAAACAAGCCGGTGTTGAAGAATTCACTGTCGCTGAAATCACAATGCTCCCGCAAAACGAAGTGACATTAGATGATGAATCTAAGGCACAATTTGAAAAGCTGATCGATGTTTTAGAAGAGCTTGAAGACGTGCAGCAGGTTTATCATAATGTGGATTTAGGGGAATAAAAAACTTAAGCCATAGTAGTCGTTGAGTTCATTCAACTTCTACTATGGCTTTTTTATTTTCTCAAAAAATGTAATATATGTATAAGATATTAATGTCTACAATTTTCAAGGAGATGAGTTTCATTTTTAAAACATGGTGGTTTTCATATTATGGATTTATGATCATCCCTTATCTTGGCCTATGTCTTATTTTCAACGACTTACCGATATTGACTAAAGTTATCTTCTTTCTTTTTATCATTTGGTATTTATATAACGCTTTTGACTTTTACAAAAATGAACTAAAAAGAAAAAAAGAGAAACCCTATTAGCAAAAAACAGTCATCTCCTCTGTTGATAAGAGGAGATGACTGTTTTAATTCATCCCTTGAAACCCAAACGTCAGGTGATCCTGAACTGGAATCCAAGCGCCGATTCCTTGTGAGGTCACGTTTTTCACGACGAGTTTGCGTTTATTTCCCTTGAGCACAAGGTACACTTCTCCGTAAGTAACCTTTCCTTTTTCGTTAATCGCTGGTGCATAGGCATGAAGCGATGCTGCTTTTTTTGGAGAGACATGGTAAGACTGATCTCGTTTTGTTCCTGCACCAATTACGGTGTCAAACGCGAGGGGCAGCTTTGTTTTTTGAATCGCTTTTTGCATCATCAATGTTTTCACATCTTCTGGGCTTGGCACTTTTGCTGTGAGTCCGCCGCTTACTTTCACTTGCTGCTTTTGAACGTATTTGCCAATGGCTGTTTTGTTTCCGCCTCTATTATCAATGTGATTTGTGTTCACTCTTTTGTATTCCCAATTGGCGACGGTTTCGTTTGAATCATAGCTCAGCGCCCATCTCCCGAGGAAAATGGTCGCTCGGTACCCAACTGCTAATGGCGTCCCTGAAATGCTGGATTCATTCAGCATTTTAATCAGATGAGTATTCTCAATCGGGACACTTGTTGTTTTGAACAATTCAGCCGTCAGCTCGCTCGGCTGGAGCAGCGGCTGATCCTGTGACGCGTTCGGATACGTATTCTCCTTGGAGATACTGGCGACAGAGGACGGCACTTTAAATGGCTTTGCCGCCTCCGCTGGAAAGCTGTATAGAAAACTTAAGGATAAGAGAACAACAAACATGATGCGGGGCATCTTCTTCATATCATCACTCTTTCTCATTCATTTTTCCATAGTATTTTCCCGAAAGACGTCCCTTATCCACAAAAGATTATAAAAGGAAAAATCCAATCGCCATAATAAAATAGGCAGCGAGTAATGTGGCGCCTTCAAACCAGTTTGTATCACCATCATTTGATAAAATGACCGTGAGCAGCACAGAGGATGCCATCGCAATGAGCTCTGGCAAGGAGAAAATGAGCGGCATCTGCTTGTCAAAAAATAGAGAGCTGATGACAAGGATTGGCGCGACCATCATGGCAACCTGAAGCGTGGAGCCAAAGGCAATTTCTACTGCTACATCCATTTTGTTTTTATATGCCATGATGACAGCTGAGGCATGTTCTGCTGCGTTGCCGACGATGGCCACAATAATGACACCGATAAACAGCTCACTCCAGCCAAACTGTTCTCCTACCGTATCAAATGTATGAACAAGGCGCTCTGAAATGTACGCAACTGCGATTGTCGAAAGCAGCAAAATGACAGTGGCAAACTTTCCAGACCATTCAGGTGTTTCTTCTTCCGTCTCTGCTTCGCCTTCCATACTCTCCTGCTTGGCAACATACACCCCGCGGTGGCTGACCAGTTTGAAATAGAGCGCCGCGACATAAAGCAAAATCATCACAATACTGATCCCAATGCTTAAAACAAACTGTTTATTCTCTTCCATCTCCATCGAAAACACTTCTGGAATGACAAACGCTACAATAATGGCAAACATGAGCAAGCCTGAATTGTGCCTTGCATCATGGACATTGAATACTTGGCGCTTATATTTTAATCCGCCAACGAAAAAAGACAAGCCAGCCACAAGCAGTAAATTTCCGATGACCGATCCTGTTAATGATGCAAGTACGATGGCCGTCAATCCTTGCTTTAAAGCAAAAAACGAAATGATTAACTCCACCGCATTTCCAAATGTAGCGTTTAAAAGTCCGCCAATTCTGGGTCCCGCAATGATGGCAAGACTTTCTGTGGCTCTCCCCATAAAACTAGCAAGACCAATTATGGCGATACAATAAACGGCAAACATGACAACCTGCGGGAAATGAAGAAAACTGCCAATCACCGATAGCGGAACACCGATTGCGACAATCACAAGAAATAAACGATTCATACAGCCATTCTCCTTTACATATGTCTGACTGTTATTCTTTCGTGAGTGCCGGCATCATATACATTTAGATTTGCGCGTGTGAGAAGGTGATATCAATACTTCCTTTCACGGACTGCACCATAGAGCAATGCTTCAATGCAAGGGTGATCACTTTATCGATTTGTTCATCAGATGTATTGATGTCTTCAAATAAGATATGTAAATGAATGCAGGAAATTTTGTTTACAGCTCCTGCCCTTGTCGTTTCAGATGTGATCGTCAGCCCTTCATAGGATATTCGCTTTTTACCGCATACATGAATGAGCATTTCTCCAAAGCAGCCTGCAATGGCTGAGGTGAACAATTGAGCTGGACGGTACCCCATTTCTTCTGTTCCTGAAATAGTCAGCTGCCTGTCCTCAATATGTGCAATCCAACGATCCTTTTCGTATGTCAGCTTCATTCCTTTTCCACCTTTCTATTGAAACCCCTATGGTTCCATTGTACGATGAAAGCATGAACTTGTAAGGAGCTTCTTATGTCGAGAATTCACTTTATGATTTTAATTTTACTTGTATCCGTATCTGGTTTTTCACAGGGAGCATTACTTCCTGTCATTTCCATTATCTTTGAACATGCCGGTACTTCTCCTACGTTAAACGGCCTGCATGCCACAGGCTTATATCTCGGTGTGCTGCTTGCGTCTCCTTTTATGGAAGCACCGCTTCGCCGGTTTGGATTTAAGCCGTTAATCGTCATTGGAGGCGCTGCTGTCTTTTTAAGCTTGTTTAGCTTTGTGTTTTTTGAATCTTATGTCGTCTGGTTCTTCCTCCGGCTTATGATCGGGATTGGTGACCATATGCTGCATTTCTCTACACAGACGTGGGTGACCTATGCTTCATCATCAAGAAATCGCGGAAGAAACATTTCACTGTATGGATTATCGTTTGGACTCGGTTTTGCCGCCGGCCCTTTTTTAACACCGCTCATTGAGATCAATCCATCTTTGCCTTTTATTGTTTCTGGTGCCGTTAGTTTATGTATTTGGCTGCTTGTGTTTGTCTTAAAAAATACATATCCAGATACAGGTGAAGTGCAAACGTCAGAGCAGACAAACAGTTTAAAGCGCTTCAAAAAAGCCTTTCAATTTGGCTGGGTCGCCTTTATGATGCCATTTTGCTATGGCTTTTTAGAAACGACACTTAATAGTAACTTCCCTGTGTATGCACTAAGAAGCGGGGTGACAGTAGATGCGGTTGCATTTATTTTACCTGCGTTTGCCATTGGGAGCATTGTCTTTCAGCTTCCCCTCGGGATGCTCAGTGACCGGTTTGGCAGACGCCGCATCATTTTATGCGTGACACTCGCTGGATCATTCTTTTTCCTTTTAGCAGGGATCTTCATTCAATCCGTTTTGGCTGTCGCCATCTGTTTCTTTATCGCCGGAATGGCTGTAGGCTCTACCTTCTCACTTGGCATCAGTTATATGACCGACTTATTGCCGAAGCATCTGCTTCCCGCCGGGAATTTAATGTGCGGGATGGCGTTTAGTGCAGGCAGTATTCTCGGGCCGGTACTCGGAGGATTCTTTGTGCAAACGTTTGAAGGAATGAATTTACTTTATCTTGTCAGCATCGTGATATTATTTGTCTTTTGCTGCGTTCGGTTTGGGAGAACGACGGCAGTGCTGGAAAGTCCCTAAAATGGAGGGTCAATCGTTGTTTATATATAACATCACAAATGAGTTGACTTTGGCATCTCTACAAATAGATGATGCGGACACACTATTTAGCCTTATTCAAAAAAATAAGGCCCATTTAGGGGAGTGGCTGCCTTGGGTTCATCACTGCAAAAACATAGAAGCGGTCAAAACGTTTATTCAATCAACTCAAACCACCTACAATGATCAAAAAGGGTTGGAAGCTGGCATTCAGCTGAACGAGCAATTAATCGGTGTGTTCCGTCTGACGTTTGATCAACAAGTAGGCAATATCGGTTATTGGATTGATGAAGACGCGCAAGGACAGGGCATTGTGACAACCATCGTGAAATATATGACAGATACCTTTGCTCCTAAAGTCGATGGATTTGAAATTTTTTGTCCTGTTGGCCATGTCAGAAGTGAACGTGTAGCGATAAACGCAGGGTTTCATCATGATCCTCATTACGAGTCAAAACCTGATACAGCTTTTATCCTTAAGCGGTATATACGATTGTCGAAATAAAAACTCCCCTGCACCGCAGAGGAGTTTTTTTCATTTAATGATAACCATTTTGCCCGTTCGCACTGCCGCTTGTTTTGTGCTTCGGCTGATGGCCTTTGTTTTGTTTCGTGTTGCTTCCGCCTTTTTTCGATTGTTTGGACATATGTGATTCCCCCATCCATCAAGATTGAACATGTTTGTTCTTCTTTAGGATGCCCAGATTTCTTCACACCTTGCCTGGTACGATTTTACGCTTATGTAAAAGCGCATTGAGCTCGCCGCCAAGGATAATCATGATGCCGGTTAAATAGAACCAGATCATTAAAATAATGATTCCCCCAATACTTCCGTACATCGCGCTGTAATTAGCAAACTCTCCTACGTAAAATGAGAACAGCATGCTCACCAAAATCCATCCAATCGATGCAAAAATGGCGCCTGGCAGAACAAATTTCAATTTCAGTCTGATGTTTGGGGCGAAATAGTACAAGGCTGTAAACACAATCAATAAAATCAGCGGGCTAATAATCCACCTCATGGCCGTCCATATGGTGAGAAAGGCATCTGACTGCCCGACTAATTTAGCGACAAATAAACCAAGTTCTTTTCCAAAGACAGGCAGCATTAAGGCAAAAATAATCGTAAGAACCATCGCTATGGTTAAGATGATTGATGTTAAACGTACGAGAATAAAGGAACGATTTTCCTCAACTTCATAAGCATGGTTAAATGCTCTGACGACGGCATTAATCCCGTTAGAAGCAGACCAAAGGGCAGCAATAATCCCGAATGACAGCAGTCCGCCGTTACGGCTGTTTAGTGTCTCTTCGGCAATGGATTCAATCATCGAAAGCGCTCCTTCTGGCGCATAACCAGAGATGACGCTCAGGACATCCTTCGACGTCAGCGGCAAATATCCAACGAGCGTCAGCACGAAGATGAGAAACGGAAATAATGAAAGCAAAAAGAAGTAAGCAAGCTCAGCAGATTTCGCCGGTCCTTCATGCAGCAAAAAGCGTTCAATTAACGCTTTAATAAAACCCATACGCCTCATCTCCAATGATCAATCTTTCTATTTCGGTCGAAAGTGATCCTTTGTTTCTTCAATAATCTCTAATACTTTTGGGGTTGTTTCCTTTAACTGATTGACTTGTTCATTTAAAAATGACAAATCATCTGAGACTGTTCGCATCAGCTGCTTCGTTTCTTCCATTTTTTCTTTCATGCAAGCAGAAATTCTGGCTGGCTCCTGACGGTATTCCGCTAGCTTTTCCTGACAGTCATCCCATTTGTCTTTAAGCGCAATTCTCGTTGGCCGATGAAATAATGTCAGCAGTGCGCCGCAAGCTGCTCCTATCACAGCTCCTCGAAGCATGATTTGATTTTTCTCTTCCATCTCGTCTGATCTCCTTTCAGTTAAAGGTGTTTCTCTTTCTTTACATACGTCAAAAAACGCTCAATTCCTGTTTCAATTAAATCATGTACTTCCTCAAAGTTTCCAGTGTAATAAGGGTCTGGCACATCATCTCGATCATCGTCTTCAACAAAGTCAAGAAGACGGCCAATAAAGTGATGTTTCCCATAGCCGGTTATACTGCGAAGTGCCCCTACATTTTCAGCATCCATCGCAATGATATAGTCGTATGCTGTGATGTCCTCATCTATGATTTGTCTTGCGGACATCCCTTCATAGCTAATCCCTTTTTCATCAAGCAGCTTTCGTGTTCCTTCATGCGGAGGACTGCCTTGATGCCAGCCGCCAATGCCTGCTGAATCAATGACAAAGTGTTCGCTTAATCCTTCATCTTCTACTCGTTTTCTAAACATGGCCTCTGCCATCGGTGATCTGCAAATATTGCCAAGACATACGAATAATACATGAATCATCCTTCATTCTCCTCCTATCTTTTCCCTAAGACTCCCTTTTGAAAACCTTGACTTTATCATATCAAGTCCTTTTTCTTTTGGAAACTTTGCAAGAAAAGCTTTCATCACCATTGACAAATTACACAAAGACAGGAGAAACTTTAGGAGAATTACACAAACAAAGGGGGATATTAGATGGGAATAATTGAGCAGTTTGTCACAACGATGAACAATTTTTTGTGGGGGCCTCCCCTGTTGATTTTAATTGTTGGTACCGGGATTTACCTCACCTTTCGCATTCTCTTCATTCAAGTTAGATTACTTCCTTATTCTTTAAAGCTCGCCTTTTCTAAGCAAGACAAAATGTCAGAAGGAGACATTTCTCATTTCCAAGCCTTAATGACGGCTCTTGCTGCAACTGTCGGTACAGGGAATATCGTAGGTGTGGCTTCAGCTGTTATAGCTGGTGGCCCTGGTGCAGTATTCTGGATGTGGTTTGCTGCATTTTTCGGGATGGCCACTAAGTTTGCAGAAGCCGTTCTTGCTGTAAAATACAGAGTCAAAAACGAAAAAGGAGAAATGTCTGGCGGACCTATGTATTATTTAGAGCATGGATTAAAACAGAAATGGCTAGGGGTGCTATTTGCTGTTTTCGGCGCCAGTGCTGCCTTTGGGATCGGCAACCTGGTACAGTCTAATTCCATCTCAGGCGTCATGAATTCTACCTTTCAAATTCCAACATGGGTAACAGGTATCATCATTACAGCTTTTACAGCACTTGTGATTTTAGGCGGAATTAAAAGCATTGGCCGGGTTACATCTATTTTCGTACCAGTCATGGCTTTATTTTACGTCATTTGCGGTCTGATCATTCTTGTTATGAATGCTGATCTTGTTCCAGGCGCAGTCAGTCTAATTTTCTCAGATGCCTTTACTGGTCAAGCCGTAGCAGGAGGTGCAATTGGGACTGTCATTCGCTGGGGTGTCGCACGAGGAGTTTTTTCCAATGAAGCAGGTCTTGGGTCAGCACCAATTGCTGCTGCAGCTGCGAAAACGGATATGCCTGCCCGCCAGGCTCTCGTCTCTATGACTCAAGTGTTTATTGATACCATCATTGTTTGTTCTATCACTGGCATTACCATTGTCATGGCAGATATGTATTTAACAGTGAAAAGCGATGCGCTGACTTCGTTATCCTTTGCTCACTTCCTCGGTCCTGCTGGCTCAACCATTGTGGCAATCGGACTGCTTTTGTTTGCCTATTCAACCATCATTGGCTGGTCCTATTATGGAGAGAAATGCTTTACATATTTGGCGAAGGATTCGTACGTCATGTATTATCGTATCGTCTTTGTTATGGCCGTCTTTTTTGGTGCCGTGTTTAAGAATGACTTCGTATGGGGGGTAGCAGATATGCTGAATGGTCTGATGGCCATTCCAAACTTAATTGGCCTTATTGGTTTATCGGGCGTTGTCGTATTTGAATCAAAACGAATCATTGAAAAAATTAAACAGGAGAAAAAGGAGAAAAACATCTCGGTGTCGTCTTAATAGCCCTTTTATTCTTTTGCATTTCTGTTAAAATAGACATATTATTCAACACATATGCAGGAAAGGACGTGCCGCCCTTGTCAGAGCAAAAAGCGGCTGAAGTCAATCAGCTGATTGAAGACATTTCGCAAAAGTTAAATATGCTGAACATTGGAGTCATCAAAGCCGAGGACTTCAGTCCAGACAAGTACGAAGATATTGAATTTCTACACCAAATGGTGATGAAAAAATCTTCATTCAGCCCAAGTGAAATGCAAGCCATCGCAAGCGAGCTAAAAAACTTAAGAAAATAATCGTGCAAAGGAAACCAGATTGCGGTTTACGCCGCTTTCTTCCATCCATGCACAGAAAAAGCCAGCACCCCGCAAAGTGCTGGCTTTGTTTATTCTGTCAAAACTGCTTATTTTGCGAGCAGTTTTAATGATTCACGGTTAAATGCTGGAATGTCATCAGGTGTACGGCTTGTCACAAGCTGATCCTGACAAACGACAACTTCTTCATCTTTGAATTTTGCGCCTGCGTTTTCCATATCTACTTGAATGGATGTATAACCAGTCGCGCCTCTGCCCTCCAGCGTCTTCGCTGTAATGAGCAACTGCGGTCCGTGACAGATCGCAAATACTGGTTTTTTCTCGTCCATAAATGCTCTTGTGAATTGGACATAGCGATCATCTGCACGCAGAATGTCTGGTGAGAACCCGCCAGGAATCAGCAGTGCATCGAAGTCTTCAGGCTTCACGTTATCAATGGACGCATCCACTCTCACTTCTGCTTCTCCTTGCTTGCCTTTCACTGTTTTTCCTTTTTCGTTTTCAATTACTGTGATCTCATGTCCTGCATCTTTAAAGGCTTTTGCAGGCTCGGTGAATTCAACATCCTCAAAGTAATCTGTTAATACAACTGCAATTTTCTTACCCATGTAGAAACCCTCCTGCTTGATTATCTTTACACTACACACTATACCCGGGTACATTGAAATCAAACATCCTATCCCGATCAGAAAACCCCTTATGATGAAAATAAGCATTTAGACTTATTTATATTCCCTCAACAAGGTAATTCGTATGATTTATGTTATCTTTACAATAATCTGCAAAAAATAACTACAAAAGTTAACGAAACATTTCTACAATAGGTATTGTGGTCAAAAAAATTAGAAAGGCGGAGATCAGGTGAAGAAGCAAACAAATAGGTCTAAACGAAGGAAAAACCTGTCTATTCTGCTCACTTCCATTATGATGATTAGTCTCATTCTCCCAGCAGTACCTACTCATGCAGCAATAGAAAACGGCAATGCCGTAAAAGTCAGCATCTTAGCCACAACGGATGTTCATGCGAACATGATGAATTACGATTATTACAGCGACAAAGAAACAAATGAATTTGGTTTGGCAAAAACAGCCGAGCTGATTGAAAAGCACCGTTCACAAAATCCAAATACACTCCTTGTTGATAACGGAGACCTGATTCAAGGAACCCCTCTTGGAGAATACGTTTACAAAAATGAGAAAGACCGCATCATTAATCAAACAAAGGTTCACCCCATTATTCATACACTCAACAAACTAAAGTACGATGCAGGAACACTTGGCAATCATGAATTTAACTACGGATTAGCATTCCTTGATGGTACCATTGCCGGCGCTAACTTCCCGATTGTCAATGCGAACGTCAAAAAGTTAAATGGAGAACACCGTTTTACGCCTTATGTGATCCAAGATAAAACCTTTAAAGACGCAAACGGAGCTTCACAAACAGTGAAAGTCGGTTACATAGGATTCGTTCCACCGCAAATTATGACGTGGGATAAGAAGCATTTAGATGGACAAGTTCAAGTGCAGGATATCGTCGAATCTGCGAATGAAACCATTCCTGAAATGAAGGAAAAAGGCGCAGATATCATCGTCGCTCTTGCCCATACTGGAATTGAAAAAACCGCTTCACCTAAAGGATCAGAAAATATGATCTTTGACCTTGCCACGAAAACAAAAGGCATCGATGCAATCGTGTCCGGCCACCAGCACGGCACATTCCCAAGCACTGAATATAGCGGCGTCGACAAATTCGATGTCTCAAAAGGAACCATCAACGGCATTCCTGTCGTCATGTCAAAAAACTGGGGAAGCTACCTCGGAGTCATTGATTTAACATTAGAGCCTGACGGCAGCAAATGGAAAGTCACAGATGGAATAGGAAAGATTGAATCTGTTGCAGGAGTCACCTCTCAAAACAGCACTGTGAAAGATGCCATTCAAACGACGCATCAAAACACACTTGATTATGTAAGAAAACCTGTTGGTAAAACAGAAGCAGACATTAACAGCTTTTTTGCTCAAGTGATGGACGATCCTTCTATTCAAATTGTGACAGATGCACAAAAATGGTATGCACAAGAAAAAATGAAGGATACATCATACAAAAACTTACCGATTTTATCTGCAGGCGCCCCGTTTAAAGCCGGCGGCCGAAACGGTGTAAATTATTATACGAATATCGCAAAAGGTGATTTAGCGATTAAAAATATCGGCGATCTCTACCTTTACGATAACACCGTGCAAATTGTCAAACTGAAAGGCAGTGAAGTGAAAGACTGGCTCGAGATGTCGGCCGGACAGTTTAATCAAATCAAACCAAACGATTCAAATGAACAGCCTATTTTAAACGAAGAATACCGCTCGTATAACTTTGATGTGATCGATGGTGTCACCTATCAAGTCGATGTGACGCAGCCTGCTAAGTACAGCACAACAGGCACTCTGGTCAATGCGAATGCAAACCGCATCAAAAACCTGTCCTACAACGGGAAACCAGTCTCTGACAATCAAGAATTTTTAGTCGTAACGAACAACTATCGAGCTTCTGGCGGCGGGGGCTTCCCTCATCTGACGCAAGATAAAGTGGTGCTTGCCTCAGCTGATGAGAACCGCCAAGTGCTGATGGATTATATTATCGAACAAAAAACCATCAACCCAAGTGCGGATCAAAACTGGTCCATTGCACCAATCAAAGGCGCAACAGTCACATTCGAATCTTCTCTTTTAGCTAAGCCGTTCGCTGAAAAATCAAACAGCGTAGACTTTGTTCGTAACGCCAGCACAGATGGTCTTGGCGTGTACAAGCTAGCCTTTAACGAGGATGGCACCACAGAACCGCCTGCATCGGACAACTGGAATTTAACGGTGATGCATACAAACGATACACATGCCCACCTTGATGATGCGGCAAGACGTGCAACAAAAATTAAAGAAGTTCGAGCCGAAAGCAAAAACAACATTTTATTAGATGCTGGAGATGTCTTCTCTGGTGACCTATATTTCACAAAATGGCAAGGACTTGCCGACCTCAAACTGATGAACTTAATGAAATATGATGCCATGACGTTTGGTAATCATGAATTTGACAAAGGTCCTTCTGTACTTCGTCAATTCCTGACAGGTGATGCATCAGATGTAGATGCGAAAAACCGTCATCAATTTGAAAAGCCTGCATTCCCGATTGTGTCATCGAACGTTGATGTCTCTAAGGAGAAACAATTGAGCAGCTTAGTGAAAAAGCCAGTCACATTTAAAGCTGGTGAGAAAAAAGAAGCTGGGATTTACCCATACATCCTGCTTGATGTAAACGGTGAAAAGGTGGCGGTATTCGGCTTAACCACTGAAGACACGGCCATTACATCCAGCAGCGGCCCTAACATTCAATTCAAGGATGCATACAAGAAAGCGAAAGAAACAGTCAACACCATTCAAACAGAAGAAAAAATCAACAAAATCATTGCTTTAACACACATTGGCTATAACCGTGATCTTGAGCTGGCTCAAAAAGTAGACGGTATTGATTTAATCATTGGCGGTCACACACACACCCTTGTTGAAAAATTAAAGGTCGTCGATAAGAAAGAACCAACGATTGTCGCGCAGGTAAAAGACTACGGACAATTCTTAGGAAAAGTAGACGTGGCCTTTGATCAAAAAGGAGTCGTACAGCCAAAGAATTCTTCTTTTGACCTCATCACCATCGATGACTCTGTCAAAGAAGATGCCGATGCAAAAGCAATCCTCGATCAGTACAAGGCAGATATTCAAGATTTAAAAACGGAAAAAGTCGGTTCTACCGATGTCCTCTTAGATGGACAACGAGAGCATGTCCGGGCGAAGGAAACGAACCTTGGGAACTTTATCGCTGACGGTATGCTGAAGAAAGCGCAGGAATCTGCTGGTGCTGATCTTGCCATCACAAACGGCGGCGGTATTCGAGGCAGCATTGAAAAAGGAGATATCACTTTAGGTGATATTTTAACGGTCATGCCATTCGGAAACACACTTTATGTCGCGGATTTAAAAGGCAGCCAAATTAAGAAAGCGCTCGAACAAGGGCTTTCAGGCATTGAGGAAGGCGGCGGCGCATTCCCTCATGTAGCCGGCATTGAATATACGTTTACACTGAGTAAACCAGCTGGCAGCAGACTCATTGATGTCAAACTGAAAGACAAAAACGGCAAACTAACAGACATTGATGATAAGAAAACATACCGCGTGGCAACAAACGCATTTGTCGGCACAGGCGGCGATGGCTACAGCGTCTTTACAGAAGCCTCTCACGGCGAAGACTTAGGCTATGTTGACTATGAAATCTTCAAGGAGCAAATTGAACAGGCAGACGGCGGGCATATTTCTCCTGTCATCGATCATCGAGTGAAAGAAGCGTTCCTTCCACGTGCAAAAGGAAAAGGCGCCTATGACATTCAAGATGATGAGAAATTCCAAACGTATGTGCAGCATACAAACAAAGCATTGCTCTATTTAGACAAAGCGAGCGAAGCGAAAAACGTTCAATTGTCTCTATCAAAAGCACAGGTAGCCGAGCTGAAGAAAAGAGAGCAAGATCCAAACGTCTCCATCTATCATGACAAAGTGGGACTCGCATTACCGCTCTCTAACTTGTCCGAGAAAAACGCAGATATATGGATGACAAAGACGGATAAGGTGAAAAATGCATTAACGGATACGTATGATTTCCAAATCAAACAAGATCAGAAAAAGGTTTCTACCTTTAAAGATCCTGTTACACTATCCTTTACATTAGATGAGCCTCAAAAGGCGAAGAAACCTGGTGTATATTATGTAGACCGTAAGAAAAACCGTTATGCCAAAACAAGTAACGGATCGTTTGAAAATGGAGTTGTATCAGGTCAAACTGAGCACTTCAGCGAATACACCGTACTCAACCAAAGCGGGGCAGCTGGAACAACGCCAGATCAAACTGGCGGAGACGGCGGAAGTTCAGCTCCAGGCGGAGGTACAGATCCAAACCAAGATGGAACCGGACTCCCAGGCGGCACACTGCCGAATACAGCAACGATGATGTATACAGCTGTATTGATTGGCGTACTCATGCTTGCCTCAGGCGGTATCCTCTATTACTACCAGCGTAAGCGTACAAGAAAAAATGTATCATCCTAAAAGAAAAGGACAGAGCCTATGCTCTGTCCTTTTTTCACCTCAATCTTGGGATAAATAAATCCAATTGCGTTTATCAAATTGTTTCACATCATCTGATCCTATATGACGCAGCATTCTATTGAAGAACGTGATGTCATCTTCATCATCGATGGCATATAAATCCTCTTGAACATAATCTCTCGTAATAAAATTCGTTAAATTCGTATTATTTACAAATTCAGCAAAATACGATTGGACAAGAGTTAAATCCTCTTCACTTAACTTTTCATCATTAATAATTGAAATATGAAACACATTCAAAATCGCTTGTATATCTTCTTCATCCATATAACATAATGGATCTAGTTTTCTATCTTCTTCCGTAAACGGTTTTCGAGTATCTTCAATGATGACGTAACATAATATTCGATGATCTTTCATCACGCTAAAAATTTCTAAATCCCGTAATTTTAGTGGTCGATTCAGTCTAATCATTTTTCCTCCTATAAATCAAAATTTTGTCGTTGTGTATATCCCCGTTTCTCCAAAACCTGAAAAGGACAGAGCCTATGCTCTGTCCATTTTTTCTCTTCTAGCAAAGTCGACGAATCTGAAGCGGTCTAATCGGTGACGGCTTTCTGTGTATTGAAATAGACTCGTATCCTCTAAGAACACATAATTCTTTACCACGACGACATGGTCAAATCCCTTCAAATCAAGGTACTTCGCATCCTCTTCTGTACATGGCTCTACCACAAATTCCTTTTGAGCATAGCTGATTGATACACCGAGTTCTCCTTCAATATACTCGTAGATTGATCCTTCGCATATGTCTTTAGACAATACTTCGACATGCTTTTGCAAAAAGTAGTCCTTGTCTAAAATCACTTCTTCCCCGCTAATATTACGAGAGCGAATGACTTTCCAGACGTCCGTCTGTTCGTCAATTTTTAGCTGAGACTGAATATACTGATCCGGTTTGATTAAACCAAATTCATGAACCGTTGTGACTGTCTTTCGGCCAAGCGTTTTGGAAAGCTCTTTAAAGCTGACAAGACCTGATACAGGGAACTGCATTTTCTCCCGATTCAGCAATACAGAGCCTTTCCCGCGGATTTTTTGGATATAGCCATTTTGCACAAGAATATTTAATGCCTTTCTCACCGTCTCCCGGGACGTGTCGTACATAATCGAAAGCTCATGCTCTGATGGGAGGATGCCTTTATCCTGCCATTCACCTTGTTCAATTCGTCTTGCTAGCTGATCATAAATCACTCGAAACTTATTCTCTTTCATTTTCCCTCCGCCCCATTTTCTAGCGTTTGGTTAAATGATAAACGATTGACTCATATGGGCGCAACGTAAATCCCTTGATATGTGCCGGCACATCCTCATAATTGGATAACAGCACTTGACACTCCATCTCATCAGCAGCCTGCACAAGATCATCAGGAAGCGTAAAGTCCGCCTCCCCTGCATAAAAGTGGTTGATCACGAGGAGCTTCTCATCCTTGCTTTCTCTAACATAAGCAAAAATCTTTGGATCTTCAGCTAGGAGTAAGGAGAAGCTGCCATATGTGATCACGTCAAGTTCTTTACGCAGTCTGCAAAGGGCTTGGTAATGATAGAAAATGGACGTCTGGTCTTTTAATGAAGCCTCGACCGAAATGTCGTTATTGGCTGGCTCAATCCAAGGCGTTCCTGTTGAGAAACCTGCATTCTTCTCTGAGGTCCACTGCATTGGTGTCCTCGCATTATCTCTTGACTTGACCTGTAAAATGGCGAGTGCTTCTTCCTTTGATTTCCCCTTTTCAAGCATGACTTCGTACATATTGAGTGATTCGATATCACGGTATGACGAAATGTCCTCAAAGCGAGGATTCTTCATGCCAATTTCCTCACCTTGATAAATATAAGGAGTCCCCTGCATGAGATGAATCGTGGTCGCCAGCATCTTCGCTGATTGCTGATGATACGTGTCATCATCACCATACCTTGAGACAATACGCGGCTGATCATGATTGCACCAGAACAGCGCATTCCAGCCGCCGCCCTCATGCATTTTCGTCTGCCATTCAGACAGAATCGACTTCAATTCTTGAAAATCAAATGGTGCGATCGCCCACTTTTCACCGTTTGGATAATCCACCTTTAAATGATGGAAGTTAAACGTCATATCCAGCTCCTGCCGATCAGGTCTTGTATACCGAATGCAGTCCGCGATATTCGTTGAAGACATTTCTCCCACTGTCATGCTATCGTATTTCGAAAAAACCTCCTGGTTCATTTCATGCAAAAATTCATGAATTCTCGGACCATCCGTATAGTACATGCGGCCGTCCCCTTGCACAGATTGGCCGGCATCATCTAAGAAACGCTGATCCTTTGAGATATTGTTAATGACATCCAGCCTGAACCCATCAATTCCTTTTTCAAACCAAAAGTGCATGATGTCATATACTTTCCTGCGCACCTCATCCTTCTCCCAATTGAGATCCGCCTGAGTGACATCATATAAATGAAGATAATAATCTCCTGTTACTTCGTCCAGTTCCCAGGCTGGACCGCCAAATTTCGACTGCCAATCATTCGGCGGAGATCCATCCGCTTTTGGCTCCTTCCAAATATAATAATCTCGATAAGGGTTATCCTTTGACTCACGCGAGGCTTGAAACCACTCATGGAAAATGGATGTATGGTTAACGGCTAGATCCATAATGACTCGTATTCCTCTCTCATACGCTTCCTTCAGCATGCGTTCAAAATCTGTCATTGTGCCGTACATGTCATGGATTTTTGTATAATCACTAATATCATAGCCGTTGTCATGCTGCGGGGACTCATACATTGGCGTGAGCCAAATACAATCCGCCCCAAGCTCTTTGATATAATCAAGCTTTTTCGTCACGCCATTGATATCACCTGTCCCAGAGCCGGTTGTATCTAAAAAGCTTTTCGGATAAATTTGATAGACCACCGCTTTTTTCCACCACGGTTCATTTGTTTGTTGATTCATTTTCCTTCACCACCACTAGTTAAGTTCGTCTGAAAAATCCTTCTTCTTTTTTAGTTTTGCATATAAAAGAGTGCCGATGAATGGGAGGATGAGTACAATGACCATTCCGATTGCAAATGCACCCCAATATTTCGGGAAAATGGAGAAGATTCCTGGAATGCCGCCAACACCAACTGAGCTTGCCAGCACCCCTTGAGATGCGATAAACATACCGGCTAATCCTGAGCTGATTAGTGCAAAAATAAATGGGAATCGATAACGCAGATTGACCCCAAACATGGCCGGTTCAGTAATTCCTAAATAAGCAGAAATACTTGATGTCAGCGAAAGTCCTTTTTGCTTTTCATCTTTTAAGACAAACATCATTGCCAGTGCAGCTGATCCTTGTGCGATATTGGACAGCGCAAGCATTGGCCAGAGGAACGTGCCGTGCAGCTTTGAGTTAATCAATTGAATATCAACAGCAAGGAACGTATGGTGCATTCCTGTAATGACTAATGCTGCATATAGTCCGCCATATAATAGACCGCCAAGTGCTGCGAATTGCTGGAATACCGCTACAAGTCCAGATGTTAAAACGTTACCGATTGCAAATGTAACAGGTCCAATGACGATAAATGATAAAAATCCAATGACTAATAACGTAATCGGTGCAACAACTAACAGCTGAATACTTTCAGGTGTCCGTTTTGTGATAAATAATTCGAGCTTTGCAAGTAAATAGGAGGCAACGAGTATCGGAAGAACCTGTCCTTGATAGCCTACCTTCTGCACTTCAAGGCCAAACAAGTTCCAAACAGGAATGTCACCTGTCTTCTCAGCCGCTCCATAGCCCCATGCGTTTAACAAGTCTGGATGTACGAGCATCAGACCGAGGACCATCCCTAAAAGCGGATTCCCCCCAAACCGCTTCACAGCTGACCAGCCAATTAATGCTGGCAGGAACGTGAAGGCAGTGCCAGCAATTAAGTTGATCATATTCGCTAAATCAGCCCATGCCGGGTAAACATCCACAATCGATTTTTGATCGAAGAAAATATCAGGAGCTGTTAAAATATTATTAATCCCCATTAATAAACCGGCTGTGACGATAGCAGGAAGAATCGGTATAAAGATATCCGCAAGCGTTTTCACAGCACGCTGCAATGGATTCAATTTTTGATCAGAGGCACGCTTGACGTCCTCTTTTGTGGCTTCCCCAATTCCCGTCCTTTTGACCATTTCGGCATATACTCGATTGACGACCCCTTGACCGATAACAACTTGGTATTGACCGTTCGCTGAGAAAGATCCCTTCACTTCATCAATTTGTTCAAGTGCTTTTTCATCCACCTTGCCTTCATCTTTCAGCACAAAGCGCAGCCTTGTTACACAATGTGTCGCTTGATCAATATTTTCTTTGCCGCCGATGGCTTTCACAATCTGATCTGCTGCTGCCTGATAATCAGCCATACTATCCCCTCCGAGATCGTTTTTTTATATAAGAAAAAAGAACCAAAAAACTTGTATATACATGTTCACTTCATATTTTATATTTGTATATACATGTAGTCAACTATAAAATGTAGCGCTTACATAAAAAAAGCCCCCTCAATGTGTTCAGGGAGAGGCAGCGTGTCATCATCTTTTTTTATGCTCTGTTAATTTCTCGTAGACCTTGTTTTTGTAAAAGGAGGAGGCTGGGCGGGCAAAAGTTTGACGCTTAGATGTAAGTTCATCCAGACGTTTTTGTTTTTCTTCACATATGAGAGACAGTTTCTTTCTTTCCTCTCCATCTATACTCGATTGAAGTAATTCTTTGACAGTCATAAGTTCTTTTTTCAGCGCTGTTTCTTCTCCAGCAAATCCGGCATTTTTCATGATGCGGTAGCCCATTCTAAGTTCTTCTGGTACATGAGCAGCGTCATCTTTTGGCAGAGGCTTCCCAAAGCCAGATAATCCTTCAAAAGCCCCATTATCCATCGCTTTTTTGATCCGTTCTTCTGATAATCTCTGCGCAAAATCCATGGCGTATCTCCTTTCGCCGCAAGTATGGATTAAGCATAGCAAAAAAGCTGACTCTCTCACAAGAACCAGCTTCAGCGTCTAGACAAACCCTCGCATTCGGTGCTCGTCCCTTTTTCGCTGAAAAGAGAAAAAGGGCTAAAATATTTTAGCCCTTTCTCGTTATTTCTTGTCGATTTTGAAAGTTGAGACCATTTGTGCTAAGTCCTCTGACATGTCAGAGAGCTGTTCAATTGCACTTGAAATTTGCTGCATACCAGCACTTTGCTGTTCTGTTGCTGCGGCCACTTCTTGTGAGCTGGCTGCATGTTCTTCCGATACAACAGAAATTTGCTCAATCGATGTAGAAATCGTTTGATATGCTCGCTCAACTTGCTTAATAGAAGCAAGCAAATTGTTCGTTCTTCTTGAAAACTGAGATACACCGTCGTAAATCACAGCGAAGTTCTGTGACGTGCCTTCCATTTGCTCACGTCCCTCTTCCACTGCTTTACTACTTTCCTCTACGCTTTCAAGAACACGCTGGCTGTTTTCCTGTGTACCGATAACGAGGTCTGAAACAGTTTTAGCTGCATCTGCTGATTGCTCTGCTAATTTACGTACCTCATCTGCCACAACAGCAAACCCTTTTCCTTCTTCCCCAACACGTGCCGCTTCAATGGAAGCATTCAGTGCAAGAAGATTCGTTTGTGCTGAAATGTCCGTAATAATCGAGATCACACTTTCAATCTCCGTTGAATGGGATTGTAATTCTTCTGCTGCCTGCTTTGAGTTGGTCATCTTGTCATGTAACAAATTCAGATGCTCAAGCACATGGTTCACAAGTTTTTGACCAGATTCTGACTGCTCCTGTACGTCAGATGAAACAGATTTCATTTCATCGACTTCTTTTGTGACGCCTTCGATTTGAGTATCGATCTCTGCAACAGATGTCGTACAATCCGTAATATTTGCGACAGAATCATTGATTCCTTCACTCATATTCGTCATGGCTTCTGACACTTGCTGCGCACTTTGACTTGATTCGTTCGTCACCGTGCGAAGCTGTGAAGACATTTTTGATACTTCACTAGATGAGTGCGAGATTTTCGAAATGAGCTCTTTGATCCGTCCCTGCATCTTTTGGAAGGATGCGGCAAGCTGGCCGATCTCGTCTTTACTCTCAACTTCTACCATTCCAGTTAAATCACCGTCAGCAATTCGGTTCGCTGATTCCATCAATGAACGTGCTGGTTTCGCAATTCTTCTTCCCATGATAAAGGAGAAGAGCAATCCACCGATGAGCACAATAGCAGATGCAACCGTAATGTAGATTGTCAGCTTCTTCGTTGTGGCTGGAACAATTGACGCATCTAAATCTATCCCTAAAATCCCTGTCAGCTCACCGCCTGAATCTTTGATTGGCAAAAAGACTGATTTATGTGTTCCATATGAATCATGGTAAATATCACTTTTGACCATTTTATCTTCAGAAAGAGCTTGCTTCATCTCATCTGAAAATGCATAATCCTGGTCAAAATCATTGTCTTCTCCAGTTAATACGATAATTCTTTCTTTACCACCTTTATTAGATAACACGTATAAGTTCTCAAGCGTATGATCTTTTTGAAGCTCTGTGAATTTCTTCTTGATATCGACATAAATGGGATCATCCTTCCCGCTAATGCTGAGCACGTTTCCATCGATGTTATCGATTTCTTTTTTGGCGGTATCAATATCTGTTGTTAATCGATAATCAAATTGCTTTAATAACTGGGATGATAAATCCTGGCTGACTAGATAAAATGTTAGAACGAATAATGCAACGGTTGCGAGTAATGTTACGGTAACGACTGACATGATTTTAGAGGATATCGTGTATCCTCCAAATTTCCTTTGTTTCGCCATTTTTTCCTACATCTCCACTCTCAGATTTAATTTAAGCATGTACATTTTCAAATTGTCCACAAACAGATACAATCACATCTTTTAAATAGGATACGATATGAGGGATATGCTCTGGTAACGTATAAGGTGAGATGACAAAAAACTTACTAACACTTAGATAGAAATCTTGACCTTCTTTTGAGTTTACAAGTAAAAACTTCGTTGTATCGCCAAAGAACATCTCGTCTCTTTTCTCTCCAAGTTTTTCAAACAGCATTTTGTTCAATTCATTGTTCCGCTCAATTTCCATTGAAGTCGCCACGCCAGAAATCTCTTCTTGAAAACGCGGTGAGCCGCCTAGGTAAATTCTAAATAATGTAGCCATTCCAACATTGTCATCATTGACGACTTCTGCTTGCGGAATTTCCCTACTAAGTGCTTCTCTGAAGGCAAGGTTTACTTCTAAGAATTGACCGAGCAAACGCTGGTAGCCTTCAATCCCAAACGTTAACAGCACACTCAGCATGCTGATTGAGCTTCCCATTCTTGAGCACTCTAGTGTATAACCCGTATGGTATTCCCCGTATCCTCTATGGCCAACATATGGAGTCTCTTGTTCTTCCAGATCCAAACGCTTTAGGTCAGCAGCGTTTTTCACTAAGAATAAACTGGATGTGTAAGGTGTTTGGCCGAGCTTTTGAAAATCAAAGCACATCGAGTCTGCAAGAGAAAGATGCTGGAATTTCGCTTTGATTTCTTTTAGCATACGAAGAACACCGTCTGAGAATTGCAGCGGGTTTTCTGATACATCATACTCATTAAAGAAAGCAAAGAATCCACCCAGCGCCGAATCTGCATGAATATGCGGCACCTTCAGATCATACTTTTCAGCAATCGCTTCTGCTGTTTCACGTACCCCTTTTACATCATCAATTGCAATGGCATCTGTTGTTCCGGTTGTTGCCACAATATAAACGGGAATCCCGCCACCCTGTGCAACACGTTCCATTTGACAACGCAAATCTTCCATATCCATTGAATGATCTTTATTTGTCTTAATTCTGATTAAGTTGTTTGTGCCAAGTCCTGTTGCTTCCATTGACTTAAATAAGCTGTAATGTGCAGCATCAGAACAAAACGCATAAAGATTTTGCGGAACTCCTTTTCGCAGTGACTCCGGCGCTGCTTTTGCGATCGCTAAACGAAGTCCTGAAAAAATCGCTCCTTGACCTCCCCATGTTGTGTATCCCCCGCTCACATTTGGATCATATCCGATGAGCTTAGACATCATTGAGACCACTCTGACCTCAGCTTCCGCACCTGCTGGTCCATAAACATCCCATAGGTTGTTTCCGTTTACCAGCATAGCTGTCAGCATGCCTAAAATTCCTGGTGTACTTGCCATTGGCAAAATGTTCGTGAAGAAATACTTGGTGTGGTATGGATGGTTATGTAGAAGCTTCAGTAATTCTTCATTCACAAGTTCCGCTTGCTGGCCGTTCATCGGAATTTGACTTGTTTCAGTGAGCTTTTTGTAAAAGTCCTCCCCACGATTCTTATCACCTTTAAGGTGTGCACGGTTGGGATCCTTCAGGTCATCGACCCCTGAAATGATCTGCTCCATCAATTTGACGAGTTCTTTACGCTCTCCTGCATTTCCGTCCTCACTCGGAAACCAGTTCTGAACGAGGTTCTCTGCTCGTACAGTCATATACTATCAATCCTTTCAATGGAAGATTTCCTGTCACTGTCTATATCGACCCCAATTCAGAAGTTTATAGTCTCGATATGTTCACTTAAGTATATTTAGATAATTTGTTCACTTATTAAAATAAATGAAACCCTTAAAAAACACATCAAAACCATTATGTTCGCGAAATACAAAAATATATCGATATATCTTACAAGAGGAATTTTTATCCATCATATTATTCCATTCCATTGCTCATTTTTTTTGCTTAACCTGCATAAACATTAATAAACAATGGAAATACTCTCTAAATAACCATTGTAGAGATTAAATTAATCCTTTAGGCTTACGCCTTTTTACCTGTTTTATTGATATAACAACTGGAAAATTACTGAATTTTCTGTCAATAATAGGTCGATTTTCTTAAAAAGTTTTTCGACGGGCGAATATTTTCATTTTCTCACCTTTTATTGCTCGGACAGGCTTGAAAAGGCTCTTCTCCGGTTATGACTTTTCTATTTGTGCATTTCATGGTATATTCTAATGGTTCGTTTTCTTTCGTTCCGCCTCTTCCGTGTATCGGAGAAAAGGAGTGTTTATATGAAAACATTTATTCAAAAAAGAGGTCTCGGCTTCTTTCTGATTGCAGCCATCTTACTTTGGCTCAAAACGTATTCAGCGTATTTAATCGAATTTAAACTCGGTATATCAAATGTGCTTCAGCATATTTTGCTTTTCGTGAATCCTATTAGCTCCAGCTTGTTCTTTCTTGGCTTTGCTTTATTGTTCAAGAAAAAATGGCAGCCTGCCGCTATCATTGTGATTCACTTTTTCATGTCTTTTTTACTATACGCAAACATCGTGTACTATCGATTCTTCAATGACTTTATCACGCTGCCTACAGTGATGCAGGCAGGAACGAATGGCGGACAATTAGGTGATAGTGCATTTTCACTCATGCGTTGGACTGATGTGTTTTACTTTATTGATACAATCATTTTGATCGTACTTGCAGTCCGCATGAAAAGGCAGCAGCAAACAAGTACAGCCACGACTGTACCTGTTCAAAAGCCAAAATCGTTTAGACTCGTCCTTGTGTCCTCTGTTGTGATCTTTGTTTTGAACTTAGTTGCTGCAGAGATCGATCGTCCAGAGCTTTTATCAAGATCGTTCGACCGCAATTATTTAGTTAAATATTTAGGTGCTTATAACTTTACTGTGTTTGATGCCATTCAAAATGTGAAATCAAACAGCCAGCGTGCTCTCGCAAATTCAAATGACGTGACAGATGTAGAGAATTATTTAAAAGCGAACAGCGCTGATCCTAACCCGGCTTATTACGGGAAAGCGAAAGGCATGAACGTCATTACAATTTCTCTTGAATCTCTGCAAAACTTTGTCATTGATTATAAAGTGAATGGAAAAGAAGTAACGCCGTTCCTTAACTCATTGGCACACGACAACAAAACGTTTTACTTTGATAACTTCTTCCATCAAACAGGACAGGGAAAAACGTCTGATGCTGAATTTATGATGGATACTGGATTATTCCCATTATCACAGGGCTCTGTTTTTATTAACAAAGCGCAAAACACGTATCAAGCACTTCCTGGTATTTTGAAGAAGGATCAATATACGTCAGCCGAATTCCATGGCAATACGAAAACCTTCTGGAACCGTAATGAAATGTTTAAATCCTTTGGGTATGACAGATTTTACGATTCTGAATACTACGATATGAACGAGCAGGATACGAAGAACTACGGACTGAAAGACAAACCGTTCTTCAAAGAATCGATGCCAATGCTTAAAAACCTGAAGCAGCCGTTTTATTCGAAATTCATTACCTTATCGAACCATTTCCCATTTGGAATGGACGAAGGTGACACTGATTTCGAACCTGGTGACTTCGGTGACTCTGTCGTCGATAACTACTTCCAATCGGCTCATTATTTAGATGAAGCGATTGAACAGTTCTTCAACGATTTGAAAAAGTCAGGTCTCTATGACAACACAGTCGTCATTATGTACGGAGATCATTACGGCATTTCTGAAAACCATAATGAAGCGATGGAAAAAGTGACTGGACAAAAAATTGGAGATTATGAAAATGCACAGCTCATGCGTGTGCCGCTCTTTATCCATGTACCTGGCGTAAAAGGCGGTCAGATTCATAAATACTCTGGTGAAGTCGACGTCGCACCAACCCTTCTGCACCTGCTTGGCGATGATACGAAGAACTATTTAATGTCTGGTTCTGATATCTTATCGAAGAACTTTAAAGAGCTTGTGCCATTTAGAAACGGTGACTTCGTGTCTAAGGACTACACGAAAGTAGGCAATAACTATTACAGCAACAAAACAGGCGAGAAAATCGAGCCAACTGACAAGGCATCACAAGAAAATGAAACGGTGAAAAAGATGCTGGAGACATCTGATAAGATTGTCACCGAAGATTTACTCCGTTTCTACAAGCCTAAAGGCTTTACACCGATTGACCGCAGCGATTATGACTATACAAAAAAAGTACAGGATGAAAAGGATTCCTCTTCCGCCAAAGATGAATCCAGCTCTTCCTCAAAATAACTTTTTAAGAACCAGCCGATCCTTGATCAGCTGGTTCTTTTCACGTTTGATCATGATTGCACCGGGTATAGGAGAAGAAGGAGGGATTTATCATGAAGAAAACAGCAGCTTTTGTCGTGACTGCCTCGCTTGCTTCGTCCGCTTTATTCGGTTTCAGCCCTGCGGTCTCAGCACACGCCATGACCAAACCGGCAGCAGAGCAATCCGTTCATCAAGGTCCAAAAGCCACGCTTAACAGCATTTATGAGCTGGCACATAAAGGGCAGATGCCTTACTATGCAAAAGGGCTCAAAATAGGCGTTCAAACCAAAAAAGACGTTCATCATAAGCTCGGAAATCCATATCCAGAAACAGGTCAAAGCAGCTTTGATCTCTATCACGCTGAAATGGGGAATCCTGGATTTGCTTTTCACTATGATGCAAAAGGCAAGATTGATGAAATCCGTTATTTCGGAACGAATGTAGAAAAAGAAACGAATATTGGCGGAATGACCCCTGCACTACTAAAGAAACAGCTCGGATCAGCGGATTCAGTGAGCACCATCCCGCAAACAAAAGAGAAAAAATATGTGTATCGAACCGGTGATTATGAGCTCGAATTTATCGTTGGACATGATCCTGATATTAGCCAGCATGAACTCACCGTGCTGCATATCAACTTGATAAAAGCCAATTCTTAAATAAAAAAGCATCCTGAGCACATGCTCTGGATGCTTTTCTTTATTATGATGCCACTTCTAATTGCGGCTTTCTTTTCAGTTTTCGTTTGAGGACTGGACCTGCTACATAATCAAGACCAACTTTTCCGGCATTTCCTTTCGCTGCCATGATGAAGACCGCGATCAGAAGAAGAAGCGGATTCACAGAGACGGTTCCAGCTAATAAGAAAGAGACATTCATCACGCTTCCAAAAAAGGCTGCCGTTGTTGTAAACAATCCAACGATTAATCCTAGGCCTACTAAGATTTCTCCCCACATAACCATGGCACTGAATAGCCCGGCATTTGGCAAAGCGACATTTTCTAAAAACCATACATAGAATGGATACACAAGATGACCATCTTTGACGACAGGTTCAGATATCGCAAATTGCAAATAGCCTGATGCATCAAATCCACCTGTTAGTTTTCCAATACCAGATGTCAGCCAAGTCCATCCGATATAAAGTCTTGCTGCCAAAAGGATAACGGCTGCCCATACATTCGTTTGTAAGAATTTTGTAAACATGATGATGCCTCCTTTTAAATTATGTGAAATATTTCACATTTTCTTTATGATCTTATTATACTATGCTATATCTTATTTGTGATCTTTTTCACATATATATTCACAAATTGTTCATGAATATCTATTTGAGGTAAACTTTTCCCTTACGAAAACCGTCTAAGTCATTTCAAACAGTAAAAAGGGGTTTAATTTTGGATGAAAACACTATTTCATTTTGCTTATTTACAGGCCATCTCATGTCTATTTCCCGTCATGATCTTTGCGGCGCTTGCCCTATCAAAGACGGTGTCTATTCCTTTTCTTCACCGGTATGATTTCATTCTAATGCTTTGCCTCGCAGCTCAGATCCTGATGCTCACGCTGCGGCTGGAGACTTGGACGGAGCTAAAGGTCATTTGTCTATTTCATCTCATAGGAATCTGTTTGGAAGTGTATAAAGTACATATGGGCTCTTGGTCCTACCCAGAAGAAGCTTATACAAAAATATTCGGGGTTCCACTTTATAGCGGCTTTATGTATGCAAGTGTGGCTAGTTATATTTATCAGGCATTTTCACGACTTCATGTAAAAGTGACCGACTGGCCTCATCCATTTCTTTCAATAGGAATCAGTTTGTGCATTTATCTCAATTTTTTTACGCATCACTGGCTCTATGATGTCAGATGGTGGCTGACATGTCTGCTTGTTGTTGTGTTTCGGAAAACGTCGGTTTCGTTTCAGGTTGGCCCGTCTTCCTTTCGAATGCCGCTTGTTGTTTCATTTCTTCTGATTGGCTTTTTCATTTGGATTGCCGAAAATGTCACCACCTTTTTAGGCGCATGGCAATATCCAAATCAGCAGCATGCTTGGTCCATTGTTCATCTAGGGAAAATTAGTTCATGGTTCTTACTCGTTGTGATCAGTATTGTGCTAGTGATCGAACAGCGCAAACAAAAAAACGTTCAGCCCGTTTGAGCTGGCTGAACGCTTTTTTTAATCTCGATCGACTTCCTTGCGGAGATCATCTGCGACAAATTCTACATTCGTTCCAATGATTATTTGTACGGATGTTTTTCCAGAAGTCAGCACCCCTTTGGCACCTGCTTTTTTCAATTTACCTTCATTTAATAAATTTGTATCCTCTACTGTTAAGCGAAGACGTGTGGCACAATGATCAATGGTGGTGATGTTGGCTTTGCCGCCTAGTCCCTCTACAAGCATACTTGCTCCTCCTGTTGTCACCGCATCATCCGCTGCGATATCCTCCATGTCATCATCTTCCCTGCCTGGTGTTTTCAGCTTTAATAGTTTAATGAGGAAATAGAAAACGACAAAGTACACGACGCCATAAATGATTCCTACTACAAGAAGCAAGATCGGTTTTTGCGCAATACCGAAACTTAAGACGTAATCAATCGCACCTGCTGAAAAGGCAAAGCCGCTATGAATCCCAAGAGTGTTCACAATAAAAAGCGAAAGCCCTGTTAAAATAGCATGGACACCATATAAAAGTGGAGATAAAAACATGAAAGAAAATTCAATTGGTTCAGTGATCCCTGTAATAAATGATGTAAGCGCCATTCCAATCATCAGACCAGCTGTTGCTTTTCGCTTCTCAGGTTTTGCAGTCACAACCATGGCTAGACATGCCGCTGGCAGACCAAACATCATCACTGGGAAGAATCCTGTCATAAAGACACCCGCGCTTGGATCTCCTTTAAAGAATCGCGCTAAATCCCCTGTTGCCCCGCTGAATTCCCCGAATTGAAACCAAAATAAGTTATTCAAAACATGGTGAAGTCCTAATGGAATGAGCAATCGGTTAAAGAAACCAAACAGCCCTGCCCCTGTTGCACCAAGACTTAAAATCCATTCCCCTAAATCATTGATCACACTTTGAATCGGCGGCCATACATATCCGAAAACGGCTGCTAATAGAATGGTGAAAAGTGCGGTCATAATAGGCACAAGCCGCCTTCCGCTAAAGAAACCTAAGTATTCCGGCAGCTTCGTATCCTTAAATTTATTGTAAACATAACCTGCCAAAAGCCCGCACAAAATACCGCCCAATACCCCCATATTGTTGGTTGAGTTGATCGACGTGGTACCGGCTGACAAAATAAAATAAGAGATTGCACCTGATAATGCCGCTGCCCCGTTCCCATCCTTTGAAATACCAATCGCTACACCCATTGCAAAAATTAAAGCCAAGTTCGCAAAAATTGCATTCCCTGCCGCATGAATAAACGGGATATTGAATACATCCTCCCGGCCAATGGCCAAAATAATCCCTGCTGCTGGAAGCACAGCGATTGGAAGCATAAATGATTTTCCTAGCTTTTGAAAAAACTGAAACACCATCTGATTTCCCCCCTTTGTCATCATCATGACCAAATCATTCATGATGTTCATAAAAAATATATCATATGCACGTCTAGTTATCTATACCAATTTGTCCACATTCATTTGAATTCCGCTCTTTACTCTTTTAGCGTAAAATGTGGTAAGCTATTGAATAGAATGAAGATATAGAAAGCGGGAATGAACAGTGATTGTCAAACATGATCATGAGTTAGAAGCCTTAAAAAAAGTCGGCCGAATTGTTGCTTTGGCAAGAGAAGAAATGAAAAGCCAAGCGAAACCAGGCATGTCTACAAAAGAATTAGATTTGATTGGGAAAAAAATATTAGAAGAGCACGGGGCCAATTCTGCACCTGAAAAGGAATACGACTTCCCGGGTACCACTTGTATCAGCGTGAACGATGAAGTGGCACACGGTATCCCTAGTGAAAAAACCATTTTACAAGAGGGTGACCTCGTAAACATTGATATCTCAGCAGAGCTTGACGGCTATTATTCCGATACAGGCATTTCATTTGTTTTAGGTACAGGTGATGCTCGTCTTGAAGCATTATGTAAGTGTGCGGAGGATGCGTTCCTAGAAGGATTAAAGCATGCAAAAGCCGGTAAAAGACAAAACCAAATTGGCCGTGCAGTCTACAATACAGCGAAAGAACAAGGATTTACCGTTATTAAAAACCTGACAGGACACGGCATTGGGAAGAATCTGCATGAAGCACCTAACCATATCTTGAACTACTATGATCCATTCGATAATGCTTTGTTTAAAAATGGCACAGTCATTGCCTTTGAACCTTTCATTTCAACAAATGCTGAATCGATTTATCAGGCTGATGATGGCTGGACATTTAAAACACCAGATAAAAGTCTAGTCGCACAGATTGAACATACGATTGTGATCACTAAAGACGAACCGATTATTTTAACAAAGCTGTAAGCCAGCTATCCCCTCCTTCATTGGAGGGGATTTTTTCATGCCCGTTTCACGAATCTGTCACGACTAAACAAAAATGCCTGTGGTAAAATAGGCAAAGATATGCGAAAGGGGTCTTATTTGATATGTGGTTCATCATCATAGGTGTTATCTTTTTCATCGAAAGTATTATCTTAACGGTTGTAGGGATTAAGAAAAAACAATCCATGATGACCTATCTTGGTGTTGTCATCATGATTATGACGGTCGGCATGATCCTCGTTACCCTCAACCCGCCAAATTCATAAATCAATATTTCCAGCATATACATGGATCATAGGCAGATAGAATCAGTTTTCATTTCATGACACCTGCACGCTTTTCACGTCCTTTTTTGAGATGTTACAATGCAGGCAGTTTCAATTGAAAGGAGTTTTCTATCATGCATTATGGTAGCAAAGGCTGGTATGTCGAAGAATTAAAGAAGCTTGGTGTGACTAAGCATGAAGGAAGAAAGCTTCAAAGCTTAAAAACATATTTCCTTGCAAATCTTCTTGAGCAAAAGAAACGCAGCTCATAAGCGCTGAAAAGCCGTACATCTTAAGCTGATGTACGGCTTTTTTTAAATGTGCTGAATTCGTTTTTCTAAAGACTTCCTTACCACATCTGCTAAAGCTTCTACTTCAAGAACGGCTTTTAGTCTCTCTGGACTTGTTTGACGATATTTGACTTCATTGACCTCATGAACCGTAATTTGATGGGACGCTTTTTCTACGAGTTCAAGCGATGCATCAGGCGGCACCATGCCTTCTTTCAGTACACGTAAATAAAAGCCTGTATACCCTGTTTTCTGCACTTCCTTTACAATTTTCATGTTGCCATGCTTAACAGATAATTTCACACAAGGCTGTCTTGGCTGGCTCACCTCAACAAATGCATCTCCAAGTTGAAACACATCGCCAATATGCACATTCGTCTCGACTAGCTTGCGTACTGTTACATTCTCGCCAAAGGCAGCTTCCTGTAAAGGAACCCCTAAAAATTGCTCAAAGTAAGCATAATGATCATACGGAAAGACGCAGACAGCTTTATCATATCCCCCATGATGAACCAAATCACCTTGGCCATCTCCCTCAAAATTGATCTGACTTAAATACACAGACTCATGAATGCGCTTTTTGTTGATGGCTGTTTTGATTTCTTTTCCGTTCGCATAGGTGATGATAGGTTGTCCCACCTGGATTCCTTCTATGTCATATCTCTTCTGTCCCACGATGGCCATCTCCTTTGGTTGTCTACTGGCTTTTATTTTACATCGTTTGACAAACAAATCATAGTCGAGGCGTGAAGAGCAGATGCAGGCTATGGTACGATGTGAAAAAAGGAGAGATGACCATGGTTCATTATCACGCCATTGTAAAAGGACGTGTGCAAGGAGTCGGTTTTCGTTATTTTGTTCAGGGAGAAGCCGTCAATCGTGGAATGAAAGGCTGGGTACGCAACACAGATGAAGGTCATGTCGAGTTAAAGGTAGAGGGTGAGCAGCAGAAAGTGATTGATTTCTTAGAAACTGTTCGGAAAGGAAGTCCTTTTTCAAAAGTCACCGACATGCACATGGAGCCGCTCACGGAGCTTGCTCATTATCAAGATTTTCGAATACGGTCATAAAAAAAGCCTAGCTCTCGCTAGGCTTTTTCTGTCCGTGATAGGGCTTGTCCTGATAAAAATAGTTTGGTTTTACAATGGTATTGTCGTAATGCTTGTGGAATATGTGGGTAGCAGCTGGTGATACTGGCGGAATCAGCCATGTCCAGTCCCCTGTCAGCTTGCGGTCAGCCTTTTCTTCTTGCTTTTCAAACTGCTTGAATTGATGTGCTGCTGTATGGTGATCAACAATGGTCACCCCTGCTTCGCGATAAGAATGGAGAACCGCCACATTCAATTCGACAATGGCTTTATCCTTCCAAAGGGACGAATTCTTGGTTGTGTCCAGTCCTAAGAGAGAAGCAACTTTTTTCAGCATATTATAGCGGTTTTCATCCGCTAGGTTGCGTGCGCCAATTTCTGTGCCCATATACCAGCCGTTGAACGGTGCAGCGTTGTAATGAATACCGCCAATCTCTAATTTCATATCAGCAATAATCGGAACCGCATACCATTTTAGTCCCAAATCACGGAATCCATCATATTCAGGATGGGTGATCTCTACCTCTTGGACGATTTCTTTCGGAAGCTCATACAGAACAGGCGGCTGACCTTTTAACTGAAACATGAGAGGCAGAATATCAAAATGTGTGCCCTCCCCTTTCCAGCCATGGGCTTCACATAATTTTGTTAATTCAAGGGATGCCTCGTCGCCGATGATGCCATATTCCGTCTCATAGCCTGCATAACGAACGAGCTGATGATTATAAATGACGACTTCCTTCTGGTTGTTACTCTCTGGAGGAAAGATCGTGATGGACGGTTTGATTTTCCCGCCATTTGTCGCATACTCAATATGATGAAAGAGCGCCTCTTTCACCTCATCCTCTGTCTTTACATGCCGGCAGTCATGCACTTGCAGGGTCGACCAAAACAAACGGCCAATGCAGCGGTTACTGTTGCGCCATGCCATTTTCGCCCCGTGAGCTAATTCCTCTAGTGTATGCGTATAACTACCTTCAGACTCAATTTCTTTTTTTATTTCACGCAGACGTGCTGCTTTCTCTTCATTTGACTTGTTTAATTCTTCATAGCATACAGAAATAAAAGCTTCTGCTTCATTCCACAACGCTTCTTGATTACTCAAACATACTCGCCTCACTTTAATACGAATATATCCATTGTAGCGGTTTCTATTGATAAATTCACTCGTTTCAAACCATTTTTTATCAAATCATCCGACCATTGTCCTTAGAGCATAGATGAATCAATACGTTTAAGGGTCTTTTGGAGCCAGCGGACATAGCCTTTTTCTCTTTCGATTGCCCTTGTCAGCACTAAGTAATGACCAAATTGCGCTGAATGCAGTGATTCAGCAGAAGGGTCTTCCTCTGTCAAAGCGTGCAGCTTTTGTTCCAGCATATCTACTTTCTTGGTGCGCTCTAAAAGTTGATAGGCAAACAGATCAGCCGCTTCTTTTTTGTCCATGGAGGAGATGAAAAATGTTTTGAGCATGAATTCATCCTTTGTTGTTTCCGGAATCGGATCTTTTGTTCTTAACCACTGACGCAATTCTTCTTTTCCTGCCGCTGTGATTTGATAGACCTTCTTCTCCAGCTTTTTTCCTTGTATGTGAATATCAAATTCAATAAACCCTTCCTCTGTGAGCCGCTTCAGCTCAGGGTAAATCTGACTGTGCTTCGCACTCCAAAACTGTCCAAGGGAGTCCTTAAAATGTTTCGTGATATCGTATCCCGTCAGCTCACGCTGATCCAGCAAGCCAAGAATGGCATATTTTAGTACTCTCATGATGTGCCTCCAACGCTTATTCTTTGACAATAGTATACCATAGACTTTAAAATAAACATGTAAATCACAACATGTTTGAAAAAACATCATTTTAATGAAAGAAGGAATAAACATGGATCAATTCGTTGGACTTCATATGATTTATACGTATGAAAATGGCTGGGAATATGAGATTTACATTAAAAACGATCACACCATTGATTACCGCATTCATAGCGGAATGGTTGGAGGACGCTGGGTCCGTGATCAAGAAGTAAATATTGTGAAGCTAACAAAAGGCGTATACAAAGTCTCTTGGACAGAACCAACTGGGACAGACGTCTCTCTGAACTTTATGCCTGAAGAAAAACGCATGCATGGCGTCATCTTCTTCCCAAAATGGGTGCATGAACGTCCAGACATCACCGTCTGCTATCAAAATGATTACATCGATCTCATGAAAGAATCGCGTGAAAAATACGAAACCTATCCGAAATATGTTGTCCCAGAATTTGCGGACATTACGTATATCCATCATGCAGGTGTGAATGACGAAACCATTATCGCAGAAGCACCATATGAAGACATGACAGATGAAATAAGAGCTGGACGAAAATAAAAAAGCGGCACGCCTAGTGCCGCTTTTACATTTGATAAAATCTTAGCCCCTTTTTATTGAATGCCTAACGTCTTTTGAGGAAGCACGAAACGATAGACTGGCAGTTCATCACCTGTTTTTGAAGCAATAAACCCTGATGACATATAGCTGTCCTTTGATTCTGGTTCAAGGACAAGTGACAGCAAATTGGTTTGCGGCTGTGCCGTGACAAATACCTTTGTTCCTTTTGGCAGCTGACGTTTCTTGTCAACGAGTTTTGTTTCAAGCTGAATATCTGTTTTGCTCTTTTTCTCTCGTTTTGTCACCTTGTAGGCTTGTACCGGCACCTTCATGCCAACCGGCAATGTGACACTTTTTAACCCTAATGTTCTGAGTTTCCTTTCTACTCCCTCATGCCCCGGAAGAATGAGGTAAGCTGTCGGCCGTTCTCTTGTTAAGACAGGAACAGCATCGCTCGCACTATGAAAACGTACAGGAACATTGGTGGTCTGTCCTTTCTCAATATCAACCATTTCCAGCGTGTCATCAACAGGTGCTTTGAAATCATCTTGAATGACCACCTGATCATCATCTTTTGGATGAAGCCCTTTTTTCACAAGCTTCAGCCGCTCCGTCACCATTTGCTGCTTCACCTGCTTGGCATGTTTCACCGTGGTCTCAATGATTTTTTCATGGGTGGCTACTTGCGCAGCGACGCGGCGGACAAAATCCTCTCTCCCAATCCCAATCCCTCTGCTTTCTACAAGAAATGACAGGGCTGGCGAAAGTGCAAGAGCATTACGGCCAATTCGCGCATCCGTTCCACCTTCATAAATGTCAATCTTGCCATCCTTTCCTCTTGTGTTTGTATAATACAAATCGTTAGAAAACCCTTTATTCGTCAGCGTTTCACGAACTCCGTTAACATATAACTCATTTGATGTCAGCCGGATGCTTTCAGGAATGTTTAGATTCTTCCCTGATAAAATAAGCAAATCATGATATTTGAGAGCGCCTGATGAACCGATATCTTCAAACTGCTTTTGACCCACATCGTATTCATGGGCATCAATGACCACTTCTGGCGCATACCGATTAAATTCTTGATGCAGGGCTGTCAGTTCTGGGGATTCTAATGTCATATGATCACGGTTTCCATCTAATCCGTTTGCCAGTCTGCGGTCAAACGCATAAGAACCATCAGGATTGATTCTTGGGACAATGATGATATTGACATGATTGAGTATACGCTCTCCTTCTTCACCTGCTAATCGTTTTGCAATGACGAGAGCAGATTCACCAGAGGCTGGTTCATTTCCGTGTATTTGTGCTTGGAGCCAGATTGTTGGCTTTTTTGAAAGTGGAGTAATCGAGTGATCCTTTGTAAAGTACAGGGCCGGGATGGACCTGCCTTCAATGGATGTTCCAATCTGTTTCTGCGTGGCGTTAGGGCTTTTGCGGACAATGTCTTTTAAGAAAGCTTGAAGCTCTTCTTGTGTCGTAAATGCTTCTCCTTCTTTCTGAAAGGCAGGGGTATCAAACGTTTCGTCAGGCTCAGGGTATAGCTTTTTCACTGAAGCCGGCTGTTCATAACTCTTTCCATAATAAGGGGTTTCTGCCTGAGCTGAAGCTGGGCTCACCATCGACAAACTGCCTGCCATGAGGCATACAGCAGCAAAAAGAATCGTGCCTTTTCGTTTGGACATGCTATCCTCTCCCTTCGTTGATTTGCATTATAAAGAAAAAAACAGAAAAAGTGTCATTATTTTTCAAAAATAAATCTTTTGGAGGAACAGGCATCTCTTTGTCTAGGGCAAATGAATGGAGCCTCCCCAGCAATATGACCTAAAAAAAGTGCCTGCTCACAGCAGACACTTTTTATTTACCAGATGGAAATAGCCCCAATGAGAACTGCCATGACAGTCATAGCGACGACTGCCAGCACAGCCCATTTCATCCCAAATTTCTGATGCTGATCCAGTGATACGCCAACAAGTCCAACAAGTAAATGAGTCGATGGAACAAGTGGACTTAACATATGAATCGGCTGACCAATAATAGAGGCTCTGGCAATCTCAATTTTATCGACACCGTAAGCTGCCGCTGTTTCTGATAGGATCGGCAGTACGCCATAAAAGTATGCATCATTCGGCATAAAGAAAGTAAAGATCCCGCTTGTTAATGCGACAATGACTGGAATAAAGCCGCCAAGCTGCTCTGGAATTGCAGATACAATCGAAATCGCCATTTCATCAACCATTTTCGTTCCAGTTAGAATACCTGTAAAAACACCTGCCGCAAAAATCATCGAAGCAATGGCTAAAACGTTTGTGGAGTGAGCCGCAATTCGCTCACGCTGCTGCTCCAAGTTCGGATAGTTCACAATAATCGCCACACAGAAAGCAAGAACAAATAGAACAGTTAAACTGACTTTACCTGATACAAGCAGCAGAACCAATAACAAAGTCAGCGCCAGGTTAAACCACCAAAGCTTCGGTCGTTTGATGTCATCTTGCAGTGCCGCTGCCATTTCATTTGCATGAATCGGCTGGTCAAGTTCAATGACACCAAGACGTTTTCTTTCGGCTTTTCCAAGAAAATAAGCAACAATAATCATACTGAGAACCCCTGCACCAATGACAGGAATCATCGGGCCAAATAAAAGTGAAGGATCGACCCCAAGTGCACTCGCCGCTCTAGGTGTGGCTCCTCCCCACGGAATTGTATTCATAATTCCCATGCCAACTCCGGCAATTCCGGCTAAAATAATTGGTCGGATGCCAAGCAGTGTAAATAGTGGAAGCATCGCTGTTGTTGTAATCATATATGTCGTTGTTCCGTCACCATCAAGTGCAACAAGCATCGTCAGGACAGCTGTTCCGACCACGATTTTTAATGGATCGCCTTTAACGATTTTTAAAATTTTCGCCACCATTGGGTCAAATAAACCCGCATCAATCATAATGCCAAAGTACAAAATCGCAAACATGATCATGACCGCTGTCGGTGCGACTTGCTGCACGCCTTTGACAATCATGTCTGAAATTTCAGTAAAATGAAAACCTGCGATAAGAGCAAATGCAATCGGTGTTAACACCAATGCCGTTAAAACAGACATACGTTTCGTCATAATCAAAACCATAAATACAATCATCATAAGAAATCCTAAGATTGCTAACATATTGTTCACCCCTTATGTTGTATACGCTTTCATTAATGTGTTGGTATCCCATTTCCAACCCTTTTTGTCATCATATCTGAGGTGGGAATTGAAGTAAATATTATGAATTTTAATTCTTTTTAGGTCGATAAATGCTTTTTGTTCATTTTGTTCAAACATAGTTTTTTTGATTACATGAAAACAAGCGGTCTTATTCGACCGCTTGTTCTCCTTGTATCAATTGCTCATATTGCCTTAATTGATCTTCCATAAAGATCTTTGCCTCTTTGCTGTTCATATAACGACTTGTCCAGCCCTTTTGCTTTAATCGCTTTTTCCAGGACTTCGTTTTCGTCATTTTTTGAAGAAGCTGATCCCATTCACGAATGTCATGCTGACTCATTTGTTTTGGGCCCATCACACCGCGCCAATGGGAAAAGATGAGCGGTATGCCCTGTTCTTTCCATGTCGGCACATCTTCAAATCCATCTAAGCGCTGGCTGGTTGTTGTCGCTACAAGCTTCAGCCTCTTTTTTTCATAATCATGACGAACCTCTGTAATAGTAGTCGTTGCTGCATCTACCTCATGATCGATAAGCGCCTGAAATAAATCATCTGCACTGTCAAATTTCAGAAATTGAATGCGATATGGATCAATCCCTGCCATTTCTGCTGCCCGGGCGAATGAGATTTGATCATCATTTCCAAAGTCAGGCGCAAACCCAATTTTTAAGGAATCTGTTTTTTTCTTGAGTGCGTGTAACAGCTCCTTCCCATTTGAAAAAGGAGAATCCACTGGGACTGCGACGACCTGCCACTCTTCTGCAAGGATTGCCAGCGGTGTTACATCATTCATCGTCACGTTACTGCTGCCAAGCAAATTACGGCTTAACAATAAGCTTGAATTTAAACTGATATAGTTGGCTTCTCGCTCCATCATGTATGTCCATCCTTTATCCACTGTTCCGCCTCTTTGATAAAGAATGTTCACAGGCCGTTTCACCAGCTTCTCTTGTTCAAGCACTGATTTCATCACCTGAGCCGTTTGGTCAAATCCCCCCTCTGGTACACCCGACACCACAATATATAAGGAGCTTTGCTTCAGGAAAGAATCTCCAGCCTTTTTTTCATTAAAGGTGAGCGTCATACAAAGGCAGAGCACGATAACAAAAAATATTGCTTTTTTCATCTTTTATGACTCCGCTTGTTTGGCAGGATAATATTTCCGTTCAGGTCTACCAATGATTCCGTATGCAAGCTCTGCCCGGCATTCCCCTGTTGTCACGAGATACTCTACGTACCGTCTCGCAGTTGTACGTGATGCGCCCATCTTTTCCCCGAGTTCTTCTGCTGTAATTCCGCTATTTTCTGATGCCATCAATGTTTTCACTTTATCCAAGGTCAGTGAATTGATGCCTGTAGGGAGACCTCTGTCATCCCTTTGTTTTGGCTCTTCCTGCATCTGCCCAAAAAACAGATCGATCATCGTTTGATTGACTTCATCCTTTGAATTGATGATGTCTTTCTTTTCTTTATATTCGGTTAAAACTTGTGCAAACTTTTGTGCGGTCACCGGTTTGATTAAATAATGAACCACTCCGTAATGAAGTGCATCTCTTAAAAGCGTCGTTTCCGTTGCAGCCGTGATAATGATCACATCTACTTCAGGACAGCGTTCTCTTAAAAGCGGCAGCAGGTTGGTGCCGAGCTCATCAGGCATATAGACATCAAGTAAGATGAGATCAACTTGCTCCCTTTGGAGCGCCTCCCACATATCCTTTGCACTCTTTGCCTTTCCGGCGACCCTAAATCCTTCTATCTTTTGTATATAAGATTCATGAATGGCAGCGATTCGAAAATCATCCTCCGCAATGAGTACCTTAATCACCATCTATTCCCCCTTTGTGCCTTTCGGTATGTATACAGTGAAGATGGCACCGCCTTCTTTTTGGTTCGCAACTTCAATCCAGCCCCCAAGCTCGTCTAATACTTCTTTCACATTCGCAAGCCCGTAGCCTCGTCCTTCTCCCTTTGACGAATGGCCTCTTGTGAAAATCTGTGACAGTTCCTCTTCATTCACTCCATCACCTGAATCTGACACTTCTATGATAATATCAAACCCAATATCTGTAATGAATAGGTCTACCTCGCGCTTCTCCTTATTTAATACAGCTTCAAAAGCATTGTCTACGAGATTGCCAATGATGGTGATAAAGTGAGATAGACTTAAATGAGCTGGGAGCGGCTCTAGTGAGCTATTTTCATCAATGTGAAATTGGACTTTCTTCTCAGATGCTTTCCCTAGCTTGCCAAGTAAGATGGCTTGTATTTTAGGAGACCGAATCTGCTTCATGAGTAAATCGTGCTGTCGGTTTTGCAGATGATATTCTTCTTTAATTAAGTCGATGGCTTCATCGACTTGATTCAGCTCAAGCAGGCCTAAGATGGCATACAGCTTATTTGAGAATTCGTGCGTCTGTGCCCTTAGGTCTTCTGAATATTGGCTGACCTCTGTTAATGTATCCAGCAGCTTCGTCAGTTCGGTTTTCTCCCTGAAGCTCACAATCCCTCCGAATACTCGATTGTCCTGCATTACTTTTTTCACATTTAAAACATAGGTTTTATCATTGACGACGGTTTCGATGTTAGGTTCAATCGTCTCTGCCTTTAAATAGAGAAGAAGTTTGGCATTTGGCAAGACTTGATCAATATGAAGGGGCAGTTCTATTGAGACGCGCAGCATATGTTCAGCTGATGTATTCATCATCGTAATCGCGCCTTTCTGGTCAAACGCAATGATCCCTTCTTTTATAGCGAAAAGCATCGCTTCTCTTTCTCGATACAGCGAAGCAATTTCATGCGGCTCAAGCCCTAATGTATCTTTGCGAATACTCTTTGTTAAAAAAATCGCACCGAATATTCCAGGCAAGAGCACAAGAAGGGCAATATAGCTAAGCTTCAATAGCTGATGAGCTGTCGCTTGATCGATTTCCTTTTTTAAAAATTCGACGGTGACTGTCCCAATAATTTCTTCATGACCTTCTGTTTCTTTCATAATGGGCGCACTGCCTCTGACAACGGTTTCACCATTAGAGTCATCAGTGGATATGGAGGTTCCTCCAAATAAGAGGGTACTTCTTCCTTCCGATACACTGATGGTTTTTCCTACGTCCTCATGATTCGTATGAATAAGAACCTTTCCTTTTCGGTTGGTAATGAAGATGGCATGTGCTCTTACTTGCTCCTTCATTTGCTCAAGCACTGCCTGTTCTTCATTTTGGGACGCTGATACGGCCACCGATGCTTTAATGGGCGGCATATATGATATTGTTCTAGCGGTCTGCACCGCCAGCTGTTCAGCTTGTCCCTGCCTTTCTGATGTCTGCAGAAAACCAAAACAAATGGTTAATAACGCAATGACAACAAGCAAAAGCCCGATAATTAACCCCAAAATTTTCGTTTGTAAAGTAACTTTCCTTTTGCCCATCCTCACCGCCACAACCCCTAATTCAGTAGATTCACCCGAATAGACTCTAAGAAAATGATATCATTTTTTCTTCCTAAGTTAAGAGAAAATTCTTTCAAACAAAAAAGGACGACTCCGAATCGAGTCATCCCTGTATGCCTATTACGTGATCGATAAACCAGCACTCGCATAGCCTGCTACGGTATTCACTAAGGATAGACCTGTAGCTGATGCGGAGAATACAACAAGCAATCGTGTTTCCGGTGTGACTGGTACATTTAGACCAGTCGCAATACCATTTGCTATAGCACCCAGCGTTAAAACACCGGTTAAAGCTGGAGCTAAAGTGACACTCGCTACTTGGGTGAAACTGTTATTTGGTGTCGGTGAAGCAAATAGACTAGCTGTGACCGTAATACTCGTGCCGACCAATGAAAGAGCTGCTGTCGTACTAAAATAGCCAGCAAATGACGTGATTGTTCCGGCTCTTGGAACAGAAAACGCCATGTTGAGTAATGTACCTGCAGCGCCTGTTAAATCAATCACTCCGCCTAAAATACTGACACCTGTCGCTGAGTTACCAAATCCGATCAAACTGGATGTTCCAACAAGTCCGCCTGCAATTGTTGTCAGGACGGCAGGTGTACCTGAAGCAAACGGAATGATCGCACTCGATCCTGTCACACCTGTTGGACCTGTAGCTCCGGTAGCTCCGGTGGCTCCTGTTACCCCAGTTGCACCTGTTGCTCCGGTGGCTCCTGTTACCCCAGTTGCACCTGTTGCTCCGGTTACTCCTGTTGCTCCTGTTGCTCCTGTTGCTCCTGTATCACCCGTTACACCAGTGGCTCCGGTTGCACCAGTTGCTCCGGTGACTCCAGTAGCCCCTGTATCTCCGGTTGCGCCGGTGGCTCCGGTGACTCCCGTTGCTCCTGTATCACCTGTTACCCCAGTAGCTCCGGTGACTCCAGTGACTCCGGTCACACCTGCGGATGCCAATAAGGTATAATCTGGTGACGTATCTGGTGTACCTGTTGGTGGTGCTGTATTCACAACATAGGTTCCACCTTCAAATGTCACCACTTGACCTACTGGATAAGTTGGCGCTGTTGCCGGGTCAAATGTCAGAATGCCAGTTAAGCCTACACCGGTTACTCCTGTTGCTCCCGTATCTCCAGTTGCTCCGGTAGCTCCGGTTGCTCCTGTATCACCCGTTACCCCAGTGGCTCCGGTAGAACCGGTTACTCCTGTATCACCTGTTACCCCAGTGGCTCCGGTGGCTCCGGTAGCTCCGGTTACTCCGGTTGCCCCCGTATCTCCTGTTACCCCGGTTGCTCCAGTTACTCCCGTGACGCCGGTTGCTCCGGTTTCACCCGTTACTCCAGTGGCTCCGGTGGCTCCTGTCACACCTGCGGCTGCTAATAGCGTATAGTCTGGAGAAGTATCCGGTGTGCCTGTTGGCGGTGCTGTATTGACCAGATATGTTCCGCCTTCATATGTCACCACTTGACCTACTGGATAGGTTGGCGCTACTGCTGGATCAAACGCTGCGACTCCGGATAAACCGACTCCAGTCACTCCTGTTGCCCCGGTTTCACCAGTTACCCCAGTTGCACCTGTTGGTCCTGTGACGCCGGTTGCACCAGTTTCTCCTGTCGCTCCTGTGACCCCTGTTGCACCTGTTTCACCGGTGGCTCCCGTACCAGTAGCTCCCGTTGGACCAATTTCCCCCGTCGCTCCCGTTACACCAGTGGCACCGGTTGGACCAATTTCTCCTGTTGCTCCTGTGACGCCAGTGACTCCGGTTGGACCAACCTCTCCCGTTGGTCCTGTCACTCCTGTTGCGCCGGTGGAACCCGTGACTCCTGTACCGGTTGCTCCTGTAACGCCAGTCGCTCCTGCAGCGGCCAATAACGTATAATCTGGTGACGTATCTGGTGTGCCTGTTGGTGGCGCCGTGTTAACAAGGTAGGTTCCTCCTTCATATGTCACCACTTGACCTACTGGATAAGTTGGCGCTACTGCTGGATCAAACGCTGCGACTCCGGATAAACCGACTCCAGTCGCTCCGGTCACTCCTGTTGCCCCTGTTTCACCAGTTACCCCAGTTGCACCTGTTGGTCCTGTGACGCCGGTTGCTCCTGTTTCACCGGTTGCTCCTGTGCCAGTGGCGCCGGTTGGACCAATTTCCCCCGTTGCTCCTGTGACGCCAGTCGCTCCCGTTTCACCTGTTGCACCGGTGGCTCCTGTGCCGGTGGCGCCGGTTGGACCAATTTCCCCCGTTGCTCCTGTGACACCGGTCGCTCCCGTTTCACCTGTTGCACCGGTTGCTCCTGTGCCGGTGGCGCCGGTTGGACCAATTTCCCCCGTTGCTCCTGTGACGCCGGTCGCTCCCGTTTCACCTGTTGCACCAGTTGCTCCTGTGCCGGTGGCGCCCGTAACTCCTGTCGCTCCTGCAGCAGCTAAAAGCGTATAATCTGGGGAAGTATCGGGTGTACCCGTTGGCGATGCTGTGTTTACAAGATACGTCTCGCCTTCATATGTCACCACTTGACCTACTGGATACCCTGGTGCCGCTGCCGCATCAAACGGAACAACTCCAGTTAGACCTACACCGGTAGCGCCGGTTGCCCCAGTCGGACCTGGATCTCCCGTAACACCTGTTGGTCCTGTACCTGTTGCTCCTGCAGCAGCTAAAAGCGTATAGTCCGGTGATGTATCAGGCGTCCCTAATGGCGGTGCTGAATTGACCACATACGTACTGCCATCGTATGTCACCACTTGCCCTACTGGGTAGGCTGATGCTACTGCTGGATCAAATGCCAGGATGCCTGTTAAACCTACGCCTGTTGGACCGATTGGACCTGCTGGACCTGCCGGACCTGCCGGACCCGCTGGACCCACTGCACCCGCTGGACCTGCTGGGCCTCTTCTTCCTCTCCCGCCTGGCGGACCTGGAATCACACAAACACAAGGATCTTTTCCGCAGCAAGGATTTTTCACTGGTTTTCCTGGCTTCCCTGATCTTCCTTTCTTACAACTATCACATTCCCAGCCATCATCCTTATACGCATCATACCAGCTTCCTTTTTGGTAGTGGTCTGTCGAATGAGTTGGATATGTCTTTCCACATTGTCTACATCTTCTCATAGAATCACCCCCATCCATCGTATTCATCATGACTTAGAAAGGTGTATGTACACTTTTATTTTTTTATTAATCAAAAGACCTTGCACTTCATGTACAAGGTCTTTCTTTCATTAAAGTCTCATCGTCATTTTCAAATCTTTTCCTACCATACTATAATCCATATCTACCGGCCGGATGGCTTCTTTTAATGTTTTCGTACCTTCTCCTTCAAAGAAAGTGGGTGCACCTTTCCCTCCAATTAATAATGGTGCCATATAAATAATGACTTCGTTCACGAGTGATGCTTCCAAAAAGGATGCACTCACACTTCCTCCCGCCTCCACAAGTACCGACATCACAGAACGCTTTTTCAACATACGTAACACCGCATGAAGGTCTGTCCGACTTTCTCCGCTTGTGACAAATACTTGATGTCCTTTTTGCACCAGTTGATGGTATTTTTTTTGATCGTACTTGTTTGAGGTACAAATAATGGTTTCTGCCATATGATCATTTAAACATTTCGCATGAAGCGGGATCCTTAATGTGGAATCTAAAATGACCCGAATGGGCTGTGTCACGATTGAATCTTTCACAATAAGACCTGCATCATCTTGAATAATGGTTTCGACGCCTGTTATCACAGCATCTGCTTCTTGACGTAATTGCTGCACTTCTTTTCTTGCTTCTGTTCCCGTAATCCATTTGCTTTCTTGGTGAGCTGTTGCAATTTTCCCGTCTAATGAAATGGCTGTTTTTAATATGACATAAGGAAGATCTGATTGTATGGAATGAAAAAAAGGAAGATTTAAGCTGTCCGCTTCCCGTTTACATATCCCTTCTTCTACTTCTATCCCTGCTTGTTTCAACATCGTGACCCCTTTACCTGCTACAAGCGGATTTGGGTCCCCAGTGGCAATGACCACACGTTTCACCCCGCTCTTTATTATGGCCTCTGAGCAAGGCCCTGTTTTCCCATGATGCGAACAAGGTTCGAGCGTCACATACATATGAGCTCCCTTCGCCTTATCACCTGCCATTTGCAGCGCATGAATTTCAGCATGCGGTTCGCCCGCCTTCATGTGAGCACCAATTCCAACAATCTCACCTTTTTTGACTACCACTGCCCCGACAAGCGGATTTGGTGAGGTTTGTCCTTTCATGGCCTTTGCGTTGGCAATCGCTAGCTTCATATAAAAAACATCGTCTTTCATGTAAGTCTCCTTTCCTCTCTTTCAAGGGAAAGAACTCCTTCAGGGAATGAAGGAGTTCTATTCTCATGTGCTATATTTTTTCCATCCGTTTCTTTTCAGATCGATCATAGTAAGGCAAGGAATAAAAAAGTTTATAAGATGCTCGTTGTTTACAAAAACAGCATTTGCGACATTCATATTTATTAATGAGGAGCACATGCGGACAATTGAGTACAGACAGACCTTTTTTCATATGTTCCTTGCAAACACTTATCATGAGAATCCCCCGCTTACATTCTTTTTCTTAATGAGAGATTACTTCTTTCGGAAATTGTTCGAATAAGCGTAGTACTTCGGTATGCGTCCCATCTTCTCGAACGTGATAAATCCCGCCGTCATATGAGCTTGCATATACATCATTGCCTAATTGTCTGATGGCACTAATCCCATTTTGGGCAATTCTAATTGGGCCGGTGTTTACATCCAGCTCTGGATTCCACACAACGATATAGCCCCAATAATCACCGCTTACAATATTGCCTGAGTCTGTAACTGTGACCGATTTAATCGAATATTGGTGTTCGTTATGCTGGTCTAAAATTCTTCCTGTATGCAAATCAAACAATCTCACATTCTTGTCACGGCTGACAATGGCGATACGGTCTCGTTTACTATCAATAAAGACATCATTTAACAGCTCTGTCGCACCGATGTATTCCGCTTTTAAGGACAAACTCTTTTTATCTAGAAGACAGATGGTTCCTTCAACTGCTGCTGTGATGATAAGATCTCCTTCTACCTTTAATGCTTTGACCGCACAATCGTGTGCTTTGGAACGACCGATTTCCTTTAAGTGTTCTGTCGAAATGACATGTACATAACCGCCGTAAGTTCCAATATAAAATTGACGATCCTCCTCGTGGAAATACACGCTGTTGACCGGACCTGTGTTGAGATCAAACGAAACCATTTGCTGTAATGACTCATGAACAATATGCACCTGACTTGCATGGTCTCCCCACGCATAATAGCTTCCATCCCGTGCAACAGCTACTCCATTTGTTAAAACGCCCGTCGATTTGGCAATTTCAATCCCGTTTTTTCTGAATTTTCCATCATCAGATGCGGTAATAATATCACCCGCATCAGTCAGCGCAATATCATTGATAGATGGCGTTGCCATTTCAATCTCATCTGATACGACTTCGCCCTTTTCGATCGACCATTCACAATATGTTTTTCCAAAGCTGGCTCCTAGTATTGACTTCTCATCCTCTGTCCAGACAAGCGAGCGCTCCCACTGATATTTATGAGGCAGTAGTGTATCAACTAAATCACCTGTTTCATAATTCCACAGCTTAATTAAATGGTCGTAGCCTGCTGTCAGCAAGTAATTGCCGCTTGGAGAAAAATTCACGCGCTTGACGCCCTGTAGATGGGCTTTGATGATTTTTTTCTCCTGTAAAGTAGCCGCATCATAAATAATGACGGTGCCATCATCTCTGCCAAGTGCGAATACTTCTTTTTGATTGCTGCCGCTGATCGTATCCAACTCATAATCAAACGGGCCGATTTCCCCTACAATTTCTCCGGTCTCATACAGCCATACAAGGACGTATCCATCATCACCTGTTGTGTAAGCTTTATCACCATGTATCCATACAGCTAATACATCTTTGCTATGGCCATGGAATTCTCTTAAAATAGCGCCCGTTTCGATATCCCAGACTAAGCATCTTCTATCTCTGGACACGGATACAAGCAAGGTATCCTGCTTCGCAAAGGCGACGGCTTCTACATCATCCGCATGACCAAACAAAGTGCGGATTCGGGTATTTGTGCCTGTTTCATACAACTGAATGGTATAGTCTGACGATGCACTCGCTAAATACTTTCCGTTTTCAGAAAGAGATATTGAGTTAATGATATGCTCGTGACTGCCAATAAACGTACCTTCTCCCGTCGCCCGGTTCCACTGATAAATACAGCGGTCATAGCCGCCAGTGTAAACGATTTGGTCGTGCTGAGTTGATAAAACAGATGTAATTGGTCCTCTATGCATGGTTTTACACTCCCACCTTTATATGTTGTTTTTGACGAGTCACTAAACGAAAACCAGTAAATCGAAAAACGGGATCTGGGTGCTTCCCGTGTCGTCTTGCGACTCTGCATAAATCTCCACCTCTTGCGAAGGAGCCGCCTTTTAAAATGTAATAGTCACTTCCGAGTGTTTCCGTTAAATCATCGACGACCTCGATGCCGCCTTCATATACGTGATATTTGGTGTTGACCCATTCCTCGACGTTGCCGCCCATATCATAAAGACCAAATAAGGATCTGCCCTTTTCGTAATGACGGACAGGCGTCGTTTTTTCAATATTTGATTCGTGCGTATTGCAGTAAGAAGGATCAAACTCATCTCCCCACGGGTATTGATTTCTCGTGTTTCCGCGGGCAGCATACTCCCATTCTTCTTCCGTAGGAATCGACACATCCATCCCAAGTTTCCCGCTCAGCCACTGACAGAACGAGAAGGCTTCCTCAATGTCCATGCCCCAAGCTGGATGATCTTTTCCCCCGCCAAGCTCTTCATTCGTTAAACTCTCCGGGTATGTCTGGCCTGTTTCATCACAATAGCTTTGATACAGTTCATTATTGACGACCGTATCTGAGATAAAAAATTCTTTGATATACGGCTGATAGGATGGAAATTCTTTGTACAGCCATTTTTGAAATTTTTTCTCACGGCCGTAGGTTGGATTGAGCAGCTTGTCTTTCCAGTATTCTGATGCCTTTTTCATATCTTCTTCATTACTTCCAATCGTTGCATAGCCGCTTGGGATTTGAATCCAATTGATATCAGGTTTCACGCTTTTCTCCCGCCTTCTTTCAATATACTCGTCTATTGATTAATTAATTTCTTCTCATCAACCATATGCCCTGAGGCTGCTTTTGCTTTTAAATAGGCTTCATTGTAGAGAGAGGCTTCGACCGTATGATCAAACCGCAAAACAGGAAGACCGTAAGCTGCAATAGAATCGACTTTATCTGGATTATTCGTTAGTAAGTGCAATGGTTTCCCTTTGTTTAAATAGTGCAAAACAGCTGCTGCTTCCTCATAATGCCGATCATCATCCCCGCAGCCGATCAGGCGGTTGGCTTCAAAAGTATCCAGCTGCATTTCCTGTAATTTATACGTCAATGCTTTTGCCATCAGCCCAATAGACCGCCCTTCTTGATTGGCCATATACACAAGCATGCCTTTTCCGTAATCGGTGATTTTCTTCAGCGATAATGCAAGCTGTGGACCACAGTCACATTTCAGTGACCCAAACACATCCCCTGTTTGGCAGACACTATGGATTCGCACAAGCGGCGGCCGTTCATTTTCAAAGTCGCCAAATAAGAGACAAGAGGAAAAGGTTTGCTGCGCGGTACTCATTTGGACAATCGATTCGATCGTTGGTTTTGTATCCCGTTCAACAGGTGCGAAGGCATACCACTTAAATGGCACTTCTTCATGTTGAATGGAAATTGGCAAATTCACAGGACCCACGAGCAAATAGTGTTTTTCTTGAAAGGTAAAATGATGAATCATTGATTGTAATTCATCTACAAACTTGTTCATTTGTCTCCCCCCTATTCATCACTGCACCCAAATCGACTCCCATAGCGCAGTGATGGAGTGATGAATATGTGTACGCACTCCCTCAGCCTGTGTGCTACCGCAGAAGGAAATGGATGTGCAGTGTCTCTCATCGCTTTAGACCTTGTCCTTTTCCAGTACAAAGGAGCAGAAATCTTGGTTCATATGCTTTATTTTCTGTCAGAGCAGCAAACGCCCTTGATTGGCAGACGCTCTTTCTTCCCATAAACACCTCTGCTAGCTTTGAATCACTCGCCTTTGTACTAGATTTTGACGGCAATGACATGATGCTGGCTTATTCCGGCCTTCGCCTGTAACGGTGATATGGATACAAGCTCAAGACCTGATGTACAAATTTTTTCGCCAAGCTGAGAATCTGAAAATGAAAAATGGAAACGTCCATCTTCTCCGATCAATCCTGTTTTCCACCGTTCTCCCCAGACAACAAGTGAAAAGACACCGCCTTCATGAAGTAAAGAAGAGACCTGTTTTAAATAACGTTCATGATCATCAGGATGTTGATGATGAAAGCAGCCATGATCTAAAATTAAATCAAACTGCATCCCGCGTCCCTGATCCATGGACCATGACATAAAATCTTGATGAACAAAATGAACAGGAACTGTTTCTCTTTTCTGTAACCCTTCCCACTCCTCATGCTCATACAGGTCGATACCGACATATGCGGAAAGCCCGCTTAAATGCTCAAGTGCACGGCCGTTGCCGCACCCGATATCCAGCACAGAAGCAAGTGCATTCTTTTCCCTTGAACGCCATGCCTTTAATGACATCACTGCTGCGTCTGTTAAGGATGGATCAGTGGACCACATATCTGTTCTTTGCTCATAATGCTCTTGGAATGCCATGCGCATCTTTTCTAAATACAATCCACTGTCTTCATGGTACAAAGCCTTTTTCATCATGAAACCTCCTTCAATTCACAATCTTCTTTTCGGGCAAAGGTGGTTTTCAAGCCAAAAACCTTATGTTAAAATGAAAGATGGATTTTTTAGGAAAATCTGTTTGTCTGAAAAAGAAGAGAAGCATCCCACATGTTCACTCTTCTTTTTCAGCATTCATCCTCATATGCAGCCGTTTGAAGGCCGCATCGCCTCAGCTTGTTCTCTCTTTTTTTCATATGAGTTCACCTCCTTCACCGTTCGATCAACTCACATTTCTTATTGAAACCGCTTTCTCTTTTTTATAAGGACTTAACGTCTTTTGACAATCTCTTACACTGTGCTTTTAGTAGAAAGATCAATCTACTGTTTAGAATGGCGATCATTTTTTCTTCAAGTAAACGACGATTTGCTCTGTTCTAGTAGACATTTTTGTAACTTAGAGGCGCTTACACCTTGGTTCCTGCCACCCCCTTTCACTAGATTATGCTTCGAATAAACCTGACGGAAATTTAACAACTAATTCCATAATGACTGGAATAAGCCAAATATATTGTTTTTAGTTTATTTTGTCAACAGATTATTTCCTAAACATTAAAATGAATTTTCTAATTGAAAATACAGGTAATTTTCGTGGTTTTTTGACCTTAAAACACTTATTTCTACACAAAAATACAACTTAAACCAATAGAACTAAGAAATTTATCTACTAAATTACACAAGTTTTTTATTTAATTTTAAATCAAAATAGAAAGATACAATAATTATTTCCCGAATGGTTTTTTGTGATATTTCGACTATTTTTTCTGATTCTCCATGATTTTCATTGGTATAACGGCATTTTCAATTAGAGCGTTTACTATTTATTCCATACTTCTGTATTTACTTATTATCGTAAAAAAGATATATGTCTCTCCTTCAGACATGACGGCATGAAAAAAAGCCCCTTACAAAAGTAAGGGGCTTTTTCAGTTGGCGTTTATGCCCAGTTTTTCACTTTTTCATGATCTGTGACAAAGAGAAGGACTTTCCCTTCGTCTAAATGCTCTTCAAATGTCTCAGCTTCTTCTTTGGTGAAACCAATTTCATGAATTTTATTGCGGAGCTCATCTCCCTTTTTACTAAAGATGTTCCCAACCGCATGTTTGAGTCCAACTTCTCTTGAGCCTATCGTATTGGCATCTGCATTATTTGCAATACGCTCTGTTCGATCATCGTCATGGGACAGAACATAAATGTCCTCTCTTGCAACACCGAGTGATTTTAATTGCTCTACATCTCTTTGAAGTGTTTCATCATTTGAATACTCTCTTACAACAGGTTTCATTTTATATTCCTCCTTTAACGTCTTACGAATCTTTTACCCGTCACTTTTGACATTAAACCTTACAAGAGCACATCCAATTTGCTTAATGAACATACCATGCCTATCGACTTATTTTTGACAAAAAGCCTGTGAAAATGACTAAATTTTCTGAAATATCGTGTTCATTCCTGTTGATTTGTTGTACAATTCTTATACTGGAGGCTAGAAATGAGGGAGAGCTGATGTATTACTTTTCAGCGGAGCAGCAGTTTAATGCTTGGGTTGTCAGTGATTTGGTGAAACAGCTTTTTCAAAAGTGGAATCCTGAAGAAGCGAATACAAAGCCGCTTACATTGTTTGCCGAACAGCACTTTCGCATCTCCATTGATTATCTCTTTTCCATCATTATTAACATTGGAGATATCGAGTCAATTGATCAAGATCCACAAGACCTGTTGTCCTCATATTTGAATATCCTTTTTCCTTTTGTGACGCGCGATATGATGAAAGCCTCCATGCAAAATGCAAACGAATATTTGTTAAAAGAACGTGATGCGGATGTGTATCAGCTGTTTGGCTGTCTCCCGCCGCTCCTCTCTGTATCTTTTCAGAAAAAGTAGTCCCCTTCGATGAGATGGCGGCTGCTTTTTTGTGTGTGTTTTGAAAAGACCGTATGTTTTGAACGAAAAGAAGCATCATGTTAATGTAAATCTAGGTTGCAAGTGAAAGGGAGGATTTGACATGAGTCAACAAAAGCAAATTCAATTAGCTAAACGTCCAAAAGGGTTACCTACAAAAGATGTTTTTCATTTTGAAACAGTAGATATACCTGTACCGCAAGATGGAGAGGTCTTGATTCAAACGAAATATGTTTCTGTAGATCCTTATATGAGAGGACGAATGCAGGATACAAAATCCTATACACCTCCGTTCAAGCTAAATGAAGTGATTCAGGGCGGTGTTGTCGGAGAAGTCGTTGAGTCGAAATCGCCTCAATTTGAAAAGGGTGATTTTGTCCTTGGATTCCTTGGCTGGCAAGAATATTCCACTGCCAAAGCTGAATCTCTGACTAAAATTGATCCGTCCATTGCGCCATTGTCCTATTATTTAGGCATCTTGGGGATGCCAGGGCAAACCGCTTACTTTGGCCTGCTTGCGATTGGCCAGCCAAAAGAAGGCGAGACGGTTGTCATTTCTGGAGCCGCAGGTGCCGTTGGTTCCGTTGTGGGGCAAATCGCTAAGATCAAAGGCGCACACGTCGTGGGTATTGCCGGATCTGATGATAAACTCGCTTATTTAAAAGAATTGGGCTTTGATGAAACGATTAATTATAAAACAACAAATGATTTAGATGATGCGATTGCAAAAGCCTGTCCTAACGGTGTTGATGTGTACTTTGACAATGTAGGCGGCGAAATTTCAGATGCGGTGATGAATCATTTGAACCGTTTTGCACGCATTCCAGTGTGCGGTGCCATTTCTTCTTATAATATTAGTGCAAGCGAGGACATCGGACCGCGTGTTCAAACAAAACTCATCAAAACAAGTGCATTGATGCAAGGCTTCATCGTTGCCAACTATTCAGATCGTTTTGGAGAGGCAGCGAAGGATCTCGCACAATGGGTAAAAGAAGACAAACTCACATATAAAGAAACAATCATAGAAGGCTTTGACAACATTCCTGACGCATTCCTTGGACTATTCAAAGGGGAAAATGTCGGAAAACAGCTTGTCAAAATTTCATAACAAAAAAGGACCCTCCATGTGGAAGGGTCCTTTTCTTATGCCTGCTTGGGCGCAAGCTGCAGCTGGCCTTGCTTATACACAATTTCTTCAAGCGAAAGATTCAGCTTTTTCGCCATTTTTTTCAGCATTGATTGCTCTTGAGGTGTAACAAGACTGATAACTGCGCCTTCTTTTCCAGCGCGTCCGGTTCTGCCTGAACGGTGGATGTAGCCCTCTTCATTTGGCATATCTGCATGAATGACATATGGCAGGTCATCAATATCGATTCCTCTTGCTGCAATATCTGTTGCAAGGAGGAGCGGGAATTCACGCTGTTGAAATGATTTTAATATTACAGCACGCTCAGCTTTTTTTGCTTCACTATGAAGGACACCAAGGTCGACATGGTGATACGCTAATTTCTCTGCATAAATGCTTAAGTTCGTAATGTCACGCACAAAAACGAGCGCCTGCATGTCCTCAAGCCGTGATAGCTTTTGCAGTAGTTTCACTTTGTCACGCTGATCACATAACAGATAATAGTGACCCACTTTCTGCGCTTCTTCCTCGCTTCTAGCAATTTTCAATACTTCTGGTTCAGATGTCATTTCTTTGATCAACTGAACGGTTTCTTCTTTCAACGTTGCAGAAAAACAAAGGATTTGTCTTTCTTTTAATGTGGACTTAATGATCCCTTGGATCGTTTTCATATGCTCTGGCACAAGAAGCTGATCTGCTTCGTCTAATACAATCGTTTTGACTTCATGCATTTTCAGTTTCTTGATTTTGATTAATTCTTGTACTCGGCCCGGTGTCGCCACAACGATGTTCGGATGTTTCTTTAGTTTTTCTTGCTGCTTCTTGATGTTCGCTCCACCAATCAAGGAGACCGCTTTGATGTCTGATCCTTGTTTGAACTCTTGCACGACATCAAAGATTTGCATCACAAGCTCTCTTGAAGGTGCCAAGATTAAGACTTGCGGATGCTTGATATTGACATCTATTTTATTTAAAAGCGGCAGAACATACGCAAGTGTCTTCCCCGTTCCAGTTGGCGATTCTGCGATCACATCACGCTTCTCCGTAATCCACTCTGCTGTTTTTTCTTGTATAGCTGTTGGTTTTTCGAAGCCAGCCGCTTGAAAGTTCTCTCGAATAAATGGCTTTGCTTCTTTCAAAAATGCCCAATTTTCCGTCATGTCGATCTCCTTTATCCTCATTCAATCTATCCTTTAGTATCTCAAAATCAGCTTTGAAACGCAATTTTTCTTTTGATGCTTTTATCGAGCCGGACAGTTCGATATAATCATGAGAGGCACTAGCCGTTTTGAATCTATTTGAGGTGTAAAAAATGATATTATCTGTTAAAGATTTAAGTCATGGCTTTGGCGACAGAGCCATTTTCCACGAAGTGTCCTTCCGTTTATTAAAAGGCGAGCATGTCGGCTTAATTGGCGCCAACGGTGAAGGAAAGTCAACGTTTATGAATATTATTACTGGCAAGCTGGAGCCAGATGCAGGAAAAGTCGAATGGGCGAAAAATGTTCGTGTCGGCTACCTTGATCAGCATACCGTGCTAGAAAAGGGCAGAACGATCCGTGAAGTCCTTCAGGATGCATTCCATTATTTATTTTCAATGGAAGCCGCGATGAATGACATTTATGGCAAAATGGGTGAAGCCGATCCTGATGAGCTGGAAAAGCTGTTAGAGGAAGTGGGCGTCATTCAGGATGCACTGACAAACAATGATTTCTATATCATTGATTCTAAGGTCGAGGAGATTGCAAGAGGTCTTGGCTTAACGGATCTCGGGCTGGACCGTGATGTGACGGAGCTCAGTGGCGGTCAGCGTACGAAGGTGCTGCTAGCGAAATTGCTGTTAGAGAAGCCAGAAATTCTCCTTCTCGATGAGCCGACCAACTATTTGGATGAGCAGCATATTGAGTGGCTGAAGCGTTATTTACAGGAATATGAAAATGCGTTCATCCTCATTTCACATGATATTCCGTTTTTAAACAGTGTCATCAACTTGATTTATCATGTTGAAAATCAAGAGCTCACGCGCTATGTTGGCGACTACGACCAATTTAAACAAGTGTACGAAGTCAAAAAGCAGCAGCTCGAAGCGGCCTATAAAAGACAGCAGCAGGAAGTGGCTGAACTAAAGGATTTTGTCGCCAGAAACAAAGCACGTGTCAGCACAAGAAATATGGCGATGTCCCGTCAAAAGAAACTGGATAAGATGGATATGATTGAACTTGCGGCAGAAAAGCCAAAACCAGAATTCCACTTTAAACCGGCACGTACGTCTGGGAAACTGATTTTTGAAACGAAAGATTTGGTCATCGGTTATGATGAACCGCTCTCTCGCCCATTGAATTTGAAAATGGAACGCGGGCAAAAAATTGCGTTGTACGGTGCTAACGGTATCGGAAAAACGACGCTGCTCCGAAGTCTTCTTGGGGAAATCACACCTATTTCTGGTGAGGTGGAACGTGGAGAATTCTTGCATATTGGCTACTTTGAGCAAGAAGTAAAAGAGCAAAACAGCAATACTTGTATTGAAGAAGTATGGAGCACCTTCCCTTCTTACACGCAATATGAAGTAAGAGCCGCTCTTGCAAAATGCGGATTAACGACAAAACATATTGAAAGCCGTGTGTCTGTTTTAAGCGGAGGAGAAAAAGCAAAGGTCCGTCTTTGCAAGCTGATCAACGAAGAAACCAACTTACTTGTTCTCGATGAGCCAACAAACCACTTAGATGTCGATGCAAAAGAAGAACTAAAACGCGCCTTAAAAGAATATAAAGGCAGCGTCTTATTGATTTCTCACGAACCTGAATTTTATCAAGATGTGGCAACCGAAACTTGGAATTGCGAATCTTGGACGACCAAAGTATTATAACGACAAAAAAGCCTTATATCTACTAGAGATATAAGGCTTTTTCTAATTAATGACCTGCTTGGATATTCACCAAATGCTTACGTCCAAGGAGCAGGATGATCATGCCTAAGAGAACCACAGCAGCCCCGACATAATAAGGTGTACTTGCTGTATAGGATTCAGCGAGAACTCCGGCAATCCAAGGAGCAATCGCCCCCCCAATAAACCGTACAGCACTGTAAGAGGATGAAGCAATTGAACGTTCAACCGGTGCTGACCCCATCACAGCTGTCGTGAGCACTGTATTGATCATACCGAGAATTCCCCCAGCAATTACAATTCCGCAGATCACGACCACAGCATGAGACGTCCATACCCCAATACCGAATAAAATCACAGCAAACGAAGCAAACAGAACGACAAGCGAGGTCAATGTCCCAAGTTTGCGATGAATGACCGGCGCTGAGAAGACGGAGGTCACAGCCAAAAATAGCCCCCAACCAAAAAAGACATAACCAAGTCCATGCTCATCAAGATGGAGCACAAATGGTGAATACGCTAAAAGCACAAAGAAACCAAAATTGTATAAGAAAGCGGCAGATGCCATCGTTAATAGTCCTTTATATTTTAACGCTCCGACAGCCTCAAATAATTTCACTTTTTTCTGCGGCTTTTGCATAGGTGGAAGCATAAAGGTAATCGCTAAAAGAGCAATAAGCATTAACACGGCAACGCCAAAGAAAGGCCCGCGCCAAGAAATTGTGCCAAGCTCACCGCCAAGCAGCGGTCCAACCGATATCCCAAGACCTAGTGCTGCCTCGTATAAAATAATGGCCTTCGCACTTCCTCCAACAGATACACCAACAATGACAGAGAGTGCAGTTGAAATAAATAAAGCATTCCCAATGCCCCATCCGCCTCTAAAGCCAATTAATTCATTAATCGTTGAAGAAGTACCACCTAAAGCAGAAAAAACAATAATAAAAATGAGTCCAACTAATAACGTCCATTTCGCACCAATCCGACTAGAAATAAAGCCGGTAAAGAACATCACAAAGCCGGTCACAAGTAAGTAGCTTGTAAATAAAAGAGAGACCTGGCTTGGAGATGCGTGTAATTGCGATGCAATGGCTGGCAAGATCGGGTCGACGAGTCCTATTCCCATAAACGAAATCACACACGCAAAGGCAACAGCCCAAACGGCTTTTGGCTGCCTAAGCAGACTTGTACGCTGTTTCAACACTTCTTCTTCCCTCATTCCATCAGAACCTTTCCTTCAAATGTTGACAAAATAAAATAAACACGCAGAGGTGTTTATTTTTGTAATTGCTCAATTGCATGAGCCGCTCTTTCTTTCATCGCTTCAAGATCCTTTTTAAAAGATTGAATCGTATCAAGCTTTTTTGTTATCAATTGATGCTGCACAGTCAGCTGCGCCTCAATATCTAACAACTTCTCTAATCGTTCCTTCGGATCAAGCGACAGCAAGTAGCCTTCTTTATTCAGCTCTAGCTGCTTTCCGATTTCCATAAACGATTGAAGCTCCTGTAAAGAAAAGCCGAGTACCTCTTTTGCCTGCATCACTTTCTCTAGCTCTTCCATGTCGTCCTCTGAATAAAGTCTGACTCCGCCCTCTGTCCGCTTTGGTGCTGATAATAAACCAATCTCTTCATAGAAACGAATCGTCCGTTTTGTCAGTCCGCTTCTTTTCGCCACTTGATCAATTTTCATCCATTCCATCGCCAGTGCCTCCTGCTCATCAATTCATGTTTTATTATACACCTTTATAACCTTAACGTAAACGTCAAAGTTTTAACACTTGATTTATTCCACATCTTATTGCAGAATAAATAGTAATAATTACGATTTATAGGAGGTACCATATGCGCTCATTTCCACCTAAAGAAGAACGGCACCAGCTATTCGGATCTGTACCGCCAAGTCTTGGCACAAAGCCTTGGCAAAAAGAGGACATGACGGACATTCAAAAAACAGAGCAGGACTTTTATTTTCATCTTGAACAAGTCGGGATCTGCCACATGTTCTATCCCATACATATCGTATCTAAAACAGCACCACAGCGCCAAACAACCACTGCTGAATTTTCACTGAGTACATCCCTGCCAGCTCACCAAAAAGGTATTCATATGAGCCGTCTCACTGAACAGCTACACTCTTTTTATGAAAGCAACAAGCCGTTTGATGTGAATACCCTAAAAGAATTGACGGCTGCGCTCGCCCGGAAAATGGATCAATCCTCTGCTTCCGTTCAAGTTGCCTTTCCATGGTACATGGAAAAACAGAGTCCAGTCACCGGGCAATCAGGCTTGATGCATGCAACTGTCAAATATGACGTCCATTTTCATGAGAAGGACGGATGGACCTGTCATGTGGGCTGTGATGCACAGGTCACGACATTATGTCCTTGTTCCAAGGAAATCAGTGAATATGGTGCCCATAATCAGCGCGGGTCTGTTTCCATTCTCGTAGAGTTGTTTGAACAAGCATCGCTCCCTGACGACATCAAGGCCGTTCTTTTACATATCATTGAGTCTAATGCGAGCGCACCGCTTTATCCCGTACTCAAAAGACCTGATGAAAAAAAAGTGACAGAAGAGGCTTATGAAAATCCGCGCTTTGTAGAAGATATCACAAGATTAATTGCCATCGAATTATATGAACAGCCATGGATTAAAGGCTTTCAAGTCGAGTGTCGCAATGAAGAATCCATTCATCAGCATGATGCGTATGCTAAATGCTTCTATCAAAAAAACCTGTAGATTGCTCTACAGGTTTTTATTTCCACACCTTTATTCATTCATTTCCTCAATCATAAGAGATAGTTCTGTCCAGCGGTCCATTGCTTGTTCTAGTTCTTCCGCAACGGCTTTTTGTTCGTCCATCAGCTCTTGAATTTTCCCAAAATCACTGCCTGCCTCTGCAATGCTGGCTTCGAGCTGCTGATGTTTTTCCTCTAATGCTTGTATCCGGTCTTCAATCCCGTCCCATTCAAGCTGGTCTTTATAAGAAAGTTTTTTTCTCTTTTTAGGCGCAGCTTCTACTTGTTTTTCAGCAGGCTTTGTCTCTGTCCGCTTCTGCTCTTTTTCCTGTTCCATATAATCGCTGTAAGCACCTTGGAAGTGTGAGATTCGCCCATTTCCTTCAAAGACAAGCAGGCGGTGAACCACTCGGTCTAAGAAATAACGATCATGGGACACTGTGATGACGACGCCAGGGAACTGCTCTAAATAATCCTCTAAAATACTGAGGGTTTCTGTATCAAGGTCGTTCGTCGGCTCATCTAAAAAGAGAACATTCGGCTCTTCCATTAAGACCTTCAATAAATACAATCTGCGGCGTTCTCCCCCTGACAGCTTACGAATATACGTCCGCTGCATCGATCTTGGGAAAAGGAAGCGCTCCAGCATCTGCTCTGCTGTTACAATGGCGCCATCAGACGTCTTGACGATCTCAGCTGTTTCCTTGATGTACTCAATGATGGTCAGCTCATCATTCATTTCCTTGTGATCCTGCGTGTAGTAACCAATACGAACAGTTTGTCCAATGGTCAATTGTCCTGAAGTCGGTTCAATCTTACCTGCTAGACAGTTCAGCAGAGTGGTTTTACCGACTCCATTCGGCCCGATAAATCCGATACGATCGCCCGGCACGACTAAATCTGTAAACCGATCCACAAGGGTCTGGCCAGCAAATGAAATCGATAAGTCTTCTGCCTCTATCACTTGTTTTCCCAAGCGGTGTGAGCCGATGGCAAAATCAAGCTCGCCCTTCGTATCAGGTCCTTTTTGATCCTTCAGCTCTTCGACTCTGCCGATACGTGCTTTCTGCTTTGTCGTTCTTGCTTTTGCTCCTCGCCTGAGCCATGCAAGCTCTCGTCTAAGCAAGTTTTGACGCTTCGTTTCTTTCACCTGAGCTTCTGCTTCCCGCTCTGCTCTTTTTTCTAAAAAGACTTCATAATTTCCTTTATACGTATAAAGCTGTCCTTGATTTAACTCATAAATCCGATTGGCCACCCGGTTTAAGAAATAACGATCGTGCGTCACAAGGATGACAGCACCGCTATATTGGCTTAAGTATCCTTCAAGCCATTCAATGGTTGCATTATCAAGGTGGTTGGTTGGTTCATCTAAAATCAGCAAACCAGCAGGCTGAATTAAATTTTTAGCAATGGCAACACGTTTTTTCTGTCCGCCTGATAATGCATGGACAGAGCGGCTTACATCTTTCACGCCAAGCTTTGTCAAAATCGTTTTGGCTGAAAGGTTCGCATCCCATGCATCTTCCTGATCCATTCGATTTTGCATGCGCATCAGCGCCTCTTGTTTTGCCTCATTTTGCGGATCATGCTCTAAATCGGCGAGTGCCTGTTCATACGCCTTCATCGTTTGAATTATTGGTGCCGTTCCAGAAAAAATGTAGTCAAGAATCGTTTCATTCCCGCTCATTTCAGGATCTTGCTCGAGAAATTCAATATCAAGTGTCCCCGCTTTCGTGATGTCACCCTCTTCAAACGATTCAAGTCCTGCGATGACCTTTAAAAGCGTTGACTTCCCTGTTCCATTTGGTCCAATCAATCCGATGCGTTCCTTTGGTTCTATATGAAAAGAAATATGATCAAACAGCGTTTTCTCGCCATAGGTTTTATATAATCCTTCAACATTCAATATACTCATTTTATCAGCCCTTACATAGATTCTTCCTTTATTTTAAATCAGCCAGTAGCAGAAAACTAGTTTTAAAAAACCCGCTGCTGAAAAGAATGTTTCCTTTTGATGCTCGATACACTATGAAGAGGTGATCTAAAGATGATAACCATTAGCTTATGTATGATTGTGAAAAATGAAGAGGAGGTGCTGGCGGACTGCCTTTCGTCTGTTCAAGACATTGTCGATGAGATGATCATCGTTGATACGGGATCAACAGATCAAACGAAGGAAATCGCTCATACCTTTTCAGCAAAAGTGCTGGATTTTGAATGGATCCAGCATTTTGCAAAAGCACGTAACTTTGCTTTCTCACATGCCGCGAAAGAGTATATTTTATGGCTCGATGCTGACGATGTTCTGCTTGAAGAAGACCGCCAAAAACTGCTTCAGCTCAAGCAGACACTTGATCCCTCGGTGGATGCCGTTTCGATGTTTTATCATGTGGGATTCGATGAAAACGGTCAAGTCAATTTCAAATATAGAAGAAATCGCCTTGTGAAGCGTTCCTTGAACTTTCAGTGGTACGGGGCCGTTCATGAGTTTCTTCAAGTGTATGGAAACATCCTTCCAGCAGATATCGCCGTCACACATCAAAAACGCAAAAAAACAACTGCTGGTGAGCCTGGACGCAATTTGCGAATTTATGAAGACATGCTGGCAAAAGGAGAGGATATGACGCCCCGTGATCTCTTTTATTTTGCCAATGAATTAAGAGACAACGGGCAGCATGTCAAAGCGATTCGTTTTTATCATGAATTTTTAAACACAAAACAGTGCTGGATTGAGGATGAAATTCGCACATGCCAATATTTAGCGGATTGCTATTATGCGGAAGGCTATGAGGAAGCAGCCTTATCCTCATTATTACGTTCCTTCTTATATGATCAGCCCCGGCCAGAATTTTGCTGCCGGATCGGGGATCATTTAAAAATACAAAATAAACATCAGGCAGCCATCTTTTGGTATGAGCAGGCGCTGAAGGCTCCTGAAAATGAAACAGCCTTCACACTTACACAGTATAAAACGTGGTATCCTCACCTTCAGCTTTGCTACTGTTATTATCAGCTCGGCAACCTGGAACAAGCCAAAATACATCACCGTGCCTCTTCCGCCCATCATCCAACTCATCCAAGTGTGCTGTACAATGAAAAAATATTTGCTGAACAGACATAGATTGTCTGACACCACATCCGCCTTCGATTTCCCGGCGGATGTCTCTTTTTATTGCTTATTCGCTTGTGACGTTTAACACTTTAGTGATTTAAAGCGTTTTTCAACCAATTGACTAAATTGTCATTTGCGCATATACTAACATTCGTCTTACGAAAAGATTTATCCATTAGGAGGTCAACATGAGTTCTTTATTTCGAAAAAAATCTCTCGACCAGCTCATGCTTGAAAGTCAAACGAAGCGGCTGAGCCGTTCGTTGAATACGTTTGATTTAATCTTGCTTGGCATTGGCTGTGTGGTCGGGACTGGAATCTTTGTCATTACGGGGGTTGCTGCGGCAAATGATGCAGGACCTGCGATTATTATATCTTTTATTTTGGCTGCGATCGCATGCGCCCTTGCTGCTTTTTGCTACGCTGAATTCTCCTCATCCATTCCTGTGTCAGGAAGCGTCTATACGTATTCCTACGCAACACTTGGAGAATTTCTGGCCTTCTTAATGGGCTGGGATCTCATGCTTGAATATGTCATTGCGCTCTCTGCTGTGGCAAGTGGATGGTCGTCCTATTTTCAATCACTGCTCAGCGGATTCGGTCTTCACATACCGAAGGCTTTATCAGCTGCACCTGGAGCCGCTGACGGGGCCGTCTTTAACCTTCCAGGCGCACTCATTATTTTGCTCATCACCTTTATCGTCTCAAGAGGCGTCAAAGAAAGCACAAAGCTGAATAACATCATTGTGCTGATCAAAATTGCCATCGTCCTACTCTTTATCATCTCAGGCTTTGCTTACGTCAAACCTGAAAACTGGACACCGTTTATGCCAATGGGCTTTAACGGCGTGATTGCAGGCGCGGCAACCGTCTTTTTTGCTTACCTCGGATTTGATGCGATCGCCAATGCATCTGAAGAGGTCAAAAATCCGCAAAAGGCGATGCCGGTTGGAATTATCGGAGCGCTCGGCGTTTGTACCATTTTATACATCGGGGTTTCCTTTGTCTTAACAGGCATGGTTCACTATACGAAGCTGAATGTCAGTGATCCTGTCGCATTTGCTCTTCAAGTGGTTGGCCTAAATAGTGTGGCGGGTATCATATCAGCCGGTGCTATTATTGGGATTACAACGGTTCTCATTGCCTTGGTATATGCACAGGTTCGCTTAACTTTTGCGATGAGCCGCGATGGGCTTATGCCAAATATTTTCTCAAAGGTTCATCCAAAATCGCAAACGCCCGTTGCCAACACTTGGCTGACAGGTGCAGTCGCAGCGTGTATCGTAGGTTTTGTGAATTTATCGACGCTTGCGAATTTAGTCAGCATCGGTACACTAGCAGCCTTCACGGTGATTTCCATTGCGGTCATCATTTTACGGAAAAAACATCCGAATCTTAAAGCAGCATTTAAAGTACCGTTCGTGCCTGTGCTTCCGATTATCAGTGCGATCATTTGTATGACATTGGCTGCCACACTGAAATGGGAGACATGGAGAGCCTTCCTCATCTGGATCGCCATCGGTGTTGTTGTCTATTTCACCTATGCAAGACGAAAAAGCCATCTGAATGAAACAAATTAGAAAAGAGACTCGGGAATTCCCGGTCTCTTTTTTTCTTAAACCACGCTGTTTTTGACTGAATTTGAGTCCACCATATCTGGATCTAACACGCTTGAAATCGGAATGACAAGCGGTGAACAATCTCCATTGTCCTCACCAAAACCTTGATTCAATTTCATCGAGAGAAAATAATCAATCTGCTGATAAGGTCCTAGCGTCAGTGATGCACCCCGATCCATTGCATTGATTTTAAAAGCACCGACATTGACGACTGAAGGTGAGAATAACATCACACGTCACTTCCTTTGAATGGGTTTAGCTGCTGGTGAAAAAGAGGCAGGTGAGTCCACTTGATCTCGATCATCTACATGGCTTTTTGTACCGACAAAACCGCTGGCATCTCCAAAATTCTGTCCGTAACCCTGATTTTTTTTATCTGAGTTTTGCCACTCTGCTAACAAATTTTGTCCGACATTCACCGCCGACGCATTTTCAAAGGAATTAATTTTTAACATGAAAATATTAATATTGATATACGGAGTTGGTTGAACCACAGATAAACCTCCTTTTTATAGGTATATGCAAGCACCCTTCAAGTATGTTAACAGGAGGTCTTCACATGGACTTCGAAAAAATGAAGCAGTGGATGGACATTGCCCAGCAAATGCATGGAGATGATTTTTGGAAAATGATCTTCGATGATGAGCAAAAATCCCCCTTTATGGCAAACGGTCCATCTCCATTTACATTCACACAGCAGGATCAGCGGGGATCAGATGCGTCGTTTCCACCAATCGACATGGTGGAAACCCATGCAGAAATTCAATACTTAATTTATTTGCCTGGCTACCGAAAGGATGATGTTCAGGTGTTATCATATGGTGAATATTTGGTTGTGAAAGGACAGCGTTTTTCCTTTTTTAACGAGCAGGACTTTCGCCAAAAGCAAGGGAAGTATGGTCCGTTTGAAAAGAAAATCCGCCTTCCAGAGATGATTCTTGGTAAAATGAATGCTGCCTTTAAAGACGGTGTACTTTACATCCGTCTGCAAAAGGATGAAGGAAAAGCGACTGCTATTATCATAGATGACGAATATTGATACTCACTGCGTCTATTTGATCACGATCATCAATGGTTTCAATCGGCAGGATCGTGATCACGCCATCAGCATTCTGTTCGCCAAAGCCATTGTTTCGTTTGATCGTACTGCAATGATTGCGAACAAACGTCGAGCCAAACGTCATAGATACTCCTGTTCCAATCGAGTTCGTTTTCATATGGGCAATGTGAATCTGAGTAGGCAGCATATGCTTCTCCCCTTTCTTGTCATCTCTATAAGTATATACCGGTCAGCTTTTCCATAGACTAGAGCAAGGCGGAAGAAAAGGTTGTGGTCTACTTGAAACATCTCATTCAATCACTCTTTAAAAAAACTGAATCCAGTCCATCCCCATCTGTTGTTGAACTAGAAAAAAGACTCGCCGCTCTTGAGCAAAAAATGTCTGCACCAGCTGCTCCTGTCTCAGAGGATACACACATCCATATCGAATCCCTGCACGTGGACAAAATTGATTACCATTTAGAATTTGGGGAGCTTTCTATTGACCAGCTCCAAGGCAGGCTCAATATTGGGGCAACCTATTACACGCCAAAAGACACATGCATCCAAAAATCCACACAACCACCGAAGCCCCAAAAAACAAAAACACCGGTTGTCTCAATTCGGTCAAAGCCTTCATCTTCTTAAGGCGCTCAGCTTTTCAGCACAATCGGCAGCCATAAATAGACCGCAAGAACAATCACCACAATACTGATGATATTTAACCAAAAACCCGCCCTGACCATATCAGATATTTTCAGCACATCCGCACTAAATACAGCGGCGTTTGGCGGTGTGGAAATCGGCAGCATAAACGCACAAGAGGAAGCCAAAGCAGCCGCAGCCATTAAACCATACGGCTCGATTCCAATCGCAAGCCCAAGCCCTACCGTTATCGGAATAATCATATTGGCAACAGCTGTATTTGACATAATTTCAGTCATAAACAGAATCGCTCCCGTTAAAATAATCAACAGCATGATATACGAAAGCCCGTTCAAATGCTGTAAATTTTCTCCGATCCATCCTGTTAGATTGGTTTCTGCAAAGCCCGTAGCGAGCGAAAGCCCTCCTCCAAACAAAAGCAAAAGTCCCCACGGCAGTTCTTTCATATCCTGCCATTCTAATATTCTCTCTCCATTTGTTGCTGGGATGAGAAATAACAGCATGGCACCGAAAATGGCGATAGACGTATCAGATACGGTCATCCCTCCAAATAAAAAGAGCTTAAAAATCCATAAGAACGCCGTCATGAGAAAAACAACAAATACCCATTTTTCCTCTTGTTTCATTTTTCCTAAATCCTCTAATCCCTTTTGAATGAACGATGCACTCATTTCACCTGTGTGTTCTACCTTGAACTGTACCCTCGTCAAATACAAAAATAAGAGAATCAGCAGAATCAGCGCAACAGGAAAACCAAACATAAACCATTCAAAAAACATAATTTCCCGATCTAGCAGTTTTTTTGACATCGCAGCAAACACCGCATTTGGCACAGACCCGACAAGTGTCGCCAATCCTCCTATTGACGCTGAATACGCAACCGACAATAAGATGCTTTTACTGAATCGATCCAGAGATGGACCAGATAAGATTTCATTTGTCTTGACCTCTTTAATCACTGCAAGTGCTACTGGCAGCATCATTAGGGCTGTCGCTGCATTCGAAATCCACATAGATAAAAAAGCAGTCGCGATCATGACACCTAATACAATGCGGTCACTTCTTGTGCCAATCACCCTTAAAATGTGTAAGGCCATTCTTCTATGTAAGTTCCATTTTTCAATGGCAATTGCGATCATAAATCCTCCCATGTACATAAAGACGATCGGATCTCCATAAGACCTTGATGCCTGTTCCATAGAAAGCCCGCCAAGTGTCGGTAGCAGGATGATGGGCAATAAAGATGTAGCAGGAATGGGCAGTGCTTCAGTCACCCACCATGTGGCGGTCCAAGCCGTAATGCCCAAGACTACCCTCGCAGCATAGGTCAATTCATCTTCAGGTATGAGAAAAAAAGCGAGCAAAAAGAATGTCGGTCCAAGAACAAGTCCAATCAAATTCACTTTTTTATAAACGATAACAATTCCCCCTATTAAAAGCGCTTGTCATATTTTTTCTAATTTTCCACATTCGATGATCTCTTAAGAAATCCTTTAAATCATAAGAAAAAATGAAGATATCTTTCATTATGACCAGCTTGTTTTACTGCCATTTCCCAAACCATGACATGATCCCTTGGTCTATTTTCATAGGAGAAACTATACAAATCACGACCAATCACTGTAAAATATAGAGGATCTAATCAAAAATTGAGGTGTTTTCATTGTATACGGATCAAAAAAAATCATTTTGGAAACAGAAAAAAGTCATCATCCCTCTTCTTAGCATCATCGTAGTTGCTGCTGCGTTCTTTTTCTTAAAAGATACTCTTTTCTCAAAAGAAAAAGAGGCTTTAAAAGTCGCTCAAAACTTTACGGAACATATGAAGAAGAAAGACTTTACGAAGCTGGCAGATGAGGTGACAAGTGCATCTTTGAAAGCCAATGACTTTTCAAAAAAACAACTAGCCGAAAAATACGACAATATTTTCAACGGTATTGGTGCTTATGACCTGAACATTTCAAAGCTCAACGTTGAAAAACAGGACAAAGGAAATGGATATCAATTTTCCTATGATGTAACGATGAAAACGTCTCTTGGCAAGCTGCATAAGCTGTCTTACAAGGGCGTTCTTTCCGAAGAGGACGACCAGTGGAAAGTGGACTGGAAGCCGAATCTCATCTTCCCGCAAATGGAAAAAGGAGATACCATCAAGGTCAAAGCTGACCCTGCTGTCCGCGGAAACATTGTTGACCGAAAAGGGCGTACACTGGCAGAAACAACTGGTGGAAACGCACTTGGCGTCATCCCAGGAAAACTCGGAACAGGAGAAGAAAAAGAACGCAATATCAAAAAGATCAGCAAAGCTTTTGATATAGAGGAAGAACTAATCAACAATCAGTTGAAACAAGCATGGGTCACAGACGACACGTTTGTCCCGCTCAAATCGATGTTAAAACAAAAGCCGATTCCAAAGGACGTAAATGGCGTCACCTATCAATCAAAGGAAATGCGCTACTATCCATATAACAAAGCCGCCGCTCATCTCACCGGGTATGTCGGAAAAGCAAATGCGGATGATATCAAAAGAAATCCAGCATTAAAGGCGGATCAAATCATCGGCAAAACCGGCCTTGAATTTACATTTGACAAAAGCTTACGCGGACAAGATGGCGGAAGCATTCTCATCGTCCATGATGAAACAGGCATTGAAGAAACATTGCAAAAATCAGCTCGAAAAGATGGAAAAACAGTGAAGCTGACGATTGATGCTTCTTTACAGAAAAAAGCCTATGATCAGCTGAAAGGTGAAAAAGGGGCAGTCACGATCATGAATCCATCATCAGGCGATCTATTAGCGCTTGTCAGCACCCCTTCCTACGATGTCAATCTCATGACAAACGGGATTACACCTAAGCAATATCAGGCATACAGTGAAAATCCAGACCTTCCATTCCAAGCTCGATATGCGAGCCGGTATGCGCCAGGGTCCACATTCAAAACCATTACAGCCGCCATTGGGCTGGAAACAGGTGTCACAAAGCCTGACAAAGTGCGTACCATTCACGGACTAAAATGGCAAAAGGATCAATCTTGGGGAAATTATCGCATCACACGGGTTCACGATAAAGAAAAAGTAAATATGGTCGATGCCCTTGTGTACTCAGACAATATTTATTTTGGACAGGAAGCACTCGAAATCGGCAAAGACACCTACGAGAAAAAAGTGAAAGCATTTGGGTTTGGCGAAGACTTACACATGCCATTTACAATGAAGCCTGCACAAGTATCAAACGATGGCATAACATCGGATATCTTATTGGCTGACTCGGCGTATGGCCAAGGCGAATTACTCATGTCACCGATTGAACAAGTACATGCCTATTCTCCATTTGCCACTGGAGGCAAGCTTGTCTACCCTCGAGTGATTCAAGATGAAAAAACAGCATCACCAAAACAAATCATCAAAGAAGGCTCGGCAAACACAGTGAAAGACGCGTTGACTAAGGTCGTGACCAGTCCAAACGGAACAGCCCACTCCTTACAAATCGAAGGAGCGGATATTGCCGCTAAAACGGGAACGGCAGAATTAAAGAGCAAACAAGGTGCAACAGACGGCACTGAAAATGGATTTTTACTTGCGTTTAATCCTAAAAAAGAAGATTACGTCCTCGTCGGCATGATCGAAGGTGTGAAAAACCGCGGCGGTAGTGGACTCGTCGTTCAAAAAATGAAGCCGGTGATTGCTTCTTTTTACAAATAACTCTTTAGAGACACAAGCTCAATCAAGCGCTTGTGTCTCTTTTTTTCTAAATCATGACAATTTGCTATTGTTTTATAGTTCACCTTATGAATAAAATGAGAAGAATGCAAAAATCAGAAAACAGATACATGAAGGGAGGAAGTCTCATTGGCCATTGCTGCTCGTACAAAGGATAAACCTCAACATTCTGTTACCGGCTCAACGGTTTATCCCATCCTATTGATTATTGGTATTTGTCATATGCTGAACGACACACTTCAAGCCGTTATTCCTGCGATGTTCCCTATTTTGGAACGCTCAATGGGGCTGACCTTTACACAATTAGGGCTGATTGCCTTTACATTAAATATGGTCTCCTCTGTGATGCAGCCTGCTATTGGTTGGTACACAGATAAACGGCCGATGCCTTATGCACTTCCGATTGCTTTATTTTCAAGTGCTGTCGGGATATTCGGACTCGCGTTTGCTCCATCTTTTGCCACCATTCTGCTTTGCGTTGTCTTTATCGGACTTGGCTCTGCGATCTTCCATCCAGAGGGCTCCCGTGTTGCCAACATGGCAGCTGGTCCAAGACGGGGACTTGCACAGTCCATTTATCAAGTAGGCGGGAATACAGGTCAAGCCTTTGCTCCGCTTATCGCTGCATTAATGCTCGTACCGCTCGGTCAGACAGGCGTGGCTTGGTTTACGATTGTTGGAATGATAGCAGTCGGTTTCCTTCTTTATATTTCAAAGTGGTACGCCGGAAGACTTCAAACCATTCGGGCCCAAGCGAAAAAAACACCTGCAAGAGCTGCTAGATCTGATATTCATCGTAAATCAGCACTCATTGCACTCGGCATTATCGTCTTTCTCATCTTTGCCCGCTCTTGGTATGGGAATGCCATTTCGAATTTCTATGCGTTTTATGCGATTGAACAATACGGTTTGACGATTAAAGAATCACAGACTTATATTTTCTTATTTCTCATTCTAGGTGCAATTGGAACTTTTTTAGGCGGGCCGCTTGCAGACCGCTTTGGCAAGAAAAACGTGATTTTAGTTTCCTTATTGGCATCCTTCCCGCTTGCCCTGCTGCTGCCATTTGCCGGACCCGTTTTTGCCTATGTTTTACTCGGACTAATTGGGCTCATTTTGACATCAAGCTTCTCTGTCACGGTGGTTTATGCCCAAGAACTATTTCCCGGGAAAATTGGCACAATGTCTGGTTTAACTGTTGGGCTTGCGTTTGGTATGGGTGCAATCGGATCGGTTGCCCTTGGCTCATTCATTGATGCCTTCGGCTTAACGCCTACCATGGTCGGTGTTGCCTTTCTACCGATATTAGGCATCCTAGCCTTCTTACTTCCTAGCGATCAAACCATCTCCAAATGGAATGAATCATAAAAAGAAAACCGCTCAATAATGAGCGGTTTTTTCATCTCTCATAAAAATGCGTGTCAGGAACATGCTTCTTTGCAATAAACCCTTGCTTAAATTCTGGAAATACCTTTTGCACCTGTTTAATCTTTTGATGAACCAAGTCGGCATACGGAATATACAAATGATCCACAAGCTTCTGTTCTTTCATATAGTAATACCAATTAAGGTTAAAGGTATTCTCGTCAATGATCGTAAAAGCAGAAAAATGATAGAACAAAAGTGGACATTCGTCGAGATACATATCCCCTTTTACAACTGAAAGCTTGTAGTTTTCAATGTTCCAAATCGCCGCATTGGCTCCTTTAGATGCAACGATATGAACCCCTTCAAAATCATCAACCCATCTTTCCACATACCGCTGATCTCCGTACGTCTTTTTTTCTGTATCCATTTCTACTGTACAATGTGCAAGACAGTTTTCTTTCCATTGCGTGACTGCCTGTTTGGCAACATCTGTGTTACGGCAGCCTACAAACCCAGTATTAAAGCGGCCAGACAACTCGTAAAAATGATAGAACCGCTTGGAATTCATATGATCCGTTAAAAATAAATGAGCGCTTGGATTCTCTGCAAAAACCGCTTCTGGATCATGATAAAAATACAAATCTGTATCCAGATGGGCAAGATAATCCGCATCTGAGGACTCAAGAATGTTGAGTAGAAAAGCAGGCTTTAACGTCCAGCAATACTCATGAAACGTACGATCTTCTTTTGCCTTTCGAAGCGTGTCATCTTCAATGTCTTCAAGCTGTTCATATTGAACATGCGGATGAGGGAACTCCCTTAACACCTTATAAGCCAAAGGGTCTGCACATAAAACTGACAGCTTGAATGCATGAGCGTTTTGTTCAAGCGAATGAATCAGCGCCAAAAGCTTAAAGACATGAGTATTCGACACAATGGTTGTAAAGTGATAAGACGCCATTTACAACACATCCACTTGGAACAAATCAACGCGTAACAGCTCTTTCGTCAGCCCTTGAATGGCTTCTACAAGTACCGTGCAGCCATACTCCTGCCGCGCAAGCTGCGCCGCTTCTGCCAGCTTTTTCAAAGGAACATGCTTGGCTGTCAGCATATCTTTTTTATCCCGTTTGATGCCTACATTCCGCTCTGTGATCAAATGAATCAGTTCTAAAAAATAAGATAACAGGTCATCAAATGCTGAATTCTCACGCAGCTTCCGAACTTCTTTCACAATATCATTTGTCACAGTGTGAGAAAACGGACCAGAGAAAGCCAAGTGGACATCAATGGAATCAATATTGTTGTACTTCTCACACATATACAAAATGTTGTATTTGATGTCATCAAACGACGTTAAATTACTGGGGTGCTCTTGATGCACACTCATGATATCCTCTCGCAATTCAAAGGAGAGACCAAGCTGATTCAATCGAATCCCTAAATCATAATCCTCAAATCCGTACCGAACGATATTTTCATCAAACATCCCTAGTGCCATGACATGCTTGCGTTTGACAGAGGAGTTATTTGTAATAAAAAATCGCCATGGCAGCTCATAAGAACCTAAATCATAGTGGTACGTTTCCAAAATGTCTTTGAGAATATCAATAAACTCAGACTGCAAATCGAAGCTTTTCTCTAAAAATACACCATTTTCGACTTCTTCCATTGATAAAAGAGGCGTTTTGTCCTCCATTTTCCGCTTATACAGCCCTTGCTTTTTCAATCGCTTCATATGATCTTTATCAAATGCTGTGTAAAAATAGCGATAAATCCGCTTCCAGCACACACCGCAAATAACGAGATCCTCTCTGTCAGCATGGGCCTCTGCATGCTTTTCAATAAATCTCGGTTCTGCTAGCATATCACTGTCATGGAAAATGAGCAGATCTCCCTCCGCCTCGCGAATGGCATGATTACGCCCCTTTGCAATCCCTTGATTGACAGGAATACGCACCTTTTTAAACGGAAAGTTCACCTCAATGTTCGCGAGCATTTCCATCGTGCCATCTGTTGAGCCATTATCGGCAACAATGACCTCAAACGGAATATCTGTTTTCTGAAGTGTTAAGGAAAAAAGGCTTCCTTCTAAACGCTCTTTGGCATTATAGCTTGGAATAATGACGCTTACCTTTGGCTTTTCGTTCATGCGTCATCCTCCTCCCGTTTGGCATAGCCGTTAAACAGCGGATCGACCTGCTCCACAGATTCAATCACATGGCGAAGCACTTCCCGATAGGCTTCTTGGAAAAACGGCAGGTCATTTCGTCCTTTTTCATGAATTTGCTGCATCTCATCCTTGCTCACAATCCGAAAGCCGCTGAAATGATAGCAAATGAGCGGATGCCCATCCTCCAGGAGAATACGTCCATTCTCCTCCCGATAAGAATGCTGCCCATAGTTCCAATGACCAATATTCACGCCTTTTGTCTCAATATCTTCTACATTGTCAAACAGCCTCGGCATATGATCCAGATATCCTTGATCGCCAAACTTGCCTTCTCCCGGTGCATTTTTACATTCTTTTAAGCATTCTTCTTTCCACCAGCTGAGGCATTTTCGTCCGGCTTCATCTCCTTTAAAATGTAGAAATCCTGAGTTATAGCGTCCTAAAAGCTTCTGAAGCATCTTCACTTCCTCAGCATCAAAGCTTGGAATGACAATATCCCCTCTTGAGATTAAAACAGAGGCATTCGGCTGATGTTGAAAAATAACCTGAGGGCTCTCATAAAAGAATAAATCCGCATCAAGATAAGTGACCCTCTCTGTCTGCTCCTGTTCAAATAACCACTCAATCCAAATCGGCTTTAAGGTCCAGCAATATTCCGATGCATCCCGTTCCTCTTTTTTCTCTAGCAGTTCTGGTGTCTCGAGCTCCCGTACATGAACAAGATCCACATGCGGGAAATTCATTTGATGAAGCAAATCAAATGCAGCATCATCCATACATAACGTCTTGATGACAGCATCATCTTCTACTTGCTTCAACGATAAGAAAAACGCAATGGCTTGATAAAGTCTTCCACTTGAAAGAACCGTACAATATATGCTGTTCATCTTTTTACACCTCTATTTTTGAAAGAATTCGCGATACCATTCAATCGTCTTCTCTAAACCTTCATCAATGGAGTAGTCAGGCTTCCAATCAAGCAGCTTTCTCGCTTTCTCTGCCGACAAATATTGATGCTTAATCTCATGTGTTCCTTGGTTCAAAATACGAGGCTTCAGCTCACTTCCCATTGCCTTTAAAATCTTATCCACAAGGTCAAGCACTGTCAGTTGAATTTCGTTACTAAAGTTAAAGGCTTCTCCCGCCAGCCCTTTTTCCTCCATCTTCTCAGCTAGCAGCAAATATGCCTTCACTGCATCTTCAATGTAGAAGTAATCACGAATAAATGTCCCGTCACTTCTAATTTCCGGCGCCTTTCCTTCTAACACAAGCTGAATGGTTTGCGGAATGATTCTGTTAAAATTCAAATCTCCGCCTCCGTATAAATTACCGCAGCGTGTAATACAAACCGGAAGACCATATGTGTTGTAGTACGTATGAGAAATTAAATCTGCACAGCTTTTTGATACATCATACGGATGCTTCCCGTTAAGCGGCATGTCTTCATCATAAGGAAGCTGCTCCTGATCACCGTATGCTTTGTCACTTGATGCCACGATCACTCGTTTGATCAGCGGCTGTCTTCTGCACGCCTCCAGTACATTCCATGTCCCTAAAATATTCGCTTCAAATGTAGAAACAGGATGTCTATTTGCGACTCCCACAATGGCTTGGGCAGCCAAATGGAAGACGGTGTCAATTTCATATTCTCCTAACGCACGTTCAATTGTCTGCATATCCTCTAATGCGCCTTGCACCACATTCATTTTTTCAAATTGACTGCCTTGATATAAATTCGATCGAGGCACCTGATCACGCACAAGTCCAGTCACATTTGCCCCTTGATCAATCAATTCCTTGACGAGATAGCTCCCTAACAGCCCTGTACATCCAGTTACAAATACGTTCTTTCCATTCCAAAATCCGCTCATGCTGTCACCAAACCTTCCATGGTTGTTTTCCATCTGTCCACATGTCGTTGATTTCCTTCAGGTTTTTATACGTATCAATTGCTGTCCAAAATCCGTGATGCTCATAAACGGCAAGCTCTCCATCATCCGCTAGGTTTTGAAGAGGCTCCGCTTCAAACACGCATTGGTCATCGTCTGTCAAATAATCAAATACCTTTGGAGACAACACAAAAAATCCTCCATTGATCATCCCGATACTGTCTGTCTTCTCAGAGAAGGATTGTGCCATCCCGTTATACACCTTCAGTGTCCCGTACTGGGACTTCTTTTCAATGCCTGTGACAGTCGCAGCTGCACCAAGATCCTGATGACGTTTCAGCAAATGAAACATATTGATATTGGCCAGTCCATCACCATACGTCATCATAAAGGTCTCATCACCGATGTAATCCTGTGCCTGCTTTAAACGTCCGCCTGTCATCGTATCTTCACCTGTATCTAAAAAGGTGATTTTCCAGTTCTCCGATTTCCCTAAAAGCTTCATTTCTCCTGTTGCCATATCGAGCTGCATGCTGTGGTGCTGCCAGTCGTAGTTCAGAAAGTACTCTTTGATCTTCTCTCCTTTATAACCAAGCAATAGGATAAATTCGTCTACACCGTAATACTGATAGATTTTCATAATATGCCATAGAATAGGCCGATCTCCGATCATAGCAAGTGGTTTAGGAAGCGCTTGTGTGACCTCACTCATTCTCGTTCCCTTTCCTCCGCAGAGAATGACTGCTTTCATCTTCTCCCCTCATCTCTCTATGAAGATTTTTGATTAAAAACCCTATCTTTATGCGGAAAATCAGTACATGTACCCTCATACTTTGTCCGACATCAGGTTTTGAATCTACTCTATTCATATGTCGAAATAAGAGAGTGTGCCACCTAGCATTTAACTATTTTTACAAATAAAAAAGAGCGAGATTCATATTCTCGCTCTTACAAAGTTTAAATTGTATATTTTCAGGGTAGATGGTATGATAAACATGTGCATAACCAGCACAAACAGCCTCTTTCTACAAAGAGACTACTAGATTGAATGAATTCAAGTGGCAGCTTGTTTCATTCTCAATATGAATCACGGAGGTGAATTCCCATGGCACAAAACGTTCTTTGTGAAGTGAACTCTTGCCGTTTTTGGGCTGAAAACAGCTGTACCGCTTCTACCATTAAAATTGGTAAAAACACGATGACTGAAGTGACTCGCAATACTGAAACTGATTGCGAAACATTTGAAACAAAATAATCTATTTTTCTCTGAGATGAAGGAACTGGCAGGTTCCTTCTTTTCTTTTATCATTCTATCAAGAATGATAATTATTATCAAGGGTTTTTCAATAAACATTTCTCGGGAAATAATGACACGATATTTCTCCATTCGTTGACGATTTTCACTCCTTTTTCTATACTCAACATATCCGAAGAAGAAAAAGTGGTGACCAATCAATGGATTTTACGATACGTTTTCTATCATTCTTTGTCGTGGAAATCGAAGGCAAAGATGAACAAGCAAATAAACGGTTTAAACATTATCAAACACTAGATCAAGAGGAATTTGAACAGAGTGAGCTGAAGGACTTTTTAGACGGCGAGCTGAAAAAAATCGTCAAACGAAAAGTGGACAGACACCCTAAATCTGAACAAGTACCGACCAAAATTGGCCGATTTATTGTAGAACCCGGTCATGAGCTCGACTCAAACCCAAACTACAACCTATTTCATCAAACGAGATTTGCAGATACAAAAGAATTGTTTAATGAATGCAGTGAACAGTTTGTTCGCACATATTTAGATACAAGTGCTGTCAGAGGCGGCGTTTTTTTAGTGGCTTCTGCCGTTCCTAAAAAGTATTTCGACGATTCCTTTGTCTTTATTATGAAATGCGATTTCGAGCAGAAAGTGGCTTCTATCGCTGATACATCTACCTTGATCAGAAAAGTCGAAATGGCCATTACGACAAAAAACATGAAATCAATTCAATACCCGTTTATGCCAGAAGAGGGCATGACTGAGGAAGCGGAAGTGAAAATTCACCAATCCTCACACGCTCGTTATTTTGAGGACTTTTTGAAGTTCGTCGAATACGGTGAATCCATGCCTGAAATCATGAAATCACAGGTCATGAATATGGTACAGGAACAGGTTTTTGAAACATTACAGGATGAAAGTGAAGAATTAAAGCAGTTTGAAGAGGATCTTGAAATATGGGAAGCGAGTGAAAAACGAGAAATTAGAGAAACACTCGATACAGAGCAGGTCACACAAGCAGCCTCCCATATTGTTGAACAAACTCCTGATATCACAATGAAAATGCGTCTAGGCGAGACGGAAATCAAAGGTCTTCTAGCAGACTTTGGCCACTCGATTCATATTGCAAAGCTCAACAATCGATATGTCGTGCTCGTTGAAGCAGATCAAATCGTCTTCGAAAAAGGAAGCACACCTGTTGAGTTTCATAAACCAAATGGGTTAAAAGAGGTGGTCAGCCAGCTGACGCAAAAAGCCTATGATTCAGATGTAGAATAAGAAACCATGACTGCCTCTTGCATTCAGCGAAAGAGGCAGTTTTTTTGTATAAGACCTGAATTTATTATGCTGGATCAGAAGAAACATGCAGCTCCCTGCCTCTTGCCCACATGCTGACAAGCAATAAGCTTATGATAAGCATCAGCCAAAAGACGCTGCTTGATCCAAAAAACTGAATCATCGTATATCCAAACAAGGGTCCTAAAGCCGCTCCCATATCTTGAACAAAGGAATAGCTTGCGAGAAAGCGGTTTTTATCGGTTTCAGCAGAGGCTTTTTGAAAGGCAAGAGTATCCGTTAATGTCGTTAAGACTGTTGACAGCAGCTGGATCAAAAGCAGCATCACAAGAAACCAGCCGCTTACCTTCAGCATGACCGCCAGAAGACTGAGACCTCCAAATGAAAGAAACATCCAGCAAAGCGTTCGTTCCTTCATCACAAGGCCATCAAACCATCTGCCCGTTTTCGGTGCTACAAATGGTTCCCACCCCCATCTGAGCGCTTGAATGATGCCACTTAAAGCCGAAGCTCCGATGACAAAGCCGAACAGAGCAAATTCACCATCACCAATCCTTGCTTCAATGACATGACTGAGTGTTGATGCGAATAACCCTTGTATCACAAGTGCGATCAGCATACCTGTCATTAATACTTTTACAACATCTCGTGCAAGCCACCTCTGTTTGATGACTTGATACACCTGCCCCTCTTCTCCCTTTTCAATCTCATCCAAAGAGACATAAAAAATGACCCCTAGTAATGTGAGTAAACCAAAAACAAGCGTCATGGACTGGAAGCCGATCAGGCTGGCAAATATTCCGCCAAATAACATGCCAAATAAACTACCAAGCCGGTAAAGCCCATTATAAATCCCCGTATAATGCCCCTGTGAGCCTTCGTCCATCTCAGCAATTAACCTCATTCCACTCATACGCAATAACGTCCATGCCAGCCCCCAAGCGCAGCGGCAAATCAGCAGCAGCCAAAAACCGCTCACACCATATAGCATCGTGGTTACTGATGCAATCAATATAGCGATCAATACACCGGTTTTCATTGGGACAAACCGATAGAGCCACCAAACGACAGGTGTTAGCGGGATGCGGATGAATCGGTTGATGGACAGCAGCAGCCCAACCTCCCAAATAGATGATAAACCAATCTCTTTCCAATAGATCGGAAGAACAATATAAAGCATTGAATCCCCAATCAGTGCAAATGCTGTGATAAGCGATATTGACACCACTTGCTTTTGACGATGATCCATTTTCCCTTCCCCCTTCGCTATCTTTACAATAAGGGATGCCTTATAATAAATCTAATGAATGTTTTTGATTGAACCATCAAAATAATTGATAGGTGGTGCAAAGTTGAATTTACATGCCCTTCGAATTTTTGCAAAGGTCGCAGAGACAAAAAGTGTTACACAAACAGCAGACGTGCTATCTTTGACACAGCCAGCTGTGACGGCTCAGCTTAGAAGCATTGAAAGTGAGATCGGGTTCCGTCTTTTTAAACGAAATGGCAGAGGTATTACACTTACGGAAATGGGGAAAATTCTATACCCTTATGCCCGGCAAGTGTTCGAGGCTGAAAAGGAAGTAGAATATCAGATTGCACTTTTACAAAACGGAAAAAAGGGGCGGCTCCGCATCGCTTCTACCTATGTACCACTCAACTTTTTATTGCCAGATTGGCTCGCTGCTTTTAAGACATCTTCATCTGAAACGGAAATTGAATTAAAAAGTGGAAACTCCGCTCAGGTTTTAGAAAGCCTGCTTCAATATGAATCAGATGTGGCCATCGCTGTGATCGAGGATTTGCACCATGAGGAGATTCTCACCTCTCATTTAACGAATTTAAGCTATGATTTTATTGTGCCGGCAGACCATCCATTGAACGGAACAACCGTCCCGCTAGAGCGCCTGAGCCAGGAGCCTTTTTTGATGCGTGAAGAAGGCAGTTCCACAAGAGATAAGCTCTTCTCTCTTTTTACCTCAAAAGGAATCAAAAAACCGACCGTGGACTTGCAGTTCAGCGGTGTTCATGAAGCGATACAAATGATCAAAGCTGGATATGGTATCACGCTTGTTCCCCGTGATGCGGTTCAAGGCAGTCTCAAGCGGAAAGAAATTGGGCGCGTGTACATTGAAGGCATTGAGATCGTCAGACCAGTTGTTGTGTGTAAGCGGGCGAATGATCTTGAAGAAAATAGAACCGTTGATGCCTTCCTGCAAATGAAAGGTATCGGTCCATTTACTACGCCTGCTGCCAATTAAAAAAGTGCCTGCTTCTGAAACAGGCACTTTTTTTATTCGGCTGGCTGCACGATGTCAAACGGTACAGCTTTTGAAGCCTTCACTAATTGTTCTGGTGTGATGAGGATTTCATTTCCCCATTCTCCTGCTCCAACCCCTAATATCTCTTCCTCTAACAACGAAGCTTCAATGATCGTTCGGAATCCTTCTGGCTGCCAGCAAAACGGCGGAATCGAACCAATTCGATAGCCCGTCACTTCAAGAACCTTCTCCGGTGAAGCCATTTTAATATTACGGGAGCCGGCCGCTTTCTTTAGTTTCCCTGACTTAATATGCTGGTCAGCGCCAACCATCACAAGCAGCTGCTCCCCTTCTCCTGTTTCAAAGATCAATGTTTTGATCATTTGTCTCTCGCGAAAACCAAGTGCTGCCGCTACATTTGCTGCTCCTTTTTCTGTTTCGGCAGAAAATGTTTTGATCTCATATGGGATGCCATGTTTGTCCAGAAAGTCATGTGCTGGTAATTTTCTCAAGTGATTGAACCCCTTTCCTTACAATGTCCTTCATTTAGCTTATCACAATCTTCTCATCCTTAAGATGTATTTTTCAATGGAAAGCCTATGAACCCTTCATCACCATGCTATACTAAACTTGTTTTTGAAAAGGAGCCGGTTTAATATGGGAAACAAATTTTGGTATTATACAAGCAGTAAAAGCCTTCTCATGCTGAGTGATATTTTATTTGTGATGACGATCACGTTTGTCATTTATCAAGATACACAATCTGTTGCCTATGCGGCTGGCTTTCCGCTGATCAGAACGATATGCCAGCTATTGGCTGGGCTCTTCTCTCCTGTTTTAACCGATCACTTTCAAGCTGGTCGGCTGTTGAAATGGGTACCGCTTTTACGTCTTGGGATGCTCATCGTGTTTACAGTTCAATTTCAATTCCTACAGCAGCATATGGTCTGGCTGTTTAGTGCACTCATATTGATTTCCATCACAAGCGGGTTGATCAGTCCTTTATTGCAGGCGATCATGCCAATGCTGGTGCCAGCAAATCAGCTTGTGAAAGCAAACAGTACAGCTTCCATATTTCATCAAACAGTTCAAGTTGCCGGCTATTCGTTCACTGGAATGCTCGTCCTATGGATCGGGCCATTTTCTTTAATGTGGGTTACTTGTGTCATGATTGTGTTGTCTTATCTATTTTTCATCCCTGTATTTCCTCTTCTAAAACAAGAAGAGACGGTTCGAAAAGCAAATAAGATGAACAGCTTTAAAGATGGCTGGACGATCATTTGGACAAATCAAACGGTACGTACCCTGACGTTTATGGATGTTTGTGAAAATATTGCGGGTGCTGTGTGGATCGGCGCGATTACGCTTGCCTTTGTCACACATGATTTAAAGCAAGGTGAGGAATGGTGGGGCTTTATCAATGCCGCTTATTATATCGGCACCATTCTAGGCGGGCTCTTGGCTGCATGGATGAGTCAATTTATTCAAAAGCAGCTTCTTCTCTTTATGGCAGCTGGGTCATTCATTTATGCAGTGCTGACTATTGTCTATTCACTGAACAGCCTGCCGTGGCTTGCTTTGCTGCTTTGTATTTTGATGGGGCCTGCTTATCAAATTCGTGATGTTTCGCAGCAAACCATTCTTCAAACGGAAACACCTGTCCAAGATTTATCAAAGGTGTACTCGGCTCATTACGTCCTTTCTTCTGTATCTGTCGGTTTATCTATATTCTTTGTTGGATTGATTGCGGATGCATATGGGGCGAGGTCTGTGTATTTGCTAGGCGGTCTGTTTGTGCTCGTCTGTTCCGGCATTGCCATCCTTTCTTTTATGAAGCAGAAAAAAGAGAGCAGCTGATTGATGCAGCCGCTCTTTTACTTTTCTTTTAACATCGCGAACATGTCACGGGCCATTGCTTCTAAAATATACACAACTGGCGTCTGTGTGGTGATATTGGCTCTGTGTACCCGCTCATCTGTGACGTAGTAGGCAATATTTAAATCTGAAATGCGCGAAATCGTGCAGTGCTGGTTATTCGTAATACTAATGATTGTGCTGCCTTCCCTTTTTAACTTTGAAATATGATCAATCGTAATACTGTTTTCCCCTGATACAGACAGCACAATGGTGACACTATTGTCTAAATACTGCATATTCATCGGGAAAAACGGATCATTGATGTAAAATGAAAATTTCTCAAGACTTGAAAAGTACCTTGCCCCATACTGCGCCAAAATACCAGAACTGCCAGTCCCGATAAACAGCACATTTTTTGCCTCAGCAATGAGCTTCGCTGCCTCCTTAATTTTCCCCTCAAAGTCTCCCTTTAATGTTCTTTCAATAAATTCATATAGAAAGTGCTGTGTGCTTTTTAAAGAAGGTGTCTGCTCTGATTCTAAATACATTTTGAGCTTCACTTTAAACTCTGAAAAGCCTTCACAATTTACTTTTCGGCAAAAGCGAAGGACAGAAGAGGTGGAAATATGCGCAGCATCTGCCAGATCTCGAATTCTCATGTACACGACCTTTTCACTGTTTTCCATGATATATCGATATAAAGCGCTTTCTAGTTCATTAAAGCTGGAAATGACCTCACTTGAAAACATCTGACTTCCCCTTTCTCCAACAACATGTCACAATGTGTTTCTTTTATGTAACAAATCTCTAAATAGGGCACCCTTGCCTAAAGACGCTGAAGTCATTTACGCATGAGATGCTCTCACGATAAGCTATAGATGAACAAAACAAAAAAGACTTTTCTCTATTATAACATTGCGCGTTACATTATTCGGAGGTGCAGAGCATGGCAAAAGGATTAAAGGTTGTCACAATTGGCGGAGGATCAAGCTATACACCAGAGCTTGTAGAAGGATTTATTAAACGGTACGATGAATTTCCGATTAGCGAGCTTTGGCTCGTTGATATTGAAGCGGGAAAAGAAAAGCTTGAGATCGTCGGAAATCTTGCAAAACGCATGGTCAAAAAAGCAGGACTTCCAATCGAGGTTCATTTAACATTAGATCGCAGAAAAGCGCTTGTAGATGCTGATTTTGTCACAACACAATTCCGTGTCGGACTTCTTGAAGCACGTATGAAGGATGAACGCATTCCTTTAAAATATGATGTCATTGGTCAAGAAACAAATGGTCCAGGAGGTCTATTCAAAGGACTTCGCACCATTCCTGTCATTCTTGATATTGTCAAAGATATTGAAGAGCTTTGCCCGGATGCATGGCTGGTGAATTTCACAAATCCAGCTGGTATGGTCACTGAAGCCGTTCTTCGTTATTCAAACCATCGAAAAGTCGTTGGCTTATGCAACGTCCCAATCGGCATTCGCATGGGAATCGCCAAAGGACTTGATGTAGACGCAAGCAGAGTAGAAGTCAGCTTTGCTGGATTAAACCATATGGTATTTGGACTCAATGTATTCTTAGACGGCAAAAGCATCATGGACCAAGTCATCGAAGACATGGCCGATCCAAACTCCAGCATGTCAATGAACAACATTCAAGCGATTCCGTGGGATGCTGATTTCTTAAAAGGGCTTGGCGTCATTCCTTGTCCGTATCACCGTTACTACTACAAAACAAGTGATATGCTGGCTGAGGAAAAGAAAGCAGCAGCAAACGAAGGAACTCGTGCAGAAGTCGTTCGCGCATTAGAAAATGATCTGTTCGAGCTTTACAAAGACCCTGATCTAGACATCAAGCCGCCACAGCTTGAAAAACGAGGCGGTGCCTACTACAGTGATGCAGCTTGTAACTTAATTGCATCCATTTATAACGACAAGCATGACATTCAGCCTGTGAACACAATTAACAATGGCGCCATCAGTGACATTCCAAATGATTCTGCCGTTGAACTCAACTGCGTTATCACAAAAGACGGTCCTAAACCAATCGCTGTTGGTGAAATGCCAGTCGCTGTCAAAGGACTCATTTCTCAAATTAAATCCTTTGAGCGTGTAGCCGCTGAAGCAGCTGTGACAGGCGATTACAACACAGCCCTTGTCGCAATGACCATCAACCCGCTTGTCCCATCAGATGCTGTTGCAAAAAGCATCTTAGATGAAATGCTAGAAGCACACAAAGAATATTTGCCACAGTTTTTCAATAAAGTAGAAGCATAAAAAGAAGCCGCACTTGTCGAAAGTGCGGTTTTTTTATTTGGCTGCAAACAGCCGGTCCATCTTAGGACGATCATAGTCTAATAGCCAGTGCTGCAAGCCTTCATAGACTGGACGTAGACGCTCAGCATCTGCCGCAATGAGATCACAGCCTCGATCATCATATAAGTGAAAAATCATTTTTTTTGAGAGATTCATTAGGTAAATTTCATAACCCAGTTTTCCCTTCAAGATTTGATTCGGTGCATAGAAGTCCTCCTGGCACATCGCATGGAGAAGCGGACGCAATCGAATGTCTTGCAGCTGGCATTTGAGTGTAAATCTCTCTAATGTCAGTGAATCTTCTATTTCTGGACGTACATAAGTCAAAAGCTCGTGTCGCAATCGATTCCTTACTTGCCGATGCACATATTTTTGATAAACCAGGAGCTTACGCTTCGTTAATTCATGTTCATGTTCTGTATACACATCCGTTACAAGCAGCATTTCGTCTTCTGGATCAAAAGCATATTTTACAATCTCAAAAGCACGATCTCCCGCTTTTTCTAATACAACCGATTCTTTTCCTAATGACCAATCTGCCACTTCAAACCGCAGCCCAAAAGGCCACCCATAAAAAAGAGGCGGCGTGAGGGAAAGATGAGGAAAATGATTTTTTAGAAATCGATTTGTTTGATCACTCATTTGCTTTCCTTTCATTGGCTTTATTTCTTATTTTACCGTTGAAACAATTAGAAATAAATAGAGGTGCGCCATCATTCATATCACCAATGTATGAGGCGATGCCAGTGCGCTTCTTTTTGATTTACACACTTTTTGAATGGACAGCTCACACCTTAACAAAACGGAAAACCGCTCATCGTTGAACATCTCTTCCATAGAGATGTTTTTTCTTAAAATTTCTCTTGCACAAGTTCATGAATGACGCCCATTCCTGCCTGACTTCCAGCTGCTGCTGCGAGAACTAACTGAGCAGGACCGCCTAAATTATCACCACATGCAAAGACACCACTGACGGTTGTACGTCCAAGAATATCTGTTTCAATCCCTGCATTCTTCGTCATTTGACAGCCAAGCTTTTCAGCAAATGGGGCTGACTGCTTGAATTCACTTGCGACAAAACCGCCTTCCCTTTTTACTGTCTCCCCATTTGCAAGCTGGAGAGATCGCAGCTCACCATTGTCATGATCAATCGATACAATAGGCACATCAATGACTTGAATAGAATGCTCCGTCAGAAGTGACTTGTCCTCTTCAGCCAACACGTGCCCATTCGTAAACACGATCAAATCCTTTGTCCAATTGGATAGAAGCTTAGCCATATGCAAGGCTCGCTGATTCTCCGCAATAAGGGCAAGCGCTTTATCCTTTAATTCCCATCCATCACAGAAAGGGCAGCTAAACAACGTTTTTCCGTACACATCATGAATTCCTTCGATCTCTGGTAATATATCCTGAAGTCCAGTTGCCAAGATGATTTTTTTCGCTTCGAATGTATCCCCTTCGTGTGTCAGTAACGTAAAGAATTCCTCTCGCTTTTGTATATCATTAATTCTACTTCGTTTGATTTGGATATTAGGGTATTTTTGAAGATCTGCCTCTCCGGCTTGTCTGATCTCAAACGGTGTCATTCCATCGTTTGTAATAAATCCATGTGATTCCTGAGTCACTCGATTTCTTGGCAGCTCGTCATCAAATACAATGACCTGCTTTCTGCCCCGGCCCACAACAAGTGCTGCACTTAATCCGGCTGGCCCGCCTCCGATAATCGCACAATCTAATAACATATCAATCTCTCCTTTTATTCAAGATTTTAAAGACTCTTAATATCTATAATTAGTTCAAAAAAATCACATCTTGAAAAATGGATTTTTTTCTGTCTGCTCAATTTGGTTCGCAATATCAATTAACCGTTTTTGACTTAACGTCTCCTGCATTTTTGTTTCCACATCCTGCATGACTTGCTCAATCAAACAGCCATCATGAGGCATGAAGGAGTCATGCTCTAAAGAGCAGCGAAATAAATTCGTTTGTCCTTCTACAGCCTGAATGACATCTAAAAACGAAATGTCTTCCTTTCGTTTGATAAGGGTGTATCCTCCCTTTGCACCAGGTGTTGATTCAATCAATCCCGCCTTCACAAGCTTTGTTAAAATTTTGGATAAATAGGTTGGTGAAAGGTCTTGCATCTTAGCAAGTGGCTCAACGCCAATCGCTTTACCCTTTGGCGCAAGAGTTAAAAACACCATCGTATGCAGCGCATAGTTGGTCGCTTTAGAATATTTCATGAGGAAACTCCTTTCTATCTATTATAGATCTTTTATATCTGTAATTGATCATAGATGATTCAAGAGAAAAAAGCAAGTGCTGTGGATCTGCTCCTCTTTTCATTCCACATTTCACATTTCCTTCCGATAATAGAAGTAAGCACGGAATAAAGTTTTGCTTGAAAACGAGAAGGAGTGAAGAAAAATGTCAGATCAACAGCACAATGCAGCACACGAAGAAGAAGAGGAATTTAACGTATACGACATGCTACCGCCCGCAGGTACAATCATCGGAGAAGCAACAGAAGAAGAAATGGAAGCCGCAGCAGCACTAGAAGTGAGACATGTCGCGTTCATGCGCCTTCAAGATATGTACATTCAATTTGACGGCTCGTCTTACAAAGACTTATTAAAAGACTTCCAAGAATTCGAATTGGATTCCACAAAATTCTGGAGAGCCATCGCTAGACGTCTTCAAATTCCATACGAATGGCCAATCCGAATCGACCACGCAAACGGCCCTATTTATATTGGTGAAACTGAGGATAGCCGTGAGGTTGAGGAGAGTGCGGAGTAAGGAATGGTGACCCCCTTTTGATAAGGGGGCTTTTTGTCTCCATTACAATAAATAAAGCAATATGAGCGCTGTGACGCCCATATTGCTTATTCCTTTGTTATGTTAACTCTGGCCAAAATGCTTGATTTGCCACAATTAAGTCGTCTAAAATATCTTTTGCTACTTTAGCACTCGGCACCGTTTTCGATAATGTGATGGCCTGCCATAGTTTTTGATAGGACCCTTCTTCAAATGCTTCTACTACTAATTTTTCTACGCCAACTTGCTGCTCCATGAGACTTTTTTGAAATCTAGGAATTTCTCCAACTACTAATTTTTCTGGACCATTGCTGCCAACGATACAAGGAATTTCGACCATTGCTGTTGGGTCAAAGTTTCTAATGGCGCCATTGTTCTCTACAATCATCAGCATCCGTTCTTTTTTATTAAAAGCAATGGCTCTTGCCAAATCAACGATATAGGAAGCGTGCTCATCAATGGTCAGCTTTGTTTCCTTTGCAGTTCCTTTATCAATGATGGCCTGACACTCACTAAAAACAAAAGCTTCCCGTCCCTCCATCACTTCATTGGCACGTGTGAACTCGATATTTGAATGTGCCACTTCTTCATCTGGAAATAGATAGTATTTCAAATACGTATTAGGGACCGTTTTTGGATCAAGTGCTTGAATATCTTTGGCCTTTTTTAATGTGCTGTTCCAGCTCTTCTGCTGTTCTAGTTCGGATGTTCCATCTGTTGCATAACCATGCTGGCTTACATGCTTAATCACCTCAGGCATTAAGCTATTTCCTGATTTATCTCGAATATCTGTCCACCAGCCAAAGTGATTCAAACCATAGTAATCTACTTCTAGTTCTTTCCGTGAAGATAAGCCTAAATTTTTTGCAATTAATTCTTCGATGCCAATTGGCATATCGCATATGTTTAAAATTTTGGCATTTGGTCTTAGCTTACGTGTTGCCTCTGCTACTATCGCTGCAGGGTTCGAATAGTTTAACATCCAAGCTTCGGGTGAGTATTTTTCCATATAATCGACAAGTTCTAATACACCTGGAATGGACCGCATTCCGTAAGCTATCCCGCCTGGACCGCATGTTTCCTGTCCGACAACTCCATGCTTCAATGGAATTTTCTCATCTAATTCACGCATTGCATATTTTCCGACACGAATATGTGCCATCACAAAATCGACTTGAGTAAACGCTTCTTCGGGGTCCGTGCTTGCCAGTAATTGCACTTCTGGTGCTCGTTCTTTTAACATAATCTCACATGCATCTGCAATCGTCTTTTGTCTAGCTTCATCATTATCATAGAGTTTAATTGTATGAATTGGGAACTCATCTAAATAGTCTAACAGCATCAAAATGATTCCCGGTGTAAATGTACTTCCGCCTCCAGCGATGGTAATGTTAAATTTTTTCATGATATCCAGCTCCTTTTTCAATCTAATGAAAGTTTAGTCTCAAAGGACTCTCTTACTTGCGGTACACTTAAGCCAACAATGATTTGAATGCTTTGACCACTCTTTGCCATGCCGTGTGCCAGTTTATTTTCTGTAAAGTAGTCCCTATCTTTCACCAAGCTAGCGTCAATCACTGTAATACGCAGACGCGTGGCACAGTTTGTCACATCTTTAATGTTTTCTTTACCGCCAAGGCCTTCTAAGAAATAAACGGCTTTCTCTTCATACTCTGATGCATAAACGGGTGATTCCTTTTTGTCATGAGCTTTTTTATGAATCTCATAATCTTGTTTTGTATATAGTCTCGTCTCCTCCTCATCTTTTCGTCCTGGTAATGGAATATCAAATTTCACAATCATCCATCTAAATATGACAAAATACAATGCAGTAAAGAGAAGTCCAATCATCGCTTGGATCAGATAAATCCCTCCATGATTTGAAGAGAGCGGAATCCAGTTCAATGCGGCTATTTCAATCAGTCCGGAACCCATCATTCCGACAACACCAAACATATTCATGATTGTCACCATGGTCGCTCCAAGAAGTGCATGAATCACAAATAAATAAGGCGCGAGAAATAGGAATGTAAATTCAAGCGGTTCTGTAATTCCCGCAAATATGGCTGTCAATGTGGCGGGTAATACCAATGCCAAAACCTTTTTTCTATTTTCCTTCGGTGTAGAAAAATACATGGCTAGAGCTATCCCTAAACAGCCGAACATCTTAATGTTCCCATGTAATAAAAATCCGTATGGATAAAGATCCTTCAAATCGGAAGTTGAGGACGCAAATTCATTTAAGTGAGCGATCCAATATGGTTTTAACCCCCCATTTACAGCCGCTGGACCAAACTCAAAAGGTGTATAAATAAAATGGTGAAGTCCTGTTGGAATTAACACCCTTTCCAAGAAATGAAACAGCCAGACACCAATATAACCAGACTGTGCCATGAACCCTTGGAGAGATTGAATCCCCTGCTGAACATAGGGCCAGACAAACGCAACGGCAAAAGCAATAGGAATCATCACAAAGAATCCGATGATGACAACAAATACAAGCCCCTGGAAAATTCCAAGCATTTCAGGCAGCTTTTGATCATAAAAACGATTATGGATCCAAATGACGATTCCAGATATCATCACCGCACCAATGATACTTGTATCCAGTGTAGGTATACCTGCAATTTCTTTTACTCCCGCTACATTCTCAACACCTTGCGATAAATCAACACCAAAAGTAGACGGCCAAAGTGTCAAAATAGCATGAATATAATTATTAAATACAAGATAAATCATCAAAGCTGCGAGCGTCGCACGTGCTTGCGCTTTTTTTGCAAGTGAGATGGGCAATCCAATCACAAAGGCTAATTCCATATGATTGAAAATCGTCCATCCTCCGCTTTCAATCAGTGTCCAAACCTTATACCACATCGTACCTTCTGCAGCCATTTCCCCCATAATCGCTGAATTCTTACATAAAGTCGCGAGGCCGACAACAATACCAAAAAACGCGAATAAAAGTACAGGAACTACCATAGCACTGCCAAACCGCTTGATTGCATTCATAAGCATTACCCCTTTGCTTGATCCATAACACCACTGTAAAGGTAGCGCTTACAAAAACCAATAGGTTTGACGTATTTAGAAATCAAGTTGTAACATTAGATTATATTTTCACAGGAAGAAAATATTTTCATGTTGGAGGGCACATCGCATGATACTGGACAAGCTGGTAAATGAATACTTCGAAGATTTAAATAAGAATGACCTGCACATTATTAAAACGATCCATGATCATCTTGAAGAAATGAAGACAATGAAAATTCAGGACCTTGCTCGTTATGCTCATACTTCCATTTCATCCATCCATCGGCTTGCCAAGAAAATAGGGTTCGACGGTTACAGTGACTTAAAGTCTTATGTGAAATTAAATGCTTTCACTGAAGAGACAACACAAGATTTAATGCAGCTGCTTGATCAAGATATCCGGCAGACAAGAAAATATATGGAGCAGCTGGACTTTCATCAATTAAATCAACTGATAGATCGCGCACCGTATATTTATATTTATGGTACAGGAACTGCACAGCTCGATTTGGCCAATGATGTACAGCGGCAGCTATGGTCACTGCATAAAAAATCTCAAGTATTACGAAGCAAGCGGGACTTAACAGATGGAATCATTGAATTTGGTGAGGATGACCTTTTATTTATCATTTCTTTATCGGGTGAATCGAAGAATTTAGATGAAATCATTCAATTGGTGAAAACGAGACATATCAAATTTATCAGCATGACCACATTGAGGAATAACCTCCTTGCACAAAATGCCATGTTTAACATCTATGTAAGCAGCACCCCGTTTCACTTATATAACAAAGTGGACAACTCCAGCTTTCTGCCATTTTACATTGTGGCAGATATTATCGTCAGAAAATTTAGTGAGTGGAAAGTGAAGCAATTGAATAATAGGACTTAAACATAACAGGTACAGTTTTGGAGAGAGATTCAATGTTGCTTCGCAAAAAAAAGAGAGACTCTTTTGTCTCTCTCAAAAAACACTATATAACAGCGGATTTAATGAAATATATCTACTTGCGGCTGCCTTTTCCTATTCAGCAGTATAATGCCCAGCAAGCAGTTCATCAAACGAATCCGCTAATTTAAAATCTGTCTCATATTCTAGATCAAAGTAATGAACCGGCGGATGTTCCTTTGTTTCTCTATAATCCAATGCAATCCACGTATGACCATCCCCACAAATGAGCACAAGTCCCTCAGGCAATTCCCATTCTTCTATTAAATAATCACTATCCATAATGCCTTCATTTTTGGCAATTCCTCTTAAATGATCAAATGACACATGATCCTCTGCCCATCCATTCGGCTGGTCCGTTGGAAAAGCGTTATGAAGGGTATACCCGCCATTTTGTTCGAGAATCAGTTTTTTATATGTATCCGGCAAGATGACGCCTAGCTTCTTTTCCGCTTTTGCAATGCCTTTCTCATTGATTTTCTTAAATGTTTCATCGCTTTCACTGTCTTTATCCCAAAATGGTTTCAAATGAAATACCTCCAATTGTTATTTCTATCTCATTTTACCATTTAAGAGAACTAGTTTAATAGTCCTATTTAATAAAAAAAGAGAAGGGTTCGCCCCCCTCCTCTTGTTGGTCATGATTGTTCTTGATTTCTCGCTTCAAATTCATTTAGCATTGCACGCACTTCATCTGTTGATGATGTGTTCATTAATTGATTTCTTAAGAAACTCGCTCCTCTGAATCCTTTTACATAAATCTTAAAGAAACGGTGCAGTGCCTTGAATGGACGCAGACCTAGTGATGAGTATTGATCATGAAGGTCAAGATGTAACCTTAAAAGACCAAGCAGTTCATCACTTGTATGCTTCTTCGGCTCTTTTTCAAAGGCAAATGGGTTATGGAAAATCCCGCGCCCAATCATCACTCCGTCCACTCCATACTGTTCTGCGAGCTTTAAGCCTGTTTGACGATCAGGAATATCACCATTGATTGTCAAAAGCGTATCAGGTGCTACTTCATCACGAAGTTTTTTGATTTCAGGAATGAGCTCCCAATGCGCATCCACCTGGCTCATTTCCTTTCTTGTGCGAAGGTGGATCGATAAATTCACAATGTCTTGCTCCAAAATGTGTCGAAGCCATCCGCGCCATTCATCGACCTCAGTAAAACCAAGTCTTGTTTTCACGCTGACAGGTAATCCCCCAGCTTTTGCTGCTTGAATCAGCTCTGCCGCAACGTCTGGACGAAGAATCAAGCCGCTGCCCTTTCCGTTTTGCGTGACATTTGGGACAGGACAGCCCATATTAATATCAAGCCCCTGAAATCCCATTTCCGCCATTCCAATGCTCATTTGTCTAAAGTTCTCAGGCTTGTCTCCCCAAATATGAGCAACAATCGGCTGCTCATCCTCTGTAAACGTTAAACGCCCCTTCACACTTTGAATGCCATCAGGGTGGCAATAGCTCTCACTGTTCGTAAACTCTGTAAAAAACACATCAGGTCTCGCCGCCTCACTCACAACATGACGAAACACAACATCTGTCACTTCTTCCATTGGTGCTAATATAAAAAATGGCCGCGGTAAATCACGCCAGAAATTTTTACTCATCTTTCATCCAATTCCTCTCATGACATAGCGCCTTATAGGGCATGTCCTTCTATAAAATCTTTCAGCAATTTTTATCATTATATACTTTAATATGAACCGGGCAAAATTGCAAAAAAGGACATTGAGTGATGAAATATGTGGTAAAGATTTGATTTCACGTTCAAATATCTTTTTTTGGGACAGATGCACAAACAAAAATGAAAATTGAGATAAAGTGAGGTTTCAGAACGTAAAATATATCACTATTTATTCCTCAATGGTCACATTTGAAAAAATAATGAGTTGGTTACTTGTTAAATAAGACAATTCCAATAAATTAAAGTTTATACTTTTAAGTTTTTATAGAAAATTATGCTTGACGATACCGGTAATCTTAAGATTCTTTGGAATCCTTATAGAACTAACATAGATTGTATTAGTATTATAAATCAGATTACATTATGTGCTTTAAACACTATTCAAAAGGAGATGAAATTAGTTTTTTCATCTCCTTTTAATTTGACTAAACTGATTCTTTTATTATTTGACTCACCTTGAAGATCTCATCACTCGATATATATGGAACTTGAGCATAGATTAAATTTGGCTCTCCAGACAATTTTGCTACTAAATGCCCCCTACCTAGTAGGTTTTCAGCACCCTTTTCTCCTAGTGCAATTTCAGATGTCCCTGGACTACCAACTTTGAGAATTAATCTATTTCCTAAATTGTCTCTTAACTGTACAGGTAAAGCATCTTTATCCGGTCTTTGCGCAGCAAATATTAAGTGGATCCCAGCAGCTCTTGCTTTTACACCTAACCTTTGAACAGCAGAGGACACAGTCGTTTTATACTCATCAATAAGCATCCAGTCAGCAAATTCATCATGAATTAGATAGATAAAAGGGAGCTTTTCTGACTCAGATACTTTTGCGTTATACTCTTTAAGATTGGGAACTCTATGCTCTCTAAACCTTAAATACCTAGATTCCATTTCATTCACTAAACCTTCAAGTATTTTTGAAGCCCTATCTTGATCAATAACAATTCCTTCGGCTAAATGTGGGAGGTCTTCTAGCCCTTGATAGTCAACTCCATATTTAGGATCAATCAAATAAATTTTTGCAGTTTCAATCGTATTAGTTGCACATATATCCAAGATTATTGTTTGTATTAAGACCGATTTACCACTTCCAGTCTCTCCTGCTATAAGAGTATGAGGTGCATGTTGTTCTAGCCCACCTAAAGGTCCACCAAGATTTAAATAAAGCAAGTCGCCGTCTACCTCTTTGGCACCTATTACAAAATTTAAATTCGTATTTGAATTTTCTTCCATAAATTTACGTGCACTCCAAACAGTAGCTACAGGTATCGTTTGTCTTTCTGGTCTTTCAATGAATACAACAATTTTTCCTGGTTGTGGAATAATATTAATGACATTTAAAGCATGTGTAGTAAGAAGCTGAGATTTCTTTTTCTCTATATCCTCTACTCTTAGTCGATCAGAACCTTTAAGTGTTAAGATTGCTGCGTTAGGAGCTAACCTTGAATCTAGAACTTTGCTCTGTAAATTATAAGTCGCCAAAGCAGCCTTAAACGAATTTACAACATTTTTTAACCAGTATTGTTCATTCTCAGTTTTCGTATTTTGTGTGGAGTTGGTAATGATCCAATCATTAAATGCCTGATATTTATAAGTCGCATTAGTCTGTGGCAAAGGGTTCATTATTAACGTACTTCCTACTCCTCTAACATCTTTAGTTTCTGTAGAAGTTTCTTCAATTTTATTCTGTTGATTAGAATTATCCTCTACTGATGTAATTTCTTTCACTTCATTACTTAGTGTAGGATTAACATTAGATGTTTGCTCACTTGCAAGGATAGCATCCAATTTATTCCAAGTTATTTCATTAGCGAACTTGGATCTAACTGAGTAAAGTTGGTCATTATTTAAAATTGCTAGCAGCAATTCTCTAACTGCGTCTCTCGAGAATACTTCTTGATAACCATGGTTAAGTTCGTTTATCTTTAACTGTTCGCTCTCTAAACTTTCTGAACCATCATTAGTTGGTACAAAAACATGTGAATACCCCTTTACGTCAATTTCAACGTTGCCACTTCTGATTAACTCTCTCCATTTCTCAATTGAAATCGAGGAGTTTTGCATATAAACGGCTCCTTCAACTAGCAGATCACTGATTTTAGAGAGCCATATATCTTGGTCTAGCCTAGCTGGCACTTCAAAAAGTGCATTGTTAATTCTAGAAACTGTATCTACGAGTTGTTTCTTTGAGACCTTTTTAGAATTAGATAAACCTTTAATATCAACAAATTTGGCCTCTGTCACTATTATTTGCAAATGAAATTTACCATTTTTTTCAAATGGATTGATTGCCATAATATCTGCAATCTGTTCCTCACTCTTCCCTAACCAACTTGCATAATCATCGAGGAAGTACCAGCCTATATTATTCAGGTCATGCATTTCTTCCTTCGTAATTAATTTACTTAACACTACACCCATTAATTCACTAGCATACCTTCCTAACTTAGCTGCCCTTAAGACAATATCTCCTGATAGCTCATTCGCTTCTTGGATAAAATAATCAGCTAGTTTCTCAATATCAAAATCATTTATCCCTAAATTTAACGACTTTAGCTTCCTTTTAAGTATGATTTTGAGTAAGCGTAGAGAAGTTGTAGTGGAAACGACCAAATTAGGGCCATTAGTTTTGTTATGTTGATACTTTATTACATTTACCCCTTGACTTTTTAATAGCCTACGATCTAACAACTCATCGTAATTCGCTACCCACTCACCAAGTTTATGAGACTCATTAAATATATTTTTTGCCTCCTTGTTCTGAAAAGTAATCTGTCTCGAAGGTAGATAGTACTCAACATTATCTTCATCACTAGCTTTCGTGATGCTTTTAATAAACTTTAAATATTCCCAACCTTCAACAGTTTGACTTGGGCAAACAAGGTAAGTTATTGATTTTAACTCATCTTTAGCCGCTGGACGACGACGCGACCATCTTGCAGGAAAATGTTTAATAACATTTTCTACAGGTGCATGAACTTCAACTTTAATCCATTCAAACATTGCATGCCTTGATATTACATCTTGAAGAAACACCACATTGTATGGCTTACCTTCTTCACTTTCAGAGACTGACGATTGATGAGCCATTACCCCAATCCTTAATTTGGCCATAAAGTCACTTGTGATCTCACTAGCTACAAAATTATCAGGATCTGCATCTGTTCCTTCAACCATCTTTGAGTAAATGTTATTCAACTTATTTGTATCTCTATGCCTAAGTACTACTTGACACCTTATATTATCGTTCTTGTCATTTAATTTAGAAATTGAGTCTACGATTGCTAAAGGCAATCTTGTAGAATCAGAGTTATAGAGGACGACTCCTAAATTAGCTCCTTCATGGGGCTGCAGTTCCAAGTATCTATCTAGTAAACTAGCTAACTTTGCACTTGCATCTTTAGGATCTTCATTTGTTTCTTGATAAATTGTTTTAATTATTGGCATTTCCATTAAGCTATATTCATTTACACTATCGGTTAAAATTAAAACTTCAGGTAATTCATCACCTTGGAATCCCAAACAAATTTCAGGATAGTATGGATGCTCAATATCTGTTTCCAATTCATCAAAAAATAACTTTGCATCTCCAAACTCTAAGTTCTCTGTTGTTAAGAAATAGAAAATAACATCTCTCAGTTGTTGCATTTTTACCGCTAGAGCTGCCATTCTCATTGGATGCCATGGAGGAATAATGGCTAAAGGTTGGGTGTCATTTACCTCAACAACCCCAATTCTCATAATCGGATACCATAACTTTAATCTATTGATGTCGCCTTTTGCATTCTTCATCAATGAAGTGATTAACTTTCCATAAAGTTCGGATTGGCATATTTGATTTTGAGAAATAAGACCGCTTTCTAGCCACTCATTTAATGCAGTTTTATAAGACCTTGAAAATTCTTCCCAAGAACTCAAAATCTCGTTGTACCCATCCATAAAAATACGAGATTCATCCTTAGCTTTTTGGAGTTCACATAAAAACTCACTTTGTATATCTCTTGTCCTTTCATATACACTCACAAAAGATCCCCTATTCTGTCTAAAAACTGGTTGGATCGTGTACACATCGCCAAGCGATATACCTTGGAGTTTCCCTTTTTTACTAATAGGATTTTTCGACACACTGGTTAATTGAAATGGATTTTTCTGCATATTTACCAGACGATCTAAGTCACTATATAGCTCCATCCCTACAGCATTAACATTACCTTCCCAAATTAGTTGAACTTTACATTGTTGCTCAATCCCATGATCATCTTCATAAAAAAGTTCAATATAAAATTTAATTTGCCTCGAACCCTTCGAAACGGAGTTATTTTTCTTGTACTTTGACTTTAGCCTATTTCGTTCTATTTTAATAAACTCTTCGTACTTAAATAACCAAAATGTTTCCCACTCAATATAAGGAGCAGTTAATTCCGGCAAACCTTTATACCTAGTACTAAAATATAGAGCCAAATCGGTATTAAGGTCTAGCCAAGCACTTTTTTTATCTCTCTTTTGAGTCTTTATTTTAATAACTTTTCTTCCCTTAAATCCTTCGGACTGAGCAAGTAACCTTTCTGTAGCACGTAATAGCCCAACAAGGAAATCAGTACATTCTATTGGTTTTCCATAAATAAATTTATCCCATTTAGCCTTTAATTTTTTATGATGGTCTATTTGATGCCTGTGTTTATCGTAAAATGCAATATCTTCCTCATTTGATTCCTTAGCCCTTCTTTTTTCAAGTAGATCTAAGTAGGCATAATCTTCATTTGTAATTAAATCAGAGAATTCATCTTCTAGAAGTTGTTTTGTTTCTTCTGCAAGAGTACTCTTTTTTGCTAGCTTTATACCAGAAAAAAATGAACTAATACCATCACTTTCCCACTCAAACTGGGATAAGACCTCGGACTCTACAGTCCAAGCTGGTTTTGAAGATATAAAATCCAAAATAGAAAAATGAACATATTCTGGAATATACTCTTTAATTTCTTCAAATGAGTTTCTTAATTGTTCATTTTCTATTACATCTCTTGATGGAGTTAGTTTGTATAAGAAATAACTTCTTTTCTCTTTAATTTCTTTATATACATTTTCCCAGTTCTTTTTATAAGTTTGTCTATTATCTGGAATAGAATAAAAAACTCCTGAATCTCTAGGAAGCTTCAAAGCTGGTAAAGCCCATCCTAACGCTTGTATTAGGGTTACACCGTCTTCGATTATCTTATTCCTTGTATCGGAAACGTATTTACTAAACATCTCAAGGCTACAATCAGTTGTGTTAAGTAGACCAACTAAAGACTTTTCCCATATATTGAGAAGCCTTTCACTTCCATTTATTGCTGCAATATCACTTGAAGCAGCCTTAACCCACATTTTAGTATTAGCTTTAAGGTCATTTGCCCCAATTTTAAAGATATTTTTTAGAGAAGGACCTTGATCATCATTGTTGTTTGCTAGCAATAATACTGGTTTATCAGTGTAAGTGTGCCGAAGGTTAGTGGCTCTTTCTGTAGTAAAAATGTTCTTTGGCAGACCTTCTCCCGTATCTAGTTCTATAGGTATTTTTAAATCTACAATTCCACTTAATGATTCGTCTTTAAGTATTTCCTTACATATTACTGATACTTGAGAACTTGATAACCTATCCAACAAAAATCTAGCTATACCATCGTCTTGTTCTGCACCTATGTTATCTTTCAAGTAGTTTACTGCAACTTTACCAATTAATTTTAGCTGATCCATCAATCTCCATCCCTTGCAAATGGGTTTTCAACATATGCACATGCATCTGAAAGTCTTCTTAGTAATCCCATACTAGATAATCGTTGCTCTAACCTTAGAGCATTTTCAGAAAATGCTTCTAAATCAGCCTGCCCTGTAGCAGTTACATCAATTGACTGTTTATCTCCAATAATAAATCCATATTTTTCATAAAGCTTAGAGAGAAATTCTTGGAATTCCATTCTTTCGGGTACATTGGTAAGTACTAACGTCTTAAATAGATTATCCGTTGGTGCATATCTAATTCTTTGGCTATTTCTACTTGATGAAAGACCTATTTCTTTACCCCAAACTCTATGGAAATTATTCACATGTTGTTTATGTCGCATGATTGCCTTATCAACTAATTCATTTAATAAGTCATTTTGACTGTCGTATATAGATAAATCTTCATCATTAGATGGCCAAAAGAATCTTTCCTGCATCAATTTTTGAGCAGCAAATAATGGGTCACCAGACTTAGAAATTTCTTTCCAATCATTCGTTTCCTTAATAGTAAGGATATGTCGCTCAATTGCCTGCCTTGAAAGATTATTATTATTTATATATGAATCTGAGGCCAAATCACGAATAATAGTCTTTTTCGGAGCCATTATTTCAAGTATAAATTTTGCCTTTTCGTTTTGATTTAGTACCTCTTTAGAGCGATTAAGAAAATAAAGGATCATATGCAAACCCGTGATATTAACTAGATGAGGCAGTGTATCATAGGCTGGAATTTCGCAACTAAAAATGTTGATCCAATCATCAGCCAAGTTTTGAAATTCATCTAGGCTCTCGTATGGTAAATAGGCTCCCTTCAGCTCTTTTACCGAGTTCTCAATTCCAGCATTTGGCTGTAACTTTTTTGCAAGTCGATTGAATACAGAAGAAGAATTTAAGATATGCGCCTCAAGGAAAGGTAATAGTTGCTCCCCTCGATGAGACCTGGAAAGCATTAAATATAAAATCTCTCCTGTTCGACCGAAAAACCTTCTATCATTTTGGACTCTTTCTCCATTGATTCTCAAATCCTCATACAGGCATTCTTCTCCGTACGGGAAAATAAACTGTGAACTCCATCGTTTATTGTTTTCACCTTCGATTGTGTTATTCTGTAAAAACCTAATCGCTTCATAGAAATCTACAAAATTGTCAAAGTTAGACTGTAAATACCCAAAATCAGGTAGAGTATCTAAACCAGCAAAGTTTTTTTCAGCTATTTGAATCCAATCATTCCATGCCTTTTTATCATCTTTATGGTTTTCGTAGTCTCTATAAACTACCTCAATATACGGATTGTTAAATAACAAGTTTCTTAAATAAATTCTTGAGTAAGGATTATAGCTTAATGAGTTAAATTCATTCTCTACAAATACTTTGCCCTTTTGATACTCGGTACTTAGAACACCTAAAAATTCCATAAAACACAACCAAGGTGTTTGTTCATCATACAATCTATGTCCCCAAATAGCTTCATCGACCCAAAAATCCAAATTACTATAAGGATAATTCCGTGGTAAAGTTGTAATCATTAAAAAACCTCCAATGATTTGTATTCCACTAGCCCTTTTTCGTTAACTTTCAATAAATTAAGAGCCGAGATATTTTCAACTTCATCTTCAGTTTTTCTTCTTTCTTCTAGCCGTTTTAATAACTTGCTCTTGTAAGCAAGAATATCTTCATAACATTCTCTTGAAAAGCTACCGGGTAATGCACCTTCCGCTACTCGTGAAATAAATTCATACCTAACCAATTGAAGGTGTAAGCGTACGGGTGGAAGATCATTAGAAAATCCAACTGCCAAATATACTTTGGAATTCTCTTTATCTAACTCAAATTTCACATATTCCCCCCTATTTGCCTTAACAGAAATAAACTCTTCAAGGATTCTACTAATTTTTGCTTGGGAGTGATTTCCTGACGTAGATAAGATCAAACGATCCTTTTCTTCTATTAGAAGACCAGTAATAATTCTATTTAGTCCCTTTGCCATTCTGCTAATATATTGAGTATTTACTCTGTTTCGATCATGTAAAGGCTTATATAATTCTTTTAAAAACTCACCGGCATATTGGAATGTGGTTAATCTCCAAATCATTAATTCCTCTTCTAACTCAGTGGGAATTATAAAAAACAACCTTTGACGTTGTGATTTGAGTAAATTTAAAAAGGTATCCTTTTCTAAGCTTTCACCTTCAAGGTATGCTTTCTTTTCAGAAATAAAAGTCTTGTCTGCCCCGTATTTGGTATCTGTCAAAACAAATTGTTCATATAGTTCTTTATATTTACTATCGTCTTCCCCAAATATTAAAATGTTATCTATGATTCCATTAGTTTCAGTCCCAATACCATATTTATTGAGGGTATTAAAAACATCTATGCTACTTCTTTTTCTGTCTGGAAGATTTTCTCCAAATATGTTTCGGTAAATACTTGCTAGATGTGCTGTATCTTTCCCTAAAATTTCGGGAATGTCACCGCACTTTAATAATCTTTCCTTAGCTTCCGGATGCCCAAGGAGCATGTTTGCTACTAATAAAAGTAATTGCCTTAGAGGAAGGTGTAGTTCATTCACTTCACAAAGAGTTAAAAGATCAGTTAATCTCTTTACAATTAAGTTATTTTCACTTTCCAATCTCTTTTTGTTTTCAAAGATTGGACAAATTTGCTCTCCTGTACTAAATAAACAGTTACTACACTCTTCCCAGCCGGGATTAAGTAGCACCTCATGAATAATCTTTGGGAATAGAAGAGCTGAATTGGAATGACTAAGGTTATAGAGACTCAAATTGTACCCATCCCTCCTTCTCTTTCCACTAATAAGTAACTCTTCTATAAATACCCTAATATTACTAATATTATGTGTTTGGTGGATACTTTTCCACGACTCTATCAATTGCCCATCATTTGCAGCAACTAGGAATATAATATTATTCTCTTCTCCTGAAATAGAATCTGCCATTAATGTAAGGATTTCTTTATCGTCTGTAGACAATTCACTTAAGTCCTTGATAAAAATAATTTTTTTTCCATTTAAAAATAGTTCATTTATTTTATTGTTTTTAGCCCACTGATTCTCCGCCCCCCCCAACGCTTTCCATACTTCTCTACAATAATATGTCTTTCCATCACCAGCAGTCCCTGTTAAAATTATGGATGCCGGTGATTCAGAATGGAAGTTTCGTATTATTTCTTCCAAATAAATCATTTCAATGTTTATTGGGGTAACTTTTTTCTTTTTAATTATCCTTTGAATAGTTTCATCATACATATTGTCATTTCGAGGGATTGGACCATATTGCCTCAAAAAGCTTATCCAATTATTAGAATTACTCTTCGCCATAGTTCCCACTCCGTCTCTTACAATTTTTCCTATTAAAATTATAACAATTTATGGACTAATTAGCTATTTCTTTTAGCTTGTTAACAATAATTCATTTTTTATGCAGAAAAAAAGCACCTGTAAAACAACGGTTTTACAAGTGCACTTTATAATATGTTTTTTATGAAAATGAGCATACACAGGGAATTGTATCATCAGAAGTGAATAAATACTTTTCCACGCCTTCTCGCTCCATATCTTCACGGAATTGTTTTAGTGTATATGATGTACCGTTTTTCTTTAGTATAGAAACATTCTTCTGAAAATATTTATTGAATCGTTCTTCCATTTCTTCTTGTTCTTTATACTGATTAGGCCAAATTGCATAGAGGGTTGCATAATGTTGAAAACCACCACGAACACACCTTCCACCACAATTCGCATGTGAAAAACCATTAATACCTCTTTCAACAAGTTTTTTAGCCAAAGGATCATTTTCATCTTCGGCTTTTTGAACTGCCGCCGTATACATACGGGGTAATTTAATACCCCATTCATATTGAATAATTCCTTTTGCATCTAAATCATCTCTTAGTGTTTCGATGAGTGGAAATCTAGATTCAATCGGTTCAATTGGAAAATGTTCATAGAAAGACCTTATCCCCGCAGCTTTCCTAATATTAGCATCTTGACTATCTTCTTGGACTAAATTTGATTTCCGCCTAACATGACTATCATCTCTTCGATGTTTTTCATGCGGAGCAATACCAAAGTAAAGAACAGGCTCTAATTTTTCATTATCACGAAGTTCTTCAAGATAGATTAGCGTCTGCCGTACCTTTAATTCTTCAGAACACTTTGCAAGCCTAGAGTTTCCTAAGAATTTATTATCATAGAAGACCTCTTCAGGCGTTCTTCCATCCAATATTTCTGTAATTTCCAATCCAATATATTCAGAGATCTCATCCATAAATCTTAAGTTATCTTCATCTTCCCACAATGTATTTGTAAAAAATAATTTACAATTCTCTTTGCCAAATGCTTGTACCATATAATAAGCCACATAAGCACTGCCAGCACCACCAGAAAACATAGCAATATAAACACGTTTTCTTTCAGATCGAGGAAGTGTAATTCCCCAATTATCTTGAATCAAGGATTTAATATCTAATTCCTTACTATCATACTCCATTAGCGGAAAACGTGTTTCAATAGTTTTTGCGGGAGCACTTTCAAAAAAAGAACGTAAGTCAGATACACTACCGAGATCTTTTTCAACACTTTCAAGGCAAATAGTTTTATTACTATACATCTTATCTGGGACTGAACCAAAATGTAGAACAGGTTCTAGACCTTCATTCTCCCTTATTCCTTCTAAATAAAGAAGAATCTGTTTGAGTTTAACTTGGACTGAAGCACTTAATTTTGTATTAAACTCTTCACTATACGAAAGACTACCATAAAAATCATTTTTTTTCTCTTCATTCTTAATTTCAATGAGTGTTAGTCCTATATATTTAGCAACATCTTTCACGAATTGATGATTAGCATAGTATGTTGGATTATCGACACTTCCAATAAAAGTGTCGATGAAAATTAATCGAGAATTTTCTCTCCCATATTTTTTCACCATATCTTCTGCGACAAACGCACTTGCTACCCCACCACCCAAGATCGCTATATGAACTTTTTGACTTTCATTTGCCATAATTTGTACCTCCTATTCAACATACTTTTCAAGCAATAGATAAATCATATACTCTAGTTCATTTTTCGGGATGTTTCGTCCTGCATTTCTAATAATCCTATCAATATTTGTATAGACTATATTGGTTTTAACCGAAAAGTCCACCTTTGATATAACCTTCGTCTTATCACCGACACCAATGGTGATGTAATTCAAGTTTTCATTATTGGTTGACTCAGCGTCATTACTATCTTGAACATCCAAAAAGCTAACAGCTGTTCTATAGCTCTGGATTATTTCACGATTAAACTTTTCAAACGTTTTATCTGACCAATCCTCCACTAATACACCAGTGAAAAGCTCTAAGAAACGCTCTATCCACTCGTCATTATTTTCTACTGTAACCAACGTTCGAACAAACTCATTATTTTTCTTTAGATACTCATGTTGATTATTTGCCCATTCAATTACATGTTCTATGCTAGTTACATCTATCACTTCTAGAATATAGCTAACTAAGTCTGCTTTAAATTCGTTTATAAAGTTTTCAGCATACTCCTTAATTCGTAATAATTTTATAAATCTATCATTATTAAATAATTCGTATAGCTCAGCAATTGCCTGTTGTGGTTTTACTTCAGTTCTACGTATAATTTCACGAACGAATGAAAACTCGTCATTAACTGACGATGATATCTGAGTAAAACGTGGTAAAGATCTTAACCACTTAATAAGAGTACCACAAATTTGTATCAATCGTGAGTTGTTGATTCCTTCTAATCGTTCTTCTATATGATTTGAGAAGGTGTTTTCTATTCTATTAAAGAAAGAGATATATTTTTCATCAATTTTTTCAAAAATATATTGATAGTTTTCTACTCCTTCTTCCTCAAGAATTTCATATAATCTTTCTCCATTTAATCCCGGAACAAAAATTTCATTTCTGTACAACATAAATTCATTCCAGCGATCTCTTAACATAGCTACAAGTAAAATTGGAATAATAGGTTTTCTAATACCAAATGGACTACTAGTAAAGACATTAATTATATCTGCAAAACTTCCTTTTGGTTTCTCATCGAGCAGTCTAATGAGACTTTGACGCAATAAACGGTATGGACCATAGCTAATTTCATTATAATCTAAACTATTTACATTCTTATCAAAATTAGCATTGTTTTTAAAGACTGCTGCATATATTGCATATGCTGGGCCACTTCCTTCAATACCAAATCTTTCTTTACTTGGGTTCTGCAAAATGGCATCAATGAGTGTTTTTGCTCCAACCTTTTGCTGTGACGAAGCATTCATTCTATTAAAAGAATCGTTAATGATTCTAGGCGCTTCCCTATATAAGCTATAACAAATTTCCGTTAATAAATCAGATAGTTCAATCTCACTGTTAATATGCTTCTGAGTTTGTGTAGATAACCAAATTATTCCTTCATCAAACTCAGAGAAAGCAGATAAATACTTTTTTATTACATAATTTGTCTCTTTCTGCAATATTATTAACTCTTCTCTGATCCCCTTATCCTCTAAAAGCAATTCCTTATCCTTCATCAAACTCTCTATTATGTTACTATCATAAATCTCGGACAAAATAGTATTTAGAGGTTTTGAATGTATGGCAAAGACATCTTTTTTAGATGGTGAAAGTTTTTGAATCTCTGATTCTAGCTCAAACGGAGGTGAGTTTTCCGGAATTACAAAATATAAGTTGAGATCAGCTGTATAATAATTGAGGTTCAAAAGATTTAATGAAGATAAATCTGATTCTAGAAGTATCTCAACTTTTGCATATCGCGTCATGTCCTTTTCATCGTTATAACGCTCTGCAAAGTAATATTTCTTAGTAAGATTTCTCTGTAAACATTTTAAAATGTCCACTTTTGTCGCAACATATTCCGACTTCTTGTTAGCAATCTTTTCGTTTAAATCCACAGCACTCCCTGTATGAATTTCCCAGTAATTACCTAATCTATTAAATCTTACAACTTTTTGCTTAGATAAGATATTCAATATAGGCTCTAGATTGTCTTTATCCATTTTCATTGCAAAAGCAAGAAATTCCGTTGATAACTTTTGCTCCTTCTGCAATTTACAAAGATTCCAAATAGAAATGAATTTTAATATACTAAGGGCACTCTTCTTATCAGTTAATTTATCAGGAATTCTCGCAATTGACTTTTTATAAAGCAGAATATGTTGTGAAACATCTTGATCAACATCATTTTCAGAGGCATCAGAGAAAAAATAGTCAAATAATTGGTAACTTAAATAATAGGAATCCGTTTTGGAGATATGATTAAGTAATCCTGCAGTCTCTTCACTCTCTAAAAATGTAAAAAGAGTCCTTTCATTTTGTCCAAATACACTTGATAGTTCTGGTAACACATAAAGTGCAACTGGATGAAGAGGGTACATGGACTTGGCAATTATATTTCCACGTTCTCTTGGATTTAGGCTAGGAAACAGAGGATACTCCTTCAATTTTTCAATAACAACTTCGAAATCCTCTTGCGACACTCTTGGCTTTTCTTGAAGATTTTCTGTTAGTATTACCTCTGCAATTTTAAGGAATGTTGCTTGGTCGCTCATAATACTGTATTGCCTAAACCTCTTTTCAATTCGTTGGAATTCTTTTGCAACTTCTTCATTCATTCCAGTAAAATACTGCCGTAAGCTTTTATGTGTAATTAACATGAATTGTATTGATTTTGATCTGTTTGTTAGTTCAGCAAGATCTTGAATATCCTGCATTGTTTCATTCAAACTAGTATGATTTAAACTTTGTAAAAATCTACCGAATTCATCGTGGACAATGATTAATCCAAGATCATTTTTATCTAATATTTCTGTTATGTGTTCCATTTGAGTTAAGAACGCTTCATTATAACCAGTCTCAAATGTAGCTCCGGAAGTCATCTTTGGGAATATACTATAGAACCATTTAATCGCTTCCTCATTTTGCTCCCTAATATCATTAGTCCATTCATTAATCTTTTTACCTTCCGCTCCCAATAGTGAAACGAATGATTTGTACGTATCAGGGTATTCTTTACTCCATGTGGATACAGCTTCTAATATCTTTTTACTTACACCCGGTAGTACAATTTCTATCCCTTCTTTTTGTAGCGCCTTTAGTATATTTGAAAGGATTGCTTGTCGAAACCTACCTTCATTACCTGTTAACAATACAGGGATATATTTCCTATCGACTTCGCTTGTTCTACGAATTTGCTCAGCAATGTAATCATCAAAATGATTAAATTTACTCGACAATTTTTCAATATCACTAGTAGAAACACTTTTAGAAAAAATGGTACTTACCACAGTTGCTAGTAAGGATTTACCTGTGCCATAGGCACCAACTATAATATGCGCTCTATCTCTATCCTTTAAAAAACCGTCTAAAAGACCTTTTAATACATCGATGTGTGAAGGAGTTGGGATATATCTATTTATAAATTCATCTTTTCCTACATCAAATCTAATGTTTACACTTGTTTTAAATGACATTTATGAATTCCACCTAATCTTTAAATTGTTAACTCATAACGAAGGTAATTTAGTGGACTGATTTTGGGCACTTTTACGTTATCTAAGTTATTTGTTCTTACATATTCAAGTGGGTACTTTCGGTGAGTTGTTAACTTATTGAGAGACTCGATAATTTTATTCTTTGAAAGATTAAATACCTTTCCCCACAGGAATGCCTCATTCATAATTTCATCAAGACTAATAAGTTCAAGATCATTTTCTTGGGAATAAGCAAGTAGCGAATAATATAAAGGAATCAACCCTTTTTCATCAATATTCGGGTAAATCTTACGTATATTTTCACTTGTTTCTTCTGATGCTTCCACTTTAATTAAATTCAACTTTGTAAATGGTGAGAAAATGAAATCTTCAGGATCATTTTCATTTGCACTCTTCGTATATAGTTGGACTAAAACATCAACATCTCTATCAAGCGAATTTTCCGATACTTCCCTCGGTTCATTATTTTTAACCCAAGTTTTAAATGCCTTCTTTAAATCTGCCCTTTGAGTTACCGTCTCTTTATAAACAACAAAATACCAATAAAAGACCGTTGCCAGATTATTTCGATTACACACTAAATGATAATGTAGAATACCGACGGTCTCATTTTTTTGTAACAATCGGTCATAGTTGTAAATTAACTGACCTAATTCTGTTAACACATGTGTTTTTTCATCAGTTTCTTTCATTAAATCTAATGCTAACAGCCAAAACTTTAGAGATCTAACCATGTTTTTACCAAGTCCAATTTTCTCAAACCCGTCTTTCTCATAAAAAAAGCGCGGGCTTCTCTCGTTTATAGCCTTCATTCCTTTGCTAATCCATTTATCTCTAAGGTAAAAACTCTCATGTCTACCGTAAGCCATAATAAATACAAACATCCTTTCTTGAACACATCTGGATGACTCTCTCCAGAAACTATTATATATCAAGTTTATCTATTCGTTAAGTGAAATACATCATTTTTTACGAACGTACATTCTAAATTAATTCTGGAGGATAGTAACCAGAAAAAAAGATGTACTGTTGATTGAAACATCCTCTTTTATTCGCCATTTAACTTTAAATCACTAGGTTTATTTAATTAATCTCCTTCTAAAGAAGAAAATCAATTAATGCAGAAAAACAAATAACTATTTAAAAGCCAAGGACCAACTCTATTTTAAAAAAGAATAAAGTTTTCATATTTTTACAAATACTGCAGTTTACTAAAATTGTGGGATGTCAATTCTTTTTAATTGTTTGTGGAAGCTATAATGAGCATGTAGTGATAATTAAGTAAATGAAATAGATTTAACAGAAAAGGTAATGCCAAATCTAAAATCTTAAAACTCAGTAAGGGAAATTTTAAAAGAATTAAGCGAAAAGCGCTAAAATATAACGGAAAAATTGAATCTAAAATAAACGAAATTAATGAGAAATTAACTAATAGCAAAAGCGAAAAATCTAATTTAAATAACTCTCTAGCTAAAAAGATTATTTCTAAAGAAAATTACCAATTAGCCATAAATATTTTCTATCTTTGAAACTTCCCTTTACTAACCATTTAAGTATCTAGAATTTTAAAAGAATGAAAAAGTGAAGAACTTATTTATGAAATGTTTCATTTGTTTGTAGATGAAATAGAAGTACACAAAAGATGGAACCATTGAAATCAATTATCGTTTTAGAAATCAACAGTTCCATCATTATAATTTTCAACTGTTTAATCTTTTAATTTCATCAACGCACAGCACTCCACATGTGACGTATGCGGAAACATATCCACCGGCTGCACTTCCTCCGTCACATACCCGCCATCTTCAAGAATACGCAAATCACGAGCTAGCGTCCCTGGATTACAGGAAACATAAACAACCCGGTTTGGTTTCATCTTTAAAATGGTGTCAAGCAGTGCTTCGTCGCAGCCTTTTCTTGGCGGATCGACGACGAGGGTGTCTGCTTTGATGCCTTCTTTGTACCAGTTTGGGATAACAGTTTCTGCTTCGCCGACGGCGAATTCGACGTTGTTAATTCCATTTAAAGCAGCATTTCGTTTTGCATCTTCAATTGCTTCTGGAACAATTTCAACCCCATATACTCTGCCTGCTTTTTGTGCGAGAAATAAGGAAATCGTACCGATTCCGCAGTAGGCATCGATGACGGTTTCTTCGCCTTGCAGCTCTGCATATTCAAGCGCTTTGTCGTAAAGCACCTTTGTTTGGGCTGGGTTCACTTGATAAAATGAGCGGGCCGAAATGGCAAATTTGATGTCGCCAATCGTGTCATAAATGTATTCTTCGCCCCATAAAACGGTTGTTTCGTCTCCGAAAATGACATTTGTTTTCTTTGAATTCACGTTTTGTACAATTGACCGAACGTGTGGGAAGCGTGCTATAATCTGCTCAATCACCTGCTGCTTTTGCGGAAAATCAGCCGTTCTAGTAACAAACACAACCATCATTTCACCTGTTGCAACACCATAGCGAACCATCACATGACGCAGCCAGCCTTTGTGCCGGTCTTCGTTATACGCTTTGATGCCAAACGCATTGCATATGTCTTTTACTGCCTGTACCACTTCGTCATTTTCTGACTGCTGAATCAAACATTTTTCCATATCAATGATTTCATGGGTACGCTGCTGATAAAACCCTGCAACAAGTCCGCCTTCGCGTTCGCCAACTGGAACTTGTGCTTTGTTTCGGTAATTCCAAGGGTCTTCCATGCCGAGTACAGGATGAACTTTTACACGGCTCATATCAAGCTTGCCGATCCGCTCTAATACGTCCTTTACTTGTTTTTGTTTAAATAGCAGCTGGCCTTCATAGCTCATATGCTGAATTTGACAGCCGCCGCACTGCTTGTAAATGGGACATGGCGCATCTTGCCTGTGCTGACTTTCCTTTGTCAGCTCCATGAGTCGTCCAAAAGCAAATCCTTTTTTGACTCGTGTGACTTTGATTTGCCCTTGTTCGTCAGGAAGGGCATTTGGTACAAAGACAGGGAATCCTTCAATTTTTGCTACACCTGCACCTTCATGTGTTAAGTCTTCGAAGGTTACATTGTAGTATTCATTCTTTTGAACAGGCGGTTTCATTTTCACCAATTTTATCACCTCATTTGCAAAGAAAAACTTGGCCGCCATAAGGAACCAAGTTCAGTCTTCACCCTATTTTTTCAACTGTTGCTTTTGGCACAATAAATTCAATATGGCGATACAGGTTTTCAAATTCACCTGGCAGCATGCCGCCGTATTCACCATCTAAATTCAATTGCATTTTATCTTTTACATCTACCTTTACGCGATTCGCTTTTGCGTAGATGACATTGTTATCATGAATATGCTCGCCTCTGAGAGCAAGGCTGACCACTCGAATGGCTTCTGCTAAATTGACCTTCTTTAAAATAATAAGATCAAACATTCCATCATCTAAAATGGAATCTGGCGCTAGTTTTTCAAAGCCGCCAACTGAGTTTGTGAGTGAAACAAGGAACAGCATGATTTCTCCATGAAACAATTTGCCGTCATATTCAATTTCGACTTCTGTCGGGCGGATAGATGGAAGCATCTCCATGCCTTTTAAATAATAAGCAAGCTGTCCAAGCATGGTCTTCAGCTTACTAGGCACCTCATAGGTGAGCTCTGTTAACCGGCCGCCGCCAGCAATATTAATAAAATAATGGCCATTGACTTTACCGATATCAAGCGGCTTCGCTACACCCTCAATAATGGCATCTGTCGCTTTCAAAACACCTTCTCGTGGAATTCCAAGTGCTCTTGCGAAATCATTTGTCGTTCCAACTGGAATAATTCCTAGTTTTGGTCTTTTTTCAAGCGGTGCTAGTCCGTTGACGACTTCATTGATCGTGCCGTCTCCACCTGCTGCTACAATTAAATCAAAATCTCTCTGTGCGGCTTTTTCTGCTGCTTGCGTGGCATCTCCTGCACATGTCGTCGCATGACAAGAAGTTTCATAGCCAGCTTGTTCAAATTTTTGCAAAACCTGCGGTAAATTCTTCTTGAAGAGTTCACGCCCAGATGTCGGATTGTATATAATTCGAGCACGTTTCATTCATCATCATCCTATATTCATTATGCAATCTATTTTCACCACTAACAACCTTTAATTATACTATGAGATTTGAAAATGGCAACAAAACAACCACCTAATATGTAAAATCTCCAAGCACATTTCACTCAGTAAGAAAGCATTCTGATAAGATAAAAGAAAACGCTGTAAAGGATGATATGCGATGAAAAAGCCTGTCTATTTTAATCATGACGGCGGTGTTGATGACCTCGTCTCTTTATTTCTTCTCCTTCAAATGGAACATCTGGAGGTCATCGGAATGTCTGTAATTCCTGCTGATTGTTATTTAGAGCCTGCGCTCAGTGCATCTCAAAAAATCATTGATCGCTTCAGCCCTTATGAAATTGAAGTCGCTGCTTCAACTTCTAGAGGCGTCAATCCATTTCCGAAGGAGTGGCGTATGCATGCTTTCTATGTAGATGCTCTGCCAATTTTAAATGAAAAAGGTACTGTTGATACAAAGGTGTCCAAGCTGCCAGCACACCTTCATCTGATTGAAACAGTTAAGAAGGCAAAAGAACCTGTCACCCTGCTCTTTACTGGTCCGCTCACAGATCTTGCACGCGCTTTAGAAGAAGATCCTTCAATCTCTAACAAAATTGAGAAATTGGTGTGGATGGGCGGCACGTTCCTTGAAAAAGGCAATGTTGAAGAACCCGAGCATGACGGGACAGCAGAATGGAATGCATTTTGGGATCCTTATGCTGTGAGCACTGTCTTTCAGGAACCGTTTCCTATTGAAATGGTCGCACTTGAAAGTACAAATCAAGTCCCGCTTACACTTGATGTACGTCAGCGCTGGGCTTCTCTTCGTTCTCATATTGGAATAGATTTTATCGGACAGTGCTACGCCTTTTGTCCGCCGCTCATTCATCATGAAACCAATTCGACGTATTACTTATGGGACGTGCTGACGACAATTACTCTTGCTTCTACATCATTTACCCGTTCAAAAGAAGTGAATGCGATCGTTTATACCGAGACGCCAAAGCAAGGACGGACAGAAGAGCATCCAGATGGAAAATCAATTCAAGTGATTGACCATGTCGATCGTGATGCCTTTTTCCACGCATTTGAAGAACTTATGAGAAAAGCTATTTGCCAGATTTCAAAATAAAAAAAGCCCCGCCAATAGACGGGGCTTCCTCTTACTCTTCTTCTGCGTACTTTTTCTTACGTCTAAACTTGCTTAACATTTCATACACGATTGGTACGATGACCAATGTGAGTAGTGTAGAACTTGTTAAACCGCCAATTACGGTAACACCAAGTCCTTTTGATACGATCTGGCTTCCGCCTTCAAATCCTAATGCGAGTGGTAGCAGTGCACCAATCGTTGCAAGAGCCGTCATTAAGATTGGACGTAATCTTGTTGTACCTGCTTCAAGTAACGCTTCTCTTGTTGAAAGACCTTCTTGTTCTTTATGAATCACGCGGTCAATCAAGACAATGGCATTTGTTACAACGATACCGATCAGCATAAGCAATCCAATCATGGCATTTAAGCTGATGGTTTCTTTTGCTATAAACAATCCAGCGAGAGCGCCTATAACCGTAAATGGAAGTGAGAAGAGAATTGCAAATGGTGCAAGACCTCCGCCAAATGTGATGACGAGAACGAGATACACAATGGCAATTGCTGCAAGCATTGCAAGACCAAGCTGTGTAAAGGATTCTTGGATATCCGCACTTACGCCGCCTGTGTCAATCGTTACGCCGGATTTCAGATCAAGCTTGTCGACTTTCTTCTGAACATCCTGCGTTACGCTTGAGACGTCGTCTGTTGTCATATCACCAGACACTTCTGCGTAGATTTTTCCATCACGTTTTGTCACCGTATTTGCTGTCGTCCCATCTTTTACTTTGACGACATCACCAATTCGGACTTCTTGCCCTGTTGGTGTGGTAATCTTTTTATTTTCTAAATCTTTTTTGCTCTTATATTCATCTTTTTCCGTTTGAAGCTTCACATCAAGTTCTTTGCCGTCCTCTGTGACTTTCGTCAGTGTTGTTTCACTATTTTGAGGTGCAATCGCTTGAGCGATTTGTGAAGCAGTTAGACCTAGTTTCGCCAGTTTTTCTTGATCTGCATTAAACGTATATTCGTCGTATTTCTCAGATAAGCTTGTGCTGACATTTTTCAAGTTTTTCTCATCTTTTAAGATGTTCTCAACATCTTTTACTGTGCCTTCAATATCGCTTGCTTTGTCACCGTACACATAGTACGTCACAGTATTGCTGGCGCCAGCAGATGAGAAGTCTTGTGATTTCCATTCCCCTTTAGACGCTTTGTCTTGCAGGGCTTTGACTACACGATCTTTTTCTTTATCAAAATTCGGTGTGTCCTCGTCATATTGTACGAAGAATAATGCACCGTTAGAGTTACCCCCAACACTTGCTGTCATGGCATTTGAAGAGCCAAGAGAATACTGAACTGTATTGACATGGTCACGTTTCATCAAATATTCTTCAGCTTTTTTCGTTTCATCAATTGCTTGCTCTCTCGTTTGTCCAGGTTCAGGTGTATATGTCACCATCGCCGTTTTCTCTGCTTCCTGTGGTAAGAAGCTGACACCGACAAGTGGTGCTAAGAATAAGCTTCCAACAAGCATAAGAATGGCAATTCCTGATGTGATCCATTTATGGTTGAGCGTCCAATTAAGTACACGTCTATAACCACCAGCAAGCTTGCTTGGTTTATGTTCTTTTACCTTTTTCGCTGTGCCGTACAGGTTCTTTTTAAATAGAGTGTGTGCCATCATTGGAACAATTGTAATGGCGACAAGCAGTGAAGCAAGTAAAGCAAATACAATTGTTAAGGCAAATGGGATGAATAGTTCACCAATCATTCCACCTACTAATGCTAACGGTAAGAATACCGCAATTGTCACAATCGTTGAAGACATGATTGGGATAAACATTTCTTTTGTGGCTTCTCTGACGAGTGCCTTGCCTTTTAACGGTTCATCCTTTAACGCCATTCGTCGATAGATATTTTCTATGACCACTATCGAGTCATCGACAACACGCCCGATGGCGACGGTCATGGCCCCGAGTGTCATGATATTTAACGTGATATCCAGCTGATTTAATAGTAAGACAGCAATCAACAGAGATAACGGAATGGAGATGACCGAGATTAATGTTGATTTGATATCTCGCAGGAACAAGAGAATGATAATGATCGCAAAGATTGCTCCGATGATCGCCTTGTTCAGCATTGTGCTGACAGACTCTTTAATAGGCTCTGCTTGATCATATGTGGTGCTTACTTTGATTCCTTTGTTGTCTTTTTTGAATTTCTCAAGCTCTTTTGTCACTTCTTCTGCAACACTCACTGTGTTGGCATCAGAGCCTTTGACAATTTGCAGACCGATACTGTCTTTCCCATTCGTTCTAGAGATCGATTCTGCCTCTTTGACGACTTTAATATCTGCAATCTCAGACAACTTGATCGTTGGCAGCTCTACAGATTGACTGCTTGCTGCACCTGTTTGCTGCTGTGCTGCTGCTTGCTGCTGACTTGCACTTCCCGCCTGCTGGTCGGCACCTTGCGCACCTGCGCTGCTAGATGGTGCTCCCGCTCCAGCGCTTCCCGCACCGCCGCCAGCACTTGGTGTGACTGGAATTCGCATGTTTTTCAAATCTTTGACGCTTAAAATATTGCCATCCACGACAACTGATTTTTGTTTGTTGCCAAATGTGTATAGACCTAATGGTACATTCACATCAGAGCCTTTGATCATGTTTTGGACGGTTTCTTCATCTAAACCGTATTCTTTTAGTTTCTTTTCTTTAAACGAAAATTCTACTTCTTTGATTTGCTGTCCTGAAGCTTCAACAGAAGAGACACCGTCTAACCCTTGAAGTGAAGGAACGAGGTCATTTTCTACTTTTTGTGTAAGGTCTTGTAATGATTCTTTATCACCTGAGACACTAAGAGCTAGGATTGGAATCGCATTAATACTAAAGCGTGCGATTTTAGGTTTTTCTGCATTTTCAGGGAAATCAATATTGCTAATCGCATCTTCAATTTCCTTTTTTGCTTCATCCATGTCTTTGCTGTAATCGTACTCGATTTGAATGGATGATGCATTTTCAAAAGAATTAGAAGTGACTACGCTGACCCCATTGAGGTTTTGAATTGACTTTTCAATTGGATCTGTCACCTTATCTGATACTTCGTCCGGCGTTGCGCCAGGGTACGTTGTAGAAACCGTAATGACTGGAGTGTTGATATTTGGGATTGATTCTTGTTTCATATTCAATCCGGCATATAGACCAGCAACTGTTACGATAATCGTCATGAGCCATACAGCGAACTTATTCTTTAATACAAAATTGATGATCGAATTCATTATATCCTCCATTTTCCTTTATGTATTGACTGACTGGTCATTCTATATCATAATAAACGGTGATATACAATGCCGTCAACCATTTCACTTGCGTTTGACGTAACATTCTAAAGCTGAAGGGGCCTTATTTCATGAACGAAAAAAAAGAAAAAATCATTAAAGCAAGCATCCAATTGTTTGCGAAAAAGGGTTTTTCTTCTACGACCATTCAGGAAATTGCAGATGAATGCGGAATATCAAAAGGCGCATTTTATTTACATTTCAAATCAAAAGAACAGCTTTTCAACCGAGCGTTTGAATATTATATCGACACTTCGATGCAAACTATCGAAACGATTCGAAAAGAAAATCAGCATCTCGCGCCGAGAGAGATCTTTCAGAAACAAATTGCTGAACAGTTTCAGCATTTTGCTGAGAACAAAGATTTTATCATTCTGATCCTCAGCGAGAACATTATTCCGGAAAACCAGCAAATTAAAAAGTATTCAAAAACTGTGAAAAAGCAAATGAATGATGAAATTCAAATTTCCATCTTGACCACTTATGGACAGGAGATCGAACCATATATAACTGACCTGTCAGTCATGATTCAAGGAATTATCCAATCGTATGTGCAGGTTCTGCTTTTACAGGATCAAATGCAATTATCATTTGATGAGCTCTCATCCTTTATACTCGAACGGTTTGATGATCTGGTTCAAGGATTGCTTCGTTCTCAGACGAAGCCGATTTTGAAGCAAACCATTTGGGACGATGAAGCGCCTAGTGCTGCTTCCCTTCAAGAGGAGCTTCGTTTGTTAAAGCTGGAGCATCTGCTTTCTGATGATACCGTTGTATCCATTGAAGTGATTGAAGAAGAGCTGGCAAAAGCTGAACCTCGTAAGCCAGTCATCCAAGGAATGCTGACGAATTTAGAAAAGTGCGAGGATCCTGCTGTTCTAAGAGCAGTGGAACAATTGAGGCTGTTTCTTCAGTAACATAACGTGCTGTTTTTTGATTTAGCTCACCTTTCCCCCTTCGAATGTGCACTTTCGCTTATGCTTCATTATAAGAAAAGTATCTCTAAATTGATATACGGCTGTGGTCCGAATCTATAGTAAGACCCTGTCATTTCAATCAAAAAAACCGCCTTTTTCATCAGGCGGTTTTTTACTATTTAGCGTTTTTTGATTTCTTCAAGGAGAATCTTGTTCACCATCGGCGGGTTAGCTTGGCCCTTCGATGCTTTCATGATTTGTCCGACTAAGAAACCAATCGCGCGGTCTTTACCATTTTTAAAGTCTTCAATGGATTGCGGGTTGTTATCAAGTGCTTCTGTGACAAGTTTGAGCAGTGCACCTTCGTCAGAAATTTGGACAAGTCCTTTTTCTTTGACGATTGTTTCTGCATCTCCCCCATTTTCGATAAGCTCTTTGAATACCTTTTTCGCAATCTTAGAGGAAATCGTTCCTTTTTCAATAAGCTTGATCATACCAGCCAGCCCTTGCGGCGTTAGCTTTGTATCGTCTAGCTCTTTTTGAGCAGAGTTTAAGTAAGCAGAAACTTCACCCATGAGCCAGTTCGATGCTTGTTTTGCTTCTGCACCTTCTGAAATGGTCGCTTCAAAGAAATCAGACATTTCTTTCGTCAGCGTGAGTACCATTGCATCGTATGCAGGAAGTCCAAGCTCATCGATGTAGCGTTTGCGGCGCTCGTCTGGAAGCTCTGGGATGGATGCTCTTACGCGTTCTTTCCACTCGTCATCAATGTACAGCTCCACCAAATCCGGTTCTGGGAAGTAGCGGTAATCATCAGAGCCTTCTTTAACGCGCATGAGAATTGTCTTTTTAGACGCTTCGTCATAACGGCGTGTTTCCTGCTCGATCAAGCCGCCAGAAAGCAATACTTGCTCTTGACGCTTCTCTTCGAATTCAAGGCCTTTTTGTACGAAAGCAAATGAGTTCAAGTTTTTGAGCTCTGTCTTTGTACCAAACTCTTCACGGCCGATTGGGCGAAGAGAAATATTAGCATCACAGCGAAGTGAGCCTTCTTCCATCTTACAGTCAGAAACGCCTGTATATTGAATAATGGATTTTAATTTTTCTAAATAAGCATACGCTTCTTCTGGCGTCCGAATGTCTGGCTCAGATACGATTTCAACAAGTGGTGTTCCTTGACGGTTGAAATCGACGAGGGAGTAACCGTCGCCTGTGTGCGTCAGTTTCCCTGCATCCTCTTCCAAATGGAGACGCGTAATACCGATTCGTTTTGTTTTACCTTCTACTTCAATTTCAATCCAGCCGTTTTCACCGATCGGTTTATCAAATTGAGAAATTTGATACGCCTTTGGGTTATCAGGATAGAAGTAGTTTTTACGGTCAAATTTTGTATCTGTTGCGATTTCACAGTTCAGTGCCATAGCCGCTTTCATCGCAAAGTTCACCGCTTCTTTGTTCAGTACAGGCAGTACGCCAGGATACCCAAGGTCGATGACACTTGTCTGCGTGTTGGCAGCTGCACCAAAAGGTGTCGGCGAGCTTGAGAAAATTTTCGATTGTGTTTTTAGCTCTACGTGGACTTCAAGTCCAATTACCGTTTCAAAGTTCATTCTGATTCACCCCTTACAGTTCAGGTTTTGCTTTATGATGATCTGTTGCTTGCTCAAAAGCGTGAGCCACGCGGTACACTGTTCCTTCGTCAAAGTGCTTGCCGATGATTTGCAGTCCTAACGGAAGGCCATTTGCAAATCCACAAGGCACACTGATTCCTGGAACGCCTGCAAGGTTAACAGGGATCGTTAAAATATCGTTTGCGTACATAGTCAATGGATCGCTTGTCTTTTCACCAATTTTAAATGCAGGAGTTGGCGTTGTTGGCCCTACAATGACATCATACTTTTCAAAAACATCTTCAAAGTCTTTTTTGATCAATGTACGGACTTTTTGCGCTTTTTTATAGTACGCATCGTAATATCCTGAGCTTAGCGCGAATGTACCAAGCATGATACGGCGCTTCACTTCGTCTCCGAAACCTTCAGAACGAGTATTTTTGTATAAATCAATCAGGTTGTCTGCATTGTCTGTACGGTAGCCATAGCGGATGCCGTCAAAACGTGCAAGGTTTGCAGATGCTTCTGAAGAAGACAGTAAGTAGTAAGTCGCAAGCGCATATTTAGAATGCGGTAGAGACACTTCTTCCCACGAAGCACCAAGTCCTTCTAATACTTTTAACGCTTGAAGAACAGACTCTTTTGCTTCCTCGCCAACACCTTCGCCAAGATATTCTTTCGGCACAGCGATTTTCAGACCTTTGATGTCGCCAGTTAATGAAGAAAGAAAATCTGGGACATCGACATTTGCACTAGTTGCGTCCATTTGATCGACACCAGCAATCGCTTGAAGAACATAGGCATTGTCCTCTACATTACGCGTAATCGGACCAATTTGATCTAATGATGAAGCAAACGCGATTAATCCGTATCTGGATACACGGCCATACGTCGGCTTAAGACCCACAACCCCGCAGAAAGATGCCGGCTGACGAATAGAACCGCCTGTATCTGATCCAAGTGAGAACGGTACTTCACCTGCTGCAACAGAAGCTGCTGATCCACCGCTTGATCCGCCTGGAACTGTGTTTAAATTCCATGGGTTTTTCGTCGCTTTGAAGCCTGAGTTCTCCGTAGAAGATCCCATTGCGAATTCGTCCATATTTAATTTACCAATTGTGACTGCTTCTGCGTCTCTTAGGCGGTTCACAACGGTTGCATCATAAATTGGATCAAAGTTTTGCAGGATTTTACTTGAAGCTGTTGTACGCAAATCCTTTGTAACAATGTTATCTTTCACACCGATTGGCATACCGAACAATAGGCCAAGCTCGTCCTTTTCACCAACTGCCTCGTCCAATTCCTTTGCATACGCACGAGCTTTTTCTTCGTCCAATGCAAGGAATGCTTGTACTTTCCCGTCTACTTCATTGATTCGTTTATAAGACTCGTCCACTAAATCAGAAACAGACAGTTCCTTTTTATGTAAAAGCTCTTTTAATTCAGAAATTTTGTGATCAAACAGTGACATGTCTCGGGCCTCCTTTAGTCCAAAATTGATGGCACACGAATATAGCCGTCTTTATGATCAGGCGCGTTTTTGACGACTGCCTCAATGGAAAGACCTTTATTCGGAACATCTTCTCTCATGACGTTTTTCATTTTTAATACGTGTGTAGTAGGTTCAACGTTTTCCGTATCTACCTCGTTTAACTGCTCTGCAAATGAAATGATGCTATCAAGCTGTTCTGTAAACATCTCAGCTTCTTCTTCTGTAATCGCAAGCCTTGCTAAATGCGCAACGTGCTTGACTTCTTCTATTGAAATTCTTGACATGCAGGTTCACCTCCAAAAATGATGCGTGATCGTGGTCATGATCATAAGTCATATACACTTTATCATATCAAATTTTACTGTTCTAAAGCAACTTTACTCAGGCTTGAGAAGGTAGCCATTCTCCCCATCACCCTTAAAACCAGAAAGTATGAAAATGATTTGTATCAGAAATTGATTATTTATCAGAAAATTTTTTCTTTTAAATGTATTTGATAACGCTTACATATAGATTCTTATCAATCATTTATGCATTTTTTTATGTAAGAAAGAGGTTTAAGAAGGTTGATCAGCAGGGAATACTCTGTTAGGTTAAGTAACCATAGCAGTGAGCAGACAGACGATTGGAATGTTCTTGTATATTTTGAATGAGGTGATGTCAAATTAATACGAAAAAGGTGATATGGAAACATGAGTATTGAGATTGGAATTTCTCTAGCTATTTATTTTATTGGAATGCTGGCCATTGGCTGGTATGCATTTAGAAAAACAAATGACTTAAATGATTATATGTTGGGCGGACGAGGGCTGGGTCCTTACGTGACAGCTCTATCTGCTGGTGCTTCAGATATGAGCGGCTGGATGCTCATGGGGCTTCCAGGCGCGATGTATACAACTGGGCTTTCGTCAGGATGGCTTGCTGTTGGTTTGATTAGTGGGGCTTACTTGAATTATCTATTTTTAGCTCCTCGCTTACGATCGTATACTGAGGTTGCTGATGATGCGATCACCATTCCAGACTTTTTTGACAAACGATTTAAAGATTCTTCTACTTTATTAAAAGCTGTCTCAGCTGTCATTATTATGATTTTCTTTACACTGTACACCTCATCAGGTATGGTATCTGGCGGTCGTTTATTTGAATCTGCGTTTGGTGCCAATTATATATTTGGTTTAATTTTAACCTCTAGTATCGTGATCTTATACACTTTATTCGGCGGCTTTTTGGCAGTGAGTTTAACTGATTTTGTTCAAGGAGCCATTATGTTTTTAGCATTAGTGCTCGTGCCGATCGTTGCCTTTACTCAATTAGGTGGCCCAATTGCCACGTATCAAGATATCCAACAAATTGATCCAAAATTGCTTGATATATTCAGAGGAACGAGCGTCATTGGCATTATTTCCTTCTTAGCATGGGGGCTTGGTTACTTTGGACAGCCGCACATCATTGTTCGCTTCATGGCCATTACGACTGTAAAAGATTTAAAACCAGCACGTCGTATCGGGATGAGCTGGATGATTGTGTCTGTTATTGGTTCACTGTCTGTTGGATTAGTCGGTGTAGCTTATGTACATGAGACTAGTACCACTTTAGCAGACCCAGAAACCATCTTTATTGTGTTTTCTAAAGTGTTATTCCACCCGTATATTACTGGATTTTTACTCTCTGCTATTTTAGCTGCGATTATGAGTTCGATCTCTTCACAGCTGCTTGTGACTGCAAGTGCAATGACAGAGGATTTATACCGAACCTTCTTTAGAAGAAAAGCGTCAGACAAAGAACTAGTGATGATTGGGCGTATGTCTGTATTGGTGGTTGCCATTATCGCGCTTTGTCTTTCACTTAATCCAAGTGATACCATTCTTGACCTTGTTGGTTATGCTTGGGCAGGTTTTGGATCTTCATTTGGTCCAGTCATCCTTCTATGCCTATATTGGAAGCGAATGAACCATCACGGTGCACTTGCAGGAATGGTTGTAGGGGCAGTTGTAGTGTTAACATGGATTTCAACCGGCTTGAATAATACAACTGGTTTGTACGAAATGGTTCCAGGATTTATTTTGAGTGGTTTGACTGCCATCATTGTCAGCCTCTTGACCAATAAACCATCTAAAGCTTCTAAGAAGCTGTTTACCAAAATGGAAGATCATCTTGAGGAAGAAACAAAATAAAGAATTGAAGAGTCATCTGCCCTATGCGGATGACTCTCTTTTTAAATAAAATAAAAAGCTTTTCTTTCTTCAGAAACTGAATAAAATAAGAGTTGTGCAGCCATATGGGCTGTGAGAAGATCATATACATGTTGTGAAACGTACATGAAGTGAAAGGAGCGATACGCATGTTTTGGACAATTGAATGGGATACAGTCTTAAAATTAGCCGTGGCCACCTTAATCGGGCTGATTATCGGGCTTGAACGAGAGTTGAAGAAAAAGCCCCTCGGCTTAAAAACGTGTATTGTCATTGCTGTCAGCTCCTGCGTCTTAACCATCATCAGCATTGATGCAGCCTACAATTTCCCTCGAGTCTCTAAGCTTCAAATGGACCCACTCAGGTTACCGGCGCAAATTATATCTGGTGTTGGTTTTATTGGAGCAGGTGTGATTCTTCGAAAAAGCAATGATGTCATCTCAGGTCTCACGACTTCTGCGATGATCTGGGGAGCAGCAGGACTTGGGGTTGCAACCGGTGCAGGATTTTATAAAGAAGCCTTCCTCAGCCTTTTCTTTATTCTGATTAGTGTCGAATTCCTGCCATGGCTCTTCCAGCGGATCGGACCGATTCGCCTGCAGGAAAAAGAAATCCGCATCAGAATGTCTCTTTCTGACAGAAACCGCATGACCGATATTTTAAAAGAAATGAAAGCCCTCAATATCCGCATTCATTCTGTACGAATTGATGATTTAAAAGAAAAAGACTATCCAATCATGGAAGTACGCGTACGTGTGCATAAAGACCGCTATACAACCGATGTGTACTTTGATATTAAAGATCTAGAAGGCGTCGTTGGCGTGAAGTGTGATACGGTGTAGTCATAAAAAACCCCTTGCTGTTTAACACAGCAAGGGGTTTCTTCTATCGTGCCAGCTGTTGAAAGTCAAAAGGAGTAATGGGTGTTTTTTGCTCAATTTCCTTTCGAAAACATGACAGCATGGCTTTTTCGTCAGAAGTCAATGTTTGGAGATCAAATGCTTGATGTAAAAGCCCATAAATAAGCATATGACGCAGCATGAGAAAATCAGGGATTGTTGCCAGCCACGCGTCATCAAGCTCATTCTCCTGTCGATAGCCTTTTAGAAAATGACTCATAAATTCTGCCGTAAATTCAGCTTTATCATCATATGGAATCACTGGATACCAAAGAACATTGTATAGCAAAATACTAATATCATTGATAAACCAGTGATATCCAATATCATCAAAATCGAATGCGATAATCTCTCCTTGATGATAATGAAAGTTCCCGTGATGCAAATCGGCATGCACCAGCCCATACACATCCTTCGAAATTCGGAGCTGGTGAAGCTTTTGCATTAGTTCATCTTTTCTTCGCAAAACAACCGTTTGATCAGAAGGGATATATTGTTCAAGCTTTAATTGCTCCTCTTCATACCACTCTTGCCGCTTATAAAGAGGATCTTTTACTTGATATTGTTTTGTTATTTGATGCATTCGTCCTGTATAGGACCCTAACGCTTCAAACAGCTCCCCATTCCAATCTCCTTCATTCACTTTTCTCCCCGGTGCTTTTTCATACACACGGAGTAAAAATGCGCCTCCGGCTTGATCAGGAATGGTTTCAACGTCTTTTCCTCTTGCTGATGAAATCGGCTTTGCTACGGAAATACCATGATGAGACAGGAATCGAAGCCAGTCCATTTCTCCTAAAATATATGTGGGTGAACGACGAATGGTATGGGTGATTTTTAATATATAATTCTCCCCATTCATTGCCTTATATTCATACACATAATTTTCTGCATCGGCTAGAAATGTCACTTGGTCAAGCTGAAAGTCATACAAGTGAGCCGCTTTCTTTAAGACTTTCTGTTCATCGTATCGTGCTTTTACTTCTTTATGCATGCTGATTCTCCTTTTATCGTCTTTTTAAATGTTCTTGACGGTAATCAGCATTATACGAGCATCAACATACCAGCCTTTCTTCTTGATTTCTACTAATACTTTGACAAGAGTTTGGAAATTCCTCTTATTTAGTCATATATATGAACAGTCGGTTCTTTGTCCTCAGCACTTTTTGTGATCAAGGCTTCTTGTTGATCAGAAGATGTGATGTTGATTTCAATATTGGTACTCTTGTAGTAATCCATGACTTCTCCGGTTAAATATTGTGTGAAGGCTACGACTTCCGTTTTTCCATAGAACTGCATTGGAATTTCGATTTTCATTTTTTGCAGGTTGCCGTTCTTATAAAAACCTTTTCCTACAACACCAGTGTAATTCGGGAAGTAGTCTTCGACCTTTGTCTTGAAGCGGTCAAATCGCTCTGAATCATCTTTGTAGCTGCTTTTCGCAATATCTGAAGGGAAGAATACATTCTCCTCTTTGATCGTATCCCAATTTCCGATATCAGCGGAGCCTGCTTTCACATCTGTTTTGGCGATAAAGTTACCTGGAACGATAGATGATTTTGGTGCTTGCTTATAAAGGGCAATCATGACAGGCACTTTTTGCAGTCCGTCCATTTGACGAATGCGCTTGACCACTTGTTCAGCGATTTTTTCACCCTCTGCCAATAGTTTCTTTGAATTTTTCGATGAATCGATGGTCACCTCTTGCTGCGGGTCACCGATCTTTTCACGGTAATAATAAACAGAGTTCAGCGCAAGACCAATGACAACTCCGCCAAGCTGTAAGCTGTTTTTGTCTTTTCGAATTAAGTAATTATGCTCTAGCATCGAAGCTAAGTAGATGGGACTATTTTCATTTTTAGACTTTGTTGAACCCGAGTTTGGAAGAGCAGGATTTAAGCCTAGATTCTTAAAGTCTTTATCTTCTTTTTCTGCCTTTTTCAGATCACTGCCTGTTTTTTTGCGTGCCAGCCAGCTGAGAACAGTGTCCTCATCTAAATGCTGTCCTTCTTGGAAAAGATAGTCGTTTGTATTAAATGACTCTGTTGCAAGGCGCATGAGTCCTGTTTCAAATTCATCAATGTCCAAGCGTGTATTGAGACGCTCCGCTGTTAGACCTCTAGCAGCTCCTTGTTTAAACGGTAGCACCATTTTGTAATAGGAGTCTGAGATATTGTACATCGGGATGATGGCTGTTTCCTTTGTTTCCTTCGTTTCATCCGTTTTTTGTGTGACCTCTTCCTCTTCCTTTCCCCCAAAAGGTGCACACGCTGACAATACCAGTGTGAGCATTGTCAGCAGCAATAACAACTTTTTCAATAGAAAACACTCCTCTTATTTCTTTAGCTCCTCGAGCATTTTAGCTTCGTCCCAAATTTCAATATTGAGTTCTTCTGCCTTTGTCAGCTTACTTCCCGCTGCTACTCCGGCAATGACTAGGTCTGTTTTTTTACTCACACTGCCTGCCAGCTTTCCGCCTAATGCTTCGATCGCTGCTTTTGCATCGTTTCGAGCCATTTCTTCTAATTTTCCTGTCAGCACAATGGTTTTTCCTGCAAAGTAGGAATCACTTTCTTCTGCTTTTACCGGCTTTGGCCCTGTGTAGGTCATATTGACTCCGAGCTCTTTTAATTCGTTCAGCAGATCAAGTATTTCTTCTTTCTCAAAGTACGTGACGACGGCATCAGCCATTTTTTCACCAATTTCGTCGACTTCAAGTAATTGTTCTTTCGTCGCTTGCTTTAATTGATCGATGTTTTCGAAATGCATTGCCAAGGTCTTTGCCGCTTTTGAACCAATAAATCGAATACCGAGTCCAAATAGTAAACGCTCAAGAGAGTTTTCTTTCGATTGTTCAATTGAACGCAGTAAATTGTCGACAGATTTTTCGCCCATTCGTTCAAGCTGAATGAGCTCTTCTTTCGTTAATCGATAAAGGTCGGACACACGAGAAACGAGCTGTTCCTTGAAGAGCTGTGTAATGACCCGCTCGCCAAGTCCATCAATATTCATCGCATTACGGGAAACGAAGTGAATGAGTCCCTCACGTATTTGGGCAGGACATTCTGGATTGATGCATCGCAAGGCCACTTCGCCTTCGATTCGCACCAGCTCACTATGACACTCTGGACATTCAGTTGGCATGTGAAACGGCTTTTCTTCGCCTGTCCGCTGATCAACAAGGACACCTGCGACTTCAGGAATAATATCGCCGGCTTTTTTCACAATCACTTGATCAAAATAGCGAATATCCTTTTCTTTGATCAAATCTTCATTATGAAGAGATGCACGCTGCACTGTCGTCCCTGCTACTTTGACAGGCTCAAGAATCGCTGTTGGTGTAATCACGCCTGTACGTCCGACACTTAGTTCAATATCAAGCAGCTTCGTTACGACCTCTTCAGCTGGAAACTTGTACGCAACTGCCCAGCGCGGGCTTTTTGCTGTGAAGCCGAGCTCTTCCTGCTGAGCGAGTGAATCGACTTTAATGACAATTCCATCGATTTCATATGAAAAATCGGCACGCTTTATTTTTAATGTTTCAATGAGGTCGATGACTTCTTCGATCGTTTGGCACATCCGTCTTTCTTTGTTGGTTTTAAAGCCAAGTTCGTCGAGAAAATCAAGTCCTGCGCTTTGCGTTTCAACACCAATTTCATCAAGCTCCGCTATACTGTAGACGAATATATCAAGGTTTCGTTTCGCTGCAATTTTCGTATCAAGCTGACGAAGTGAACCTGCAGCCGCATTACGCGGGTTTGCAAACGGCTCTTCTTCGTTTTGTATTCTTTTTTCATTTAATGCTTCAAAAGAAGGTTTTGGCATAAATGCCTCGCCTCTCACTTCAATCGACAGAGGGCGTTTGATTTTAAGCGGGATGGAACGAATCGTTTTGAGATTTTCAGTAATATCCTCACCCGTTGTTCCATCGCCGCGCGTCGCTCCTCGGACAAACACGCCATTTTCATAACGGAGAGAAACAGCGAGTCCATCAATTTTCAGCTCGACATTGTATGCGATATCGTCACCGACTGCTTGACGAACCCGGCGGTCAAAATCAAGAAGGTCCTGTTCATTAAACGCATTCCCAAGGCTGAGCATTGGTGTGCCGTGACGCACTTTTTGAAAGGCGTCTAAAACAGCGCCGCCTACTCTTTGTGAAGGAGAATCCGCTGCTTTTAAATCAGGGTGCTCTTCCTCCAAAGAGATCAGCTCACGCATCCGCGCATCATATTCAGCGTCAGGAACACTTGGACGATCAAGTGTATGATATTCGTAGTTGTATTGATTCAAAATCTGGTGCAGTTCCTCGATCCGGCGTTTCGCTGCTTCTTTATCCATCTGCTTCTTCCTTTCAATTCATCCGTTTTGTCAGTCCTATCAGTTTATTGCTTCTCGATTGGTGCAAATGCTGCTAGAAGACGCTTAATGCCTGTAGGGCTTGGGAACGCAATATCAAGCTCTGTGCTGTCTCCGCTGCCTTTCACACTCACAACCGTACCAACGCCCCATTTTTTATGGGCCGCTTTATCGCCCACAGCCCAGCCAATACTGCCGCCGCCTGTGTTTTGAATGGTTTGTGTTTGCGGACGTGAGACAGGTCCCCGTCTTTGCGGTCTTTCTCTTGTTTGGCCAAACGGTGTTTTTGTTTCTTTTTTCTCATTTAGGTTGTCCAATAAATCGGCTGGTATTTCTCGAATGAATCTTGATTCAAGGTTCATGTTCGTTCGGCCGAAAAGTGTTCTCATTTTCGCACTTGATAAATAAAGCTCTTCTTCAGCCCGTGTGATGCCTACATAAGCGAGGCGGCGCTCTTCTTCCATCTCTGCATCTTCCATTAATGAACGGCTGTGCGGGAAGACACCCTCCTCCATTCCCATTAAGAAAACAACAGGGAATTCCAAACCTTTTGCGGCGTGAAGTGTCATTAAGATGACAGCATCCTGATCTTCTTCTTCATTTTCATCCAGCTTATCAATGTCTGCGACGAGGGCGAGATCTGTCAGGAAGGTCACAAGTGACTTGTCTTCATTTTGTTCTTCAAAGTTCTTCGTGACGGATAGAAACTCGTCAATATTTTCTAAGCGGCTTTGTGCTTCAATCGTTTTTTCGAGCTTCAGCGCTTCACGATAGCCTGTTTTCTCTAGGATTTCTTCTGTTAATTCTGTGACAGATAAATAATCCTGCATGTTCGTCATTTGATCGATGAGCTGTTTGAACTCATCAAGTGCATTGGCTGCTCGTGCACTCAGTCCAATGAAATCCACCTGACCAAGTGCTTCAAACATAGACAGGTCATTCATCTCCGCATATGCTGCAATTTTATCAACAGATGTCGCACCGATTCCGCGCTTTGGTACGTTGACAATTCGTGCAAAACTAATATCGTCATCTGGGTTTGCCACTAGGCGTAAATATGCCAAAATGTCCTTGATCTCTTTTCTGTCATAGAACTTCGTGCCGCCGACAATGTTGTATTGAATGTTGGCTTTCATTAACGTTTCCTCTATGACACGAGACTGAGCATTTGTTCGGTAAAGGATCGCAAAATCGGATAATTTGCGCTTTCCGCTTTGATGCAGCTGACGAATCTTTCCTGCGACAAATTGTCCCTCACCGAATTCATTATCTGCACGGTAATAGGCAATCTTCGCCCCTTCATCATTTTCTGTCCAAAGATTTTTCGGCTTCCGGTTTGCATTGTTTTGAATCACCGTATTTGCGGCATGCAAAATGCGTTTCGTCGATCTGTAATTTTGCTCAAGCAGAATCACTTCACTGGATGGATAATCTTTTTCAAAGGAGAGAATGTTTGTTATATCCGCTCCGCGCCAGCGATAAATAGACTGGTCAGAGTCACCGACAACACATATATTTTGAAAACGCTGAGCGAGCAGTTTCACAAGCATGTACTGCGCTCTGTTCGTATCTTGATACTCATCCACATGAATGTATTGGAATTTCCGCTGATAGTGCTCTAACACTTCAGGGATGCGCTCAAATAGACGAATCGTCATCATAATTAAATCATCAAAGTCGAGTGATTGGTTTTTGAGTAAACGCTTTTGATAATCTGTATAGACATCGCTGACCACTTGATCATAGAAATCACCGGCTGTTTTGGCGTATTCCTCTGCGTCAATGAGTTCGTTTTTTGCACTGCTGATCGATCCTAAAATGCTGCGTGGATCGAACTTTTTAGGGTCGATATTCCGTTCTTTTAAAATGTTTTTAATGACTGAAAGCTGGTCAGATGTGTCTAAAATAGAGAAATTGCGATTCACACCAATGCGGTCAATATCGCGTCTTAAAATACGGACACACATGCTGTGGAACGTAGAAATCCAGATGTCATCTGCGCCAGGCCCTAAAATAGCCTGGACACGTTCACGCATTTCACGTGCTGCTTTATTTGTAAATGTAATCGCTAAAATGTTCCACGGCGCCACATGCTTTTCTGCCATTAAGTAGGCAATTCGATGTGTGAGCACCCGTGTCTTCCCGCTTCCTGCTCCTGCCATCAACAATAAAGGACCGTCTGTTGCTTTGACTGCTTCTTTCTGTGCGTCATTCAGCCCTTCTAATAGATGATTCGATATTTCATTCATTCCATTCACCGCCAATTCGAACTTATGTTCTATTTTAACCCGTTTCGTCTAATTTGACTATGATGACTTTTTGACTGCATCCACTGTCTTTAATGCTTCTTTGAAATTGTCATAAATGACGTTTCCTACAACCACGACGTCTGCATGCTGGGAGAAGTCTTTTGCCTGCTCAGCATTCTCGATGCCGCCGCCATAAAAAAGAACTGTTTCATCAAGCACTGCTTTTGTTTCTTTGACAAGCTCTATGTCTCCAAGCGTTCCGCTGTATTCCAGATAAAAAATGGGCAGCCTCATCAAATGCTCTGCCACTCTTGCATATGCCCTGACGTCATCGATATCCAGCGCTGTATTTGCCTCTGTGAGCTTGGCCGCTTTACAATCTTCATTTAAGATGACATAGCCTTCAGGCACAATCTCTTCCATTGACATCAAATCACCGAATTCCTTCATCGCGTCCTTATGAAGCCCAACAATCCAGTCAGGGTGAGTACTGTTTAAGACAGTCGGGATGAAATACAGATCAAAGCCCGGCACAATCATCTCATGTGTGGAGATTTCGAGCACACATGGCACTAGAAAGCGGCGGACCTTTGACATCAATTGAAGCACGTTGTCCTCTGTCACATGATCACTTCCGCCAATTAATATGGCATCCGTCCCAGATTCGCAAATCGCTTCTAGCTGTTCATCGGAAATTTCTTTATTTGGATCGAGTTTAAAGACATGCTTCCACTCGGTAACATCATACATGAAAAACGTTCCTCCATTCGTTTCATTCCATTTAAATATTATAACAAAATCAGTGACCGCAAAAAATGGGTAACCTCCTTCAGCTAAAAGTTTCATTCTTTTGAAAATGAGCGATTGTGACTTTAGATAAAATGGCTGGAGAATAGATGAAAAAATCGACTTGGAGAGGAGCTGAAAGAGGTTGATATTTTGGCACTTTGTCACATGCTATTATACAATAAAGGAATATTTTACTATAGATTTAAAAAAGATCTATTGAAAAGAGGTGACTCTTTTGAAAAGAACGATTACATATGAACAAAGTATAGATATCGGATACATCTATATCACCCCGCAATCGGAGCGTTTGAAAATCAAAGAAACCATTGAATTAGATGTCAATGAATGTATCAATGTAGATATCGACAAAGAGGACCGAGTGGCTGGATTGGAGTTATTTGCAGAAGAATCCGAAGTGCTGCGGAACGCTCCGGTTTATGAGGATCATCTTTCTTTACGTTTGACGGATCAGGAAGTTCTCTCAACCTATCATCTGTCAGGCGTTGAATTCCAATTCTCGACATCTGATCACAATGGGCTGATCGGTTTTACCATTGTCGATCCTCTTCGATATAACATCACAAGAAAAAAACCGTTTTGATCTTTCAAAACGGTTTTTTTTCAAACTATTGTCTCGCTTCATTAAAATAATGGACGGATGTCATGGCCCCTTCGTCGACCATCTTGTTGTCTTGGATATCTAATGGATCTGGGTGGCCGGCTTTTTCAGGAACCTTTTCATCTGACCGGAACATGCTTGCCCATTTTTTCAGATGCTGTTTATTTTTTACCGCTAATAACACAGCTCCTCCAACCCCTAATCCTGCAAGTACATACGTATTTGGACGCTTATTCATGTATGTTCCCTCCCCTTATGATCTTATTTGTAAGTTACCCCGCCTTTTCATTTCTAAACGTCACAATATGTTGATGTGGTTTCTCTTTTTATGAAAAGTGGAATAACAACAGCAATGAAAGAGAAAAGAGGGGATCTTCATGACCACAACCTTAATGATCATCGGCACATTGCTAATCATTTTTTTGATCATCCCAATCATTCTATTGATCTGGATTTGGATGAGGGATGAAAAACAAGAAGAACATTCAGTTCTACGAAATTATCCGGTCATTGGAAAGCTGCGGTTTATCTTTGAAAAAATAGGACCTGAGCTTCGCCAATATCTGTTTCTGAATGACCGAGAGGAGCTGCCCTACTCAAGAAGAGAATACGAACAGGCGGTCATGTCTGGGAAGTACAAAAGCCGGACAATGGGCTTTGGATCAAAACGTGATTTTGACAAGCCAGGCTATTACATTCGAAACGTCCTGTTTCCAAAGCAGCGAGATGAACTACGAATCGATCAATCTGAAAAAATCAAAACGAAAGTGTATCAAATTGATCAAGACAATTTACTGCGAAGAAGTGAACATTTCAAAGAAGTCGAAGCAAATCCTTACTTTCTCCATCAAGAGGATGTACAAGTCATTGGCGAACACACATGTCAAAAGCCTTTCCATGTGAAAGGACTGATCGGCCAATCCGCTATGAGCTATGGCTCCTTAGGCGACAGGGCCATTACAGCTCTATCCTCAGGATTAAAAATGGCCGGCGGTACGTGGATGAACACAGGTGAAGGCGGTCTTTCTCCTTATCACCTCAAAGGCGGCGCAGATATCATTTGTCAGATTGGGCCCGGTTTATTTGGCGTTAGAACAGAGGATGGCGCATTTTCTTTTGAAGAATTCAAGAAAAAAAGCGAACACGAGGAAGTCAAAGCCTTTGAACTCAAGCTGGCACAAGGAGCAAAAACACGCGGTGGTCATATTGACGGCGAAAAAGTAACGGAAGAAATTGCGAATATCCGTAAATTGCCGCCTCACCAATCCATAGACAGCCCAAACCGCTTTGAGATGTTCCACTCCATTCCTGACATGTTTGATTTCATTGAGGAGCTGCGAAGTATAGGCGGAAAGCCAGTTGGAATCAAACTTGTTGTCGGACATAAAGAAAATATTGAAGAGCTTGCCAGCTATATGAAAAAAAGCGGCAAACACCCTGATTTCATTACAGTCGATGGCGGAGAAGGCGGTACAGGGGCGTCCTTTCATGAATTGGCGGATTCCGCAGGGCTGCCAATTTTCACGGCACTCCCTATGGTTCATCAAATTTTGAAAGAATACGGTGTCAGAGATCAGGTGAAGCTCTTTGCTTCTGGCAAGCTTCTCTCACCTGATAAAATTGCGATTGCCCTTTCAATGGGAGCTGACTTTGTGAATATTGCTAGAGGTCTCATGTTTTCAGTCGGATGCATTCGCGCCCAAGTCTGCCACACGAATAAATGCCCAGTCGGGGTCGCCACAACTGATCCAAAGCTGCAAAAGGGTTTATCAATTGAAGAAAAAAAATACCGAGTGTGCAATTATATCCTGTCTCTTAGAGAAGGTTTATTTAACTTATCCGCAGCTGCGGGAATAGAATCGCCTATTCATTTTAATGAAAAACATATTATTTTTAGACAGGAGAATGGTGAAACAAGCGAAGTGCCGATGTTCTCAGGCACACAGCCATCTGTCTAGCTTGAAAAGGTGCGGAAACGCGCCTTTTTTTATTGACATTTTCGTATAAAGTTAGCAAACTGTAGAGTTTAAGAAAATCATCTCAACGAAGATAGCATCTCCTATGAGGGAGAAAGATGGTTTATGGGCGAGCTAAATTAAAAAAACAGGGACAATTTATCAGTCCCTGCCCGCTTTTCATAAAAAAACTGCAAACAAGTCCATTTTTCGTGAAAAGGATTGTTTACAGTGAAAGCTGCTTTATTTTGTTTCGTTATTTTCCTGCTGTTCGGCTACGCGGTCAAGTGCCATCGTATAGGCATCGTTGCCGTAGTTCAAGCAGCGTTTGACACGTGAGATAGTTGCAGTGCTTGCACCTGTTTCCGTCTCAATTTTATGATACGTGTTTCCCTCGCGAAGCATACGTGCTACTTCAAGACGCTGTGATAAAGATTGGATTTCATTGATGGTACACAAATCATCAAAGAATCGATAACATTCTTCCAGGTCTTTAAGGGATAAGATGGAGTTGAATAACTGATCTAAGCTTTTGCCCCTTAATTTATCAATTTGCATCTTAATACATCTTCTCCTTTACTATTGCCACACCGCTTCGCACGATCTTCTTCTAAGAAAGCGGTATCTTTCCTGACTAATTTTTTTTAAACCTCAGCAATGAGCTTTGAACAGATCATGACAGGTTTGGTTCTACGCTGAAAATGCCGTCAGGTTCTTTCGTAAGCCGAAGCTTCTTTATCGTAAACAAATTCGACAAGTTCTGTCATTTTCCTTGTATGACAATCTGACAAACTTGTTTGCTTCCTGTATAAAGATGACTTCTGCTTGGTTAGGTCTTATGCCCTAATATATAGACTTTGCGGAAAGCTCGGCGAGACCCACAAATATGCGCCCCGCCTTGCTCGATCAATCAAAATATGTTGGCCGGTCAGCGTAACCGACAGAATCATTTTACAATTAGAGTACTTCATTCGTCATGTCAAAGCCCTCTGCTTTGTCAACAGCTCCACATAAGATCATGGCAGTGAAGAGAACCATAGCTCACTTCTGCCCTATAACAGCATTCAGAAATGCGGCAAAGATGATACAGCTCCACTCTGTTATATTTTAACGCATTATAGACGGAAAGAGTACAGTTTTTTTCATGACATCAAATATTCCTCTTGGTGTCACTCGAATATACGGCAAATGTGTACTTTGGAAAAAGACAAGTGTATCAATTGGGCAGTCAAATGGATAGCCGCGCTCAATGAGCAGCTCGCGTAATGTTTGTTCCTGCTGAAGAACAGTCTCAAATGGTTCAGCCGATGCACAGCCTGATAATTGCAGCGGGATTTCATGCAGTATTTTCCCGTTCTCTGTGAGGACGATTCCCCCGCCAATTTCTTTCATCCGCTTATGTGCCAGCATCATATCGTCTTTATTTTTCCCGATTACTAAAATGTCACCCGTGAGCGAAAATGAGCTGACAAAGCCTTGCACTTTGTTTGCGAATCCTTTTAGCATCGTATTCACACGCCACTCGCCTTTTCGGTCAATCAGGCTAAAGAAGCTTTGATCATGATCACATGACAGCTGGTTGATTGAGTTATCAATTTCCACTGTATAAGGCTCCATGATGACGGCATTTCTCATCTTCACACCTAGCGGCATAGAGAATTGCAAATCACTCATCGTCAGATCATACCCCAAATCTAATGGAAGAAGCCCGCCATTTTCCCATTTTGTTTCTTGGAATTGATGCTGGTTCTCGCCATCTAATTTGAGGATAACCCCTTTAGATATGACCGTTTCAGGATTTGGGTTCATTGGATCATCTAAAATATTCAAAGAAGCCAGCCGTCCAGGACCGACAACGCCTAATAAGTCATCAATTTGATGGTATTTTGCAATGTTAAATGTCGCCATATTATACGCATCGATGATCGGCACGCCTTCTTCAAGGGCGATCGAAATCAAACGGTTAATCATGCCTTCCTCATAAAAATGAGGCGCAGCACCATCTGTTGTATAGAAAAAATGGTCATAGTGTCTAAAATCACGCTCATGCAATTCTCTTAAAATGTTCACTAAATCTGGGCGGATGGAAGAATGCCGCAATGAAACATGATAGCCAAGGGACAAGCGTTTTAACACATCGTCCGCATTCATCGCTTCATGATCACTGTCCGCGCCAAACAGCTTCATTTTTGTTAGCGTTTTCTCAGAAGCTCCGGGGAAATGCCCTTCAATTCGTTTTCTCTGCTTCTTCGTTTCTTGCATGCAATATAAAATGAGATCATCACCGTCCATCAATCTTGGCCAGCTTGTTAATTCGCCGCCTTGAAGGACGTCAGGATGATCAATCCATTCCTTCCGGTAGTTGACTGGCAGCATCTCATCTTCATATCTGACTTCCGTTTGAAGATCGTATCTGGACCACCAGAAATACTGAAATGGCTGCTTTTTTAATTCACACAAAGTGGAAAGCGCTTTCTTTTCATTGCTTTGCAAAAGAAGAAATAAGTTATCGCTGACCATTGTTGTTGTGCCAAATTGAGACACATATTCTGCAAGTGATTGGGGATTATAAATATGGAACGGGTGCGCGTGAGGCTCTATATACCCAGGCACAATGTATTTCCCTTCACAATCAATCACACGTTTAGCTGATTTATTTTGAGGAAGCTCTGCTCCGACATAAACAATTCGATCATCATGTATCCAAATATTTGCCTTCACCCATTGCTTCAAAAACGGGTTAAGCACGAGTCCATTCGTTAAAAGGAGTGTTGGAACTATTTTTGAGTCGACTACATCGATTTGTGTGCGGATGTCATTATTTCTCCAATTAAAAGTACGTTCGGACATTCACATACTCTCCTTCATTTGTATTAGCCCTATCGTAACATAACGAACCACGTTACGCATTAATGAAACGTTACAATTTCTTGAAATCACACTTAAAATAATTTAAAAAAGGAGATTCACCTTCAATGAAACCTAATCTCGGCTTAATGGAAGCGCTCATTAGAATTGCCTGCGGAATGACAATATGTACTGTAGCTGGATCCTTATATGCTAGAAAACCATGGAGTAAAATGCTGCTTTTGGGCATCATGTTTGGCGGTATGAAACTAGGATCTGGCATTCTTCGTTTTTGTCCAGTGACATATATGTGTGAGCAGCAGGACACACATAAAGAGAAGGCTGAGTAAGGCAGCCTTCTTTTTTATGTTCATTTTCATCTCATTCCGCTGCTTCACACCATTCGACCATTGTCCCTGCAATAATTTCTGCTGCTTCTATCACATGCTCAATGTAGATAGATTCATTCGGAAAATGGGCAAGCTCCGTTGTTCCAGGTCCAAACACGATAATGGGAATACCTGCTGCCTGTGACAGTAATCCGCCGTCAGTTCCCCAAGGGGCGGCTTCGATCTTCGGAGGCTGCTTCATGACCGCTTCATATTGTTCCTTCAATAAACCTAAAAGCGGATGATTCGTATCGATTGAACCCGGTAGCCATCTTGCACCAAACCATTCGACCTCAACAGGCTGCTCTTGGAACCATTCATCTTTTTCTCCGAGTTCTGCCATCCAATTTTCTAGTTCCTTCTCTGCCTGTTCTACCGTTTCACCCGGCATCACCCCGAGCCTGCCTTCCATTGTGACAAGGTCTGCTACAGAGGATGGCCAATCACCGCCTTGAATTTTCCCGATATTGATCGGAATCGGAATTGGGATATGCTGAAACAGCGGCTCCGTGATTCGCTGATTTCTTTCTTCTTCTAGTGCTGCTATATGTGAAAGGACAATCGTACTCTTTTCAATAGCAGAAACGCCGTGATATCTTGTTCCGCCATGAGCAGCCCTTCCTTTAATATGCAGTCTGAACCATTTAGATCCTTGCTGAATCGGAAAGATTTTCATATGACTTGGCTCTGGAATGATGGCTGCATCTGCTGTATATCCTTTCAGTATGGCTGCAAGGGTGCCTGCACCGCCGCTCTCTTCTTCAACAACACTATGAAACACGACATCTCCCTTCAGCGGAATCTGAAGTGCATGCAGTGCCTCAAGTGCAAAGAGTAAAGAAACGTTTCCACCTTTCATATCTGTTGCCCCGCGTCCATAAAGTCTCCCGTTTATGATATGCCCGCTGTAGGGCGGATATGTCCATTGTTTGTGATCTCCTGCTGGGACAACATCCACATGCCCATTTAATAAAATAGATTTGCCGCCGCCTTTTCCTTTCAATCGTCCGGCGACATTAGGACTTCCTTTAAAAGAACGCCTTGGGGAATAAAAATACGGGTGGTTCAGCAAGTCATCTCCGCCAATGTCCCATATGTCGACATCAAAGCCAATGGCAGAAAGTTTATTTGCTACGATTTGCTGTACCTCTTGCTCATTCCCTTGTGTGCTGTCACATTGCACCATTTGCTGAAGAAGCGTTACGGCTTCCTCCTTATGCTCTTTCATCCAGTTTCTGATACGTGTGGTTGGCTGCAAGTCAGTCATCCTTTCTACACAACAGATTTGACATCAGGCGCTAAAATGAGCGGCGCCTCTGTCGCCCTCATGACATCTTCCGGCTGAAACGGCGGCATGACTTCACGCAAAATGAGCAGCTGTGATTTGACCTCAATGACTGCCATATCTGTAATAATCAGATCCACACAAGACTTAGCTGTTAAAGGCAGCGTGCAGGCGGCTTTTATCTTAGATTGTCCGTGTTTATCAAGGTGGCTCATCACGACCACTACCTTTTTCGCTTTTTGCGCGAGTTCAATCGCTCCGCCCATACCCGGTACTCGTTTACCCGGTACAATCCAATTCGCAAGATCCCCCTGACTGCTGACTTCAAGTGCACCTAAAATCGTCATATCCAGCATCCCTTTGCGAATGATGCCAAAAGCGGTTGTGCTGTCCATATATGAGCCGCCTTTTGTTAATGTAATAGGGAAACCTCCGGCATTGCACAAATTCGGATCCTCTTCCCCTCGTGCTGGTGAAGCGCCTGCTCCCATAATGCCGTTTTCTGCATGCAGCCACACCTCGTAATGTGGTGGGATGTATTCAGCTGCAAGGGTTGGGATGCCGATCCCAAGATTGACGATCATCCCATCTTCAATTTCCTGTGCCGCACGTTTGGCTATGCGGTGTCTTAAATCGATGTCTCCCATGCCCATGTCCAGTTCACTCCTTTTGATTGCACGATCTGGTTCACAAATACGCCTGGTGTCACAATTTCCTCTGGATGAAGCCTGCCCACAGGCACAATCTCTTCTACTTCTGCAATGGTCCAGTCTCCTGCCATCGCCACAATCGGGTTTGTATTCCGAGCACTTTTATCAAAAATCAGGTTCCCTGCTTCATCTGCTTTGAGGGCATTCACAATCGCAATATCCGCAGTCAGCGCAGGCTCAAGAATATACTGCTTTCCACCTAGCGGAACCAATTGTTTCTCATCAAGATTGAGGCTATCCATGCCGACATCTGTCACAATGCCCGCTAAACCCATTCCGCCTGCCCGAATCTTTTCCGCTAGGATGCCCTGCGGGTAAAAAAGAACGTCTAGTGTACCCGCCTGCATTTTCTGCCCGGCAATTGGATTAGAGCCAATATGTGAAGCAATGATTTTCTTCACCCTTCCTTCTGTGATTAGCCTGCCAACACCGATTTGCGGGAAGCCTGCATCGTTTCCGATCAATGTCAGGTCTTTGATATTGGCTTCTAGGATGGCATCGATCAATGATGGCGGTGACCCCACACCGCCAAACCCGCCAAACATGATGGTCATCCCGTCCTTAAAATGTGTGATCACTTCATCAAGACTCGCTGTTTTGTTCATCCTCTTTCCTCCCTACATCGCAGATGGGAAAAACCCTCGATTGATGACTTCTTGTTCGACCTGTGTCATTGTCTGCCCGAATAAATGAATGAGTTCATCCATCTCCTGCTGCGCGATGGAAAGCGGCGGTGCGATCATGATTGCTGCACCTCCTACGCCATCCTCTCCAGCGCTTGCTGGGTAAACAAGCAAACCATTCTGTTTGGCCGTCTCCACAACTAAATGTGTCATTTGAGCATGGGCAGGAAATGGTGTTTTCGATAATCGGTCTGCGACAAACTCAATGCCAATGAGCAGTCCCTTTCCTCTCACATCTCCTATAATGGAATGTTTTGATTGCAAATCCTTTAAAGCATTCATTAAATATCGGCCAGACAGATCAGCTCGTTCTGGAAGCTGGTGTTTTTTCATATATCGAATGACAGCCAGTGAAACGGCTGCTGAAAGCGGATTGCCGCTATATGTGTGGCCTGCCATCACAGAGCCCGAACCGCTGAGAATCGGTGCAATCACATGATCCGCTGAGACAGCTGCCGCAATCGGTGAATAGCCGGCGCTCATGCCTTTTCCGAGTACCATAATATCTGGTACGACGCCCCAATGTTCCATGGCAAACATTTTCCCAGTTCGTCCAAAGCCTGTCATGACTTCATCTGCAATCATTAAAATATCGTTTTCCTCACAAACTCGCTTCATCGCCTCAAAATATCCATCTGGCGGTACAAGTGCCGCGCCCGCTGCTCCAACAATCGGCTCTGCAATAAAAGCCGCAATTCTCTCTTTTCCTATACGCTGAATGACGGTTTTAAATTCCTGTACATACCATTCGACCTGCTTGCTTTCTTCCTTTGGCAGCCATGAACGGTAGCTGTATGGCGGAGACAGCACCGGGTGTTTTTCGAGCAGTGGTTCAAAGCGCTCTCTCCTTGCAATATGTCCTGACATCGACAGCGCACCAAGTGTGATGCCGTGATAACTCATCCATCTTGAGATGATGTGATTCTTCTCTGCCTTCCCCTGCTCCTGCCAATGCTGAATGGCAATTTTCATGGCGGTCTCTGTTGCCTCTGATCCGCTCCCGACAAAAAAAGACCAGTTCAGGTTCCCTGGGCAGAGTGTACTCAATTCATAGGCAAGTTCTTCTGCTGGTTCATTTGTGAATTGTGATCTGTACGTAAAGCTCACCTTTTTCGCTTGCTCTGTCATGGCATCAATGATGTCTCGTATGCCATGTCCAATACTTGCCGTGACAGCACCAGATGAGCCGTCTAAATATTTTTTCCCGTCCCGATCATATAAATAAATCCCCTCTCCTTTCACAGCCACAGGATAATGCTGATTCAACATTGGTTTGATTAAGTAATCCCGGGTCTCCACTTTGTCATTCCTCCCTCTCTCGTCAGCAGCTGCATCTTTCTTTTTTCATGAATCGCAAGAAAATTTTGTATACTTGTTATAAGATTAGCTTAATCAAGAGGGCAGTCATCCTCCATTCGCCATATGCCCGAATTTCACACGTATTTTTTATACATCGTGTATAAGAGTGTTCAAAAGGAGGTCATGAGTCTATGGCGATTCTCGTCAAAGATGCACTCTCGCTCGATATCATGAAGGAAACAAAGCTGCTTGCTGGAGAAAATGGACTGGACCGCCTCATTCAGTGGGTGACCATCGTGGAAATTATCGAAGATACTTCAAGGCTTTCAGAAGGAGAGCTGCTTGTCACAACCGGCTTTGGGCTTGCAGACAATAGGGAAAGGCGCGCCCGGCTTGAAGAACTGATTCAATCTGATCGTCTATCCGCCATTGCCATTTATAAAGGCGTGTACTTAACGGAAATTCCTGCATCACTGATTGAAGCTGCCAAAAACAGCGGCATTCCACTCATCGAGATTCCTTCACATGTCAACTTCTCAGACATTACAAAAGCCGTTCTAGAGCAAATCGTCAGCAGCCAGCTCCACCAGCTTAAATATTCTTCAGCCATTCACCAAAGACTGACTCATTTAAATGTCAGCAATAAAAATGTCACACAAATTACAGATGAGCTGGCACATCTCACTTCGGCAAACATCGTTGTGCTTGATGTTTTTTTACATCAAACAGCTGCTCACCTCGAAACAGACGAAGTAATTTATTCTCCTGCATTTGGCTTTCAAACAGATCACGAACCAATTGAAACGACACCTCTTCTCAAGCAGGCTGAGGAGAAAGGGCGGCTCGTCTATGACACGTGCGGTGCGTTTGTGCTGGCTGCGTGCCCCGTCATTGCAATGGGCGATATTTTTGGGTTTATTGTGGCTTTAAAGAAAAAAGAAACGTGGCACCATCTCGACGCAATCGCCATCGAGCATGCCGGAGCCGTGTATGCGATTGAATGGCTGAAGCAAAAAGCCATTCAAGATACAGAAAACCAAATGCAAGGTCATTTGTTAGATGATATTTTGCAGCAGCAATACACAGAAGAAAGCTATGTCATCGAGCAAGCAACAAAGCTGCAATATGATATGAGCGATGAGCAGGTGGTCATCTACTTTCAATTTCAGCATCAGCACACTCAGCTCGATCACCAAATGATGCAGCGCCTATCTCAATTGCTCACGTCGATATTTGAACGGAGACATATTCCTTTTTTACTTAAGACAAGGCTTGATTCCATTTTTGTTCTTACCCCCGCAGGAAAAAAAGCGTTTCAAGAAACGGAGTGGTATCGCGCAGCAGAAGAGTGCCGGAGCACTTGGTCTTATTTTTTTCCCGTCCATCCGATCGTGATTGGCATTGGGAGAGCCTATGACCAGATCGGTCTCTTTGCAAAAAGCGCGAAGGAAGCGCAGTATGCAGCAAGGCTTCTTCCGCTTTTAAAGACAGACGAATGCATCATTCATTATCAGAAGCTCGGCTTATACGGGATGCTTCTTGAAATGAATGAAGCGGGTATGAATTTGCATGACTTTTACGTGGAGCTGTTAAGTCCTTTGCTTTATACGAAAAAACAGGGAGCAGACCTGATCCATACACTCGAAGTGTATTTGGCCCACAATGAAAATATTCAAAAATCTGCGGGAGAATTGTTTATTCACAGACATACATTAAGCTACCGGCTGAAACAAATTGAAACGAGAACAGGCTGCAGCCTCAAATCCACGGATGATCGGATGAAGCTGCAGCTCAGTATCATGGCGTACCGCCTATCTGGTCTGCTTGATCAGATGAGAACCATTTCATGATTCATTCGGCGTTTTGACCCATAGATTCATATCTTCAATTTTGTCAAAAATATAGCAATTATTTTGGAAGCGCCCGGTATACGTATAACCGAGCTGATAAAACACTTGATTCATTCCATAGGACAGTGCACGTGCGAGAGAATAAAAGACATAAATGTGCATGGATTGAAGTTCCTTTTCGAGTGCTAGAATCAAATGATGCATGAATCCTAGTTTTCTATATGATGGAAGGGTTGCACAATCTGTTAATTCCGCATGACCATACGGCGCATTGATTTCAGCGGATGCTGCACTCACAATATGCCCGTCATGTTCAACGGCATAAAAAACCGTCCCTTCCTCCATCACCTTTTGGATGTAATCTGGCTCATTCATTGGCGTAGGATACGTTTCAAAGACGGTATCATAGAGCTTTGCCAGCTTGTGAATATCCTGCGTATCCGCTTTCCTCATCACATACTCATCCTGCCACGTGCCTTGATCTTTTTTGAGAGGCTTTTCTTGAATAGACGTAACAATTTCATCTTCCTTCAGCCAATACGGGCTGTTCATTCGACTCTCCGTCAGAAAGAGCGACATGCCGTACGCATCACTTCCAAGAAAATAATGAGAAAAAACACCTTCAAGCCGAAAGCCTTTTTCTAAAAAAAGAGGCATATGCTCACGCCTGACTTTCACAATGACCTTAGAAGCCTTACAGTCCGCCGCTTCCTGAAGAACCGACTGAATCACATCCCGCACCCTGCCGCTATAGTCATCCAAACGGATTCGCTCATTAAATGAATCAATACAGATCGAGGCAGAAAAACGCTCGTTCGCAAGTTCCTTCAATTGCACCATATACTCATCCTCTCTTATAAATCAGCTAATAAAAAAAATCCAAATGGAACATGAAACAATGACGATATCAGAAAAAATCGACATGATCATATACCTAATGGCTGAGCCTTTTTTGGCTTTGTTTTGCTTTCTCGCTTCATACATGATGAGATTTGAGAACAGTATAAATAAAATAAATAATACGATGGCAAATAGAATGATTCCTTGAATGACCATGCTGCCTCCTCATAAATTCGTCATCCCATATTACTTCTTCATATTCGAGCATCATCCCTTCTCATGAACAAAAAACACCTTTCCATCTCGTCAGATAGAAAGGTGTTTTGATTAAACGTTTTTCCCCGCAGCCTTCAGCGCACGGGCACCGATGTCACGGCGATAAAATAAACCTGGCTGTATGATTTCTTCAACCGCTTCATACACTCTTGATCTTGCCGCTTCAAATGTGTCGTCAAATGCGGTTACATTCGCTACACGGCCGCCATTTGTGACGAATTGATTGTTTTCTTTTTTTGTTCCTGCGTGGAAGGTCACGACATCAGAGACAGTCGTTTGCAAGGTACCAATTGGTGTGCCTTTTGCATAGTCTTCTGGGTATCCTTCTGATGCAAGAACCACACTGACAGCCGCAGTGTCTTTCCACTGTAAGTCCACATCTTTTCCATCAAGAATATCGAGAAATACTTGAACTAGATCTGATTGTAGTCGAGGGAGAACCACCTGCGTTTCAGGGTCGCCAAAGCGTGCATTGAATTCAATCACCTTTGAGCCTTCTGGTGTCAGCATTAAGCCTGCATATAAAATGCCTGTAAATGGACGCCCTTCCTGCACCATCGCGCGAGCTGCCGGTTTGACGACGTCCTCCACCGCTTTCTGAACCACTTCATCTGAAATTTGCGGAACTGGTGAATAAGCGCCCATTCCGCCTGTATTCGGCCCTTTGTCATCTTCAAAGGCCCGTTTATGATCCTGCGCAATCACCATCGGGTACACCTTTTCTCCGTTGACAAAGGCCATGAGTGAAAATTCCTCGCCTGTTAAAAATTCTTCGATGACGACAGATGCACTTGCATCGCCAAACTTTTCATCCTCTAAGAAATCATGCAGACAATCGATCGCCTCTTCAAGCGTCATAGCCACTGTCACGCCTTTTCCTGCGGCGAGCCCGTCTGCTTTAATGACAATCGGCGCACCCTTTTCTTCCACATACGCCTTTGCTTCTTCAAACGATGTAAAGGCAGCATAGGCGGCTGTCGGGATATGGTAATTTTTCATTAAGTCTTTTGCAAATTCCTTTGAGCCTTCAATGACCGCAGCTTTTGCATTCGGTCCAAATACTTTTAGACCTGCTTCTTCAAATGCATCCACCACACCAGCAATTAAAGGAACCTCTGGGCCGACAATGGTTAAGCCGATTTCGTTTTCTTTTGCAAAACGAATTAATGCCTCATGATCGCCTTCGTCGATTGGTACAAGCTTCGCAGCATCTGTCATTCCATCATTGCCGGGTGCGACAAATACTTGGCTGACAAGTTCACTTTGATTCACTTTCCATGCGATGGTATGCTCTCTTCCGCCTCTGCCGATAATTAGTACGTTCACACTGTCATCCCCTTAATGTTTGAAATGTCTAACGCCAGTGAAGACCATGGCGATGCCGTATTCATCTGCCTTTTGAATCGATTCTTCATCACGAATAGATCCACCTGGCTGAATGATCGCTGTGACGCCTGCCTTTGCAGCAGCTTCCACTGTATCGCCCATTGGGAAGAACGCATCAGAGCCTAGTGCGCTTCCTTTTGCCTTTTCACCTGCTTGCTCAATCGCAATGTTCGCTGAGCCGACACGGTTCATTTGACCAGCGCCGATCCCTGCTGTCATTTGATCTTTCGCAAGAACAATGGCATTTGATTTCACATGCTTGACCACTTTCCAAGCAAGCTTTAAGTCTTTCCATTCGTCTTCTGTTGGTTCTCTTTTAGTTGGAATAGAGATCGTTGCTTCCTCTAAGCCGTACGTATCAATATCCTGAACAAGCAATCCGCCATGGACACTTGTCAGCTGCTTTTCTTTTTTCCCAAGATCCGCTTCTACATCTAATGTTAATAGACGAAGGTTCTTTTTCGACGTTAACACGTCAAGTGCTTCTTGGCTGAACGAAGGAGCGATGACAATTTCCAAGAAAATTGTATGCAGCACGTCAGCCGTTTGTTTATCTACTTCACGGTTAAGTGCCACAATGCCGCCAAAAATAGAAGTTTCGTCTGCCTTGAACGCTCGGTCAAATGCTTCTGCAATCGTTTCTCCTGTACCAACACCGCACGGGTTCATATGCTTCACAGCAACAGCGGCCGGCTCCGTGAATTCTCGTACAATTTGGAGAGCTGCATCTGCATCTTTAATATTGTTATAGGAAAGCTCTTTTCCATGTAATTGCTTTGCAGTAGCCAACGAACCTTTCGCTGGAAGAGCATTTTCATAGAAAGTCGCCGCTTGGTGCGGGTTTTCTCCATAACGAAGGGATTGTTTTTTCTCAAACGTGACAGTGAACTGTTCTGGCTCTGTTTCTCCGACAAAGTTTGTTAAGTAATCTGCAATCAGAGCATCGTAAGCAGCCGTATGACGGAATACCTTTGCAGCGAGCTCACGCTTTTTCTCTAGTGAGACGCCGCCTTCTTTGATTTGCTGAATGACTGTATCATAATCACGAGGATCGACAATCACTGTGACGTCTTGGTGGTTTTTTGATGCTGCACGAAGCATTCCCGGTCCGCCAATATCAATGTTTTCAATCGCTTCTTCATATGTCACATCTTCTTTTGAGATCGTCTCTTTGAATGGATAGAGATTCACGACAACTAGATCAATCGGCTGAATGCCATGCTTTTCAATCTGTGCCATATGCTCATCGTTCTCTCTCACTGCTAAAAGTCCGCCATGAATGTTCGGGTGAAGTGTTTTGAGTCGTCCGTCCATGATTTCAGGGAATCCAGTGACTTCTGAAATTCCAATGACATCAATGCCGTTCTCTTGAAGAAGCTTGTGTGTACCTCCAGTTGAAATCACTTCAACACCAAGTTCTGTTAATTCTTTCACAAAAGGTACAAGATTCGTTTTATCGGAAACACTGATTAATGCGCGTTTGATCGTCATGCCTTCGTCACCTCATTAAGATAATTCTAAAAGTGATTTGATCACTTTTGGATATAGTGTGTGTTCTAGTTCATGCATTCTTTTTTCAATCGATTCAAGCTCTTCCCCTTGTTCGATGTAAATCGACGCTTGGTCAATGATTGGACCTGTATCCATGCCTTCATCGACAAAATGGACAGTGATGCCTGCCACTTTGACGCCTGCTTGATAGGCTTGGCCAATAGCATCAAGCCCTGGGAAGGCTGGCAGCAAGGACGGATGGATATTAACAATTTTCCCTCTAAATGCTTCAAGTAATGTCGGACCAATCAGTCTCATATACCCAGCAAGGAAAACCCATTCCACTTCATGCAGCCTAAGCTGTTCAATGATCGTTTGTTCAAAAGCGGCTTTATTCGGAAAAGCCTTCGGGGTAAATGCAAAGGAGGGAATGCCCTCTTTCTCAGCACGCTCCAGCACCTTTGCCCCCGGTTTATCACAAATCACAATGGCGGCCTCTGCCTGCCACTGTTCCTTTTTTAATGTATCAATAATGGCTTGAAAATTCGTCCCGCTTCCAGAGGCGAAGATCGCAAACTTCTTCATGAGAGGCTTCCACCGCCGAATGTGACACCTTCTCCTTTTTGAACACGGCCGATGAGAAAAGCTTTCTCTCCGTCTTCTTCAAGTCCTCTGATCACTTCGACAAGGTCATCTTCTTTTACGGCTAAGACAAAACCAATGCCCATATTAAACACGTTGAACATTTCTTCAGCCTTTAACTGTCCTTTTTCTTGAATAAAGGAGAAAATTGGCGGTACTGGCCATGAGCCGTTATCAATCTCAACACCAAGCCCTTCAGGCAGCATACGTGGTAAATTTTCAATAAAGCCGCCGCCTGTCACATGTGCCATACCGTCAACCTTACCGGCTTTCACTTGTTTAAGAACAGGCTTCACATAAATTTTGGTCGGTTCAAGAAGCTCTTCTCCAAGCGGTCTTGAAAAAGGCTCATACGTTTGATGAAGGTCAAGACCAGCGTCTTCAAGCAATACTTTACGAACAAGAGAGTATCCATTGCTATGAATTCCGCTTGAGCTGAGTCCAATCAGCAAGTGTCCTTCTTTGATGCTCTCTCCTGTCACGATTTCATCCTTTTCAACGACGCCTATTGAAAAACCAGCAATATCATATTCATCTTCTGTATAAAGACCCGGCATTTCTGCTGTTTCTCCGCCGACAAGCGCTGAACCAGACTGCTCACAGCCGTCAGCCACACCTTTGACAATCGATTCAATTTTCAAAGGATCTGCTTTTCCGACTGCTAAGTAATCTAAGAAAAAGAGCGGTTCTGCCCCTTGTGCAAGCACATCGTTGACACACATTGCCACGGCATCGACGCCGATCGTATCGTGTTGATCCATTAAAAAGGCAAGCTTTAATTTCGTTCCGACACCATCTGTTCCTGAGACAAGAACAGGCTTTTTGTATGGCAGCTCAGATAAATCAAACATACCGCCAAATCCACCTAGAGCACCCATGACGCCTGCTCTTTTTGTACGTTCTACGTGTGTTTTCATTCGTTTGACGGCTTCGTATCCTGCTTCGATGTCGACACCGGCGTTTTTATATGCTTCTGACATCCCATTCACTCCTTTTAGCTGCTTCTCTTCCATTTATTTTCAGCAGAATGAAAGAGCAGCATATCAAATCATCTTGACTGCTGCTCCTTTATTCGATTATTTCGTCAGTGCTGTTTCCTTCACATGCGGAAGAACAGTATCTTCATAAATTTCAGTCGGGTATTTCCCAGTAAAGCATGCTAAGCATTGACCGCGCTGCGGATCATCATACTTTCTGCCAATCCCGTCCATTAAACCGTCTACAGATAAAAATGCAATGGAGTCTGCACCGATTTCCTGTCTAATTTCTTCCACTGAATGAGAAGAAGCAATCAGCTCTTCATGTGTGGACGTATCAATTCCATAAAAACACGGATGTGCAATTGGCGGTGAACTAATGCGGACATGGACTTCCGTCGCACCCGCTTCTCTTAGCATCGTCACAATGCGACGGCTTGTTGTTCCGCGTACGATGGAATCATCCACCATCACGACACGCTTTCCTTCGACGACCCCGCGCACAGCAGACAGCTTCATGCGCACGCCCTGCTCACGCAATGCTTGAGACGGCTGGATAAAGGTCCGGCCGACATAACGGTTTTTAATTAAACCGAGCTCATATGGAATACCTGTTGCTTCGGCATATCCAATCGCTGCAGAAATACTCGAATCTGGTACACCTGTCACAACATCTGCTTCGACATGCGCTTCCTCAGCAAGCTTTTTGCCAAGGTTCTTTCTCGCACTATGCACGTTGATGCCATTGATATTGCTGTCAGGTCTTGAGAAATAAATGTATTCCATGCTGCACATGCTGCGGTTAATATTCATGGAGAAGCGCTCAGATTTGAGGCCTTCATCATTAATGATCAGCATTTCGCCAGGCTCCACATCTCGTAAATACGTGGCGCCGACAACGTCAAATGCACATGTTTCAGAAGCAACGACATAAGCGTCCCCAAGCATACCAAGTGAAAGCGGACGTAAGCCGTTCGGATCAAGTGCCACAATCATTTCAGTTTCCGTCATAATTAAGAAAGCATATGCTCCTTTAAGCATGGACAGGGCATTTTTGATCTGCTCTTTCAATTCAATATAGCCGCTGCGCTTAATTAAATGAGCGAGCACTTCAGTATCAGAAGATGTCTGGAATATACTCCCCTGGTTCTCTAGCTGCTGCTTTAATTGCGTTGCATTCACTAAGTTCCCATTATGAGCAAGGGCAAGACTGCCGTTGTTTTGCGAGCGGAAGAAGAGGGGCTGCACATTTTCAAAGCCGCCTCCGCCTGCTGTCGCATACCGGACATGTCCGATTGCACCTTTTCCTTTCAAATCCTTTAGCTCACCGTTTTGAAAGACTTCCGTAATCAGTCCAAGGCCTTTATGTGCCGTCAGGTTTTCACCATCTGTTGCAATGATTCCCGCACCTTCTTGTCCTCGGTGCTGAAGACTATGCAATCCGTAATATGTGATTTGCGGGGCTTCTTCGTGTCCCCAAACCCCAAAGACGCCACACTCTTCGTTTAAGCCTCTGATTTCAGCAAGCATGGGATCGCTCCTTTCCATGCGCGTTCAAGTTCGTTGACCGCTGCATGAATCCATTGTTGTCCTTCTTGATTTTTGACGGTGAATACACCATCATTTGTGACCGTTCCAACTTCTTTCGCATCTTTGACAGCCGCAGCAAATGCTTCGCGGTGCTCTGGTTTCACTGTGACAACAAAACGTGACTGTGTTTCACTAAATAATGAAGCTTCGCTGTTTAAATCCATTTGGATATGAGCGCCAAGACCGTCTGTTCCAAATGTACTTTCAGCAAGTGCGACACCAAGACCGCCTTCAGACACATCGTGTGCTGATTGAACAAGTCCGTTTTGAATCGCAGCAAGAAGGGCTTCCTGACGCGTGAGCTCTACATCCAAATCAATTTCCGGTGCTTTTCCGTAAATACGGCCTTCTGTCATCTTTTGTAGCTCACTGCCTGCGAATTCTTCCTTCGTTTCACCAATAACGAAAATCACATCGCCAGCCTGCTGGAACGACTGCGTCGTAATATGAGCTGTATCTTCAACCAAACCAACCATCCCAATGACTGGTGTTGGGTAAATGGCTGTTCCATTTGATTCGTTATATAAAGAGACGTTACCACCGATAACTGGTGTGCTTAGCTTGCGGCACGCTTCGCTAATACCGTCAGCAGATTTTTCAATTTGCCAGAAAATTTCTGGTTTCTCTGGGTTACCGAAGTTTAAGTTATCTGTTACTGCAAGTGGACGAGCGCCTGAGCACACAATATTACGTGCTGCTTCAGCGACTGCGATTTTCCCGCCGACCTCTGGGTCAAGGTAGAGATAACGTGCGTTACAATCGGTTGTCATCGCAAGGGCTTTTTTCGTTCCACGGATTCTTAAAACGCCCGCATCAGAGCCTGGTGCAACCACTGTATTTGTCCGAACCATGTAGTCATATTGATCATAGACCCATTCTTTACTTGCAATTGTTGGCTGCTGAAGGAGCTGCTTTAACGTGTCTGCTGCATCTGTGATAGCAGGTGCTTCAACTTTTGTTTCTAAAAACTCACGGTAGTAGGCAGGCTCACTTGACGGCTTGTGATAAACCGGCGCTTCTTCTGCAAGAGCGTCAACAGGAAGCTCACATACCACTTCACCTTGATGAAGTAAACGAAGCATTTTATCGTCTGTCACATGACCGACTGATACCGCTTCAAGATCGTATTTTTCAAAAATATCAATGATTTCTTGTTCACGACCTTTTTCAATAACCAGAAGCATTCTCTCTTGAGATTCAGACAGCATCATTTCGTATGCTGACATGCCTGTTTCACGCTGCGGGATGAGATCTAGATTCATCTCGATACCAGAACCTGCTTTACTCGCCATTTCAGCACTTGAGCTTGTTAAGCCAGCCGCTCCCATATCCTGAATCCCAACGAGTGCATCGTTTTTGATGACTTCAAGGCACGCTTCAAGCAGCAGTTTTTCCATAAACGGATCACCGACTTGAACAGCTGAGCGTTTTTCTTCTGATTCATCAGAAAATTCCTCAGATGCAAATGTTGCACCGTGAATGCCGTCACGTCCCGTTTTGGCACCAACATACATGACCGTGTTGCCAACACCTTTGGCCTGCCCTTTTTTAATGTCCTCATGGTTGATTAGTCCAACACACATTGCATTTACGAGCGGGTTGCCTTCATAGCTTTGATCGAAATGAACCTCTCCGCCGACTGTTGGAATTCCGATACAGTTTCCATAGCCTGCGATCCCTGCCACTACTTCTTCAAACAAGTACTTCACGCGCGGTGAAGTCAGTTCACCAAAACGAAGAGAGTTTAATACAGCAATTGGACGCGCACCCATGGAGAATACATCACGGATAATTCCGCCGACACCTGTCGCCGCTCCTTGATACGGTTCAATCGCAGATGGATGGTTATGTGATTCGATTTTAAATACAACCGCTTGGTTGTCTCCAATATCAACGATTCCAGCGCCTTCCCCAGGACCTTGAAGGACATGTTCTCCTTTTGTCGGGAATTTGCTTAAAACAGGCTTTGAGTTTTTATAACTGCAATGCTCTGACCACATGACAGAAAAAATGCCCGTTTCTGTGTAGTTTGGCAGCCTGCCAATAATGGATTCGATTAAAGCGAATTCTTCATCACTCAATCCCATTTGCTGATACAATTTCTCTTCTTTAATTTGCTTGTGACTTGGTTCAAGCAGTAGTGACATGAGTGTCCCTCCAATTTTTCACGATAGATTGAAACAATTTAAGTCCGTCTGCGCTGCCTAGTAATGAATCAACCGCGCGCTCAGGGTGCGGCATCATGCCGAGTACATTGCCCTCTTCATTCGTTACACCTGCAATTCGATTCACACTGCCGTTAATATCGTCTCCGTAGGTGAAAGCGATTTGGCCGCGTTCAATGAGCTTCGCTAAAGTGTCTTCATCACAGTAGAAGTTGCCTTCACCGTGCGCTACAGGAATCGTAATGGATTCGCCTTTTTGATAACCGCTTGTAAATTGCGTTTCGTTGTTTTCTACAATGAGTTCAACTGGTCGACAGATAAACTTCAAGTCTTTATTTCGTCTCATCGCACCCGGAAGAATGCCAAGCTCCTGAAGAATTTGGAACCCGTTACAAACACCAAGAACAGGTTTTCCTTCCTCAGCTGCTTTCTTCACCGCCGGCATGATGTTTGAGAAGCGGGCGATCGCACCACATCTTAAGTAATCCCCATAGGAGAAACCGCCTGGTACGAGTACACCGTCAAATCCGTCAAGACTCGTTTCGTCGTGCCATACATATTCAACTTGTTCACCTAACTCATCTTGAATCGCATGGTACATATCGATATCACAGTTAGAGCCAGGCAAGACGATCACTGCAAACTTCACTGTGCGACAACCTCCTCCACCTCATAGCGGTAATCTTCAATCACCGTGTTGGCAAGTAATTTTTCGCACATTTCTTTGACGACTGTGTCTAAATCACGATCTGATTTTTCAATGACAAGCTCCATGTATTTCCCGATACGGACATCCTTTACTTCCTGATAAGACATGCTGTGCAAAGCGTGCTGCACGGCACTTCCTTGTGGATCAAGAACGCTCTCTTTTAAGCTGACAAAAATTTTCACTTTATACATGTTTATGGCCTCCAAGTCTTTTGAAAATTTCTTCGTATGCATTCGTTAAGCCGCCCAGGTTTCGTCTGAACACGTCTTTATCAAGCTTTTCGTTTGTATCTTTGTCCCAAAGCCTGCACGTATCAGGTGAAATCTCATCAGCTAGCAAAATACGATTCTCGTGATCTATTCCGAATTCAAGCTTGAAATCAATTAAATTCACATGACAGTCTGAGAAGATTTGCTTTAATTCTTCATTCACTTGTCTTGTGATCTGTTTCATTTCCTCTACCTGCTCAGGTGTGGCTGCATGTAAAATGCGAATATGATCTTCTGTAATGAGCGGATCGCCGAGTGCATCATCTTTGTAGTAAAACTCAATCAAAGGTGTGTCCAGTTTCGTTCCCTCTGGAATGCCGAGGCGTTTTGACATACTGCCTGCCACTACATTTCGTACAACCACTTCAAGCGGAACAATCTGCACCTTTTGAATGAGCTGCTCTGTTTCAGAAAGGCGTTTCACAAAGTGATTGTTGACTCCTTTCTCATGCAGCATTTGAAAGATTAAGCTCGAAATTTCGTTGTTCAATCTGCCTTTGCCTTCGATTTCGGCTTTCTTTTCGCCGTTAAATGCTGTAGCTGAGTCTTTATATTCAACATATAAAATATGCTCGTCATCGGTCTGATAGATTCTTTTCGCTTTGCCTTCGTAGAGAAGTTCTTGTTTCACAGTCATTCAGGTTGGCCTCCTAATTTGAATGTTGGCAATTTTCAGGATTGGGCGCCTGGCGAGCAGGCGGCCCATTTCTTACGCAAGACCTAGACGTTCGAAAATCATATCGACATTTTTCAAATGATAGTTGTAATCGAAGCAGTCAGCGATTTGTTCAGGTGTTAAGCGTGACGTGATTTTTTCTTCTGCTTCTACTAATGAACGGAACGGCACTTGCTTCTCCCACGCTTCCATTGCCTTTGGCTGAACCGTGTCATATGCCTCTTCACGTGCCATGCCTGTATCGATTAATGCAAGAAGAACGCGCTGTGAGTAAATTAAGCCAAGTGTGCGGTCCATGTTGCGTTTCATGTTCTCTGGGAAGACCGTCAAGTTTTTCACGATGTTTGAGAAACGGTTGAGCATATAGTTCAGTGCAATCGTAGCATCTGGTAAAATGATGCGCTCAGCAGATGAATGAGAAATATCACGCTCGTGCCAAAGCGGTACATTTTCATAAGCTGTCAGCATATATCCACGAATAACGCGGGCAATTCCCGTCATATTCTCAGAACCGATTGGGTTACGCTTATGCGGCATCGCTGATGATCCTTTTTGTCCTTTTGCGAAGAACTCTTCTACTTCACGTGTTTCACTCTTTTGAAGACCACGAATTTCGACAGCAAATTTCTCAATGCTCGTTGCCACTAAAGCAAGAGTAGCCATGTAATCTGCATGGCGGTCACGCTGCAAGGTTTGGGTTGAAATTGGTGCAGCTTTGATGCCAAGTTTCTCACATACATATTGCTCAACAAACGGGTCGATGTTCGCATATGTGCCAACAGCTCCAGAGATTTTGCCGTATTCAATGCCAGCTTTTGCTTGTTTAAAACGTTCTAGGTTACGCTTCATTTCTTCGTACCAAAGACCAAGCTTCAGGCCAAATGTTGTCGGTTCAGCGTGTACACCGTGTGTACGGCCCATCATGACGGTATATTTGTGCTCTTTTGCTTTTTCTTTTAGTATGTCAACAAATCTCTCAATGTCCTTGAGCAGGATATCATTCGCCTGTTTTAATAGATATGAAAGCGCCGTATCCACTACGTCTGTCGATGTTAATCCGTAATGAACCCACTTTCTTTCCTCTCCTAGAGATTCAGATACAGCACGCGTAAAGGCAACCACGTCGTGGCGCGTGTCTTGTTCAATCTCCAGAATACGTCCAATATCAAAGCTTGCATTTTTGCGCATTGTCACAACGTCTTCTTTCGGAATGACGCCAAGCTCTGCCCAAGCTTCACAAGCGAGAATTTCTACTTCAAGCCATGCATTAAATTTGTTTTCCTCTGTCCAGATTGCTGACATTTCTGGTCGTGCGTAACGTTCGATCATTTCCCGTTTCCTCCATCTCTTTCAGTCCATATCTTTGTGATGTTTGTCATCCATTCATCATCGAGCTGTTTCATAAACGTCATATGCCCCATTTTGCGGCCGGCTTTTACTTCATGCTTTCCATATAGATAAAGCTTCGCTTCTTTGAGAAGCTCAGGATGCTCTTTTGGAATGTCCACTTCATCGCCTAATAAATTCACCATCATCCCCTCTGATAAAAGGGCTGTACCGCCAAGCGGCAGACCACATATAGCGCGGACGTGCTGTTCAAACTGACTTGTCTCACATAAATCGAGCGTATAATGGCCAGAATTATGCGGGCGTGGTGCCAGTTCATTGACGAGCAGCTTTCCGTCATTTGTCAGGAACAGTTCTACAGCAAGAGTACCAACCAGCCCCAGCTTTTCAGCCAGTGTTGTTGCAAGTTCTTTCGCCTTCTCCTGAATGCGGTTCTCTACCCTTGCAGGCACAATGCTTTGGAACAAAATATTATGCTTATGAATGTTCTCAGCGACTGGAAATACGGCGATCTCTCCATGAACAGAACGAGTGACGATCACCGAAAGCTCCATTTGGAATGGAACCCAGCTTTCTAAAATACATGTTCCATGTGTGAGCAGTGCAGCAGCTTCCTTCAGCTGTCCTTTTTCTTTGATGACGTACTGTCCTTTTCCATCGTAGCCGCCTCTGCATGTTTTCAGCACGGCTGGCAAACCGAGCGCGTCCACGGCATCTTCCAGCTCTTTTTCATCATGAATGATGCGGTAAGGTGCTACTTCACAGCCTGCGTCTACAATCCCTTTTTTCTCGGTCTCACGATTTTGAGTTAAAAGGAGAAGGTCGCTTCCTTGTGGTAAATAGGCTTCTTCCTTGAGCTGATTCAGTGCATCATAATCAATATTTTCAAACTCATAAGTCACCACATCGCTGATTTCTGCCAGCTTTCGAATCGCTTCAAGGTCACTATATGCGGCTGTGATTTCTGTATCGGCAACCTGTCCGCAAGGAGATTGTGTGACCGGGTCTAGAACTGCTGCCCGGTACCCCATTTGCTTTGCGCTGACAGCCATATATCTGCCAAGCTGTCCGCCGCCAATGATACCGATGGTTGCGTTTGGAAAAATGGTCTGCTTAGCCAAGCTGATCACTGCTTTCTAGTACAGTCTGTTTTGTCTGCTCTCTTCTTTCTTCAAGGCGAGCTGCAATTGTTTCATCAAATGCTGAAATCATTTGTGCGGCAAGAAGGCCTGCATTTGTTGCACCGGCTTTGCCGATTGCTACTGTAGCAACTGGTACACCGCCTGGCATTTGAACGATGGATAATAAGGAATCCAGACCGTTTAGTGCTTTTGATTGTACAGGCACACCAATGACCGGCAGTGTCGTTTTTGCTGCGACCATCCCCGGTAAATGTGCTGCGCCTCCAGCACCGGCAATGATGACCTTTAGTCCTTTACCTCTTGCTTCAGTCGCATATTCAAACATCAAGTCAGGTGTCCGGTGTGCGGATACTACCTGTTTTTCGTACGGAATGTTTAATTCCTCTAAGATGTCGCACGCATTTTTCATTGTTTCCCAATCAGATGTACTTCCCATGATGACACCTACAAGCGGCTTCATTTTGTCCCCACCTTTAAGCTGATATTCGATTTTGTATCGTTTGACACGCTTCCCAAACCTAAGCAGCTTGTCAAACGCCGAACAAAAAGGCCCGATTTGCATTGCATTGTTAGGAAGCAACACAAACCGGGCCATGGTAAGCGCTGTTCGCTTTTGAATTGCCATGTCAGTTTTGTTCACTATCCTGCATAGTCCAGTCATTTACGGTAACTGGGTAGAAACTTATGGGCCATATTCCCAAGATTATATGAGGCTCGTGTTTTGATTTCATGTTTATCTTAACAACGGATGTTCATGATGTCAACGGATTTATCGAACAATCTATGAAGTCGTCGTTTTAATGTTCGGATTTAGACTATTTTTCCTTCGAATACGATTTTTTTCCCAATCGGAATGATCTGAATCGACCCATTTTCCTTCTTTTCTTGAAAAATCGGTTCCTCCATTCGTCGGACAGGCGAGTAGCCTTCCGCTGCCATCTGGGACAACACTTGATCAATCGTCATGTTGTCTTCCACATAGAATTTTTTCTTCTTTGGTTTTGCGGTCATTCTTTAATTCTCCTTTTCTTCACAGCCTTCACCCAGAAGCCGCCGTGAATCGATTTGGGCTCATATGAAATGATAAACGCCTTTGAATCCAGCGTCTTAATCGTTTCATATAATTGCAGTTCATATTTTCTCGGTGTTAAAATTTGCAATGCTGTCCGGTCTCCTTCAAGACCGCCTGCTACCCAGCTGGTGACACCATATCCTTTTTCTCTCAATTGTCTTGGGAGATCGACATCCAATTCTTTTGTGATCACGTTAACAGTTGTGTAGCCAAGTGCCAGCTTCTCTTCAATTTTCATCCCGACAATGATCCCCATTCCATAACCTAGGGCATACGCAATGACATTTTGTATTTGATCTAAGTTATCTAGAACGATACTTAACCCAATGACATAAATGAGCATTTCGATCGTACCCGCAAAAGCAGCTGCGTACCGTCTGCCTTTCATCGTTAAAATCAAACGCATGGTGGAAAAAGAAACATAGACAATATTAATCACTAAAATGATTAAAACCATGGTGAACGCATTGGATAAAAGTTGTTGAAGCACGATTCGAACCCCCTGCACTAAAAAATCAAATAAAGCACCCCATATTCTACTAGAGAACATACCTTGATACAATCAAATTTACGCGATCAAAACACATATATCTTTCGACAACAAGGGTGGTGTTTGTTACCAAGAGTTTACCCGTTTTTTTCTCTTCTCAACATGAAAACCCCCTTTTTCAAAAAAGGAGGTTTTCAGGTGTGTTTTATCCAAATCGAACAGGAACAAGTGATGGAATCAAATACTCCCCGACTATGCCCCAGAGCAGCGCGATGATGACAAGCTCAACCAATAAAAAGACCCAGCCTGCATACATCAAATCTCCACGTTCTGCATCATGCTCCGATTGAATCGAGCGAAAGAGCACGACCGCAATCAACTGAAGGCCGACAAACATCATCACGGATAATATGACGGTCACATATGGAATATTCAGCATGGCAAATACAAGCCAAAGGATGGATAAAACCAACACCGGCACAAGCGCAGCACCAAACTTCATGATCACTTCTTTCAGTGATATGTTTCCTTTTAGCATGTATTTTCCGAGCAGCCAGACGGTAAGCATCATTAATGTCAACAAAATGAGTGTAAAGACTGCTACCCTCAAAAAGGCGTCGCCAAAAGAATAATGAATGCCAAAGCCTAATAAGCGGGTCTTTGACGCCTTTAATTGAACATAGTTGCCTAAAGCAAAAAACACGCTGAATAACACAATCGAGATCCAGGCGTACTTCATACGCAATGTTTCCGCTTGATTGATGGCCTGGCTCGGTGATTTTAACATCGCCAGTCCATATGAACCATAGCGCTTAAACGCGCCTCCTGCACCTTGCAGTATACGCTGGAAGGTTGAACGCTCATCATCTGCTGATTTTGAGGTTCTTCCACGTTTTGCAGCGCTGCGGCTGAGGCGGGATTGCCTTGTTTCTTGATCTATTGATGACTCTTCATTTTTCTTTTCAGATGTCCCCTGATCTTGATCTTTCTCTAACATCTCATATCAACTCCTATCCAATCCTTACAGGTTCAAGTGAATGAACTGTTCGGATGACTCCTCTTAAAGTAGCGGAGTCTCTCTATTCAGTCAAGATTCCTTGACGTTCATACGAATAGACGGATAAAAGGCAGCAGAGGTTTTAAATAAGACAAAACAAAAAAGCTGACGGCCTCCATCAGCTTTTTACCATGTTGAAATCCGTCAAGAACGATAGTGACTCCGCTTTCCTTGCTGAACCCGGATATTCTCCTGATGAGCGGGGAACCGAGTCTTTTTGGTCGAATCGACCTGTGTAATATGGCCATTATGAATGGTGATGACTACTGATCCATAGTCGATCCCTTTTAAGGCAGATAAAATATAATTCAGCTTTTGTTCATCCATCGCTCATCCCCCTATTTTTGTTTTCGCTCTTTTAAATAGAGAACCTCATTTTCCAGCTCATGAATCGTGTAATGCATGAGCGCCTCCTGCTTTTCTTCATGCCCCCATAAAAGGAGCTTTTGAATCAGCACCTGCTTTTTTCGTTCAATCACCTGTCTAAGCCAGTGTGACAAAAGACATCTCCTCCCCCTTTTGAATGTTTGCAAGAAAAAAAGGCACCCTGAAACCTTCTATTAAAAAAGGAAATCAAAGCGCCTTTGGTGATCCAATCAGCGAATTATGTCTTTTTATCATAAACACATAATTCCTATATGTCAACTATGTTTTGATTTTTTTAACAAAAAAACAGCAGCCCCATGAGCTGCTGTTTCAGATGTTCAATTAATGATTTAAGAAAGCGAAATATAGAATAAAGATGACAAACAATCCGTACATGATTGGATGCACTTCTTTCGCTTTCCCTTTAAAGATCATCGTAATCGGGTAGAAAATAAAGCCAACCGCAATACCTGTTGCAATACTGTATGTCAGTGGCATCATAATCATCGTTAAGAACGCTGGTACCGCAATTTCAAAGCGATCCCATGCAATCTTCGCAAGCGGAGCGACCATCAGCGCACCGACAATGATTAAAGCAGGTGCTGTCACATTAGGTGTAACAATGGATAAAAGCGGTGAGAAGAACATCGCCAGCAAGAAGAAAATCCCTGTGACGACAGCTGCAAAACCAGAACGCGCACCAGCCGCTACACCTGAGCTAGATTCAACATAAGACGTTGTCGTTGATGTACCAAGAACAGAACCTACAACGATTGAAGAAGAATCCGCCAAGAGCGCTCTTCCTGCACGTGGCAGCTCATTATTTTTCATTAAACCAGCCTGTGTTGCCACAGCTACAAGCGTACCAGCTGTATCAAAGAATCCAACGAAAAGGAACGTTAAAATCACAATAAGCATTTGAATCGAGAATATTTCTGGTAAGTGAATCAAGGCTTGACCAAAGGTTGGAGACAAGCTTGGAATACTTCCCACAATTTGAGACGGTACTGGTATAAGACCAAAAATCATCCCGGCAATAGCAGTCACAAGCATCCCAATGAAGACACCTGAATTCACACGAAGAACCATTAAAATGACCGTCACAACGATACCAAACACCGTTAACAAGACAGGACCACTATGAATGTTCCCAATCGAAACGAGCGTATTATCATTATTGGCGATAATGCCAGAGCCTTGAAGACCAACAAACGTAATAAACAAACCAATACCTGCACCAACCGCCAGCTTCAGCTCAGCCGGAATGGCATTGATGATTTTTTCACGGAAACCTGTTAAAGAAAGGGCTACGAAAATCAATCCTGAAACAAACACACCCGAAAGTGCTGCTTCCCATTTAATGCCCATGCCAAGCACAACCGAAAAGGCGAAGAACGCATTCAGACCCATACCTGGTGCAATCGCAATTGGATACCTGGCGATCAATCCCATCAGGATACACCCTGCAGCAGAAGCTAACGCCGTTGCTGTAAAGACAGCGCCCTGATCAATACGTAATTTATCTGGAAAATCCGGTACCGACACTAATGCAAGTGTGATCGGATTAACAAACAGAATGTAAGCCATCGACAAAAATGTGGTTAAACCACCGATGATTTCTCTGCGGTAATTCGTTCCTAACTCATCAAACTGAAAAAACTGTTTCAAGCCAACTGACTCCCTTCATGTCCTTTTGTTTTAGTCTGTCCCATTCACTAGTCAAATAAAAAACGCCCCAACAATTTTGGGACGCTTGACTACATATGTGAATTCAGACTGTGACATAAAACAAGAACAATGCATGATTTATATCAAACGAGTGTGAATTGACGTAGTCAAGCCATTTACGGTAGCTTGGTAGAAACTTGCGGGCCATATCCCCACGATTATACGACTTCTATCTATTTGATTTCTGTGTCTATTGTACCAACTTCATTTTTAAAACACAATACGAAAAGCGAACATTTTTCAAAGAAATGTCCGCTTCATTCGTCTTATTACACGAATTTGGAAAATCACATCTAGTTCTTTATACACACTTCCCCAAATCCTTCTCTTTTGGCAAATACTGTTTCGGCTACACGGAAAAACTCTTTCACTGCCGGAGAAGCTTGAGTGAGTGAAGGACAGGCGAGCGCAACCTCCCGATGATGAGAGACATTCAGCTGACGAATATGCACAAGCTGCTGCGTTTTTAAAAACAACTCCGGACCAATTGTGACGCCGAGTCCTTCCCCTACCATACGAGCAATGGTCGTACAATCATGAACTTCAAATAAAACAGCTGGCTTCATTTGCGCCTCCGAAAAAATATCCTCTACATGTGATTGATACATGCCAGTCGGCATAATAAATGGTTCACCCGCCAAATCTGTTATATCTACAATGGGCTGCTGTTCATATCGATGATTTGGGTGATAGGCGACCACCATCTCATCTTTCATAAGCGGCAGTAAATCAAAGGCTTCATCCGCATGGCCTTTCACAACAAATCCAACATCAATGATGCCAGAATCCAGCCACTCCAATATTTCTTCATACGTTCCCTCATAGAATTTAAATTCGATTTTTGGATGTTTTTTCTGATAGCTCACAAGCAGTTTAGGTAATAAACAAGCAGAGGCACTGGCAAATGTGCCAATACGAATCAAGCCTGTTTCAATATTTTTCGTTAACGCAATTTCTTGCTGGATCTTCTCCACTCTATTTAACACTTCTCTAATATGCGGGAGAAGCGTTTGACCAATGTCCGTCAGCATAATGCCCTTTTTTCGGTCGCGAATGAATAAAGACACACCCCACTCTGACTCTAAACTCGCCACTGCATGACTCACAGCTGACTGCGTCATATTTAATGCTTCAGCTGCTGCTGTAAAACTGCCAAGCTCCACAACTTTTGCGATAATATCAAAGCGAACAAAGCTCATGAGTATTTACTCATCTCCTTCATGAAAAACATCAATTTTACTTATGTTAGCACGGAATTTAAACTAAAGACAACGTATCAACATGAAGGAAGGGTTCAGAATGAAAAACACATCTCATCAGCTATTGATTGTTCTTTTAGCTGTCGGCTCATTTGTCACAGGCACATCAGAATTCGTCGTGTCAGGCATTCTAGATATCATTGCTGTCGATTTACACATCTCCATTCCTGCTGCCGGTCAGCTCATCACCGTCTATTCTCTTTTTTATGCAGTAGGCGCTCTCTTTTTAGTCATGGCAACGTCGAAACTGAACCGAAAAAAGGTTTTGTTATCAGCTATTTTTGTGTTTATTTTAGGCAATATGCTCGCCTTTTTTAGCCATCATTTTGTGCTGCTCCTGCTATCTCGTGTCATCATGGCCATGAGCGGCGGCTTATATATTGTCGTTGCCACGAATTATGCAGCGCAGATCGCCCCGCCAGAAAAAAAGGGAAGTGCAATGGCGACGGTCATCACTGGATTCACCGTTTCACTCGTACTTGGTGTGCCGATTGGAACATTTCTATCAGGTCAAGTGGATTGGCACTATATTTTTCTCATCATTGCACTAGGTACGGCTTGTCTCTTCATGCTTCTTTATCAATTGCTGCCACGCATAGAGGGACATTCTCATCTGCCATTAAAGCAGCAATTACACATTCTTCAAGACCGCAGAGTGATCAGCGGCTTAGCAACGACGGTCTTTTGGATCTTAGGCTACACGATGGTCTTTGCTTATATCTCCCCATTATTACGACAGAGCGCCGGCTTTTCTCTTGAAATGACAAGCATGGCCTTGCTCATTTTAGGAATTTCTGCTTTTATTGGCTCACGCTTTGGCGGCTTCGCCGTCGATCAATGGGGACCAAACCGAACGATCTCAATCAGCATCACGATTCAGATGTTTGCTCTCTTTACCTTATTCTTTACGCAATTCTCTACAATTAGCGTCTTGTTCACGCTTGCCATTTGGGGCATCGCCACATGGACAACAACACCAGCGAAACAGTTTTACCTGATCTCCCTTAAACCCCATGCATCAGAAACCGTGCTGAGCTTTAATACAGCGATAATGAACATCGGCATGATGCTCGGATCGTCCATGGGCGGCGTGATTATTCAGTATACAAATGTAACGAATTTAAGTTGGATTGGTGGGATAGCTAGTTTTGCTGCGTTGATGTTGATCAGGTATTCGTTCAACCGTCATCGACTGGCGGAACAACAGACAAAAAGCGAACATGTGTAATCATGTTCGCTCTCTCATTTATTGACTAGCTTTTGATGTTTCTTTTTTGACTGGAATGGTTACCTTTATCGCTTTCTGTGGTGCCAACATGTTCAGTTCAGTCAAATCAAGATAAAGCCCATATTCTTTAAAAGAAAAATGGTTTAATGATAAAGTCTCTAAATTCTTATCATCAAATTCAAAGGTGGATTGCATGGAAGCTGTCTTTAAATTCGTCACCTTCGCATGGTTCCCCTTCAAGTAATATCCGCTTTCATAGTCTGCTTGTGGATCGGGCCATGATTTCATCTTTTCAACATCGCCTAATCCAATGAATTCACCTATATTCTCCATCACATCCTGATCTAATTCTTTTTGATCTACTCCAGTAAATTGATAATCAACAATCACAGAACGGTCTTTTTGCTCTATCTTAATGATTTTGATTCCGATGCCATGGTGTTTTGTTTTGAACTGAACAGGCAGCTTTGTCTTGAGAGGAATGATGTGGCTGTATTCTCGTTCGTATCTCACATCTGTGTAAAATGTCAATTCAGTCGCCTTTGGATTGATCGGCTGATTCAAAATTGTCAAATGATCTTTTCTAGTTTTGTCAGAAGTCAGTTGTTTTTTTCTTAAAACGGTTCCAATCTCAAGCTCATACTCATTCCCTAAATTATCCTTCATTCTATCAATACTAACTCTATCATCTTTGGCAAAACCATTGTAATCAATGGCATATTGAATAGCAGAGCCATTCACTCCATTTTCTACCTTTACGTTTCTTATTTGATAACGTCCATTTAAAATAGACACGTCTTTTTGTCCCGCTAGTAAGGTGGTTTTTTGCTTCACTACAGGTAATTCAAAACGCCAATTCCCTACAATATCTCCAATTTTTGAAATGACGAGCGGGACTTTTTGACCTTGCTTAATTGTCTGTCCATTTGTATAGACTTCCATTTGCCCAAGATATCGGCCATCCTTTAATTTTTTCAATTCCTGATTGTCGTAACTCGGTTGGAAATTTTCATTTATATGATCTAAGTTGCTGACGATGAATGGTACAGAATCTTCCTTTGTATTCAAATGATCGACAGTAAACGTATAAACAAGACGCCCGGCATCATAGTATACACTGTTTACTTTCACAGTAATTCCTCTTGATTCAGCCCCCTCATTGACATGTTTCACCAAATCACTCTGAAAAAGAGCCATTCCTACTTTATCGTGAAACATCATATAAAATTGCCCAACAATCGGGACACGTGCCATCGCTGTATTAAGAGAAGGAAAAAGGAAACCTGATGAAAAGTAAAGGACGATGAGAACAATGGCAGAGTATATTGGCGTTCTCCAGTTCCATTTGAACCAGTGTCTTTTTTGTTCCGCTTTTACATCTCCAATGGCTTGACGAATGGCAGAGGTCACTTCAACTGTTGGTACACCAATATCATCATAGAGCTTTTTCATTTCTTTTGTTTCCATTGACACTCTCCTCCTTCTCCAATGTTTGCTTTAATAGCTTTCTTGCTCGATACAAATGAGTTTTGACCGTTCCTTCAGGCACACCCATCTGTTCAGAAATCATTGAAATCGAATAATCTTGAAAATAAAATAGCTGAATCACGAGCTGATATTGCTCATCTAACACTTCAAGTGCATTTTTTAAATCGAGCTTGTCTTCTAAAAAATCATGTCGCTCCACGCTCTCATGATGCTGTTCAAACGGAACAACATCTTGCTGCTTTTTCTTCATCGCAAAAATCGTATGAATCAAAATCCGCGTCAGCCAGGTAGAAAAATAAGCCGGCTCTTTTAAGCCAGATAGATGCTTAAACGCTTTAATGACTGTTTCTTGAACAGCATCTAACGAATCCTCTTTATTTCTTGTGTAGAGAAAAGCCGTTTTATATAAACGCTCCTGATACATCAGCATTAATTTCTCAAATGCCGGGACATTCCCTTTTTGTGCTTTTTTAATTAGACGCACTTGCTTCATCTCACTCACACCTCCTACACCTGTTAGAGCAAGGTTTCTCTCAAACGGTTTCAACAAACGGAAATTTCTTTTCCTTAGCATATGTCGGACAAAAATAGAAAAAGTGAAGAACGAGCCGCAAATAACATGTTGAACATTTGATATAATGGAAGAAATATCTACAAAAAGGAGTAAGTCGATTGTTTCGATTTGAAGAACCTACGTGTGCCAGCTGTAAGAAAAAAATAGAAGGAAACGAGGAAGTGTACGTTAAGTTGGTCTATCCAAAGAGACGAGGGATGACAGAGGTGAAGGCTTGGCTGAGGAATGAAGGGGTTTTTTATTGTAAGGCATGTACAGAACAAAAGACATTGCATGGAGGATAACCAAATGAACAAAATCAACTTTCCACAAACATTTCCAACCATACATACCGAAAGACTAATCTTAAAACAAGCAACGATCGAAGACGCTGAGGATATGCATATCTATTTATCCAATGAAACTGTGTGCCGCTACATGGGCATTGATGCTCATGAAACGATTGAAGACACAAAAGGAGAAATCAAGTGGTATGACAATATCTTCAAAGAACATACAGGCATCCGGTGGGGCATTTCTTTAAAAGATGATCCTGCGATCATCATCGGCAGCTGTGGCTTTCTCAATCTAGAAAAACAGCACTGCCGCACGGAAATTGGCTATGAATTGCATCAGGATCATTGGAGAAAAGGCATCATGAAGGAAGCGATTTCTGCGGTGCTACGATATGGATTTCAGGAAATGAACCTGAATCGGATTGAAGCGATCATTGATCCAGCAAATACGTCTTCAGTTCAATTATTGGAGAACTTTGATTTTGTACGAGAGGGTTTATTGCGGGAGTATGATCTTGGTCAGAATGGGTTTGATGATGTGTATATGTATGCGATTTTGAAGAGAGATTACAATACACAATAGATAAATAACAATAATTAGCGAGATGCTCACTCGCTTTTTTTATTTTTACTATTACAACCATTTTAGAGTCATATCAAATTTAAGTTAGTATTGATGGCAAAACAAAAAAGCTGATATCCTAAGCTCCATATCAGCATCATGTTATCTTGCTTATTCACTCATGAAATCCTCTTTCAGTATGCTGTATATTTCTAGATCAACAACTCCTTTGCCAGACCATAAAATAGCTTGTCTAAGCAGTCCTTCTTTGATAAAACCATTTTTCAATAGGACTTTTTTTGATACCTCATTTGCTGGCATGACTTCCGCTTGAATTCTATTAATATCAATCTCTTCAAAAAGAAATTTCACTAGTGTAGAGACAGCTTCTGTTGCGATGCCTTTGCCCCAATGTTCCTCTGCCAAGAAATAACCAATCGTCACCATATTCACTTTTTGATTGAGGTCCATTGTTTCGATGATACCAACTAGCGTATGAGGATTATCCTTTTGAAAGATTCCCCATTTCACTCTGCTTTTCTTCGTATAATCTCGTTCAAAATGTCCAATCATTTTTTTTACCGTTTGGAGATTATGTTTGGGAATGATCCCACAATACTGAAAGACTGTGTCATTGTCGTAAATTGAAAATAACTCTGGCAAATGACGCTCTTCCACCTTATTTAGCAATATATTCTTTGACGCAACTACAGGAAAAGTTCCAAACAGACTTTCTATTTGCATCTCTTAATCCCCCTTATTCCTCGATAGGAATATAGATTTTCATTTTGATATCGTTCGGGCCATTCGAATGTAAGACATCTGTTATTTCAAAATCTGGTCCACTCGTTCTTTCATAATTAGAATTTGGAAGCCAGCTACCATAGATATATCTTCTAGTGTTTTGCACCATTTCATGAGATCCACTCACTTTAAATTCTGCATATTTCCCCTCAGGAATCACTATTTTTACAAACCCTTCATTTAATTCTATATCGAAATCCTCCACTTCTTCCCCTACCACAAACGAAAAATGGCCATCATCTTGAAAAGAAGTAGATATACCATAAGCCATATGAGGTGCTATTTTCTTTTGAATCTGTTGATAATACTCCTTTTTTCCAAAATCCATATAAAACAAAGGAATGTCAGTGAAATATTCCTCGTTTTGAAGATTAGTTTGATACTCGTAACCAATGATATAAAAATTGCCTAATTGAGTGATAACAGGTTTATTCATATTGAGTTCACTGTCTAGCTTAGATTGGTACGCTAAAAAATCCATTTTGTTTTGTTGCTTTAACACCATTTCCTCTTTTCTAAACCTACCTGGTGTCACCCCAAAGAATTGTAAAAAAGCACGAGTAAACGCTTCTTGAGAGCCATATTGGAAAGCAATCGCTATGTGTAAAATGTTCTGTTTTGTTTCTTTCAGTAACCTAGCAGCTTCAGAAAGCCTTCTATTTCTGATATACTCTTGCACAGAAAAACCTGTAATAGCTTGAAACAGACGCTGAAAATGAAACGCTGAAAAGCAGGATTTCGAGGAAATATCCTTTATACTTATATTGTTTTGGAGATTCTCCTCAATAAACTCTATCGAATGTTGTATTCTCTCATAGTAATCCATTGTTTCTCCCCCCTCTATCTTTATTTTATTACTTACCTCATCTTTTTTTTGATCATTTGTGCTAATTGTTTATTTTTTAATAGCCTCTCACTTATTTTTTCTTAAAAAGCTTGTATTTCTGTCTCTATTCTTTGATATTGAACATAGCACAAAAAGTCAAGTTTCCTCAAAAGCATTTGCGCTATACTAAACTCGTAAGGCAAGGAGGTGCTCGGTTGTCCTATCAAGAACATGAGAAAACGATTCAAGAAACATTAAATTATATTGAACAGCATCTGAAAGATGATTTACCGCTTCAAACTCTAGCGAAACACGCTGGTTATTCTAGGTTTCACATTCACCGTTTGTTCAAAAGAGTGATTAAGAAATCAGTTGTGGATTATATAAGGGAACGACGGATGACCCAAGCGGCGAAGGATTTAATTCATACAGACCAAAGGGCGATTGATATCGCATTGCAGTATCGATTTGGTTCACAGGAATCCTTTACTAGAGCCTTTAAGAAGATATATGACATGTCACCCGCACGTTATCGGAAGTTACTAAGGAATGTCATTGATGAGGAGGAAACAGATATGGCTGATCATCAGAACACACCTACTGGCTGGATTATGACGGGGGATACCCCATCTGATTATGAAACAGGTTTGGATAACAGAATTGTACACAGTGGTACTACCTCAGCTTACCTGAAATCAAAGGATGAAAAAGCACGAGGATTCGCGACATTGATGCAGCAAATTAAGTCTGATCGTTACCGTGGAGAACGCCTTCAATTTTCTGCTTTTGTTAAAAGCGAAGATGTGAAAGGCTCAGCTGGTTTATGGATGAGAATCGACCATTCTTCAGGTGAAGTTCTTGCGTTTGACAATATGATGAACCGTCCCATTACAGGAACAAACGGCTGGAATCATTTTAGTGTAGTTCTAGATGTTCCAGTAAAAAGTGAAGTGATTGCGTTTGGCATATTACTACATGGTCAAGGTCACATTTGGATGGACGAACTTAGTTTTAAAACGGTAGATGAAAGTGTGCCAGTGACAGAACAAAATACTGTGGATGATTTAGAGGATGAACCAGTGAATTTAAATTTTGAAGGCTAGCAGACTGAATTTAAGAGGAGGTTCATTGCCATAAAAAAAATTGGTGCGATTTTATTGTTCGCTATGAATTCACTCACCTTTATTTGTGGCCTTGGATTTTTATTTGGTGAAGAGGATTAAATGAAGATAAGACATCCATAGGACAAAAAAAATCAATTGAAAAAGATATCCCTGTCACTATCTCTTTTTTATAGACTTGGTATAATAGAAAAAATCAGAAAAATGAGAATGCGATGATAAGGAATAGTACTTGCCGAAATGTTTTCAGAAAGTTGCTGGCTGATGAGAAGCAATAACAAAAGGCAGGGAACTCACCTTAGAGTAGCCTTAGTGAAATGAAAAGGATTGATGTAGTTAAGGTCGGCACCCCACCGTTATATGGGAAGGATATAAGATCAAACAATCTGTATCCGAATAAGGGCATGATAATGTTTGTTTATCATGAAACAGGGGTGGTACCGCGTAAGAAGTAGTCTTTCGTCTCCAAGTTAAATCTTGGGGATGAAAGGCTTTTTTTATATTCCAATTACAGGAGGAATCGATGATGTTTAATCACAAAAAATACGAAAAGAAATACTTTTTGCCACCGAACCTTACTTATGATTGGGTGAAGAAAGAAACATTAGAAAGTGCTCCGATATGGTGCAGTGTGGACTTACGGGATGGAAATCAAGCATTACCTATTCCTATGAACTTAGAAGAAAAATTAGAAATGTTTCAGTTACTAGTAGAGATAGGTTTTAAAGAAATTGAAATCGCATTTCCAGCTGCTTCTGATACGGAGTTTAGGCTGTTACGGACACTGATTGATCATCATATGATTCCAGACGATGTCAAGATTATGGTGATCACGCAAGCGAGAGAGCATATTATCCGCCGAACGTTCGAAGCCATTAAGGGGATACCGAAAGCGATTGTTCATTTATATAATTCGACTTCAGAAGCGCAGCGCAGACAAGTATTTAAGAAAACAAAAGATGAAATTAAACAAATTGCCATTGATGGAGCTATTTTAGTAAAAGAACTTGCCGAAAAAACAAATAGTGATATTTATTTTCAATATAGTCCAGAAAGCTTTCCAGGAACAGAAGTTGATTATGCGTTAGATATTTGTAATAGTGTTTTAGATATTTGGAAACCGACACCAAATCATAAAGCAATCATCAATATTCCGACAACAGTTGAATATTCAATGCCTCATATCTTTGCAAGTCAGATTGAGTATATACACAAAAATCTGTCTTACCGAGACAGTGTGACATTATCTGTTCATCCTCATAATGACCGTGGCTCTGGGGTGAGTGATGCAGAATTTGGTGTTCTGGCTGGCGCAGAAAGAGTCGAAGGTACATTATTTGGTATCGGTGAACGTACAGGGAACGTAGACTTGATTACCTTAGCGATGAATATGTATTCACAAGGTTATGATCCAAAATTGAATTTCAATAACCTAGAAGCTATTCGTAAAAAATATGAAAAACTAACAAAAATCACTGTTCCTGAGAGGCAGCCCTATTCTGGGGAGATGGTTTTCACTGCATTCTCTGGGTCACATCAAGATGCGATATCTAAAGGTATGAAATATAGAATAGAAAATAATGTTGATAAATGGGACGTTCCGTATATCCCAGTAGATCCAGTTGACTTGGGGAGGAACTATCAAACGGATGTGATTCGAATCAATAGCCAGTCTGGAAAAGGCGGCATAGGCTATATACTATAAACAAATTATGGCATTAAACTTCCTTATCAAATGAATGAAGCCATGGGATATGCAGCGAAAAAAGTATCTGATCAGACAAATAGGGAATTGTCTATCGAAGAAATATATCATGTTTTTGAAAAGCAGTATGTTGATTTTCACCCTCATTTCCAGCTGCTTGATTATCAATTTAATAAGGGAAATAAGCAGGAAGTCACCTTAACTTTGCTGAGAGATCAGCAACAAATTGACATACAAGGAACTGGCACTGGAAGTTTAGATGCCATCAGTAACGCGTTAAAAGCATATTTTCATCTCGAGTATGTTTTGGAAGTCTATGAACAGAATTCTTTGGGCAAGGATTCCGAAGCAAAAGCCTGTGCACAGATTGGAATTTCATCTCAAGGAAAAATGCATTGGGGTGCGGGAATTGATAAAGATATTATAGAAGCAACAGTGAAGGCCCTGGTGGTGGCAGTAAATAAACTAGAGGTTTGGATGTAGATGGAAAAAGATAAACTTGAAAAACATGAAGTGATGCAATATTTAAGAGAATATAACGAACAAGAAATCTTTTATCAACAATACCAACAGAAAAAGCATGACAACACATCATTGCAATTATTTTTGAAGGATTATGATAAACACAGTCTAATGCATAAACAAATATATATAGAAGAATTTTTGCTAAAAGGGCAGAATGAATTTGAAAAGGAAGATACCATGTGGTTAGATCAGGAGAAAGATATCGAAGTAAGAAAGTATAGCCGCTTTATGCCCCAATTGTCGGCTATTCATGATTTCTTTGAGATGATCTATGTTCTGGAAAATGAGATGTATGTAGAAGTGGAAGGCAAAAAAATGGCTTTAAAATCAGGAGATATTGCCTTTATCCCACCTAACACAATTCACAAGCCAATTGTAATGGAGAATACAATCGCCATGCAAATCATGATCCGTAAGAGTACTTTTCAAAAAGTGTTTTTTAAAATGTTAAAAGGAAATCATGTCATTTCAGAGTTCTTTTTGAATGCATTGTATATAAAAGAAAATAAAAATATTCTTATTTTCCATAGTCACTTGGATAAACATTTGCTAGACTGCTCTCTTCAATTATTTACAGAAAATTATAATCGGCTCCCTAGTTACCAGTTGATTATGAATAATTTGTTTGAGATATTATTATGTCTCTTATTAAGATTCAAACCAAGCCATATGAACGTCAATCAGGTCAAACAATCTAGTGATATACGTATGATTCAAATGCTCCAATATATTCAGCAATGTTGTGAACATATCACCATCCAGGAGATGGCAGAGGAATTTAACCTTTCCCAATCTTATCTGTCAAAATATATAGCTCGTAAGCTTGGCAAATCATTTCGTGAGATTCGACAAGAAATAAGATTGGAAAAAGCCTGCGAAATGCTCACTGGTAGCCATTTACAAGTAGATCATATTGCGGCAGCCGTTGGTTATCAAAATGCAGAGCATTTCATTCGTTTATTTAAGAAAAAGTATCACCTAACACCACATCAATATCGTTTAAAAAATAGATCATGTCAAATCAATACAAATAAAAAGGAGAAATGATCATGTCAATCAAAAAAGTAAAAGATTATTTTAAACAATATGATATGGATACTCGAATTCAAGAATTTTCAGTATCTAGTGCAACCGTAGACTTGGCTGCTTCTGCACTGGGCTGCGAACCTGAAAGAATCGCAAAAACACTCTCCTTTCTAGTAAATGGACAAGCTATTTTAGTTGTGACCTCTGGCGATGCAAAAGTTGATAATAAAAAATTCAAAGAATATTTTAAAACAAAAGCTAAAATGCTTTCTCCTCATGAGGTTGTTGACTTGGTCGGTCATGAAATTGGCGGAGTATGTCCTTTTGCTATAAAGAATGGCGTTTCTGTTTATTTAGATATTTCACTCAAACGTTTTGAGACAGTCTATCCAGCCTGCGGGAGCAGTAACAGTGCTATTGAACTCACAATAAAACAATTAGAAAAATACTCCGGTTATTCAGAATGGATTGATGTGTGTAAGGGATGGAATGATGAATGAACACATGAAGACGGAAGGAAAAAGTGCAGTTAAAAATAAAAAAGAGCTAGAAACCCTTGATACACAAAGGTTTCTGGCTCTTTTACAATTATTCCCACTCTATTGTAGCAGGCGGCTTACTCGTAATATCATACACCACGCGGTTAATATGCTTCACTTCATTCACGATACGAGTCGAGATCTTCTCAAGTACATCCCAAGGGATTCTTGCCCAGTCACTCGTCATACCATCAATAGACGTAACAGCACGGATGCCGATTGTGTAGTCGTATGTTCTTGCGTCACCCATGACACCTACGCTGCGGATGTCTGGGAGAACTGTGAAGTATTGCCAGATGTCGCGCTCAAGGCCGAAGTTGGCAATTTCTTCGCGTAGAATCGCATCCGATTCACGGACGATTTCTAGTTTTTCTTCAGAAATTTCACCTAGTACACGGATACCTAGTCCTGGACCTGGGAATGGCTGTCTCCAGACGATGTCATCAGGAATGCCAAGCTCTGAACCTAAGGCACGGACTTCATCCTTGAATAGCGTATTGAGTGGCTCAATCAATTCGAACTGCATGTCTTCTGGAAGACCGCCTACGTTGTGGTGAGATTTGATTGTTTGTGCTGTTGCTGTTCCGCTCTCAATGATGTCTGTGTAAAGTGTTCCTTGTGCTAAGTAGTCGATTCCTTTTAGCTTGTCCGCTTCGTCATCGAATACATAGATGAATTCGTTACCGATGATTTTACGTTTTTGCTCAGGATCAGACACACCTTTTAGCTTGTTTAAGAAACGATCTTTTGCATCTACTTTAATCACGTTCATGTTGAAACCTTCGCTAAATGTTTTCATAACCCCTTCTGCTTCGCCTTTGCGAAGAAGACCGTGGTCAACGAAAATACATGTCAGCTGATCGCCGATGGCTTTGTGGATCAATACCGCCACAACAGATGAATCGACACCGCCGCTTAGTGCGCACAATACTTGCTTGTCGCCTACTGTTTCACGGATTTTCTGCATTTCGATTTCAATGAAGTTTTCCATTGACCATTTGCCATCGCAATCACACACACCGAAGACAAAGTTTTTCAATAGGTCATTTCCGTACTCAGAGTGACGAACCTCTGGGTGGAACTGAACGCCATAGAAATTCTTCTCAGCTAAGCTCATCGCTGAGTTTGGACAATGTGCACTTGTTGCATCGACTGTAAAGCCTTCTGGTACTTCAACAACGAGGTCACCATGGCTCATCCAAACGACTTGATCCGTTGGAAGGTCTTTGAATAAAGCAGGTGTTCCGTTAATATGAATATCTGCTTTTCCATATTCACGCTGGCTGGCCGCTTCTACTTTCCCGCCTAAATAGTGAGTCATGAGCTGCATGCCGTAGCAAATGCCTAGAACCGGAATGTCTAGATCAAAAATCTTTTCATCACAGCGGAAAGATCCTTCATCATAAACACTGTTTGGTCCACCAGAAAGGATGATTCCTTTAGGCGCCATTTCTTTAATTTCTTCAGCAGTTAAAGTGTGCGGATGAAGCTCACTGTACACACCAAATTCACGAATACGGCGTGTGATCAGCTGGTTGTACTGACTGCCGAAATCGAGAACCAAAATCATTTCATTTACTAAATTTGTCATGGTGTCACCTCTATGTCCAATATAGTTTTTTATAAACGCACAGAAAAAATGAGAGGAGAAAACCTGCTCTCAGTGTGAATCACGCTTTTGAAGCGCCCAGACTCACATCCGAACGCTTCAATTTCATGTATTTTAGAAGGTTTTAATATTCACCTATTCTAACAACAGGAAGGTACGCGGTCAAGACTATCTCCTGTTTATTAAATTTTCCCATAACTTTGCCGACTGCTGCCAAAGCGCCGACGAATCCTCTCGCCGATAAAGCGCACGTTCATAGAGCTGCGTCAGCTCTGACATGTGATGATCTCCATCCTTGTCATCGATCAAAGAAGCGAATTCTCTTAGCGTCATACCTGGCTTTTTCTCAATTCCCCTGCGCCCTAGCTGCTTTAATAGAGCCGCATATGCATAGAAGAATGCTTCATCCTCTGGCAGACGATTCACCTTTCTTACAATAAAGAATGGCAGCCATCTTATTCTGAATCGATAAAGCATCCAGCTGATGAATCCAAGCAGAACAATAGCTCCTGCCGCATAACCTGCAATTGAACCAGCATGTACCATATTTGGCTTTGCCTTCGCAGTTTGTTCCTTTGGTTGTGCCGGCTGCTCTGTCTCCTGCTGCTGCGGCTGGTCTTGCGGCTGATCTTCACTTGCATCAGAACTAGACTGATTTTCTTCTTCCCTTTGATCATCCGTTTGATCGCTTGAAACGGCTTCATTCGTAAATGTCTCTGGGTTTGTAAATCCTTTTGTCGGTTCAAAGGTGACCCAGCCTCTGTTTGGAAAATAAACCTCTACCCATGAATGCGCATTGTTATTGGTTACTTCATACACATTGTTTCCATCCATTTGTGTTTCATATAACTGGCCAGACGTATACCCTTTCACCCATCTCGCCGGAATGCCGATCGAACGAAGCATCACAATCATAGAGGTTGAAAAATTATCACAGTAGCCAATCATCGTATCAAATAAAAATTGATCCACATAATCTTCATTACGACCAGGCACAGCGACATTTTGCGTTTCATATGAAAACTTCGCAGATCCTAAATAATCCTCGATCGCTTTCGCTTTATCATACATATTATCCTTCGTTTCCGTTAAGCTGTTTGCCAAAGTTTTCACACGCTCTGGAAGTGACAATGGAAGCTGCAAGTATTCACGGCCAACCTGCTCATTCACCTGCTTCCTTGTCGGTACTTTGATTCTCTGTAAATCCTCTAGGATAAATGTAGGGGATAAAAAGCTGACTTGATAGTTCCCTAAATTTTTGGGTGGGTTTTGCATAGACGGGACAATTTTCTCCGTCTTGCCTATGATTTGCAGCGGAATGTTTTCCATTGGTGTCAGCATGATCGTTCCAATAGGATACACAGCATGATTAAATCGATAATCCGATTCTATATCAACTCTCGTTTCATGCTCCTCTGTTTTCACTCGCTCAGTAAACCACCGATTCGGCACAGTGTCATCCTTTAGCCGAGTAGGCTTTGTATCATTTGATGCATCCTCCCAGCCCTTTCCTGTGTAAATACTTTTTGTTTCTACACGAAAATAAGTCGGCTCCTTTCCGCTCCACTTAAAGACTGGTGTACGGTCCTCACTAAACGGTCCGCCAAGCGCCGAATCATCTGCACTATATCCCACTTTATTCTGCCCGGCTGCCCCATCTTGATTCGTGACCGCCTTAAAAAACGGGACAGGATCGGGCCATTTCGGATCAGACTTTGGCAAAGAAGCACCGAGTGACGCTGATAGAAGGACGAGCGCCAGCATAGGGAAAAACCACTTTAGACGCGCTTTCTGAGACACTCGAACGCCCTCAGCTGAACGCAGTCGATCGAAATACAGCAATCCAAGCAAACAAAAGCCAAATACCATAATACGAACGATCGCAAAGGTCGCATCATATGGCGTAAACGTATCAAGAATCGTGACATACACAATCGTCATCAGTAAAAAGAAAAAGATACGCTGCTGATAGACCACCCAATAATGAAGCAAGTAGACAAGCAGCCACAGCAAAATATAAAACAACAATGTGCGGAAAGAGGGATACATATCACTCCACATACCCATGCTCATTAACGTGATATTATCCTTAATATCAGCAAACAAAGCAGACGGATAGCCTGGCGCTGATTGATAAAAGATCAAATATAAGGCGAGCAAAATCAGTCCAGCACAAATAGGAAACGTCACATACCACTTCAGACGAAAGAACGTAAACAAACACGTAAGCCCGATAAAAATGATGAAATAAGACGTATGGCTCGTCTCTGTAAAATCTTGAAGTGGACGAAGCCACTCCCATAGCAGCAGAAAAGCTACAGCATAATAGATGAACAATTCAAAACGGCTTTGCCGCAGATGCGTATGCAGCATAAATGTTTGTCACCTCACAGTTCTTTCGTGCAGCCGGTCTTCAAATAAAAGGGTGATGCCTATTCCAGAGGTCTTGAGCCGGTCTGCAAGCTGTTTTTCTTTTGTCGTCAAACGGTCAACGGCTTTCTTCACTAAAAGCACGGTGATGTTCTTTCTATTTCGATTTCCAAAGAGACTTGCCGCAAGCTCCTCCTGCAGCTGACCTGTGACGACATATTTTCCTGAATGCTGATACTCACTCGCTGCTAACGGTTTATATTCTAGTGCGCGGGAAGGCTGATGCTGCAACCTTGTTAAATAATAAAGCATGTCCTGTAAATGAAGTTCTCCTTGATCGACTCGAAAGGCATGCTGATCCCCTAGAGGGACAAGACCTGACGGCACTCCTTTTTTCACAGCCGTTTGAAGAACAGATGCTGTAATAGAGACAACTGTTTCAAAAACAGCTTGATCAGTAAAATCAGCAAACACGACAAGGTCCTTTGCTTGATTCTGTTCAAATTCCTTCGTCATCAGCTGGCCTCTTCTGGCCGTCGTCTTCCAATCCACCCAAGCAAAACGGTCTCCTTGCTGGTATTCCCGTACGCCTGTTGTCACATGGGTCGGTTCATTTAACCACGAGTGAACCGCTTTGCCTCCATTTTCACTGACTGACTCAGCAGGCTCTACAGGGATATCCAGCACTTTTGGGTAGACAAGCAGTTTTTTCTCTAGCGGAATGATGATTTCTTTTTCAACAAACCCAAACATATCACCTGTTTTGATTCTAACCGCTGTCAAATGATGCTCTCCCCGCGGAATATCATTCAATTGATAAGAAAAACTCCATGTTTTGCGAAACCAAGGAAACAGCATTTGCTTCATTTCAATCTGTTCCTGTAAATGAAAGGTGTCTGGCGGAGCATCCTCAATCATGACGTAAACGTACGGAAATGGTAGTGTCCGCTTGATTTCAAGGTCAACGGACAGCACATCCCCCGCCTTCAAGCGGGTTTGCTGTAATGCCCTCTTGGCTGTCGCGCGAAGAGGTACGAGCGCAAACAGCAATGCATACAAAGCATATGGTAAAAATGCATAAAAAAGGAACCAGCTCACAAACCCTCCCTGAAACATGGCATAACAAAAGGCTGCCGCAGTGAGAATGATGAGCATCATCACCCGTAACCATAATGAAGCTGCTAAACGATGACGTGACTTCATTGAGTCATCGACTTTTGAACTGGCACGCCAATTTGCTCAAGCATTTGTCGCAGCAGTGTCTCCGCCTTCTTCCCTTCATATGTCGCTTCTGATGTCAAAATCATACGATGCGGTAATGTATAAGGCACCAAATACTGTACATCATCAGGAATCACATAATCGCGCTGATTCAAAAGCGCATACGCCTGTGCCGCTTTCATCAAGGCGATCGATCCCCTTGGACTGACACCTAGATAAACAGATGGGTGTTTACGCGTCGCTTGAGCAATTTCAACAATATATTCTTTAATGGATGCATCCACATGAATGGTTTGAACAGCCTGCTGCAATGCATGGATATGTTCCTTTGTCATGACGGCTTGGAGCGTACCAATCGGGGATTGCTTCTCCTGCAAGTTGAGCACCTCCAGCTCCTCGAGCATAGTCGGATATCCCATCTGCAGCTTGAATAAAAACCGGTCCATTTGCGCTTCTGGCAGCGGATAAGTTCCTTCATATTCAACTGGATTTTGCGTCGCCATGACGAAAAATGGATCCGCAAGCGGCATCGTTTCTCCGTCCACTGTGACACTGCCTTCCTCCATCGCTTCAAGTAATGCTGATTGTGTTTTAGGAGAGGTCCGGTTGATCTCATCAGCTAAAATAATCTGCCCCATGATCGGTCCTTGCCTAAATTCAAATTCATTCGTCTTTTTATTGTAAATCGACACGCCTGTTACATCTGAAGGCAAAAGGTCAGGAGTGAATTGGATTCTCTTAAACTCACAACCAATGGATTTTGCCAAAGCACGAACCATCATCGTCTTCCCTACACCAGGCACATCCTCTAGCAGCACATGCCCCTTCGCCAAAATCGCAACAAGGCTTAATATCGCAATGTCTTTTTTCCCAACCATGACTTTATTGATGTTATCTACGATTTTTTGTAAATCTGAATGCATCGGTTCTTCAAATGCCATCCTGATCCTCCTATCACGTTTCTGTCAAATTTCATATAGTCTAACTTTACCATACAACACGCATTTGCATATAACATCAGCACGTATAAAAAAGAAGCCTTCTCACGATGGAAAAGACTTCTTCTCTTCTTTCGGCTCACTTGCTGGCTCCATATGAACATGAGAGTGTAAAATATCATGCTCCTGCTTCATTCTGCGTTCAATTTCATCTGCAATATCATGGCTTTCTGCTATGTTCAAGTTGGGCTCGACCTCAACCACTACATCCACATGGACTGTACTTCCAAGATAACGCGCTTTAATATCCTTTAAATCTCCCACTCCTGGTGTTGCTTCAATGGTCTCTTTATATTTAGACATATCTTTGATATGAAATCCGTCTGTTAACGAATGAGAGGCATCTCTGAAAATTTCCCACGCAGTTTTACAAATAATTAAGCCAATGACAAACGCAGCAAGCGTATCAATCCATGCCAGCTGAAATTGAGAAGCCATAATTCCTACAAATGTTCCAATACTCACATACGCATCTGATTTATTATCAGCAGCTGCCGCATGAAGAGCCTGGCTATTGATCCGTTTGGACAGATTGCGGTTATAAATATACACACCGTACATCACTACAGCACTTCCTGCTGCCGTCCAAGCTGCGATCATATCCGGCGTTTGATGCTCAGATGAGAAGAGCGACTTGCCTGCACTAAGCAAAACCTGAAGCCCAACAAGCATCATGATAAAGGAAGCCACAAGAGACGCAATATTTTCCGCTCTAAAATGACCGTATGGATGATCTTCATCAGGCGGCTTTTGAGAAATACGCAGCCCAATCAACACAGCAAGTGATGCAATTATATCCGTCGTGTTATTCAATCCATCTGCCGAAAGGGCCTCTGAATGAAACGCGTACCCAATAATGAGTTTGACCGCAGATAAGATCACATAGGCAATGATGCTGACCCAAGCACCCGTTTCACCTTGTCTTAATTCGTTATAGCGCTCCATGTCGAACCGCGCCTCCTCACACATCACTTTTCTATTATTTATCTTACAAAGCAAAGCCCGTGTGGGTCTACAGCAACATGATTCGCTTATGTCAGCAAAATAGGATAAATAGAAATGTGTTGACCTAAGTAAACTTATTTTTACAAGGTCAAATGACCTCAAGACCTACTCCTATCAACCTTTTTCCAATTCTCTTCGAAATGGATATATCGTCAAATCTCTCTCCTCGGGGAAATTATCAGAATAATTTTATTTTGTGACACAACTTCCCCACTCCCTTTTTTATGTTATTTTAAGAATCATCCGAAGGAAAAGAGGGAACATAATCTCTCAAATCCTTTATACTTTTTAACATCATGTTAAGAGCTTTGAAATGTCAGTTTGATAACCTGTCCAATGCTGAATGACAATTCAGTATGATAAAATTTAAAATATTCTAAAAACAAATTCTCTATTCATGAGAAATGTTTGGAGGTAAAGAAATGTCCAACATGACAAACGGTCTTCAAAAAAACCTTAAAACAAGACATATTTCGATGATCTCCATTGCTGGGGTCATTGGGGCAGGGCTATTTGTTGGTAGCGGCGCTGTCATTCATTCTGCAGGGCCTGGATCCATTCTTTCCTATTCTTTTGCCGGACTTCTGGTGATCTTTATTATGAGAATGCTCGGAGAAATGGCATGCGCGTATCCGACAAGCGGTTCTTTCTCACAATATGCGAGCGATGCGATCGGTCCATGGGCCGGTTTTACAATCGGCTGGCTTTACTGGTTCTTCTGGGTGATCGTCATCGCCATCGAAGCCATTGCTGGTGCTGCCATTATTCAATATTGGTATGGAGATGCACCTGTTTGGCTCACAAGTCTTATCCTCACAATCCTCTTAACATTAACAAATATCTTTTCTGTTAAATCTTTTGGCGAATTTGAATATTGGTTTTCATTGATTAAAGTCGTCAGCATCATTCTCTTTCTACTCATTGGTTTTGCATTTATCTTTGGTTTTGGCGGTCATCATACTTCAGGTCTTGCCAATCTAACAGGAAACGGCGGTTTCCTTCCAAATGGATTCAGCTCTGTGTTACTCGGAATCGTCGTCGTCATCTTTTCCTTCATGGGAACGGAGATTGTGGCAATAGCGGCCGGTGAATCAGCAGACCCAGTCAAATCTGTGACGACAGCCACACGCTCTGTTGTATGGCGTATTATCGTATTCTATGTCGGATCAATTGCTGTCGTTGTCACCTTACTTCCGTGGAATTCCGCAAGTATTTTAACAAGCCCGTTCGTTGCGGTATTAGAATACATCGGTGTTCCATCAGCCGCTCAAGTCATGAACGTCATTGTCTTAACAGCTGTTCTATCTTGTTTAAACTCCGGATTGTACACAACGTCCAGAATGCTTTATTCATTAGCAGAAAGAGGCGAAGCGCCGAAACGCTTTATGAAAATCAGCAAACGTGGTGTTCCTGTAGCGGCTACAGTCGCAGGTACCTTCTTTTCCTACATTGCCGTCATGATGAACTATTTTTATCCTGAAACCATCTTTTTGTTCTTAGTCAATGCATCTGGCGCCATTGCCCTTCTTGTCTACTTGGTCATCGCCGTTTCACAATTAAGAATGCGCCGTAAAATCGAAAAAGAAAATCCAGAACAGCTCAAAATCAAAATGTGGCTGTTCCCATACCTCACGTACTTTACCATTTTGGTCATTTGCGCCATCTTGACATCGATGCTGTTTATCGAATCCATGCGGCCACAGCTCATTTTGACGAGTATCATTACCTTTAGCGTACTAGCTGCTTATTTTATCTTTAAACCGAATAAAAAAGTGCCTGCAAATGCGGCGCTCGAAAATAAACACCCGTAATTCTCCCGCTGAAAAGCGGGTTTTTTTATTTTATTCACCTATTTGGATGTCCGCACTTATACTGTATCAAATTGTATTTAAGTGAGGATTAGTCAACATGAACCTAGAAAAATTTGTTGACGAGCTTCCAATTCCAGAAGTCGCGGAGCCCGTCAAAAAGAACCCAAGACAAACGTATTATGAAATTGCTATGGAGGAGGTATTCTTAAAAGTTCATAGAGACCTGCCCCCAACCAAGCTATGGACCTATAATGGCAGCTTGCCTGGTCCAACCATTAAAGCCAATCGAAATGAAAAGGTCAAAGTGAAATGGATGAACAAATTGCCATTGAAACATTTCCTCCCTGTCGATCACACCATTCATCCTGGGCATCACGATGAACCAGAGGTCAAAACAGTCGTTCATCTGCATGGCGGTGTCACGCCTGCAAGCAGTGACGGCTACCCAGAGGCCTGGTTTTCAAGGGACTTTGAAGCAACCGGCCCTTTTTTTGAAAGAGAGACTTACGTATACCCAAATCATCAGCAAGCCTGCACATTGTGGTATCACGATCATGCGATGGCATTGACACGACTAAATGTGTACGCCGGTTTAGCTGGGTTTTATTTGATCTCAGATGCATTTGAAAAGTCCTTAGAGCTTCCGAAAGATGACTATGACATTCCTTTAATGATTATGGACCGTACGTTTCAGGAGGATGGCTCACTGTTTTACCCTAGCAGACCAAACGACACGCCAGAGGACAGTGATATTCCAGACCCATCCATCGTGCCCTTTTTTTGTGGAGAAACAATCTTAGTCAATGGAAAAGTATGGCCGTATTTAGAAGTAGAGCCGCGAAAATACCGTTTTCGTATTTTAAATGCGTCCAATACTAGAACTTATGAGCTGCATCTAGATAACGACGCTACAATCATGCAAATTGGTTCCGATGGTGGATTTTTGCCAAGACCCGTTCGCCATCAATCATTTAGCATCGCGCCTGCTGAACGTTTCGATGTCATCATCGACTTTTCAGCTTACGAAAACAAAACGATCACTCTCAAAAATACAGCCGGCTGCGGACAGGATGTGAATCCTGAAACAGATGCGAACATTATGCAATTCAAAGTCACACGTCCGCTAAAAGGAAGGGTACCTAAGACATTACGTCCGATTTTCAAACCGCTGCCACCGCTTCGGCCAAGTCGAGCTGATAGAGAGCGTACACTCACACTTACAGGCACACAGGATAAATACGGCCGCCCTATCCTATTGCTCGATAACCACTTTTGGAATGACCCCGTCACGGAAAATCCTCGTCTTGGCAGTCTAGAGGTTTGGTCCATCGTCAATCCAACTAGGGGTACACACCCCATTCATTTGCACCTTGTTCAATTTAGGGTTTTAGACAGAAGGCCGTTTGATACAGAAGTCTATCAATCGACAGGAGAAATCGTGTATACAGGGCCAAACGAAGCTCCTCCTTTACATGAACAAGGCTACAAGGACACCATTCAGGCGCATGCAGGTGAAGTCATTCGGATCGTTGCTCGATTTGTTCCATATACCGGCCGATATGTGTGGCATTGTCATATTTTAGAGCATGAAGATTATGACATGATGAGGCCGATGGATATCATTCATTAAAAATGAAACCACTCTTCCGCTATATGCGTAGAACTTTTATGAAACTGCTGATTACAAAGGGGCTAACGGACATCTATTCATTAGCCCTTTTATGATCCATTTCAAAATGGAAAAATAAATCGCATGAATCATTCCTTTGAAGAGCATTACCACTTAAAAAGTTGACGCAGCAAACCGATAATACTACTATATACCCATTACATCTATCAAAAGGCACATAAGCCATAATGAACGAACAAATGGAAAATTGCGATAACAAACGGAGGAGTTCAATTTGAATGAAGAAAAAGAAACTTGCCAGGTCAAACAAGAAACAGCGGCAGGTAACAGAGAGAAGCTTTCAATTCATGAGAACGAAAGCATTCGGTCAAACATTGAACAACTAACCATTGAACTCAGTGAACAAAAAGAATTCAACCACTTCATATTAGATGAAAAACAAAAGGCCATCAGCACATTATCTTCCCTCATCACAAAAGGCGATTGTGATGAAGACTTAAAGACTCATTTTGAACAAGCATTACATATTGGACTTTCTGTCATAGAGATTATGGAGATTATTAAACACTGTACAAAGGTTGCTGGCTTCCCTCACTCCATTAATGCCCTGTTTATCTTTCAAAACTTATTAGATGAAAACAAATAAAACAGAGAAAACGAGATGTCATCAGCCCTCTCGTTTTTTTATGTTCACTCATATTACTCTTTTTCTTTTTTTCTGTCACATAAGCAAAATATGAAAATAGCCCTCGTATCACTGCTTAAAAACTAATTTTCTTCCTATAAATTCACCATTTCTTCAGCATTTCAAGTGACAAAATAAAAAAACGTCCAGTTATATAAATAACTGAACGCTTCCTTTATCGATTGACAGTGAAATTGTTAACGATTCCGCCATCCTTCTCCCAAGCGGCTTCAACCGTTTTCTTCTTCATATTGTATTCAAAAATCGTTCTTACCTTCGCCTTTCGTCCAGTGTCATCCTTTAATTCTTTTGCGTTCTTTGCAACACCTAAGAAATAAATAGACGACCCGTCCGTAGAAAATTGCGGCTGTGCAGCACTTAAAATATGAACATCCTGACTGTTTTTAACGAGTGTCGTCGTTTTTCCTGTTTCTATATCAAGCATTTTAATAGAGGATATTTCTTTTTCTTTACGAACCTTTACTTCTGTATAAATCAATTTCTTATGATCTGGAGAAAATGAAATATCATTGATCGTTTGTGAGATGCGTGCAATGCGTTTCCCCTTCTCACCTGTTTGAAGGGTGATCTTCATGGTTGTTGGTTCAGGATCTCTGCCCTTTTCATTTGCTTCATCAGTTTTTTGATAATCTTCTTTTAAAGAATAATGCTGGATCGCCAAATCATTTGAAGTCGGATCATATGCAAAAGAACTCACCGTATCGTCCTTGCTTTTTTCTGGATACAGCTCCTTCATTTTGTGTGTTTTCAAATCAAAAGACGCGACATAAAATTGCTCTCCAGAATCCTTGTTATACCTAAGAAATAACTTCTTCCCATCACCAGACAGCCTCATACTGTCGATGGAATCATCACTCGTAAACAGTGTTTTTTCTTCTTCAGATTTCACCTTTAATTCGCGAATACTCACCTTTTGCGTATCTTCATCTGTATACGTGTAATATAAAACTTGTTGCGTAGAATCATAAGCAATCGAAGGATATGCTGTCAGTTTCTCCGTATGAAGCGCCCGATCATGCAAGTAATAAGTATTGTTTAACTTTTGATCTGTAAATGAAACGAGCAATTCGTCTTTTGCATCTTGATTTGTTTTGACTTTCCCTGCATGTTTTGCCTCTTGCCCCGGCTTCATCATGAAGAAAATAACTGCCGCAATCACTGCGACGCCAATGACTGTGATGATCCACCATGTTGATTTTTTCATTGCCTTTCAGACCCTCTCTACAAGAAAAGAAGCCAGAAAATGAACTTTTCCCGCTTCTTTGCATGCCTATGTATTAATAAGTGTAATGCCCTTTTACGACACCTTTACTTGTTTTATACCCAAGTGCTTTGAATGCTTTTGGACTTACGTCTAGTACAGCATTTGGCATTCTGCCTACATCATATTTATATACTGTAATCACTTTATGTGGTTTCGCTTTTGTTGTCACTCTTAGTTTTGTACCTTTTTTCGGTACGTCAAAGCCCATTTTAGTTGCTGCATCCCAATGACCGAGTTTTTTTCCATCTGCGCCTTTTTTGCCGACACCATTGTACCAAGTAATATTGCCGCTTACTTTTTTTGCACTTGCTCCATGTGAGAAACTGAATGCTAAAAATAAACTAGCTACTGTTACGATTGTCGTGATAAGCTTTTTATTCATTAAGAAATCCTCCGTTTTTGGTTTCTGAACTCATTATACATGAAGATGAACCCAGTTATTTTACAGACAGATTACAATTCAAATACAAGTTGACCACTTTATGACCGATTAAGTTCATAAATACTGCCAAAACCAGCCAGAACATTGTAAGTAGCTCCCCTCTTTCATTTTATATAATGAAGGTGAATCAAATTTAAGGGGGAATTTTCATGAAAAAGTGGTTCACTGTTTTGATTGTAAGTTTGGCCTTCGTTTTGATGTTTTCAAGTCTTCCTGCCTCAGCGGCTAGTCCTCGTCACGGCGCCATTGTGACACAAACGGATGAAGCCAAATGGTCAGGTATCTCTGCCGATATTGTCCTGCCGAAAACAGCCACCATTAAAAACGGCTATGCGGACTGGTATCTCGGTCTCGGCTCTGCCGTTGTAGAGAGCGGTATTTCAAAAACGTCTTCTGGCTATAAGGTCTTTCTGGGCAGCGGCTCACAAGGCGGCAGTAAATACTGGAACAGCGAATACGATTCAAGTATTAAAGATGGCGCACGCGTCAACTTAAAGCTTATTAATAATGGTGATGGTACGGTGTCACTATATGTCAATGGGAAACTGCGCTATAAGCAGCCTGTTTACAACCCTAGCCGTCTGAAAAACCTTGATGTTGTCAAAATGGTACACGGCGTACAGGATAATGGAACAAACAGCTATTCACAAGCAAGCTTTTCGAATGTACAGCTTCGTGCAAATACATCAGGAAGTGTCTATAAAAATTGGGATGGGTCAATCAAATCATCGCTTTTACGTAAAAATTTAGAATCTGGTGCTGCCACTCCTAAATTCACCGTTATTTCTTCTATCCCATTAAGTACAAGCCTTTCAGCACAATAAGAAATAAAGCACCCGATAGAGGGTGCTTTTTATTGTTCACAGCTTATCAACACTTCTCTTTTAATCAAAACAAGGATTCGTGGTAACATAAGCATACATACTTCGAAGAAAAAAGGAGATCGAACGTGAAAAAAAGTCTACTTGCTTTCATGAGTTTAGCTGCAATTCTCTGCATCCTAGCAGCTTGCTCAAATACGACGAAAGAACAAAAAACAGAAACGAAGGCACTTCCAACAATTAATGAACGCATTCAAAAGGAAACGAAAGAAGTGATGGAGCAGTCTAAGCTCATCAAAGACACTGACATCACCGTTGATCAAAAGAAAAAAGTCATTTCTTTAAACGTAACGGCTTCCTCTGATACCAATAGTGATTACGCTGAAGTCATTGGTTTAAACTTTGCAAAAACGCTGGCCATTGGAGCATCAACCGAAAAAGAAAACAATCTTCACAAACCAGAAAATGACAGCCTCGGCGCCCTCTATTCCTTTTATGACCTAAACATCACCGTGAAACAAGAAAACGGCAAAGTGCTGGCAAAGGGAACGAAAAAAACAAATGAAACAAGAATCACCTGGGAAAGAGCCCAATAACTGGACAAGAAAATCCTTTATGGATTTTCTTGTTTTTTTTAACAAAACTATTAACATTATGAAAGAAATGCCGATTAGTAAGATTGTGTTGGTTCTTAAGTACCAATAATTCTTATTTACATATCGGAGGAAAGTATTATGAAAAGAACGACAGAATTTGTTTTAGGTTTAATTGGGGGGATTTTTGGATTTTTCGGCGCAATGTTCGCTCTTGCTTTCGGAGGAATCGATGCGGCATTTAGCGATTCAGGCACTAGTGAAATTACAGGATTAGGCTGGGCAGCAATGCTTTTCTCTATTCTTGCCATTGTCTCATCTGTCATTGTAAAGAAAAAAGCAAAGCTTGGTGGAATTTTATTATTAGTATCTGCTGTTGGAGGCATTATTTCTATTTCTATGTTCTTCATCCTTCCAGCTGTATTAATCATCATTGCAGGCTGCATGGGCGTGTTTAGAAAAGAGCCTGTCGTCAATAACACAACTGCATAAAAATAGAGAATAAAGCTTGTAGAGATTGCTCTACAAGCCTTTTCTCTCTACTTTTTGTAATTCATATTGAATGGCAACAACTAACTCTATTATGTTTTCATCTGTCCAAAGATCCAACATAAATAGTATATCACTCACCATCTGTGACAAATCTTCCCGGCTCATCAATTCTTCTTTGTAAGCAGGGACAACAAAGAAATAGAGCAGATCAGCCAATTCAAGAGCGACACGTACATCTTTTTCATCCATGATAGCTTTATGCAGAGAGTGGATCAGCCATTTGAGGTCTTCATGATTTTCAATAGGAACATACATCAATTGGTGAATTTCATCTATGTTCCTTACCTTTAGAATCCTCTCAGCTGATTCCTTTGAAAGAGCCCCAATTGTATTTGAAGATATATTCAGAAACAAGAATTCATGTTGATCCTCTCTATTAACCGTCTTGATTGACGAACCATCCATTTCAAACACTCCCAATCCCTTATAATAATTCTATTATAAGGAAATTCAAGTTCGTTTTAAGTCACAAGAAGTGAATTTTATGTAATTTTAAGCTAACTGGTTTATAAAAAAACACTTCAAAACAATTATTTTCTATTTTTATCATTTTTTGTTGATTTATAGGTTCTTTTATCCTATTATAATAGTCATGGTCAATGTATAAGCAAAAGACGCTTAAATAAATTAAACAAAAGGGGATTTTCATTTTGAAGAAATTCTATGCTTTATTTTTAGCTTTAGGGCTAACATTTACACTTGCTGCTTGCGGCTCAACAGAAGATGTGTCTACAGGTGCGTCTAAAGAAAAAGAGTCTACAAGCACAAAAACACAATCAAAAAACAAAAAAGATGATGGCTCAAAGAAAATAAATGCGAGCAAACACAAAACAACTGCTCAAGGAATGAAAGTAAACCTTGGCGAAATTAAAATTATGAAAGATAGAATCAATGTTGGAATGAATATTGAAAATACGACAGATAAAGTTCTAAACTTCTATCCAGATCAAGGTAAAGCTGTAGCGGGAAGCATGCAACTAGATGCGAATATGTTTATGACTGATGGTGATATTGGTGGCGAAGTTGAAGGTGGCGTTAAACAAGATGGTGTTATTCAATTCTTAGCTCCTGAAGGCAAAGAGATCAACATTAAAAACATCAAAGAATTAAAACTGAAATTTGGAAATGTCTCAACTGACGATTACATGAATAGAAAAGACGTGACATTTACAGTAAAAGTAAAATAAACTTTCACTCATGCCCTTGAATGATGAGGGCTTTTTTTATTTGAGAACGGCTTCTGTGTAAAGGATATGCTTTATGCATACGGTCTTTAAAAAATCACGATCGCCTTTTAAAACTCTTCAAATTCTTACCACTTAACAAAAAAACCCCTACTCCTATTTGAAAGTGGGGGTTAACTCTTTCATTATTTATCGCGCTTCTTCGATCCAAACAATCCAAACACGACGGCTAGTGCAACAATAATTGCCACCCAAGTAGTAAAGCCCATATGATCACCGCTTTTCTTTTAAAATCATCTAATTTCTTCATTTTAGATAAAAATTCATTAAATTACTGTCTCATATGTAAACGGTTGAGAAACGGTGAAGGTTTCAATTCATTTAGCGTTCTTAACCAATATAAATAGACATAACAAAAACCCCTATATTTCAAGGGGTTTTCGAGGGTGTTTACATCATTCCGCCCATTCCACCCATGCCGCCCATATCCGGCATTCCGCCGCCTGAGCCGCCTTCTTCTGGTTTGTCAGCTACGACTGCTTCAGTTGTTAGAAGCATTGCTGCTACAGAAGCTGCGTTTTGAAGTGCAGAGCGAGTTACTTTTGTTGGGTCAACGATTCCTTTTTCGATCATGTTTACCCATTCGTTTGTTGCTGCGTTGAAGCCTACGCCAATTTCTTCGTTTTTCAAGCGCTCAACGATAACGGATCCTTCAAGACCTGCGTTGTGAGCGATTTGACGAATTGGCTCTTCAAGAGAACGTAGAACGATGTTTACACCTGTTTGAACGTCACCATCTGCTTCGATTGAAGCGACTTTGTTGTATACATTCACAAGTGCTGTACCACCACCGGATACGATACCTTCTTCAACTGCTGCACGAGTTGAGTTCAGTGCATCCTCGATGCGTAGTTTACGCTCTTTTAGTTCTGTTTCAGTTGCAGCACCAACTTTGATGACAGCGACGCCGCCAGCTAGTTTTGCAAGACGTTCTTGTAATTTTTCTTTATCGAATTCAGAAGTTGTTTCTTCTACTTGAGCACGAATTTGGTTCACACGTGCTGCAATTTGAGCAGAATCTCCTGAACCCTCTACGATTGTTGTGTTTTCTTTTGTCACAACAACTTTAGACGCACGGCCAAGCTGACCGATTTCAGTTGATTTCAGGTCAAGTCCTAGGTCTTCTGTGATTAATTCTCCGCCAGTTAGAACAGAGATGTCTTCAAGCATTGCTTTACGACGATCACCGAATCCAGGTGCTTTTACTGCTACTGCGTTGAATGTACCACGAAGTTTGTTCACAACAAGAGTTGCAAGTGCTTCGCCTTCTACATCTTCAGCAATAAGCAATAATGGTTTTCCTTGTTGTACTACTTGCTCAAGTACAGGAAGGATTTCTTGAATGTTTGTGATTTTTTTATCTGTGATTAAGATGTATGGATTTTCAAGAACCGCTTCCATCTTATCAGAATCTGTCACCATGTATGGTGAAGCATATCCGCGGTCAAACTGCATACCTTCAACCACTTCTAGCTCAGTTGTGAAACCTTTAGATTCTTCAATTGTGATAACTCCATCGTTGCCAACGCGCTCCATCGCTTCAGCGATTAGGCTGCCGACTTCTTCGTCTGCTGCAGAAATAGCCGCAACTTGAGCAATTGATTCTTTACCTTCGATTGGTTTAGAAATCTCATGCAAGCCTTCAAGTGCTACTTTCACTGCTTCCTCGATCCCCTTACGAACGCCAACAGGGTTTGCACCAGCTGTTACGTTTTTAAGACCTTCACGGATCATCGCTTGAGCTAGAACTGTTGCAGTCGTTGTACCGTCACCAGCAACATCGTTTGTTTTGCTTGCAACTTCAGCCACAAGTTTTGCACCCATGTTTTCAAATGCATCTTCTAATTCGATTTCTTTTGCGATCGTTACACCATCATTTGTGATAAGTGGAGAACCGAATTTTTTCTCAAGAACCACGTTACGTCCTTTTGGTCCTAAAGTTACTTTTACAGCATCTGCAAGTGCATCTACACCACGTAACATTGCGCGACGTGCTTCTTCACTGAACTTAATATCTTTTGCCATAATAACGAAACCTCCTCAGTCTTTTTAAAAATTTATCTCAATGTTTTTTATGTGATTAGCCAATAACAGCTAAAATGTCGCTCTCACGAAGGATTAAATATTCTTTTCCTTCATATTTCACTTCAGTGCCTGCATATTTTGAGAAGATAATGCGGTCGCCTGTGCTTACTTCTAACGCAACGCGCTCACCACTTTCAAGTACACGCCCTGAACCTGCTGCAACAATTTTACCTTCTTGCGGTTTTTCTTTTGCAGAATCCGGTAAAACAATACCGCTAGCGGTTTTTTCCTCAGATTCAACGAGTTCAATGATTACGCGATCGCCTAATGGCTTTAACATAAGAAACAACCTCCTCAATTATTATATGTAGTCTTTTTTAGCACTCATCACCAGTGAGTGCTAACACATTTATTATAATAAAGAATGTCTTCTGCAATTTCAAGTGAAAACCTTTAAAAATTTTTACGCTTTCACGATCTTTTTGAATCTCAGATTCTTTCCTTTTCATCGAAAAAGAAGACTTGTGTTACAATAAATTTAGTTCTTTTAGTAAAGGGGTTTTCGTTACTTGAAAAAACAATATTGGTACATCATCTTAACGTATATATTGGTACAGGTATCTGCGTTTCCTTATTTTCTCATGATGAAATGGCTGGGATTCATTCAAACACCGATGACTCAAACAGAGCTTTCAAAATTATCAGGAACGTGGACAATCATCAGTTTCTGTATCGGATTGATCATTATTCTGCTCCTCCTTCGAACCGTCCCAAAAGCTTCACTGCGAAATGAAGCGCCAGTTTCAATCGGTTCTGCTATCGCATGGATCATTGGCGGTTTCTTTCTTTCTCTGTTTGCACAATCAATTGCGGGGGCGATTGAACAATATGCATTCGGCATTGGCCGTGAGTCAGAAAATACGCAAACCATTTTATCCATTATGGATGCCGTTCCTTGGCTTGTGATCGTCATTGCCCTGATTGGTCCAATCTTAGAGGAAATCATTTTCCGTAAAATCATCTTTGGTGTGATTTATGAAAAAACGAATTTCTTCATTGGAGCACTTGCCAGTTCAGTGGTTTTCGCTGCTGTACACTATGATTTTCCCCATATCTTGCTCTATACAGCAATGGGCTTTACCTTTGCCTTTTTATATGCGAAAACAAAACGAATCATTGTTCCAATCGGCGCTCATATGCTGATGAATTCACTTGTCGTTCTTGTGCAGATTGAGCCAGTGAAAAAAATGATTGAAGAACAATCTCAAACCATGCAAATGATTATTGGAGGCTTTTTCTCATGAGAAACCCAGTCGTATGGGGCATCATTTATTTTGCCGTAGGTGTCGCTTTCACCTATATGGCCATTCAAAACCCAGGTGACATGTGGTCATTTTACAGCATTTTGCTGATGGTGTTTGCGGCCTATAATATCAATATCGCGCTTAAAATGTTTGCCTTCTCTGTCAAACTCAAAAAACAGCAGCAAAAATAAATCAAAAACCATTTTCCGCGTTTGGAAAATGGTTTTTTTATGGAGGATGTATCTTCATGGAACATGAAAAACTTCGTATCTTTAATGATCAGCATGAAACCATTGGAGCTGCCGCTCGTTCAGATGTCCACGCCCAAGGTCTTTGGCATGAAACATTTCATTTCTGGCTTCTCAAAAAGGAGCATGGCACCGTGTATCTCTATTTTCAGCTAAGGAGTCCTGCAAAAAAGGATTTTCCTTCACTGTTTGATATCACCGCAGCAGGTCACCTTCTTGCAGATGAACAGCCTTCTGAGGGCTTAAGAGAGGTAGAAGAAGAGCTTGGTCTTTCTATCCCTTTTGAGAACCTTACTTATACAGGAATCATAAAAGATGAAATTCACCTGCCTTCTTTCATTGACCGTGAGTTCTGCCATGTGTATCTTTATATGAATGAAGAAAAGCACATGGAAGTTCATCTACAGAAAGAAGAAGTCGCTGGTCTGTACAGAGCAAAACTGGTTGATGCACAGCAGCTTTTAACAGGATCATGTGAAAGAATTCGAATCGAGGGCTTTGAAGTGGCTGCAAACGGCGAACGACGTGAGGAAAGCAGGGAAGTACATATTCGAGATTTTGTCTCGCATGAGCCCGCCTATTATGAGCACCTCTTTCACACGATCAATCAATTTCTTGCACAATAGAAAAAGCATCGTGATCCTCATTGGATCATGATGCTTTTTTATGAAACATAATGTTTTTCTTTCTCCTCTGTTTGCTGCATTTTGCGGTAGGTCACTCTTGAAATGATAATACTCACTTCGTATAAAACGAGCATTGGCAAGGTGACCATGAGGTGAGAAACAAGCTCTGGCGGTGTAATGAGTGCGGCAATGACAAGGAGGACAAAATAGGCATACTTCCGTATTTTTGATAAAAACATCGGTGTGATGATGCCAAGTCTTGTGAGAAACATCAACACGACGGGCATCTGAAACAAAAAGCCAAATGGAAGTGTTAACTGCATTAGAAATGTAAAATACTCATGAATCCCAATGACTTGCTCTACATTTAAATCATTCGACATTCGCATCATAAAATCGACGACAAACGGAAATAAAATAAAGTAAGAGAAAGCCACACCGCTCAAAAATAAAAGCAGTGCAATCGGAATGTAAGCAAGTGTCACCTTTCTTTCTTTTTCATATAGGCCAGGACTCACAAACGCCCACAGCTGATATAAAATAACAGGACACGTCAAAACCAAAGCAATGACAAATGCGAACTGCATAAACACGTACAGTGGATCTGTAAGCTTAAATGCATTCAGCGTCAGTGTTGCCGCTTCATCGGTATTTTGTAAATACAGAATGACCGGCTTAGCGAGAAAAAAACCAGACACCATAAAGGCGACAAAAAACATCGCAATGATCACTAAACGTTTTCGCAGTTCCACAATATGCTCCATAAGCGGCATATCTTTGACATTCATGAAGCTCATCCTATTCTACTGATCTTCTTTTTTCTTTTTTTCTTCCTGATCATCAGCTAAGCCTTTTGTGGCATTTTTGAATTCACGTAATGTATCTCCTGCTGCTCTTCCTAATTCAGGAAGCTTTTTCGGCCCAAAAATAATGAGCGCTACAATCGCAATCAGAATCAAACTCCCAGGACCGATCGGACCCATTTGCTCCACCCCCTTTACCCCTTTTCGTCAGTCCTCCTGCGTAACAGAGTAATGCTTTAAGAAATACACAAGAGACTGAAGTTCAACCGCCAAATCTATATGATGAATTCGAATGTGTTCCGGCACATTCAATCGAGCCGGCGTAAAGTTAAGGATTCCTTTGATGCCAAGGGCAATCAAACGATCTGTAATGGATTGAGCTGCTACGGCAGGTACTGTCAAAATTGCAACAGGGATATCTCCTACCTCTTGAACATGCTCTTCAAGCTTATCCAAATCATAGACAGGCACGCCGCCTATCTCACTTCCTATTTTACTCTCATTGACGTCAAAAGCCATTGAAATTTTTGTATTATTATTTTTTATGAAATTATAGTGTAAAAAAGCAGTCCCTAAATTTCCGACACCGATGAGCATGACATTGGTCATTTCATCTTGGTCAAGGGTCTTTCTGAAGAAGGTCAAGAGATAATCGACATTATAGCCATACCCTTTCTTCCCAAGTGCACCAAAGTACGAAAAATCTCGGCGAATGGTAGCAGAATCCACTTTGACTGCATCACTAAGCTCTGCTGATGACACCCTTTGTTTTCCTGATGCATGCAGATTTTTTAAAAAACGGTAGTATAGCGGCAAACGTTTGGCTGTCGCTTGTGGAATTTTTGACTGATCTATATTCATATAAGGTCCTCCAACTTAAATATCAGATGCTCTGTGAAAATCACCATTTTTCCCGCCTGTCTTTTCAATTAGATAGGTAGGACCGATGATCATGCCTTTATCAATCGCTTTGCACATGTCGTAAACGGTCAGTGCACATACTGAAGCAGAAGTGAGCGCTTCCATCTCCACACCTGTACTTCCTTTTGTTTTTACCTGTACTTGTATGTTCAGGATGTGCGCATTTCCGTCTTCCTCCCAATCAAAGGAGATATCCACGCCTTTTAGTGCAAGCGGATGACACATTGGAATGATGGTAGATGTTTGCTTTGCTGCCATGATGCCAGCAACCTGTGCAACAGACAGCACATCCCCTTTTCCAATTTCACGCTGTTGTATTTTATGAAACACTTCTTTTATCATACGAACACTTGAAGCAGCAACGGCGGTCCTCACTGTAGACGATTTGTCACTAATGTCGACCATCTTTGCTCTTCCCTGTTCGTTAAAGTGGCTAAATTGACTCATCTTTCAACGCTCCCTCACTCAAATGATACACTATTTTTTCCTATCTGTCTTTCATTTGAATATGGCGATTGTATGTAACATTTGCCGGTTTACTGCTGATAAGCTACACTTAACATATTATAGCAGAGGTGAAGTTACATGATGATTCTACAAGTGAATCAGCTGTCCAAATCGTTTGGCGCTGATACTGTTTTAACGAATATAAAATTGGAAGTCAAAGCAAGGGATCGAATTGCCATTGTAGGTCGTAACGGCGCAGGCAAATCCACGCTTTTGAAAATCATCGCCGGTCAAATGTCTTACGAGCAAGGTGAGATTATCAAACCAAAAGACCTATCGATCGGCTATTTAGCACAGCATACCGATGTGACGTCTACACGTACGCTAAAAGACGAATTATTATCGGTTTTTGATCATTTAAAAGAGATGGAACAAGAGATGAGAACCATTGAGGAGAAAATGGCTTCTTCCACAGGTTCTGAGCTGGAAGCCCTGATGAAAACCTATGACAGGCTTCAGCAGGAATTTAAAGATCAAGGCGGCTATCAATATGAAGCAGATGTCCGCTCCATTCTTCATGGACTCGGCTTTAGTCATTTTGAAGACGAGACAACCGTCCAATCTTTAAGCGGCGGCCAGAAAACCCGTTTAGCACTTGGAAAGCTCTTGTTAATGAAACCAGAACTCTTAATTCTGGATGAGCCGACCAACCATTTAGATATTGATACCTTATCATGGCTTGAGCAGTATTTGCAAAATTATACAGGTGCCATTCTCATCGTGTCCCATGACCGCTATTTCTTAGACAAAGTCGTAAACCACGTCTATGAAGTCTCAAGAACTTCGATGAAAAAGTTTGCTGGGAACTATAGTAAGTATCTGGATCTGAAAGCAGAGCAGCTCGAGCGGGATATGAAACTATACGAAAAGCAGCAAGAAGAGATCTCAAAGCTCCAGGATTTCGTGGACCGCAACCTGGCAAGAGCCTCCACCACAAAGCGCGCTCAAAGCAGACGCAAACAGCTCGAACGGATGGATCGTTTAGATAAGCCTTTAGGAGATGAAAAATCCGCAAACTTTCATTTTGATATTACGAGACAAAGCGGCAATGATGTACTGAAGGTACATGATCTTGATATTAGTTATGATGAAAAAACACCGCTCCTATCCTCTCTTTCTTTTCAAATTAAACGCGAGGATAGTGTGGCACTCATTGGTCCTAACGGGATCGGGAAATCAACCCTTTTAAAAACGTTAACGAACACATTAACACCAGTAAAAGGCGACATCACTTTTGGATCTCATGTCACCATCGGCTACTATGACCAAGAGCAAGCCAAACTGACATCCTCGAAAAAAGTGCTAAATGAGCTTTGGGATGATTATCCTCATATGAATGAAAAAGAAATTCGGACATGTTTAGGAAACTTCCTCTTTTCAGGGGATGACGTTTTAAAGCCTGTCCATGCATTAAGCGGTGGGGAAAAAGCACGTCTTGCGCTGGCAAAGCTGATGCTCCAAAAAGCCAATTTTCTTATTCTCGATGAACCTACAAACCATCTTGACTTAGATAGTAAGGAAATTTTAGAGAATGCACTAATCGATTATCCAGGAACCATCTTATTTGTCTCGCATGATCGTTATTTTATCAATCGTCTCGCTACGAAAGTATTCGAGCTGTCGCCTACAGAAACAAAAGAATATCTCGGTGATTATGACTACTACCTTGAAAAGAAAAATGAACAACTAGAGCTGAAGGCACTTCAAGAAAATGAACCTGTTAAAAAACAAGCTGCCCAACCAGCAGAAACAACAAAGCTTTCTTATGCGGAAGAAAAAGAACTGAAAAAGAAAGAAAGACAAAAGCAGCGCAGGATTGAAGAAATTGAAAAACGGATTGCTGTCATTGAAGACAAGCTCGGTGAAAATGAAGAGCTGTTATGTGATCCTGATATTTTTCAAGATCACGAGAAGGTTCAAGCCATTCAAACAGAAAATGATACGCTCAATCAAGAGTTAGAATCACTTTTTGCGGAGTGGGAAGAGCTGTCAGATTCTTAAAGAGTGCCCTAAAGGGTACTCTTTTTTCTTTCAATGAAAATTTATTATCCACAACGATACCCACAATAACTTCTTGATTATTCTTAAACACTTTAGACTTATCCACTTTATCCACAGTGTTTTAATCACATATCCACAAAAAAGGTCGTATTTATACACATCCTCTTCACTTTAAAACAAAATTTTCTAACAATTGTGGATATATAACGTTTACATGTGAATAAATCGCTTTCATAGAAAAATAAAAACCCCTGTAATCCACAGGAGTTTTATTTATATGAGACTAGCGGCAATCCTGGCTGGCCATTCATCGCCATATCGCCTCTGATTCCTTTTTCAAACGCAATGGTTCCAGCGGCAGCGATCATGGCTGCATTGTCTGTGCAAAGTGATAATGGCGGAATAATAACCTTCACGTCTGGCAGTTTCGTGAATGCTGATGTTAAAGCTTCTCTTAGTCCTTTATTGGCAGCGACTCCTCCAGCTAGAACAACCTGCTTCACACCATAGGCTTCTGCTGCTTTCAATGTTTTCCCAACAAGCACCTCAATGACACTTGCTTGAAAACTTGCGGCTAAATTCTCTGGGGCAATCGTTTCTCCCTTTTGTGACGCATTGTGTAACGTGTTGATCACAGCTGATTTTAAACCACTGAAGCTAAAGTGATAAGACCCTTCTTCAAGCCATGCACGAGGAAGCTTAATTGTCGGCTCTCCTTCATGTGCTAACCGATCAATATGAGGTCCGCCTGGGTACGGGAGACCCATCGTCCGGGCCACTTTATCGTAGGCTTCTCCAGCTGCATCATCTAATGTTTCTCCGATGACCTCAAAAGATCCGTGCTCCTTCAATAAAACAAGCTCAGTATGTCCGCCAGAGACAACAAGAGCTAAACATGGAAACTCTAATTCATCAACGAGCTGGTTGGCATAAATATGCCCTGCAATATGATGAACACCAACAAGAGGAATTTGATGGGCAAAGCTCAGTGCCTTTGCTGCATTGACGCCAATCAGCAGGGCACCGACGAGACCGGGTCCTTCCGTAACAGCAATCGCATCCAAATCCTTAAAGCTCATACCCGCCTGTGTCATCACTTCTTCTAATACGATGGTGACTTGCTCCACGTGATGCCTCGAAGCAATTTCAGGTACAACACCGCCAAATCGTTTATGACTGTCTATTTGCGAGGCGACCACATTTGCCACGATTTCCTTTCCATTTTTCACAATGGACGCAGCTGTTTCATCACAGCTTGTTTCTATTCCTAATATGAATCGATCTGTTTGTTCACTCATTTATATTCACCCACATGACTAACGCATCTTCTCCATTATCCGTATAATAATTCTTTCGAATAGAAGCTGGTCTGAAACCGAGCTTTTCATAGAGGGATTGTGCTGGTGTATTCGAAACCCGCACCTCTAAAGAAAGATGATCTGTCTTTTTTTCTTTGCAAAATTCCATGACATATCGAAGCAATGCTTCCCCATAGCCTTTTCCTCTATGCTCAGGGAGAATCGCAATGTTCGTAATTTGTGCATCGTCCATGACAATCCAGACCCCGCAATATCCAACAGGCTGCTTATCTTCTTCGATGAGGAAATAATGGCTGTATTGGTTATGAAGAATCTCATAGACAAACGATTCCTTTTTCCAAGGGGCTGTAAACGAATGCACTTCAATCGTATACACCTCTGGAATGTCCGCTACTGTCATTTGTCGTATTTCTGCTATGTGAAGATTATTTTTGTCCTTCAAGCCATTTCACTTCCGCTTCTGCCAAACGAATATAGTTAGGAACAAGCTGATGAACATCTTCAGCAGGACGATCTGCGCCTAAAAATGCAAGCACTGAAGGTCTTGGGTTATGAAATGTCCCCTCTGCCAGTACAGCCGTTTCTCCTAAAATAGAGCGAATGCTCTCTTCATGAAGGTGCACATCTTGTCCAAGAAATAGAACAGGCTTTCCTGTCTGCTTCAGCTCATGAAGCCAATCCGTGAGCAGGATATTTTGATCTGGTTCGACCTCTTTGATCTTACCTTTTTCAAACGTATATAGCCCAGTATAAACTTGTCCTCTTCTCGCATCAAATAGAGGTGAGATATACCCATCAAAATATTGGCCATTTGCCGCAAGCGCTTCTAAACTCGAAACAGCCGATATCGGGATAGACAGCGTCCACGCTAGTGTTTTTGCTATGGTAACACCGATTCTGACGCCAGTGTAAGAACCAGGTCCTTTTGCCACAACGATTTTACTTAGTTCGCTTGGTGCTACACCACATTCTTTCATCAATGCTTCAACAGTGGGCATCGCTCGGACGGAATGGTTCTTTTTTAAATACGTAATGCTCTCGCCAATCACAGTGAGGTCTCTTACAAGAGCAATTCCTAGTGTATGGTTTGATGTATCAATGGCCAGTATGGTCAAATTCTTTCATCTCCTTACAAAGGGACTCATAACGCTCCCCTTTTGCATCAAACGTGAGATGCCGTTCTTCTTCACGTTCTGTTCTCAGCATTTCAATTTTTAAATAGGAAGAAGGCAATTGAGGTTCAATAAGATGTGCCCATTCAATCAAGCATACTCCTTCACCCTCAAAATATTCTTCGAGTCCGATCTCTTCTTCTGCATCTTCCATGCGGTACACGTCCATATGGTAAAGTGGCAGTCTGCCATCGGTATATTCTTTAATAATTGTAAAGGTGGGGCTGTTGACGATACGGGTAATTCCTAAGCCTTCTGCAAAACCTTTTGAAAAAGTGGTTTTGCCTGCGCCTAAATCTCCTTCTAATGTCAATACATCGCCTGGCATCACAAGTTTGGCCAAAGCAGCGGCAATTCGTTTCGTCTCATCCGCACCTTTTGTTGTCCATGTTAATTTCACCGTTGATGTCACCTCATTTCTTAAAATGATTATATCCTTTTTTCATTAACATTGTTTGTTGATCATTGTCTTTTAACATAACACTGGCTGCTTGATCATCTTTGACTTGTCCAATACGTGTGATCTGAATGTCTTCTTTTTGACATTGAGATTCAAAGCTTTCCCAATCAGATTCTGGTATCGTACCAGTTAAAACAAAGTCTTCTCCCCCGAATAACACCCATTCAAGCCAGTCTTTGCGCAGCACCTGTAAATCTGGATGAATTGGAAGCTTATCAGCTTCTATCTCGATCCTCACACCGCTCGCTTCAGCTATCTCATTCAACTCACTCGCTAATCCATCACTCACATCATTCAAGGTGACGCGCGGGAAACTTGAACAAATGTGACCAGCAGCAATATGAGGCTGAGGCATTTTGTGACGCTTAAGAAAGAAATCAGCGTCGACCGCCTTAGAAGGGGCTGCTTCGTTCATTAAGATTGATAACCCAGCAGCTGATGAACCTAGTTCACCTGTGACAAAGACGACGTCTCCAGTTTGAGCACTGTGACGATAACAAGCTGTTCCCTTTGACACCTCACCAATGACCGTCACGGTAATGACAAAGTCACTGCGAGTGGCTACTGTATCTCCACCAATCAAATCCATATGATAGGTGTTAGCCAACGCTTTCATTCCCTCGTAAAGAGCCCTGACGATTGTTTCGTCACCATGAGGCGGGATCGCAATTGAAACAAGATAATACTTTGGGGTGCCTCCCATTGCAGCGATATCACTGACATTGACTGCCAGTGCCTTAAAGCCAACTTCAAAAGGTGTGGAAAAGTCAAAACGAAAATGAACATGCTCCACCATTGTATCAACACAAACGACCTCTTCACAGTGTGAATGAGGTTGATAAACACTTGCATCATCACCGATGCCCATGATCAAAGAGCGCTGATATGTATCTTTTGGTGTGATTCGGCGAATAAGATCAAATTCATCCATAAAAAGACAGCCCCTTCTTGCAATCAATTGGTTAAATAGACATGATGTCAAACACAGTTAGTATTAGTGTAGCGAATATAAGTCTCAGTTCCAACTAAAAATGATATAAAGAAAGCCTGGTGTGTAAAAACCAGGCTGGGTTGAAGTAATCTATCTATTCTTTCATATAGTGTAGCCAAACACAAATCATTTCATTGCATCGTGGGTACTTGTAGAAAGAAAAAGACATAAAAAAAAACGAAACTATACGTTTTCGTTTACAAGTCATAAAAATGGCGGTCCGGACGGGACTCGAACCCGCGACCTCCTGCGTGACAGGCAGGCATTCTAACCAACTGAACTACCGGACCATTTTGGTTGCGGGGGCAGGATTTGAACCTGCGACCT
>NZ_JAFCSW010000006.1:0-106269 GCF_049895685.1 Bacillus sp. DC4300-2b2
GCAGGTTCAAATCCTGCCCCCGCAACCAAAATGGTCCGGTAGTTCAGTTGGTTAGAATGCCTGCCTGTCACGCAGGAGGTCGCGGGTTCGAGTCCCGTCCGGACCGCCATTTTTCAAAATAATACTTGGCTCGGTAGCTCAGTTGGTAGAGCAACGGACTGAAAATCCGTGTGTCGGCGGTTCGATTCCGTCCCGAGCCACTTTTATAAAAATATTCATAGTATGGCGGTTGTGGCGAAGTGGTTAACGCACCAGATTGTGGCTCTGGCACTCGTGGGTTCGATTCCCATCAATCGCCCCATACATATTTTTGCGGGTGTAGTTTAGTGGTAAAACCTCAGCCTTCCAAGCTGATGTCGTGGGTTCGATTCCCATCACCCGCTCCATTTGTATATCTGTTCATGGGCCTGTAGCTCAGCTGGTTAGAGCGCACGCCTGATAAGCGTGAGGTCGGTGGTTCGAGTCCACTCAGGCCCACCATGATCTTCCGCAGTAGCTCAGTGGTAGAGCTATCGGCTGTTAACCGATCGGTCGTAGGTTCGAATCCTACCTGCGGAGCCAAATGGAGAAGTACTCAAGTGGCTGAAGAGGCGCCCCTGCTAAGGGTGTAGGTCGCGTAAGCGGCGCGAGGGTTCAAATCCCTCCTTCTCCGCCATTATTGTATGGCCCGTTGGTCAAGCGGTTAAGACACCGCCCTTTCACGGCGGTAACACGGGTTCGAATCCCGTACGGGTCATTTTTAAAAGAGATCTTGTCAAAGATCTCTTTTTTGTTTTCTTCAAAACGAAAGACCGCTATCATGGCGGTCTTTTTTTACATATTCATGGAATAGATCGTATAAGACAAGTATGTCGCAAAGAAGCCCCATAAGACATAAGGGATCAGTAAAATTGGAACAACTTTGCTTAGTTTACGTGAGACGATGACAAGTGCAAGTGCTGTCAGTGCAACGAGCAGGCAGTCGATCGTAGCCACAAACAAATCCTTTTGTGTAAATTGAAAAAAGCTAAAGGCTTGATTGAATACGTAATTTAAAAGGAAAAGAATCCAAAATGGTAAAGTGATTTTTTGGAAACCATATTTTCCATAAATGATCGCTGCGGACAATGAGATGAGTGCAAATAAGACAGCCCACACAGCACCAATCACACCGCCACCAGGTGTCCATTCTGGCTTATTTAATGCGTCATACCATTCTCTGTCGATGGGGAACAAGAATCCGGCAATAGAGAATAGTGCGTATGTAATAAAGAAGACGACAATCGCCCAAATGATACTTTTTCTAGCCATCAAGAATCTCCTCCAATCAAATTCACTCTTAAAGTGATTTCCCAAACATTACATGATATAAACATAAAGCCCCCAATATGAGGGGACTAATGATTTTCTTCTGTATAAGGTTCTTCCTCGTACGGTTTCAAGTCACCAAATACCGTCATGACACCTTCTTCGTCTAATGCTTCTTCATAGGCCTCGTGTGCTTTGTTCGGATACACCTTGCTTGCTTTTCCTTCAATATCAGCAGCTGCAAATCCTTCGTAGTCCTCCACATAATCTTCATCTTCTGATTGTGTATACACATCATCGTATGTCAGAGGAGGGAATTCCATATCAGACGGGGTCTCAGAGTTTCCGTAGCGTTCTACGTCTTGGTAGGCATCCTCTCCATCGTACGCAGCACTTTCTTCATTTTCAAATTGTCCCGCTGGCGGACTTAATAAATCCTCTTCAATCGGACGGTTTTGTGAAACGGTCTGTTCTTTTGAATGCTCTGTGCATGTGACGGCAGTAGGCAAGGCTTCTAAGCGTTCCTTTGGAATAGGGGCTTTACAGACCTTGCATAGTCCATAAGAGCCGTCTGCAATGGCTTGAAGTGCTTCATTGATGTCTAGCAAATGTTCATGTTCCATACTGTTTAAAGCAATATCTTTCCCACGCTCGAACAGCTCTGTCCCTTGATCACCCGGGTGGTTATCATAGGCAGATAGTTCTCCGACTGAATCGTAAGGAAAGGATACTTTCTGTTCATCGTCATGGCTTTTGGCTTCAAGTTCTTTCTTTTCATCGAGAAGGCGCTGCTTAAAATGATGTAATTCGTCTTTTGACAACAAAGCGATCATCCTTTCATATCAAACATATTGTTAGTATGAGCAATTTTGTATGTAAGACTAGTTCCAATTTGAAGCAATTCCTTATTAAAAAACGCCTGCGGCTGCAGGCGTTCTTTGTTACGCGATATAGTATTGTAAGATCAAAGCGATCGTCAGCAGAAAACCAAAAAATGTATTGGTTTGAGCTGTAGATTTCATGGCATTCATTAATTCAATCGGTTTTTCTTTTTGCTTAAACTCTTTAATGGCTGTATAGGCTTTTGGCACACTGAGTAAAACAAGAAGACTCCAAAGACCGACGATATCTGTGAAGATATAAACAAAAATGAGTACATATGATACCAAAAACATGGAAAGTAAAATGTTCACTGCAGCTTTGCGTCCAGCAAGAATAGCAAGTGTTCTTCGTCCATTTTCCTTATCTCCGTCTAAATCACGGATATTGTTCGACAGTAAGATGGCACCAACTAAAATAGAAATTGGTAGTGAGATGAGAACTGCTTTAGACGTCAGTGTGCCTGTTTGGATATAGAAACTAATCAGGATGATTCCTAATCCCATAAAAGCACCTGAAACAAGTTCTCCAAACGGTGTATATGCAATTGGTACAGGGCCGCCAGTATAGAAATAGCCTGCTGCCATACAAATAAGTCCTATTAGTGCAATCCACCAGCTAGACATCATGCAAATATAGACCCCAAGTAATAAAGAAAGCGCAAATAATGCATAAGCGAGGCTGAGGACTGTCTTTGGCTTCACACCGTTTCTTACAATGGCTCCGCCGATGCCGACAGATTTCTCGTTGTCCAGCCCGCGAACATAATCAAAGTACTCATTAAACATGTTTGTTGCGATTTGGATAAACATAGATGCAAACAGCATGGCTAAAAATAGCCCAACATGTATTTGACCACTTGGAAGTGCTAAAACAGTTCCTAAAGTAACGGGAATAAATGCCGCTGTTAGTGTATGCGGTCGTAGTAAATTCCACCAAATACGCCAGTTTTTATCAGGCTTTATTGGTGAAAGCTGATCTGATATCGATTGATGCTGCATAAAATATACTCCTTTAAATAAAAAAATACGTACACGTCCAAATTCCAGTTTAGCAAAGTTCAAAAAGGTGTCAATATATTGATGCGATGAATCGGGAAAAAGATGTTTGCTAATCGTTGCCATATCGAAGGAAAGCTTGATTTTAGAACGGTCCTGCCATTTTGCTTTAGATGCTCTCGTTTCAATAAGGAGGAGCGAAAAAATCTTGAAAGCGTGATATAATAAGGATTCGAGGTTTTAGAAGCTGTTTTCTTTACTAAGTTCATCTGTTAAGGTTTATAATAGAAAAGCAGGTCATTCGACATATTCGAATGTTCATGTATTTTTTCATTATGTTTTTATTTTTTATGTAATTCATGGATTTTGGAGGAATGTATCATGGTGACAACAGTGCAAAGTACTTTCCGGCAGGAAGCGCTTGCGACATTAGAAGAAGCGAATAACGTCAACCATGCTGTTTTGATAAGCTACTCCAGAAGAGTTGACGATCTGGATCCTCTTGCCTTTTTCCAAAGCGGCGAAGCGGATTTTTTAGGCGAGCGGTTTTTTTGGTCTGATCCAGAAAGCCAAATGATATTTTCTGGACTTGGCAGAGCGGCCGTCATTAAATCATCTGAGCAAGGCAAGGAACGATTCGATATAGTCCATCAAGAATGGGAACAGCTCAAGCAGCACATGTTCCATTTTCATGATGAGAAGGAGTTAAAGCAAGCGGCTGTTGGTCCGCTTTTATTTGGAGGATTCTCGTTTGATCCGTATGAAGAGAAGGCGTGTCATTGGGAAGCATTTGGCGAGGCTCATTTTTTTGTGCCATCGATCATGCTGACTGTTTCAAAAGAAGGCAGTTTTCTTACGATCAATGAGTGGAAGCAGGTGGACGGGAATGTTCATCAGCTTATTCAGGAATTAGAACAAAAAGCCTCACGTTTCGAGACATTACCAGTTCGGACTGGTGGACAAGCTGAACTTGTTCATGTGGAAGAGCTGGATGTGAAGGAATGGATGAAGGCGATCCAAGAAGCGACAGACCACATTCGTGCAAACGAATATGAAAAGGTTGTTTTAGCAAGAGAAGTCTTGCTTCACTATAAAAATCAAATTGAACTCGCTCCACTATTAGCGGAATTATTAAAGCATCAAACAACGAGTTATGTATTTGCGGTTGAACAGGGAAGACAAGCATTTGTCGGAGCGACGCCGGAACGCTTAGTGAAAAAAAGCGGGGGAGAGGTCTTTTCCTCCTGTTTAGCAGGTTCCATTGTTCGCGGAAAAGATGAAGCGCAGGATCACGCATTAGGTGAGGAACTGCTGCATGATGAGAAGAATTTGATTGAACATCAAATTGTCGTCAATATGATTGAGCAAGCATTTGAAGCCAATTGCCTTCATGTGCATAAACCAAATCAACCAAGTCTTTATAAAACAAAAAACATTCAGCATTTGTTTACACCGATTGTGGGAGAAATTAAAAGCAGCTGTTCCCTCTTTTCATTAATTGAGCAGCTCCACCCGACGCCGGCACTAGGCGGATATCCAAAGGAAAAGGCGGTTGAAGTGATTCGTGAAATCGAACCGCTCAAGCGCGGCTGGTATGCAGCGCCGGTAGGCTGGATTGATTCTCAGGATAATGGAGAATTTGCTGTAGCCATTCGGTCAGGTCTTATTGAGGAAGACCGAGTTCGTTTGTTCGCTGGCTGCGGAATTGTAGAGGATTCCCTTGCAAAGCAGGAGTATGAAGAAACACAAGTGAAGTTAAGACCAATGCTGTCTGCTCTTGGAGGTCATCCTATTGAATAATCACATCATGACAACATATATAGGCAGATTGATGGATGAATTCGTCCAAGGTGGTGTGAAAGAGGCAGTTGTCTGTCCTGGTTCTCGTTCAACTCCGCTTGCGATGCTGGCTCTTGCTCATCAAGACATCCATGTTCATGTTTTAGTGGACGAACGGTCTGCTGCTTTTTATGCGCTTGGTCTTGCAAAAGCAAGTCAATCACCAGTGCTGCTTATTTGTACATCAGGTACGGCAGCTGCTAACTTTTATCCAGCCGTTGTAGAGGCGCATTATTCTCGTGTACCTCTTATTGTTTTAACTGCTGATCGGCCGCACGAATTGAGGGAAGTTGGGGCACCTCAAGCGATTGATCAGCAATTCTTATTCGGTAAGTTTGTTAAATGGTTCACAGACTTAGCATTGCCGGAGGACAGTCAAACGATGCTGCGTTATGTTCAGGCGGCAGCTGCGAGAGCAAATCACATGTCGATGCAGGAGCCAAAGGGGCCTGTTCAGGTCAATGTACCTCTGAGAGAGCCATTGCTTCCTGATCTGTCTATTGATCCTTTCTCGCGAGAAAAAGAGGATACGAAAAAGGTATTAGCAGCAGGTCAGGCTTTCCCTAATGATCGGGTGATGTCTGAAATCGTAACCGTCATGAACCAATCCAAAAAGGGATTGATTGTGGCTGGTGAACTTCATACACAGGAAGAAAAAGAGGCAGTTTTACGCCTTTCGAAAGCCCTGCATTTACCTATTTTAGCTGACCCACTTTCTCTTTTGCGCAACGGGCATGAAAATCAAGATCTCATTATCGATGCGTATGATTCTTTATTAAAAGATGAAGCATTACAGCAGCATCTATTGCCGGATATGGTCATTCGTTTTGGACCGATGCCTGTATCTAAGCCTTTATTCAAGTGGCTGGAAAAACATGCGGAAGTGAAGCAGATTGTTGTAGATGCTGCCGGAGGTTTCCGTGATCCTGGGTTAAGTGCTTCATACGTTATAGAAAGTCATGTGGCTGCTTTTGTAGAAGCAGCATTAAAGCAAGCAGTCCAACGTAAAGAGACAAGTTTCTTAAACCGGTGGCAGAATGCTAATTCTTCATTCAGAACGAATGCAGCCCGCTATTCAGATGAGGATTTGTCCTTTGAAGGGAATGTATATCGTCAGCTTCAGCACCTCTTGCCAAAAGAGAGTGTCCTTTTTATCGGAAATAGTATGCCGATTCGTGATGTAGATACATTTTTTGAAACTCAGTCCAAGCCTTTTCGAATGATGGCGAATCGCGGTGCAAATGGCATTGACGGCGTTGTGTCCACAGCACTTGGCACGTATGCAGCTTTGAAGCAGCCTGTCACTTTAGTCATTGGAGATTTATCATTTTACCATGATATGAACGGTCTGCTTGCAGCTAAGCTGATGGACATTCCGCTGACAGTGGTTTTGATAAACAATGATGGGGGAGGTATCTTTTCTTTCCTTCCGCAGGCGTCTGATGAACCTTATTATGAAAAGCTCTTTGGAACGCCGACAGGACTGAATTTTGAGTATGCATCGAAGTTATATGGGGGAACCTATTCGAAACCCGCAACGAAACAAGAGTTACATGATGTGTATATGGCGCATATCGATGAACCTGGGCTTCATTTAATTGAAATTGAAACAGATCGTCATTCCCGTGTAGACAAGCATCGTCATATGATGGATGACATATTGAAAGAAGTGAAAAAAGAATGCCTTCTCTCATCATAAGAATGCGTGATGGGGTAGCGTACGAAGTGGTGGATCAGAACCCTTCGGCAGCAAATGCCACATTATGCTTACACGGCTTCACTGGAAGTGCAGTGTCTTGGACGTTCTTGAATGGTTATTTGGAGAATACAAGACTGATTCAGGTCAGCTTGCTCGGACATGGGCGTACGGACTCGCCAGAAAGTGTGAGAAGATATGCCATGTCTCAGCAGCTGGCAGATCTTGCAGAGATTTTAAACCAATTAAAGCTTCACAAAGTGAATATTCTCGGATATTCTATGGGAGGGCGTATTGCTTTATCATTTGCCGCTCGTTATCCAGATCGTGTCAACAAACTGATCCTTGAGAGTACGTCTCCAGGGCTTCACTCTTTTAAAGAGCGGATGGCAAGACTGAAGCAGGATCATCAGCTTGCTCAAAAAATCAGGCATGAAGGCTTAGTGAAGTTTGTGGATTTTTGGGAAAGTATTCCTTTGTTTGCTTCGCAGAAAACTTTATCAGCGGAAAGGCAGACTGAACTGAGAGAGGGAAGACTGAAAGCCAATCCTCTTGGGCTGGCTCGCAGCTTAGAAGGCATTGGAACAGGTTCACAGCCGTCTGTTTGGAAGGCATTAAAGCATATTCATTTGCCTGTTTTGCTTATTTGCGGAACGCTTGATGAAAAGTTCTGCCATATCGGCAAACGTATGCAGCAGGAGCTGAAGGAAAGTCAATTCATATTGGCAGAGCATGCTGGGCATACAGTTCATGTGGAACAACCACATTTTTTTGGTAAAATAGTAAGTGAGTTTATTTTAGCGCAAGATTAGAGGAGGAAATATTGATGGCTATTGAATGGCAAACTGAGCGTCAGTATGACGAAATTTTATATGAAACGTATAATGGGATCGCAAAGATTACGATTAATCGTCCACACGTACATAACGCGTTTACCCCAAAGACTGTTAGTGAATTAATCGATGCATTTTCACGAGCTCGTGATAATTCAGAAGTTGGTGTGATCGTACTTGCAGGTGCTGGCGGAAAAGCATTCTGTTCTGGTGGAGACCAAAAAGTCCGCGGCCATGGCGGTTATGTAGGAGACGATCAAATTCCACGTCTAAATGTTTTAGACTTACAGCGTTTGATTCGTGTCATTCCAAAGCCAGTTGTTGCAATGGTTGCAGGTTATGCAATCGGAGGCGGACACGTTCTCCACATAGTATGTGATCTGACAATTGCAGCAGATAATGCGATTTTTGGACAAACAGGTCCAAAAGTAGGCAGCTTTGATGCCGGTTACGGTTCAGGCTATCTTGCACGTATTGTTGGTCATAAGAAAGCGAGAGAAATCTGGTACTTATGCCGTCAATACAATGCACAAGAAGCGCTTGATATGGGACTTGTTAACACAGTTGTCCCATTAGATCAGCTTGAAGAGGAAACAGTGAAGTGGTGTGAGGAGATGCTAGAAAAGAGCCCGACTGCTTTACGATTCTTGAAGGCTGCATTTAACGCAGATACGGATGGATTAGCTGGAATTCAGCAATTTGCAGGAGATGCGACACTTCTTTATTACACAACAGATGAAGCAAAAGAAGGACGCGATTCCTTTAAGGAAAAACGCAAGCCGGACTTCGGCCAGTTCCCGCGTTTCCCTTGATTCAATGATATCAATGAACAACAGCTTAGTGCATCAGACTAAGCTGTTTTCTTTTACGAAAAGGAGGTGTCATGATGAAGCAACCTAATTGGCTGCTGCACCGTGCCTATTTAACGCCAGATCGAGTTGCACTTATTTATCAAGAGACAGAGTGGACATTTCACGAATTAGCTCAAGAAGCGGACGAGCTTTCAAATAGACTTGCACAGGCATCATTGAAAAAAGGGGAAACGGTTGCGCTTTTGATGAACAATCATCCTCATATGGTGCTGCTTGTACATGCCTGTTTTTTATTAGGGGTAAAAATCGTGCTATTGAATAATAAGCTGACAAAAGCTGAAAGGCTCTATCAGCTAGAAGATGCAAAAGCAGTGGCGTTATTAACAGAATCTAGTTATGCAAGCGATCATGAGGGTGATTTACCCGTTTATACAATCGAAACTTTACCTCAACCAGAGAAAGGCCATGAAAAGACAATCGAGAGCGGAATTGATTTGAATGAAACAGCGACCATCATGTACACATCTGGGACAACAGGACGTCCAAAAGGGGTAGAGCAAACGTTTGGCAATCATTTTCATAGTGCCGTTTCCTCTGCATTGAATTTGGGTCTCAGAGAGGATGACCGCTGGCTCATTGCCCTGCCTCTTTTTCATATTAGCGGCTTATCTGCCTTATTTAAGTCTGTAATATATGGAATGACAGTCGTGCTTCATCAGAAGTTTGACGTCGATGAAGTGAAGGATTCTATTGAACGGCATCGTGTGACGATGATTTCTGTTGTGCAGACGATGTTAGCTCGTTTATTAAGCAGACTAGAAGAATGTCCATCTTCTTTGCGTTGTCTTTTATTAGGCGGAGGACCTGCGCCTTATGCGATGCTCCAAGAAAGCAAAGAGAAGGGCTTTCCTGTCTTTCAATCGTACGGTATGACGGAAACCTGTTCACAAATTGTGACGCTTGCACCTGAATTTAGTGTAGAGAAGCTTGGGTCAGCAGGAAAACCTCTTTTTGGTTGTGAGCTGAAAATTCTAGATGATGATCGCATTTGCCGTCCTTTTGAGCATGGCGAAATTATGGTGAAAGGTGCAAATGTGATGAAAGGATACCTTTACCGTGAAGAAGCGACCGCGGCTGCCTTTGATGAGGGCTGGCTGAAAACGGGTGATATTGGCTATGTGGATGAGGAAGGGTTCTTATTTGTGCTTGACCGCCGTTCAGATTTAATTATTTCTGGCGGAGAAAATATTTATCCTGCGGAAATTGAAGCGGTTCTGTTAACACATCCGCATGTAAAGGAAGCCGGAGTAACGGGTATGTATGATGATAGATGGGGAGAGGTACCTGCAGCTTTCCTTGTAACAGATGATAAGATACCGGAGAATGAGCTCTATGCTTTATGTGAGTCGCATTTAGCCAAATATAAATGGCCCGCCGCTTTTCACTTTGTGAACGAGCTGCCAAGAAATGCATCAAATAAATTGCAAAGGCACAGACTCAGATCAAAGGGGTTTTCAAATGATTCAAATTGAACGAGTAATTTTATATCATGTCACGATGAAGCTTAAACAACCATTTACAACAAGTCTTGGAACCATTTCAGAGCGTGAGTTTATTATTGTTGAAGTAAAAGATCAAACAGGATTGACTGGATGGGGAGAGGTATCTGCCTTTTCTTCTCCGTGGTATACAGAAGAAACAATTGAGACTTGCTATCATATGCTGAGGGCTTTCTTTATCCCGAACGTGCTGACGCGCACCTTTACACATCCTTCAGAAATACCTGACAGTCTGTATCATTTTAAAGGCAATAGGATGGCGAAAGCAGGCATTGAAGCGGCTGTTTGGGATATTTATGCGAAGCGTGAGAATAAGTCTTTACGCGATGTATTAGGCGGCACAAAAGATAGAATACCATCTGGTGTTGTGGCGGGGTTAGGCCCTATTGACGATATGCTTGAGCAAATCCAGCAATTTGTTGATCAAGGCTATCAGCGGGTGAAGGTAAAAATTAAACCGGGACAAGATATTGGACTTCTTCAAAAGATAAGAGAGTCTTTTCCTGATTTGCCATTAATGGCAGATGCAAACTCTGCTTATGAATTAAAAGATATTAGCAAGCTTAAGCAGCTCGACGATATTCGTTTATTAATGATTGAACAGCCTCTAGCTGCAGATGATATTGTGGACCACCGCCATTTGCAAAAGCATTTAAAAACGCCAATTTGTTTAGATGAAAGTATTTGTTCTTTAGCTGATGCCAGAAAAGCTGTAGAGCTTGGCAGCTGTCAAATTATTAATGTGAAGCCTTCACGAGTTGGCGGACTGACAGAGGCTCTTAAAATTCATACGTTCAGTAAGGAGCACCAAATTCCGCTATGGTGCGGAGGGATGATTGAAACAGGTATTTCCCGAGCGCAGAACGTGGCACTTGCTTCGCTTCCTCAATTTACAATTCCCGGTGATATTTCAGCTTCGTCAAAATTTTGGGAGCAGGATATCATTTTTCCTGAAATTAAGGTTGAAAATGGGTTTATTGAGGTGCCTCGTTCGCCAGGAATGGGCGTGGAAGTTGATTACCAAGCGCTCCGTTCGTTTTCAGATAAAATCGACGTGTTTACAAAACATGATTTTGTGAGATAAAAACGAAGGAATCACCTTTTGCATATCAAATAGAATCTATGTAAAGTGAGAGAAAGTTTTTCCTTCCTGTCTGAACAAAAAAGAAAGAGCGGTGATCCGCTCTTTCTTACTCTTCAACCAGCTCGCTGTCATAAGCAAGCTGTCCGATATACTGATGCATTTCATTGGGCATGTTTGCTGCATGTCCATATTCATAATCCCAAAGGTTTAAAAAGGAGTGAGCGGCTTGATGGAATGCGGCTTCATCCGCGTCATGAATTTCGTCAAAAAACGTTTGAAGCAGCCGATCATGTTTCAAATTGAAGCGCCTCCTTTAATGAGACTTAAAGATCTTGTGGTTTAAACGTTTTACAATCCGTTTCTTCGCTTTTCTCAGCCGTATTTCCTGTGTGGCTGACGACATAGATTGCATCTGCACCACAGCGGTTTCCAGCATTCCAATAGGAACAGTTATTGACTTCACAAAGGATTTTTTGACTCATACAGATGACCTCCTTTTGAGTATGTCTTTCATCTATAATGTAACCGAAATGAAGCACGTCCATTCATGTTAATCTTCCTGACGAATATAGCGCTTATCCTTCATAAATAATTTCCAGAAGAAATAGAACCCAGGAAATAAGATGATAAAACCTACAATATAGGTGATGAATAATGCCCTAAATGTGACAGGGTCTGTAAATCCAGACATGATTGTAATATCTGGATAGGCCATGTAAGGCAAGTGAGCACGCCCGTACACGTAGCTTGCTAAGAAATATTGAATGGTAATCGCAATGACGGCAAGGCGTGGTCTCCCTTTCCGATGCTTAAAACGGCTGTTTGGTAAAAATAGAGCTAGTCCTGCTAGCAGGAACATTAGGAGAGATACAAGAAGAATAGGGATGTTCTGCATCATTTTTGTGAACAGCCAATTCGCCTCGCTTCGTAATGTCAGCATGATAAAAAAGGCCATCATGAGTGAAAGTGGACCCGTAATGAGCGCCCCTCTTCTATAAATGCTGTAAGCTTCATCTTCATTAGCTACATTAGAGAAATCAGCTAAAAGCAAGGACGAAAGAAAAAGGGTGCTGAAAATGGCAAAGCCGACAAAAGAATAAACATTTGCACTTGTAAAGACCAGTCCAAGATCTAAAGAGTAGACGTTGTTCTCCTGAAAGATAAATCCACCATGGGTAATTGGAAGAACCATGATCAGGATGGACGGAATGATAAAGCCGCTGATCCCTGAAATATAAGTCACCGCTTTTCGGTATTTCTTAGGCAGTGAATGAGAAAACACGAGAAAACCGCTTCGCAGTGCAAGAAGCAATAAGATGATGCTGCCGGGTATTAATAAAACGGTACCAAGTACAAAGGTCGCACCTGGAAACAGGCTAAACAATGCGACAACGATGGCCACAATAAAGACGTTTGTCACTTCCCATGTTGGAGAAAGATATTTATTTGCGATATTAGCTGCCTTTGTTTGTTCTCTATTCATATAAATCATCGACCAAAATCCTGCGCCGAAATCCATTGATGCCATCACTGCATAGATAAAAACGAACCCCCATAAGATGGTGATTGCAATGAGCGCATCAGTTGTAACATCCATTTGCATCAAGATCGCTCCCTTTTTAAGATTCTGTTAACCGTAGGTCTTCTTCAATCGTATGTTTTCTAAAGTAGTACGTCAGCACAATAACAGTTGCTATGCCTAAGATGAGATAGACAATGGCAAAAAGGATAAAAAGTGTCCCGATCGAGCCAGATGATGTGACAACCTCGGAGGTTTTGAGCATTCGATAGATGACCCATGGCTGACGGCCTGTACAAGCAAAGATCCAGCCAAATTCAATAGCCAAAAGACTAAGAGGCCCGCCGAATAAGTAAAGAAAAAGAAGCCACTTCGGAAATTTTTCACGTTTTAAAATTTTACGATAAAGCAGTGCTAATACCGCAAATAGAATGAGCACCGATCCAATAATGACCATGCCGTTAAATAATGTGTGTATAAATAAAGGCGGCCACTCGTCACGGGGGAAATCATTTAAGCCTTTGACCACCGTATCAAAGCTATTTCCTGCGAGAAAACTAAGCGCCCAAGGAATTTCGATCGCACCTTTAATTTCCTGCGAATCAGCATCCGTAAAACCACCTATTGCAAGAGGCGCATGTGATTGCGTTTCAAATAAACCTTCAGCTCCAGCCAGCTTTTCAGGCTGATATTCATACAGAAGCTGAGCGGATTCGTGGCCATTTAAGGCTGTTAGAAAAGAGAAAAGTCCTCCTACAATGAGTCCAAGAAAAAGGGCTTTTCGATGAAATGAATAGAGCTTCTCGTTTTTTTTAGTTTTGAGCATTTTAAAAGCTGCAACTGAAGCAATGACAAAAGCACCTGTTGTAAAAGCAGACAGCACAACATGTGTAGCAGTCACAGCAAAGCTTGGATTGAAAAAGGCCTTCCAAGGCTCGATATTTGTGATTTCTCCATTCACCATCTGAAAGCCAGCAGGTGTCCCTTCAAAAGCATGTACGTTTGTAATCAGAATCGCTGATGCAGCTGCACCAATGACGATAAAAATAACCGTAATGATGCGCATTGCATTTGATAGGCGATCCGCTGCGTACACATAAATAGACATAAATAATGCTTCTATAAAGAACGCATAGATTTCAATCTGGAATGGCAGTGACATGACTTTTCCGATAACCTCCATAAAACCTGGCCATAAAAGGGCAAGCTGCGTACCAGCAATAGTACCTGTTGGAATGGCGACTCCTAACAGAACAGCCTGTGCTTTTGTCCATCGCTTGGCCATGATGGCATAATGCGGGTCCTTCGTTTTTTGAAAGATGAGTTCAGCTAACAAAATCATTAGCGGGATGCCAACGCCAAGCGAGGCATAAATAATATGAAAGCCCATGGTTGTGCCGAACAGGCTTCTAGCTAAAACGAGATCAGTCAATTTTTTCTCCGCCTTTCTTATCGCTTCTCTTTTTCATGATGCTTATTATTCTCCACCATTTTTAGATTATTCTTCCTGACTAAGAAAGCTTGTTTTTTGACAAGTTGTATAAGAGGGAGTAGAATATAATTATAAAGCGTAATCATTACGTTTTGATAACGAAAGGAGTTTTGACATTGAAAAGAGATATTCATCCAACCTCACATGAAGTTGTATTTATGGACGTAAACAGCGGTTACCGCTTCTTGAGTAGATCAACAAAGACATCAAATGAGACAGTAGAGTGGGAAGATGGGAAAACGTATCCTGTCATTAAAGTAGAAACAAGCTCTGATACGCATCCTTTTTATACAGGACGCCAAAAATTCGGAGAAAAAGGCGGAAGAGCCGAGCTGTTTAAGAAAAAATATCAAATGTAATCAAAAAAGCACGCCTGATAACGGTGTGCTTTTTTACAGCAAAAAACCCCGGCTGATAAAGCCCGGGGTTCAAAACATTAATCATTTAAAGCGGTGTTTAATGTCTTTAAGTTTTGTTTCATTAAGCTGATGTAGCTTTCGCCATTTTTGGCATCATCTTCAGTAATGGATTCTAGATTTTTAAGGGTTAAGCTTTTTGCCCCAATTTCACTGCGGATCGTATCTGATACTTTGCTGCTGACGTTGTTTTCAAAAATAACGTATTGAATGTGATGCTTTTCTGCTTTTTGTACAATGTTTTCGAGCTGCTTTTGTGATGGCTCTTCGGAAGCAGATAATCCTAAAACACTGATTTGCTCAATTCCATAGCGCTTTTCCCAATAACCATAAGCTGCGTGAGAAACAAGAATTTCTTTATGTTTAGCTTTAGATAACGTTGTTTTGAATTCTTGATCTAGGGATTGTAAATCTTTTTTCAGATTTTCATAGTTTTTTGTGTATTCTTCTTTATGATCTGGATCTAATGAGACGAGTGTGTCTTTAATGTTTTTCGCCATTTGCTGCGCATAAACTGGGTCTAACCATGCATGAGGATCTTTATCTCCGTGATCGTGCCCGTCATGATCATGGTCGTGGTCTTCACCTTCATGGTCATGATCTTCACCTTCTTCATGTGCATGTTCTTCATTTGTCGATAACAATTTGATGCCTTCGGCTGCTTTGACTGTTTTCACACCTTGGTCTTTTAATGTGGCAGCAGTTTTGTCTGCGAATGCTTCAGCCCCTGTGCCGCTATAGATAAAGGCATCACCTTCAGCCATTTCAACCATCGTTTTCGAACTTGGTTCAAAGCTGTGTGCATCTGCGTTGGCAGGATACACGCTTTGAGCATGAACGTGAGAGCCGCCAATTTTTTCAGTGAAATCTTGGATTGGAAAGATCGTGGTGTAAATGATTAGTTTCCCGTCTGTCTTTCCTTTTGAAGCATTAGTGCCCGCACTGCTTGAGCAAGCGGCAAGGCCGATCGCGAATAGAGCAGCTGTTAAAATAAAAAAGATTTTTTTCATGTAGAAAATGTCTCCTCTCAATCTAATAGATAGAAATGATTACGATTTAATGTCCTGAGTTATTGTATCGTAATAATTACGATTTGAAAAGAGGAAAATAAAAAATTTTCGTCAGCAGATGTTTCCTTTAAAAAAATAAGCTGCAAAACGTGACGAAATTTCTTACATTGTGCTATATTTATTTTTAAAAAAAGATAAAGGAATGGACAAACGTATGAAACTTTTAGATGAAATCATCGAATATAATCAACAATTTATTGAAGAAAAGAAATACGAAGAATTTACAACAACAAAGTTTCCACAGAAAAAAGCTGTCATTCTATCGTGTATGGATACAAGACTTGTTGAACTGCTTCCGCGTGCCATGAACATGAAAAATGGCGATATTAAGATTGTCAAAAGTGCTGGGGCGCTTGTTTCTCATCCATTTGGAAGTATTATGCGAAGCATTTTAGTTGCTGTTTACGAATTAAATGCTGACGAGGTATATGTCATTGGGCATCATGATTGCGGGATGAGCAAAATTGATAGCCAGACACTTTTAAATAAAGCCGTTGAGCGTGGTATTCCAGAAAAGCGTATTGAAGTACTGGAATACTCAGGAATTGATTTTAAACAGTGGCTCAAAAGCTTTAGTTCAGTTGAAGAGAGCGTGAAGGACAGTGTGTCTGTAGTAAAAAATCACCCGCTTCTTCCATCAGATGTACCTGTACATGGGCTTGTCATCGATCCTGGAACAGGGAAGCTTGACTTAGTTGTCAACGGATATGAAGAAAAGTAAGTTACTTTTCCTTTTTAGGCGGAACAGGATCGATGCCGCCGGGGTGAAACGGATGACATTTCAAAATCCGCTTTATGGTCAGCCAGCCGCCCTTGATCGCGCCATGCGTTTTGATCGCCTCAAGTCCATAGTTTGAGCATGTTGGATAAAACCGGCAGCTTGGCGGTGTCAGAGGGGAAATACATTTTTGATAAAATCGTATAATCCCGATAAAAATTTGTTTCATAGAGGTTCCTCCTTGTCTGTCTTCCACAGTATAAGAAAAAAGGACAAGGAAGGAAAGTTTTATAAACTAAACTGGTCGGAGAAATATGTTATAATATAGGAAATTGCAATTATAGGAGTGGTGATTATGCCTTCAGTTGAAAGCTTTGAACTTGATCATAATGCTGTAAAAGCGCCATACGTTCGTCATTGTGGCGTTCATAAAGTGGGATCAGATGGGGAAGTAAATAAATTCGATATTCGTTTTTGTCAGCCGAACAAGCAGGCGATGAAACCTGATACGATTCATACATTAGAGCATTTGCTTGCGTTTAATATTAGAACACACTCAGAGAAATATGATCATTTTGATATCATCGATATTTCTCCAATGGGCTGCCAGACAGGCTACTATTTAGTTGTCAGTGGTGCACCAACTCCAAAAGAAATCGTTGAACTTCTTGATGCAACATTCAAGGATGCAGTTGAAGTAACAGAAATTCCTGCTGCAAACGAAGAGCAATGCGGCCAAGCGAAGCTTCATGATCTTGAAGGGGCAAAACGTTTAATGCGTTTCTGGCTTTCTCAGGATCAAGAAGAGCTTTTAAAAGTATTTGGTTAATCGAACGATGAACCGGACATTTAGATGTCCGGTTTTTTTATTGAATTCGATCAGTGATGTCAAAATAGGGGATATTTGTTAAAATGGACATGTCAGTAAAAGAAGGGGGAAACGCAAGATGCGAAAAATGTTGGGAATGATTCTGATGCTCACGTTATTAAGTGCATGCGGAAACTCTGTAGCAAATAGCGGAAAAGGGGAAGTGCCTGAGCTATTAGAAGTAAAGCTTACAGGACCTGAGCAGGTGGAGAAAAATGAAAGCGTTATAGTAAAAGCAGCTGTCACATACGGTGATACGCCTGTTGATGATGCAGATGATGTTCAATTTGAAGTGTGGAAAGATGGCGACAAGGATAACAGCAAAATGATTCAGCCAAAGAAAGAAAACAAAGGTGTATACGAATTGCACACAGCCTTCAAAAAAGATGGCCTTTATATCATACAAGTCCATGTGACAGCTAAACAGCAGCATAATATGCCGAAAACGAACATCCACGTAGGTGAGGTGAAAAAAGAGAGTTCGTCTACTGAAGAAGAAACCTCACATCATTAAAAGCGGATTTATTTTGGATTAGGACGTTGATTTGGTTCTGCATCCTGTGGTGAATCGACTTTATGCTTATATTCATAAGCCTTCGCTGTCGTCCACAATGATAAAAAGACAACGATTGAGATAATGATAAAGCTGATAATCCCAAGTAACAGCATCTAACTCCCTCCTTATTTCCATATTAACATATATTTCATGCAGTCAAAATAGAAGAAATTGACGGCAGGTTTCAGTATAATAAGAAAAGGGTATTCTCATACTAAACGCAATTACATAAGGAGGAATAAACATGTCTGAAAAATTATTAAACGTCGTCAATAAACAAGTAGCTGATTGGACTGTGCTTTACGTGAAATTACATAACTATCATTGGTATGTAAAGGGGAAAGATTTCTTTACACTTCATGAGAAATTTGAGGAACTATATACAGAAACAGCTACATATATTGATGATTTGGCTGAGCGTATGCTTGCTTTAAATGGACAGCCTGTTGCGACAATGAAAGAGTGCTTAGAAATTTCCAGCATTCAAGAAGCAGAAGGCAATGAATCAGCAGAGCAAATGGTGAAAAATTTATATGATGATTTCTCCAATATTGCAGAGGAATTAAAGCAAGGAATGGACCTGGCTGCAGAGGTTGGCGATGAAACAACAGGTGATATGCTGCTTGCGATTCATCAATCCATTGAAAAACACAACTGGATGCTTAAAGCATATTTAGGATAATACACGTATGGGAAAAGAATGTCGGTCATAAATAGACCGACATTCTTTTTTATTGGAATCAGGACAGACAGCCCATTGAAATCATAGGGCTTTCAGCCGAAGAGAAAAGAGAAGGGAGGGAAGAAGATGTCTTCTATTGCAGGAATGATGAGTCAGCAAGTAGCGAGCATTCAAAAGACACTCAATATTAGTTTGTTGAATTCACAGCTTGCTACGAATACAGCACAGGCCATGGTGATGCTGGATCAAGTGCAGCAACAGCCTCAAGCTGTTCAGCCAAAGGATTCAGATGCAAGCTTTATTGATGTTAGGGTCTAGGAAGTAGCCGCCGCGCAAGGCGGCTTTTTCTTGTCAAAAGACAGCGCCTTTATTTTTTGTCGTCCAAGCTATTGTGAAAATCCGGCATATACTATTGAGGTAAGGAGTTCCACTTTGAAAGGATGTTGATGCCAAGTGAGCAAGGATTTAGGCATCTTTTCGTTGGTTACAGTGAGTTTGTCGGCGATGGGCTTTCTGTTTGGTGGAGCAGGATATTTACTGATGATTTTAGTGACGTTGATGGCTATTGAATTAATTTGTGCAAGCCTAAGAGAATCTTTGACTGGACAGCTCACAATGAAGCGGTTTTTTACGCGGCTTGTTCGAAAGATTGTGACAGTCTCCTTAATATCGATGGCACATTTCTTTGATGTCATGCTGAAGACAAATGGGGCGATTAAGGATTTAGCGATCATCTTTTATATTATTTATGAATCTTACCAAATCGTCTCGACAGCCAGAGCCCTTGGAGTTCCCATTCCACAGTTGTTTATTGATGTATTGGACATGTTGAAAAATAAATTGCGCAAAAAGCCGTAATTTCCTCATATCTGGTCATACTAAAGAAAAAAGGATGATTCAGATGGCGAGACACACATACTATGTATCCGTACAAGATGGATCGATATCGCAGCATAGAGATGCAGCGGCTTGGCAATTTCAAATAGAAGCAGATGATGATCAAATTTTGCAGCTGAGAGACTATTTCGATGAACAGTATATGACAGATTGGAAAGGCTTCTTTCGGGCACATGTTCCGTTTCTTGAATATCATTATGATAGTCCAAATGATGAAATGGATAGAAAAAGAAAAGAGATTTACACAATGATTTATGAGCTCGGCAATGAAGAGACAAGGAGCTTTATTGAGACAAATGGTTTGATGAATTGAAAAAGCATGTAGAGATTCTCTACATGCTTTATTTTCGCGGTTGTAAAATGCCTCCGATCAGATCAGTGATCCCACCGCCTCTATTTTCTTGCTGTGAATTGGTGAATTCATGAGAGGAGCTCTGGCTCTGAGGCTTGTAGCGATTATCATCTAAGCCAACCCGTAACCCAGATGTGCGCTCAGATGGCTGAATAATAACAATTTGGTCTTGTTCTTGGAACTCAAATAAATAGGATTCACCAGATGTTTGTCCAATGAAAGTTTTCCAGTTCACATCTAATTTGACCTTCGGTGCTCTGCCCGTCCAAGCGACAATTGCGTCAGGGTCTACGCGGCAGGGGGCTTTTAAAATGAGCGGATTTCCATTCGTTTTGATGGCGACCTGCGCTCCGTGCCCTTGATAAGAGAGTTTTGATGTAAACAGTCCTTTCTGCGATAAAATACCAACGCCTACTGGTGTGACACCGTAATGGCATTCCTCAGTAAAGGCAAGTAAATCTTCACTTTCTACACTTACATGCTGCCAAGGACCGCTTGGCTCAAGATTAATTACTGTTACATGCTCGCTTGAATCAGCCAGATAGCAAGTACCTTGTCCACTCACTTCCATCATCTCAAGGTTTTCACCTGTGAATTTCCTGCTGATATGGTTAAATACTTGGCTGACCATATTTCCTTTATTCGTTCCAAGTAATCGCTTGCGGTATTGGAAACTTCCTTGATCGGCAATCATTGCGCCCTTTTTGGCAAAAAAGATTCCGCTGCCTTCTGCTTGTAAGGTAAGTTCTTCTATTGTGACGAAATGAAATCCCATGGGTGCCGGCTCCTTTCCTGCGTCAAGATGTGAATCCATAGATGCGGCATAAATCATGTAAATCTAGAGTAGTCCCTTGCCCGGTTGCAGTGATCTTCCATTCCTCATGATCTCTCGTGAGTTCTGCGCATATAATGGACGTACAATACGAATAATCTTCTGTTAACTGAAAGGTACAAATCTCTTGCTGAGAGATTTGATCAGTAAGGCGCACATAGGCATTAGTGACTTGTCCAAAATGATGCTGGCGTTCGTGTGCATCATGTATTGTGGCTGTGACGACAATTTTATGAATATCAGGTGAGACTCTGCTTAATTGCATAATAATCATTTCATTGTCTCGATACCCTCCGCCAAATTGATGATCACCAAGATGACGAACAGCTCCGTCTAAGCTTTGCTGCTGGTGATAATAGATCAGATGCTTAGGAGACAACAGTTTGTCTTCTTCATTTAAAAGAAACACTTGCGTATCTAAATCAATTGGCTGACCGGCCAGGTCCCAGCCAAGCCCGATATGAATTTGGTCGACCGCTGGATTTTCTTTTGTTAAATCTAACTTTTGCCCTTTCACGAGGTGTTTCTTGATCACCTCATGGGGTGCGTCTTGTTTTGACCCATTTTTTATACTCATGCTGATTTCCTCCTTGTTGTCATAGGACAAACACTGATTCATTTACGTCATATAGGGATAAAAGGTTTCATGATTAAAATTGGGTGAAGTTGGAGATGATAAAAAGGTTTTAGCAACAATACCTCATTTTAGATACAGACGAGTTGGAACCACTCGTTTGTTTCACTTTTGATAAAAATTCTTCAGATAAATGTGATCTGTGGTATGATGTTTTACAAGAAGCAAGGACAGGATATGAGGGATTTCACATGCATGTATTTAAAGACTATTATCATAATACGGTCAAACTCTCTTTTGAGGAGAAGCCTTTTTCAAGTCATCCTAAGCATGTTTGGGCCATCTGCCGTTACCAAGGGAAATGGCTGCTCACTGAACATGAGGATCGGGGCTATGAGTTTCCAGGAGGGAAAGTTGAGCCGGATGAAGAAGCAGACCAAGCCGCTATACGGGAGATTCAAGAAGAGACGGGTGCTGTTGTTCGTGAATTAACGTATATTGGCCAATATCAGGTGCTGGGCAGAGAAAAGGTCATCGTCAAGAATATTTATTTCGCTGAAATTGAAAAGCTAGTGAAGCAAGAAACATATTTTGAAACGAAAGGACCGGTTCTTTTCGCAGACTTGCCGAGATCCATCGCAAAAAATAAGAACTTCAGTTTTATTATGAAAGATGATGTGTTAAGACAAAGTCTTGCTTATTTAGAAAAAAACGGTTTGATTCGTTAAAAAAAGCGCAGGGAGACATTCCCTGTGCTTTTTTATTTTTGAAGAAAACGGCGTTCGAGCCATTCCACAAGCTGGTACATGATAGTCGCAAACACGGCAATAATGAAAAGACTTAAGAACACGAGTGTAAAGTTGAAGACTTGAAAGCCGTAAATGATCATGTAGCCGAGCCCTTTTGAGGAAACAAGAAATTCCCCTACAATAACCCCAACCCAAGAAAGGCCGACATTGACTTTGATCGCAGAAATCATCGTTGGAATACTAGCTGGCAAAATGACCTCGCGAAAGACGACGCTTTTTTTCGCACCAAAGGTTTTCATCACCTTTAAATAATTCTCATCGATCTCTTGAAAGGCTGTATAAATGACGATCGTCGTAATGATCACACTAATGATTGCGCCCATGGCAACGATGCTGATCATGCCAGGCCCAAGGGCAACAATTAAAATTGGGGCGAGGGCAACTTTTGGCATGGCATTTAAAATGACTAAATAAGGATCAAGAACGTTTGCCAGGCGGGTGGACCACCATAAGGCGGCAGCAAGCAAAATGCCGCAAAAGGTACCAAGTAGAAATCCGAGCACCGTTTCAAATAATGTAATACTCATATGATTCACTAAAGACCCATCGGATATTTTTTGTACAAACAATTGGCAGACCGCAGATGGTGAACTAAATATCAGTGGATCGATGAGACGAAAATGACTGGCAAGCTCCCAAAGCGAAAAGAAGCTGGCGAAAATAATGAACTGATAGATTCGGGTCATGCGCTTTTCCATTCGGTATTTTTTGCGATAGGCTTCATGTAAAAGATCACTGTGTTTCAACTGTTTTCAGCTCCTTCCAAATCGTTTGAAAGAGCTCTTGGAAACTCTGGGTCTGTCTTGCTTCGAAAGGAGAAAGAGTCCTCAGATCATCTGGAACGGTAAAAATTCGTTTGATCGAGCCAGGATGCTTTGAGAATAAGAAAATGCGGTCACTCATCGCAATGGCTTCGCCAATGTCATGTGTCACAAGGACCGCTGTTTTTTGATAGTTTTTGAGTGTATGAAAGACGAGATCCTCTAATGTTAGTTTGGTTTGGTAGTCTAGAGCTGAAAAGGGTTCGTCTAGTAAAAGCAGACCGGGATTCACTGCAAGCGTTCGGGCGAGAGCCGCACGCTGCCTCATACCGCCTGACAGCTCTTTCGGGTATTTTTCCTCTACATCATGAAGGCCAAGCTTAGGCAGTAAGCCAAGAGCGGCGGAGGTGGCTTCATGTGAATCTTGTTTGGTAATTTTCAACCCGAGAATGATATTTTCCTTGATGGTTTTCCAAGGGAACAAATAATCTTGCTGGAGCATGTAGCCGATTTGATGCTCCTTTTGATTCGGTTCTTTTCCTTCGATTAAAATTCGGCCTTCAGAGGGCGGCGTTATTCCTGCAATGATAGACAGCAGGGTGGTTTTCCCGCAGCCGCTGGGACCAATAAATGAGATAAATTCACCTTGGTCTATCTCCATATTAATGTGCTGTATGGCCGTTGTTTTTTCTTTTAAAGAGAAGTACGTGTGGGTCACATGGTCAATTTGAAGGAAAGACATGTGCTACCTCCTATTCTATTTATGTTCTGTGACCTTCTTTGCAATGGATGAATCGACAAGTTGTTTGTACGGGATAAATTTCGGCAATTCATCGCTCTCCTTCATGATTTCCTGCAATTTGTTCCATTCCTCTTCATTCAGAAGTGGATCTGTTGCATAGGAGTCCTGCTGTTTGTATCGTTTAATGGCTGTTGATAAGACATCAAGTTCTGTGTCAGGAAAATGAGATTGAATGGTTTTGGCAATCTCCTCTGGCTGCTTGGCTTCCACCCATTTCTGCGCTTTGTAAATGGCACGAGTGAAGGCTTCTGCTGTCTCTTTGTTTTCCTCTAAGTAACTTTTCTTTGCCATGAAGGTGGTATAAGGCACCTTTCCGGAAGCCTCTCCAAAGGAGGCGGTGATGTACCCTTTGCCTTCTTTTTCAATTAAGGATGCTGTCGGTTCGAATAACTGCACAAAATCGCCAGTTCCAGAGGAGAAAGCACCTGAAATGTTGGCAAAATCAATATTTTGAATCATACGGAGATCCTTTTTTACATCAATGCCTTCCTTTTTCAGGACATATTCACCGACCATTTGCGGCATGCCGCCTTTCCGCTGTCCAAGAAAGTCTTTTCCTTTTAATTGATCCCAAGAGAATTCGCTCACCTTCTCCCTTGAAACAAGAAATGTACCGTCTGTTTGTGTCAGCTGTGCAAAGTTGACGACAGAGTCTTTTGTGTCTTGAGCCTCTACATAGATAGAGGATTCAGAACCGGTCAGGGCAATATCTGCACCACCGGATAAGAGAGCTGTCATCGTTTTATCGCCGCCCCAAGTCGTTTTTAATTCAACCTCTAGCCCTTCTTCTTTGAAGAAGTTCTCAGATAAGGCAACATATAGCGGAGCATAAAAAACCGAATGGGTCACCTCGGCTACTTGTACGGTCTGCTCTTGTTCTTTTTTACAGGCGACAAATGGAATAAAGAGCAGGACAACGACGATGAATGCCAGTCTGACTTTGATGGAACGATTCAAGAGTAATTCGCCTCCTTTGTTCTAGATCACTAATTAAAGTATGTCAAAAGGGATTTTTGGTGAGTGCCTAGATGAAAATAAGAAGCGCATTGTTTATTTATAGAACGTGTCTTTTTTTCTATACTAGAAGCATGAATACTTTCTTGAATTTGGAAGAAATAAAGGGGCGGTTTCGTGTATAGAGTGAGTTGGGTATTTCTTGGGTGGTATTTAATAGGGCTCATATTAATGGTCTTTTTTGAGGTGCCAGCATGGCTTCAGTTTGCAAATGGCATTTTCCTTGTGCTGTATGCCTGCTGTGTGATAGAGATTGGGCGAAATATTTATGGATCATGGGGAATGGTGATCAAACGGGCAGCCATTGTCGGCGTGCTGACATTTACGGTTGAATGGATTGGGATCACAACCGGGTTTCCTTTCGGAGCTTATGACTATTATCCAACGTTAGGTTTTCTAGTGGCAGGGGTGCCTTTAACCATTGCTTTTGCATGGGTTGGAGTATTTTTAAACAGTCTTTTTTTATCCAGTCAGCAGTCGAAGTGGAAACGAGCGGTCGAAACGGGGATATGGATTGTCTTGCTTGACCTCATATTAGACCCAGTAGCAGCTGAACGGAAATTTTGGGTGTGGTATGACGGCGGTGGTTTTTATGGTATTCCTTTTGAGAATTTTGTGAGCTGGGGTATGATTGGAGCAGGACTTTCCTTTCTCTTCCCGCTTGTTCGGATTGATCAGAAGGCTCTGAACTGGACGAGCCGTATTTATCAGGCAATGGTGTTCTTTTTTGGTGTGCTGGCATTAAAGGGCGGGCTCGAGGTCATTTTTTATTTAGCACTGATCATTGTTATTTTGTGTGAAGGAAGGGTTCAATTTGAAAGAAAGCGACAAAAGCCGATCGTTTAGACGTATATTTTCTCTTTATCTTGAGCGGTATTTACTTCATAAACATTTTCGCTGCGTGATGATGAAAGGCGCTGTGGACCCAAACGAGAAGCTGCCTGTTCTTTATCTCGCCAATCATAGCTCATGGTGGGATGGACTCATCCTCTTTCTTTTAACAGAAAAAGCGTCCGAACTCGATCACTATATGATGATGGAAGAGAAGCAGCTGAAGCAATATGAATTTTTTCGTAAGCTAGGTGCCTTTCCGGTTCAGAAAGAGAATCTGAAAAGTGTGAAGCAAGCATTAATAACGGCTAAAGAAAACATGCAGGCTGGCGGGGCTGTATGGCTTTTTCCACAGGGGAAAATCATGCATCAGGACATGCGGCCGCTTGAATTAGAGGGCGGGGCTTCATTTTTAGTGAGACAATTTGAGCAAGTCGTGGTGAAGCCTGTGACCTTGCATTATACATTTAATCAATTTCAAAAGCCGACAGTATCTGCTTTGTTTGGTGAAGATACCTTAGTATCTGGCGGGGCACTTCGAAGCAAGGACGTGACGCATCTGCTCAGAGATCTGCTTGAAACGCAGTTAAACGCACATCAAGCACAGGTCATCGCAGATCCTGATTTTTCAACTAATCAAGAATTTAGACAGATGACAAGGACAAGTCAGTCAACAAGTGATGCGTTTGATTCCTTTAAAAAGTGGGTGAAAACATGGCGGTCTTCCTAACTGTGATCAGTGTACTCTTGCTCTGTCAGTTTATTTTCACCATATGGAATATGAGGCAGCTTCCTATTTTAAAGCCAGCATCCTTTCCGCCGGGTGAACCGATTTCATTATCAATTCTGATTCCAGCAAGAAATGAGGAAAAACGGATCGAAGCCTGTCTTCAGTCGATCGTTGATCAACGTCTTTACCCGAAAGAGCTCATCGTCCTTGATGATCACTCGACAGATCAGACAAGAGCGATGGTGGAACGCTTTGCAGAAAGATACCCGTGGATCCGTGTCCAGTCAGGTCAACCCTTAAAGCGCGGCTGGCTTGGTAAATCATATGCCTGTTCTCAGCTCGCTGAAGCTGCTGCTTCTGACTGGCTGCTATTTTTAGATGCGGATGTCCGGTTAAAAAAAGGGGCAGTTGAATCAGTGTACAAGCAGTTATGCATGCAAAAAACGGGGATGCTGTCAGGTTTTCCAGAACAGATAACAGGTACATTTTTTGAGCATCTTGTGGTTCCTATGATGATGTTTACCATTGGCTGTCATCTGCCAGTGAAATGGGTAAGAAAATCTAAGAACCGCGCTTTTGCCGCAGCACATGGCGGTTTTATTGCCATTGAAAAGAATTGTTATCACGACATTGGCGGGCATGCAGCGATCAAGGATTCACTAGTTGATGATATGGCCTTGGCTAGACGGGTGAAGGAAAAAGGCTTTCCGTTCACACTTGCAAGCATTCATCCATTTGTGTATATGAGAATGTATGAGAGTGGACTAGAGGTTTGGGAAGGTTACCGAAAAAATTTATTCCCAGGTGTGAATCGAAGCATTGCTTTGTTAAGCAGTGTCTTTTGTTTATACTCCCTCCTTTATTTGGTTCCTGTCATTTGTTTCATGATCGCATTGTTTCAGCTGGATGTTTTGAGCATATGCTTAGCGATTCTTTGCTATGGGCTGGGTGTGTCGATTAAAGCGGCAATTGATACTGAAAATGGTCGGACATCTGCGATGGCTTTTTTATTGCCGGTCAGTATTTTAAGCTTGATCGCCATCGGTTTTGCTTCTATGAAAATCGGTCTGAAAAAAGAAGGGTATGAATGGAAAGGGAGAAGGTACGAATGAAAAAAGTGATCATCATCGGCGGCGGACTTGGCGGATTATCAGCCGCGATCCGTCTACAGTCACGCGGGGTTCAGGTCACCATTTTAGAAAAAGAAGCGGCTTTAGGCGGGAAATTGCAGCGCCATCATGGAGCGGGCTACTCTTTTGATTTAGGACCGAGTACCATTACAATGAAGGCATATTTTGAAGAAGTGTTTACAGCCTGTCATAGACGGATGGAGGATTATGTGACCTTTTATCCGATTTCTCCACTGACCAAAAATATTTTTTCAGATGGCCAGACGGTCGAGTTTACGCCGAATATTGAGCATATGGAGTCACAAATTGCTGCATTCAGTCCTGAAGATGCGAAGCAATACCGTGCATTTTTACAGGAATCAAAGACGCTTTTTCAAAAGGCAGAGGAGCAGTTTTTAAATCGTTTGTTATTGAGCTGGAAGGATAAGGCGGATTTAAAGCTGATGAAAGCACTTCTTGCTGTCAAACCATTCACATCCGTTCAGCGCCTGCTACGTCAATATTTCCGTCATCCCCATACATTGGCCATGTTTGGACGGTATGCCACTTATATCGGCTCTTCTCCCTACGAAGCGCCGGCTATTTTTAATATGATGGCGTATTTAGAAGGGGAGAAAGGGATTTATGGAATACAAGGCGGTACGTATCGTTTAGTTGAGGCATTTGAGACACTGGCAAAAGAATTAGGCGTTCAGATTCACCTCAATGAACAAGTGAACAAGATTCATGTGAAGGGGCGGCGGATCAAAGGAGTGGAGACGGATCAGCAGATGTATGAAGCAGATCAAGTCATTGCAGGAGCAGATGCGCTGACTGTATACCGTCATCTTATAGATGAAAAAGACCGTCCTCGTTTTTTAAATCAAAAACTGGCTAGTATTGAACCGTCGTTGTCGGGCTTTGTTCTCTTATTAGGTGTACCTAAAGTCTATGAGCAGCTGGCTCATCACAATGTGTTTTTCCCTGAGGATTATGAGCAAGAATTCAAAGATATTTTTCAGAAAAAACAACTGCCTCAAGATCCGACGCTTTACATATGTTATTCAGGTCATTCAGAACCAGCTTTAAGCGGAGGAGCGGGAAGAAGCAACCTGTTTGTACTGGCCAATGCACCTTATGTGACAAAAGAGCAAGATTGGGACATGCTAAAGGAGACATATCGTCAGCATGTAAAAAACAAATTAATGGAAAAAGGTCTTTTTGATTTGGAGAAGCTAATCGAATATGAAGCGGTTCAAACCCCGCTCGATCTGCAGCAGAAAACGGGGGCATATCGTGGAGCCATTTATGGCATGTCTTCAAACTCGTTCAAACAGGCGTTCTTTCGCATCAATAATCAATCAAAGGACATTGAAGGACTTTGGTTTGTTGGGGGAACAAGTCATCCAGGCGGCGGCACGCCAATGGTGACAAAATCAGGCCAGCTTGTCGCAGAAGCGATGCTGAAGCAATGGACGTAATCAAAGATGAAAAGGAGAGAAATCGAGTGATTGTGGAAAAAAGAAGGTTTCCGTCGCCCCATCCGCATATTCACTTATATACAGTGACCTATGAGGCAGATGGACTTCGGATGAAAGGACTGCTCGCTGAGCCGGCCGAAGAAGGTCTCTACGACGGCTTTTTGTATTTACGAGGCGGCATTAAAAATGTGGGGATGGTCAGACCTGGCCGGATTGTGCAATTTGCCGCGCAGGGTTTTGTCGTCTTTGCTCCCTTTTACCGAGGAAATCAGGGAGGCGAAGGGAACGAAGATTTTGCCGGAGAAGATCGAAAAGATGCGTTCGCTGCCTTTCAGCTGTTAAAGCAGCACAAAAAAGTGAAGAAGGATCGCATTCATATCTTTGGTTTTTCGCGAGGCGGTATTATGGGCATCTGGACCGCTGTAGAAATGAAACAGGAGGCGGCTTCCTTTGTCACATGGGGAGGCGTCAGTGACATGAAACTGACTTATGAAGAGCGTGTGGATATGAGACGGATGATGAAGCGTGTGATTGGCGGTCCGCCGCATAAGGTGCCAGAGGCATATGAGAACAGAACCCCTTTAAATGATGTGGACAAAATTGAAGCGCCTGTCCTGATCATCCACGGAGAAGAGGACCAAAATGTATCGATTGAGCATGCATATTTGTTAGAAGATGCGCTGCGTCAGCACGGGAAGTCCGTGGAGACATGGTATTTCCATGGATACAACCACTATTTCCCGCCGCAGCATAATCGAGAAATTGTGAGAAGGCTGACCACATGGATGCACAGCCGAAAAAGCGGAAATGTGTTAAAATAAGCAGTATAACGAAATATAGAAAGTAGGGGGATTTTCATTATGGGAATGCCTGTTGAATTTAATACAATGATTGTCACAAAGGGAAAAGAGACAAGAATTGAAGAAAATGTATTTGAACTCATGAAGGATGGATACCGCATTTATCCGTTAAATATTCCACTTGAGGTGCGCAAAACGAAAGACGGAGAAAAAACAGGGACAGCACATGTTGAAAAGCTGGAGCTGACAGACAATGTCACGAAGGTGACGTACCGTCTTGTGTCATTGCATTCAACAAACTAAAAAAGCTGAGGGATTGAATCTCCTCAGCTTTTTTCATTTGGTTATACGAGTGGTCCGCCTTTGGCTTCAATGTCACTTGCCGCGTGGCTGAATTTTTGGAAGTTCTTTTTAAATTCATTGGCAAGGAAGTGTGCTTTTTCTTGATAAGCCTTTTGGTCATCCCATGTTTTAGCAGGTTGAAGCACTTCATCTGGTACACCAGGAATATGAAGCGGGATGTGTAAGCCAAAGATGTCATCAGTAATCATTTCAGCATTGTCAAGGTCACCCTCGATTGCTGCCTGAACCATTGCTCTTGTATGAGCGAGATTCATTCGTTTACCTGTACCATAGCCTCCGCCAGTCCAGCCTGTATTCACAAGGAATACTTTAGCACCGTGCTCATCAATCTTTTTGCCAAGCATTTCAGCATAGACGTGAGCTGGAAGCGGGAGGAATGGTGAACCGAAGCACGTAGAGAATGTCGTTTCTGGTGAAGTGACACCTCGCTCAGTTCCAGCTAGTTTACTTGTGTACCCGCTCAAGAAATGGTACATTGCCTGTTCTTTTGTTAAACGGCTGATTGGAGGTAAGACGCCAAACGCATCAGCTGTTAAGAAAACAATGGCAGATGGATGTCCTGCGATACTTGGTTTCACGATGTTATCAATCATTTCGATTGGGTAAGCAGCGCGTGTATTTTCAGTAAAGAATGTATCATCATAATCCGCTTCACGTGTTTCTTCATCAAGCACAACGTTCTCAAGAACTGATCCGAAGCTGATCGCTTTGTAGATCTGTGGTTCTTTTTCTTCACTTAAGTTCACACATTTCGCATAGCATCCGCCCTCGATATTGAAGACCCCTGTGCCAGACCAGCCGTGTTCATCGTCTCCGATCAGCTTGCGGCTTGCGCTTGCAGAAAGCGTCGTTTTCCCAGTACCTGAAAGTCCGAAGAATAAGGCTACATCGCCTTCTTGACCTACGTTTGCTGAGCAGTGCATGGATAAAATATCTTGCTCAGGAAGCAGATAGTTCATCACAGAGAAAATGGACTTTTTCATTTCTCCTGCATATTCTGTTCCACCGATAAGAATCGTGCGTTTTTCAAAAGAAACGATGATAAACGTTTCAGAGTTTGTGCCATCTGTTGCAGGATCTGCTTTGAAGTGCGGTGCAGATAAGATGGTGAAAGGTTTTTCGTTTGAAGAAGGTGTTGACCCGTCAGGTCTGATGAATAGCTGCTTGGCAAAAAGATTGTGCCATGCGAATTCGTTTATAACTGTAATCGGCATACGATATCTTTCATCAGCGCCTGCAAACCCTTCAAAGACGAATAGTTCATCACGCTCTTTTAAGTATGACACAACCTTTGTATATAAACGGTCAAATGCTTCTTTGGAGATCGGCTGGTTTACTTGACCCCAATCGATTTTATGTTCAGAGCTTTCTTCTTTGACGATAAATTTATCTTTAGGCGAACGTCCTGTGTAGGCTCCAGTTGTCGCACGGACAGCCCCTGTTGATGTTAAAACGCCTTCATTACGTGCCAAAATCTTTTCAACAAGTTTCGGAACAGATAAATTTTGGTGCGTATTTTCTAATGAGAGCAATGACTGCAAATCTTCTTTTAAATCCACTGAGTTCATAAAAAAACCCTTCCTTTACCGTTGAATTTGTTTGTTTCGATTAGTATAACACATTAATAATAATAGTCTATACTATTTAAAGATTTTTGTGTGTGTTTTTTCATTTCTGCTATGAAAATATGCTTTTTGGTGATGCTAATGGTGAGGAGAAAAAAGAGGGAGATAATTCTTATGAAGCATTGACATGACGCAAGGGTTTAAGATAAGATATCTTATTGAACGGATACTCTTATCCCGAGTTGGTGGAGGGACAGGCCCGATGAAGCCCAGCAACCGGTTTCTTATGAAAAAGGCATGAACATGCTGAGAAACCAAGGTGCTAACCTGATGCAAGGTACAAGAACACCTTGAGCGATAAGAGTGAAAGGCATGCGATCTCAGACCCTTTCCTCGCAATGAAGGAAATGGTTTTTTTATTTTTGGGATATCATATGAACAAATTGCCAATAACATCTCTAATATAAACGTTTTTAAATATAAGAGGGAACGAGTTCCGTATCATATTGGAGGCCTCATCTTGGGATGATGTGGTCTTGTACAGGAGGAAATAGCCATTATGAGTCAAAATCGTCGTTTATTTACTTCAGAATCAGTGACAGAAGGACATCCGGATAAAATCTGTGATCAAATTTCAGACAGCATTTTGGATGAAATTTTAAAGAAAGATCCAAATGCACGTGTTGCCTGTGAAACTTCTGTTACAACCGGTCTCGTATTAGTAAGCGGTGAAATTACAACGTCTACTTATGTCGATATTCCAAAGACGGTGCGTGACACAATTAAGGAAATTGGCTACACACGTGCGAAATATGGTTTTGATGCGGAAACATGTGCGGTCCTTACATCAATTGATGAACAGTCTGCTGATATTGCGCAAGGTGTAGACAAAGCGCTTGAAGCACGTGAAGGAACAATGACTGAAGAAGAAATTGATGCGATTGGTGCAGGTGACCAAGGATTGATGTTTGGTTTTGCCAACAACGAAACCGAAGAGCTCATGCCGCTGCCGATTTCACTAGCGCATAAATTATCTCGCCGTTTAACAGAAGTACGTAAGAATGAAACACTTGCCTACCTTCGTCCAGACGGAAAAACACAAGTGACAGTTGAATATGATGAGCAAAACAAACCAGTTCGTATTGACACAGTGGTTATTTCTACGCAGCATGCACCAGAAGTGACGCTTGAACAAATTCAAAGTGACTTAAAAGAGCATGTCATCAGCCCTGTCGTTCCAAGTGAACTGATTGATGAACAGACAAAATACTTTATTAACCCAACTGGCCGTTTCGTGATCGGTGGACCTCAAGGGGATGCTGGTTTAACTGGACGTAAAATCATCGTTGATACGTATGGCGGATACGCTCGTCATGGCGGTGGTGCTTTCTCAGGTAAGGATGCAACGAAGGTTGACCGCTCTGCGGCATACGCTGCTCGTTACGTAGCGAAAAACATCGTAGCTGCCGGCCTTGCAGATTCTTGTGAAGTACAGCTTGCTTATGCAATTGGTGTTGCACAGCCTGTATCGATTTCAATTGATACATTCGGAACAGGAAAAGCTTCTGAAGAAAAATTAATTGAAGTGGTTCGTGCAAACTTTGATCTTCGTCCAGCTGGCATTATTAAAATGCTTGACCTGCGCCGTCCGATCTACAAACAAACAGCTGCATACGGACATTTCGGCCGTCACGACTTAGATCTTCCGTGGGAAAAAACGGATAAAGCCGAAACACTTCGCAAAGAAGCATTGGGACAATAACAACATAGAAAACCGCTTATTTTAAGCGGTTTTCCTTTTGATTAAAAAAAAATCTACAAAAAGCGAAAAAATGTGAAACAAAATCGGACAAAATACTGTCTAATTATAGGTCTACTTTTAAGAAATAACATAACGTGGAGGCAATAATATGTGTGGGTTTGTTGGTGTATTTAATCACCGTCCATTGTCCGAAACTACTGAACAGGAAGAGCTAATTAAACAAATGAATCGTCTCATCGTTCATCGCGGTCCGGATGATGAGGGTTACTTTCATGATGAGCATGTAGGATTTGGATTTAGACGTTTAAGTATTATAGATGTTGAGCATGGAAAGCAGCCGCTTTCTTATGAAGATGAAAAGTACTGGATTATTTTCAACGGAGAAATTTATAACTATGTGGAGCTGAAGGAAGAGCTTTTGAAAAAAGGCTATACATTCAGCACAGATTCAGATACGGAAGTACTTCTTGCCACATACCGTCATTATAAAGAAGAAGCGGCTTCAAAGCTTCGCGGCATGTTTGCATTTTTAATTTGGGATAAAGAAGCGCAATTATTATATGGCGCAAGAGATCCTTTTGGCATCAAACCGCTTTATTTTACACAAATGGATGAGCAAGTGTACTTCGCGTCTGAACGCAAAAGCTTGATGGCAGTGAACGAGAACATTTTATTTGATGAGACATCCTTACAGCAATACATGTCATTCCAGTTCGTACCTGAGCCAAATACACTTGATCAAAAGGTGCACAAAGTAGAGCCAGGTCATCAGTTTACTTTACGCCCAGGGCAGGAGATTGAATTTAAGACTTACTGGAAAGTTCAATTCAAGCCTGAGCAAACACAAGAACAAAAGCTGATTGAAGAAGTCCGCGATGCAATCTATGATTCTGTGAAAATTCATATGAGAAGTGATGTACCTGTTGGTTCATTCCTATCAGGTGGTATCGATTCTTCTTTCATCGTATCTGTCGCAAAGGAATTTCATCCTGAGCTGAAGACGTTTTCTGTTGGCTTCCAGCAGGATGGCTTTAGTGAAGTTGATGTGGCGAAGGAAACGGCTGATAAGCTGGGCTTACAAAATTTCAGTGCTGTGATTTCTCCTGAGGAATATATGAATGAGCTTCCGAAAATTGTTTGGCATTTAGATGATCCTTTAGCTGATCCGGCGGCGATTCCATTGTACTTCGTGGCAAAGGAAGCGAAGAAACAAGTGACGGTTGTTCTTTCTGGTGAGGGAGCAGACGAGCTGTTCGGTGGATATAATATTTACCGTGAGCCGCTTTCTCTTAAACCATTTGAATCTGTTCCATCTATGCTGAAAAAGCTTCTTCTTCGTCTGGCGCGCTTAATGCCAGAAGGAATGAAAGGAAAAAGCTTTATCGTCCGCGGCTGTACACCATTAGAGGAGCGTTATATCGGTAATGCGAAAATCTTTGAAGAGCCAGTAAAGAAAAACCTCTTAAAGCAGTATGATCCGAACATTACGTATCGTGATGTGACGAAGACATACTTTGAGGAAAGTGCAGGCTACAGTGATATTAACAAAATGCAATATGTTGATATTCATACGTGGATGCGCGGTGACATCTTATTGAAAGCAGATAAGATGACAATGGCGAATTCTCTTGAGCTTCGTGTTCCATTCCTTGATAAGGTCGTATTTGAAGCGGCTTCTAAAATTCCAGAAGAGCTGAAAACAAAAGATGGCACAACGAAATATTTATTGCGTAAAGCAGCAGAAGGCATTGTGCCTGACCACGTGTTAAACCGCAAGAAGCTGGGCTTCCCTGTTCCAATTCGTCATTGGCTGAAAAATGAGATGAACGCTTGGGCGAAAGACATCATTAAAAACAGTCAAACGGACGAATATATTAACAAAGCGTATGTGCTTGATTTATTAAATGAACATTGTGCTAGTAAAGCAGATCATAGCCGTAAGATTTGGACGGTTCTGATCTTTATGATTTGGCACAGCATTTATGTGGAGCGCAGTATTGATCCAGAGCAATTGAATCATCAACCAAAAGAAGTCATCTTCAGTTAATGAAAAAAGGTTTTCAGCTTTGTGCTGAAAACCTTTTTTGTCATGATAGAAAGTGGCGGAAAAGGGTAAAATAACAAGCGGTTCATAGTTATTGCTTAATATCCTGAAAAAAACATGATAAAGTGAAGATACACGTATGATGTTAACGAGATAAAAGGGAACGATAGTATTGTCCTTTTTCTACATATTCTCTGCGGATTCGGTCCATGTCTAGAATATCTTCATCTGTTAACAGCCGAACGACTTTGGCTGGACGGCCAAAAGCGAGTGATCCTTTTGGGATGACCTTTCCTTGAGGGACAAGACTTCCTGCACCGATAAAGGCGCCTTCGCCGATCTCCGCACCATCGAGAATGATGGACCCCATGCCAATGAGGGCATTTTTTCGAATGATTGAGCTATGTAATGTGACTTGGTGTCCAATGGTAGCACCATCTTCAATAAGAAGTGTTTTTCCAGGACTTTGATGCAGGCACGATAAATCTTGAATGTTGACGTTCTTTCCAATTCTCACAGGTGCCACATCGCCTCTGATGACAGTTTGGAACCACACGCTCGAATATTCTCCAATTGTGACATCACCGGTAATGGTGGCGTTATCTGCGACAAAGACCGATTCATGAATCTCAGGTGTAAACTGATGATATGGATAAATCACTTTTTCGACTTCCTTTCTTAATACAACATTTGTGAGGTGTTTACTTTGTGGACTTGGCATGCTGAAAGACCAGTTGGTACAATTGTGATTGTACATGGTGCGAGTGAATATCACGGCCGATATAAATGGCTGATTGAAATGTGGCGAAATGCAGGTTATCACGTCGTCATGGGTGACTTACCTGGGCAAGGCACTTCGACACGTGCGCGTGGCCACATTCGTTCGTTTCAAGAATACATTGATACAGTCGATGAATGGATCGAACATGCGAAATCATTCAGACTTCCTACATTTTTACTTGGACACAGTATGGGTGGACTCATTTCAATTGAGTGGATGAAGCAGTATACCCATACGAAGTTGAATGGCCTTATTTTATCATCACCTTGTTTAGGTCTGCAATTTAAACCGAAGAAGCTGATGGATTTTGCGTCAAAAGGTCTAAATGTGCTGGCACCGTCTTTTAAAGTGGAGTCAGGTCTGACGATTGAATTAGCCACACGAAATCAGGCAGTGATTGAGGCAGACTCAAATGATTCTCTTTACGTGACAAAGGTATCGGTTCGCTGGTATCGAGAGCTGATCAAAAATATTGATGCGGCGATGCAGCCGACAAATGTCTTTAAATCAATACCGCTCCTTTTAATGCAGGCTGGTGATGATAAGATCGTCGATAAAACGAGGGTAATCAAATGGTTCAATGGCATAGAATCAATCAATAAATCATACCGTGAATGGGAAGAGCTGTATCACGAAATTTTTAATGAACCGGAAAGAGAAGATGTGTTTAAGGCGGCAAGAGCCTTTACCGATCAATATATTTGATTGTGAGCTTTAAGTTGGGGGTGGAGTGATTTGTCAGTACCAGAGCGTCCTTTTGCACTGATGACAAAGGTGTATAAAGATATTTTTCCGCTTGTTCATCAGGAGCTGAAAAAGTGGCGGGCTCATGCAGAAATGATTGAAAATGAAGAACTGAGAACGCAGGCCCTAGCAAGCATATCTAGTAAAACCTTTCACTGTGAAGGCGGAGGTATTTTATCTCTTCTAGCAGGTGAAGAGAAAGAAACGTGTATTGAATTCATCGTGGCATATCAAACCATCAGTGATTACTTAGATAATTTATGTGACCGCAGCACGTCGCTTGATCCAAAGGATTTTCATATGCTGCATCAAGCGATGAGAGATGCGCTTGATATTCATGCTGAGCTCAAGCCATACTATCAATTCCGTGAGGATCAAGAGGATCATGGATACTTACATGCGCTTGTCCGCACATGTCAAGACGTGCTTACGCGCGTTGAGCATTATCCAATCATTCAGCCATATTTACATACGCTGTGTGATTACTACAGTGATCTGCAAGTACATAAGCACGTTGTTCCTCATGAGCGTGTGCCAAGGCTAGAGTCGTGGTTCCGCCAATATGAAAAGGATTTGCCGAAGATGGAATGGTATGAGTTTTCAGCTTGTGCGGGATCGACGTTAGGGATATTCTGTCTTGTGGCGTATGCGCTGCAGCCTGATTTTACAGAAAAGCAGGCGAAGCAAATTTACGAAAGCTATTTCCCTTATATTCAAGGTCTGCACATTTTACTCGATTATTTAATTGACCAAGAAGAGGACCGGCTTGGGGGAGATTTGAACTTTTGCTCATACTATGATTCTCATCATGAGATGATGGATAGACTTCAGCATTTTATCGAAAAAGCGGATGAGCAGCTGAAAGGCATTCCGCATGAGAACTTTCACAAATTGATTAACAGAGGGTTACTCGCGGTCTATTTGTCCGATGAAAAAGTGACAGCCCAAAAAGAGATGAACAAGCTGGCAAAAAGGCTGATCAAATCAAGCGGGAAAACATCATTCTTTTTCTATATTAACGGAAGAGCCTATCGGACCTATCAGAAAATGCCTTGGATGAAATCCTCATGCTAAAGCTCAAATCCATTAGGATTTGAGCTTTAGCATGTAGACAAACCATCGCGTTCGGTGTCAGGTCTGCAAAGATTTTCTATCACGCTGAAAAGAAGAAAAAAGCTAAAATGCACATCATTTTAGCTTTTTTTCAATGGCGACCACAAAAGGCGGGTCGTTTTGAATATTCATGTATTGATATGATAAAACTTGTACTTCTTCATGAGACAGTGATCTGCAATAGTCGAGAAGCACTTCTTTTTCTCTTTTACCTTCGGGATGTCCGTGGTAGATCACAAGGACGATCAGTCCTCCGGGTTTGAGCCATTCGAGGAGCTGTTTAATCGCTTCAATGGTTGTATGCGCCTGAGTGGTAACGGCTTTATCGCCTCCAGGCAGATACCCAAGGTTAAACACTGCACCAGATATATGTCCATAAACATCCTTCGGCAGATGATCCGCCAGTTTTTCATGTCCATCATGGATCAGGTGAACGTAAGGATATTGATCGCCAAGCCTTTTGCTTGTCTGCTGCAAGGCTTCCTCTTGCACGTCGAATGCAAACACTTGTCCATCAGTTCCTACAAGGTCAGCTAAATAGAGTGTATCGTGGCCGTTTCCCATTGTTGCATCTATGACGATGTCGCCTTTTTGACACGCGCGTTCTAACAGCTCTTTACTAAAAGGAAGCATGCGTTTCAAAATCATTTGGATGCTTCTTCCAATCTGACGAAACGTTTCCCTTGGTAGCTGTTACGTCTTTCGAGCTCTGCATTAATGGCATTTAGTACTTCCCACTTGTTTACACTCCACATTGGACCAACCATTAATTCAATTGGGCCGTCTCCTGTAATACGATGAATAATCATTTCTGGCGGAAGAATCTCCAGCTGATCACAAACAAGCTGAACATATTCCTCCTGGCTTAAAAACTCAAGCTTTCCTTTTTCATATTGCTTGACCATTGGGGTCCCTTTTAAAAGGTGAAGTAAATGAATTTTTATTCCTTGCACATCTAAATCCGCAACAGCTTTTGCTGTTTCCATCATCATGTCCCGGTTCTCAAGAGGCAATCCGTTGATAATATGCGAGCAGACACGAATTCCGTGTTTTCTCAGCTTTTCTACACCTTCAACGTAGCATTCATAATCATGAGCACGGTTAATGAGCATAGCTGTTCGTTCATGTACCGTTTGAAGACCGAGCTCTACCCATAGGTAAGTGCGTTCGTTTAATTCGGCTAAATATTCTACTACGTCATCCGGTAGACAGTCAGGTCTTGTTGCAATGGATAGACCTACGACACCATCTAGGTTCATGACGGTTTCATATTTTTCTTTTAGGACAGGAAGCGGCGCGTGTGTGTTTGTATACGCCTGAAAATACGCCATGTATTTTCCGTCTTTCCATTTTGTATGCATCCGGTCTTTGATTTCATTAAATTGAGTGATGAGATCATCAGCCCGGTTTCCTGCAAAATCACCAGAACCAGCGGCACTGCAAAATGTACAGCCGCCGTGGGCTACGGTACCATCACGGTTTGGGCAGTCAAAACCGCCGTCTAAGGCTACTTTAAATACTTTATGACCAAAGTGTTCACGCAAATGGTAGTTCCATGTGTGATAACGTTTTTCGCTGTTTGAATATAAAAAAGGGTTATGCTGATCCAAGTCAGTAACCTCCTTGCATAATAATAGGCATCCTTAAAGTTTAACAAAAATCACGAAGGAGGACAATTGAATCTGTCCAACATTTTCTTTAGTGAAAAAGCTTTATATGGGCAAAATAGGCGGGAGCGATGATGAAATGGAGGGAATGTAAGATGGCAACAAGGCAGTCGATCGATGAATTTATTCAAAAAAGTACTGAAACCCTTGAGTTTGCAAGTGAGCAATTTGATTTGAGCTCACGACAGGAACATTATAATGAGGAAGAGTTTTCTAAAGCACAGCTTATGCTTGAGAATACGGTCAACGAATTAGAAAAATTAAAAGATGTCGCCAATGACCAGCAAAGAGAACGGTTAGACAGGGCGCGTGTTCAAATTCAGAGCTTGCAAAACCAAATGATATTAGGAATTTCTTACGATAACGTTTAATGAACAGATCCTTCTTAAAGGGTCTGTTTTTTATTTTTGAAAGGCTATTGACTTTTAGCTTGAGTGTCTATATTGTATTAAGTGTACTACATCAACTAATACACTATAGACACTTAAAAAGTGAAGAAAGGTGTTCAACCATGAAAAAAGAAAAAAAGCCAATCAATTTGAAGTGGATGGTGCTGGCTGTTGCGTTAGCATGTACATTTTTTTTCGTTCTCGTTTTCATTGGTTTTGAAGTTCAAAAAGATTTGATACCCAATTCGGTTCCTTTAATGCAAGGACATGAACAAGCGATAGGACTGCAAAAGCATGAATGAGGAAAGAGGGAGCCATCATGATCCAAATAGATCCAAGAAGCGCTGCGCCAATATATGAACAAATCATTGAGCAGCTCAAAATTTTATGTTTAAAAGGCGTGATGAAGCCAGGTGACAAACTGCCCTCTGTCAGAGAGCTCGCCACCATTATTATTGCCAACCCAAACACCGTGAGCAAAGCGTATAAAGAACTTGAACGGGAAGGGATTATTGAAACGCTAAGAGGCCGTGGTACGTATGTAACAGAAGGTGCTCAGTTAAAGCTGAATGAAGGGAAGGTGCTCGAGATGAAAGAACAGTTAAGACAACTCATCATAGAAGCTCATTATGCCGGTATTGATATTCATCAACTGAAGGAATGGCTAGAAGAGATCGGCTCAAGTCTTAAAGGAGGAAAACAAGTTGATTGAGGTCAGAAATGTATCAAAAACTTTAAATGGACGCCAAGTCCTCAGTGACGTTTCCTTCAAAATAGGAAAAGGTGAGATCTTCGGTCTGTTAGGGCGGAATGGCTCTGGAAAAACAACGCTTCTCCGATTGATACAGCAAATTCTTCTTCCGGATGAAGGAGAGATTTATTTTAAAGACGTGCTGGTGAAAGACCACCCTCTAGTGAAGCAAAATATTGTGTTTATGCCAGTCGTGAATCCATTCTTTGACAGATACAATTACGGACAGCTTGTCCAGCTGTTAAAGCATATTTATCCGAGATTTGATGTAACTTATGCCAATGAGCTTGTGAACCGGTATGAGATCCCGGAAAAAGTAAAATATCGTGAATTGTCAACAGGATTAAAGAAACAGCTGTCGCTCATTTTAAGCTTTGCGATCAAACCAGCGGTCATTTTATTGGATGAGCCGACTGATGGAATCGACGCTGTTACAAGAAATGATGTGCTTCAGCTCATGATTGACGAAGTGGCAGAACGTGAAACATCGATTCTCATTACATCTCACCGTTTAGAAGACATTGAGCGTATGTGTAATCGAATCGGATTTTTAGAAGGAAATGAACTCACAAGTGTCATGGATTTAGATGAATTAAAGGATGACTATGTCAAAATCCAAATGGCCTTTGAAGAAGATATGAATTTAAGTATTCGTAAAAATGGCGTTGCGATTTTGGATCAAGCGGGCGTTTTCTATACAGCGCTTGTTCTTAAAACCGACGTGGAGGCTAAAGAGTACTTGAAGTCACTAAAGCCAAAAGTATGGCATGAACTGCCTGTGAATTTAGAAGAAGTATTCATTGCAAAGTTTGGAGGGAAACGCAGATGGTAAAGCGGCAATTATTATATAAGGAGTGGAAGCAGTCTGAGCTGACATTCATTTTAGTGATGCTTGTTGCTGCGCTTGCGACGCCCTTTTTATTCTTAATGGAATATTCGTCTTTTCAAACATGTCTAAATGATACAGAGTGTATTGTCGATTCACCGCGTTTTTCTTATTACTTTAATACAGATGCTTTTCTCTCCCTTTCTTGGTTAATGGGGCTCTTCTTTGCTGTCATTCAGCTGGGATTTGAGAGAAATAAAGGGCATATGGACTTTACCTTATCTTTACCGTTTAGCAGAAGTGCAATTTATCACACAAAGTTTTTCTTAGGTGCTGGAATCATTGCAGTCGTTCATGCCGTTTCTTATGTTCTTACTTATTTACTTATTTTAGGACTTAACCCACTAGAGACACCTGGATTTCATAGCGGTTATGTCATTTCGCTTGTGTCCTCCTTGATGTTTTATAGTTTATTTTTTGCAGCGGGTACTTTAACCGGAAGTTCCATTGCGCAAGCAATCGTTGGGTTCAGCACAGCTATTTTACCCTTTTTAGTGATCGGATTACCGCTTGTTCATTTAGATTTTATTATAAAGACAAGTGGAAGTTGGTTAGATAAGAGCTTCGCTTATTTGATATCGCCTATGTCTCCAATCAACTATATTATAGATGAACCTTTCCGATCTGATTATCCTCTTTGGTTCTCAGGCGAAAAAATCATTATACCTATTGTCATGATGGTTCTGTTCTATCTAATTGGCTTAATTAGCTTTATAAAACATCCAATTGAACGAAATGGCCGCTTCTTTCTTTATCAAAAGATCGATCGACCAATTCAAATTATGGTCATTGTCTTCGGAGTTCTAGGATTTGGCTGGGTTGGATTTTCTTCAGACAATTCCATATTTGGTTATATTGCTGGCATGCTCATCGGTGGAGCTGTGGGCGCATTAACGAGTTATTTCTTAATCTATAGAAAAAGATAAACAGAGAGCAGGGGAGTAGAGATGATTCAGATTCAAGCATTAGATCATGTATTTAAAATTGGTAAAAAAGGTAGGGAAAATGAAATTCCTGTACTAAAAGGGATTGACCTGTCCATCAAAAGAGGTGATATTGCTTGTATTGTTGGACGAAGTGGTTCAGGGAAATCGACTTTGTTGAACTTAATATCAGGCTATATTACGCCAACGAGTGGACAAATTACCATTGATGGCACCAATGTGACTGGCTTTAATGAAAAAGAATGGGCAGACTTTCGCTTAGATCACTTTGGCTTTATCTTTCAAAGCTTTCAGTTGATCGGGAGCTTAACAACGTATGAGAACGTTGAACTTCCGCTCACTTTAAAAGGTGTGAAGCCGTCTGAACGAAAAGCGAAAGTAAAAGAAATGCTGAAACGAGTAGGTCTTGAACATCACGCAGGACATTACCCAAATGAGCTGTCAGGCGGACAGCAGCAGCGTGTGAGTATTGCAAGAGCCTTGATTTTAAATCCATCTATTATTTTAGCGGATGAACCAACAGGGAGTCTGGATTCAGAAACTGAAGGAGAAATTCTAGCCTTTATCCAGCAGCTCAATCGTGAAAAAGGAATTACATTTGTCATCATTACACATGACGATGAAGTCGCTTCAATCGCAGACACAACGTTCCAGCTTCACGATGGTGTATTAAAGAAAGGGGAACAGTCCATTGAAATTTAGAGATCAGGTCAAATTCATCAGAAGAAATATGAAGAAAAATAGATTGCGTGTGTTTATGACCATTCTTGCAACGACAATGGCATGCTCTTTCTTAATCGTTTTAGCTTCTGTCGGTTTTGGTTTGCAAAAATCAGCTCAAGATGAAATTATGAAGCAGCAAATCATCACAGAAATTAAAGTGTTAGGAAAAGAAAAAGGAGACGTCAAGATTGATGATTTAAAGAAATATGATCATGTGAAATCTGTCGTCTCAAGAACATCGATCATTCCATTGGTTAACGTCGAGCTCGATGACCGTTCAAGTGAAACACATGCTGCTTTAACCGATATGAAAGAAGAAAAAGAAGCAGGGCTTGAACTAGACCGTGGAAAAGTGCCAACATCAGCGAACGAAATTGTGGTCGGATATCATATGGCGGAACAGCTGTGGACAAAAAAAGAACGAGAAGCCTATGAAAAAGAATTAAATCAGACGTCAAATGGGGAAGAAACACCGAAGGAGCCTAAAGGCTACAAGAAAGATATTTTAAATAAAGTGATTCAAATCAAAGTGCCAAAACTAAATGAAGAAGGTGAAGTCGTTAAAGAAAAAACATTTGATTTCCGTGTAGTAGGTGTTTTGAAAAAGCCGAATTTGGAGTGGCAGGAGGATCATAAAATTCTGATTCCGAATGCTTATGAAAAAGAATTTGGCCAAATACTCGACCTGTCTCCTGAAGCAGGAAATGTCGAGAAAATGACCTCTGTTTATGCAGATAAATTCGACAATGTCGGTGCACTCACGGATAAACTAACAGATGAGGGCTACCAAGTCATCTCTGTGACGAATCAGCTAGAAGGAATGGCTATGTTCTTTACAGTCTTCAAAATTGGACTTATTTTTGTCGGATGTATTGCAGTCATTATTTCTGCCATCGGTATTTTCAATACGATGACCATGGCGGTAACAGAGCGAACACAAGAGATTGGGATTATGAAAGCCATTGGCGCGAATCCATCCATTATCAAGCGAATGTTCCTAATGGAAAGTGCTTATATTGGAGTCATCGGATCAATCATCGGTATTATCATCTCATATATCATTAGTTTCGCCGTTAATTTAATCATCCCAGCCATTTTATCATCCATGTCTGAGGGAGGATCAAGTGATCAATTCTCGATTACTTTTTCATATATTCCACTCAGCCTTGTGATTACAGCAACAGTGATCAGCGCAGGGGTAGCGATCATCTCAGGGCTGAACCCGGCACGTAAGGCAACAAAAACGAATGTATTATCAGCTTTAAGAAGAGAAATTTAAAAAAGAACCTCCTGGAAACCCGATTGGGCGCTCAGGAGGTTCTTTTTAATCTTAATTAAACATCGCTATTGCTTAGGTGCCCTGTATCCGGCACGCTCAGCCTCTTCTACGGAGCAGAACATTTTGGTTACATTTTTTGTTCTAGAGTAGTATCTGCTGCTTGGTGTGTGATAAATACCGTTGACACTCCCTTTAATGTTACAGGCAGCTGATTCTTTTTTTGTTTCCTTTTGTGATTCATGACCGCCTGTGTTTTTTCCTTCATCTTTAGGAGCAGAGCGCTGGACGGTGGAAGACTTCGTATCGCTGCTGCTATTCTTGTTTTCTTGTTTGAGTGTTTCATTGCTGGAGGTAAGCTTGTCTATTTTCTTTTCAAGCGACTGAATGGTCTTTTCTTGCTGTTTGACCGTTTCTTTTTCTGAGGTGATCGTTTCTAGCTTTTTTTCCAGCTTTTCTTTTTCCTTCTCCGCGTCTTCTAAAGAGGAGGTAAGCGACTCTTTATCAGCTTTTAAGCTCGAAATGTCAGCTGAGAGCTCCTTTTGATCCTTTAAAAGCTGTGCGGAAGATGGATCGGCTTGTGCTTTTGGTGAATTTGCAGCAACAAGCGGTAATGACATAATGGAAAAGAAGAGACCAATGATCAAAAAAGGATAAAAAAGTTTCTTTGAAAAAATCAGCTCGTTCTTGCGTTTGAGTAAGAAGAAATTGACGGCATATCCGATGGCAAAACAAACACATAAAAGACCCAATATGAGAAACAACATATCTAACAGCCCCCCTAATGCTATTTATACCTATCATACCTCATTTTTCCATTTTGGGGAGCGGTTCAATTAAAAAAACCCTGTTTACACAGGGTTTTCAGCTAATGGTAATCCTTTTATGGCTTCTTTTACTGTCAAATAAGTGATCGTATTCTGGAAATCTGTATCGAGGTCTTTCATTTTCAGCGCAAGCTGCGGTTTGATCCCAGTGATGATCAGTTCGGTTCCCGTTAGATTGAGAAGATGATGCAGTTTGAAAATACGTGCTACGACGGAATCATCGACCTCGATTAAACCAGAAAGGTCGACAATTAAATAATCATCCTTTGAATTATCTAATATACAGGTTAACTTAGCGACAATGGCATCAAAGCGTTCTTCAGATAATTTCCCGATAAGCGGAAGAGCAGATACACCATTTTTGATTGGGACGATTGGCGTCGAAAGAGAGGTGACTTCCTGTAAGGAATCTTCTAGGAGCTGTTCATATTCTTTCTGTTTCGTAATATCCTTTTGAAAACCAATGAAAAATGTTTTGTCATCTTGTTCAATGTATAGAGGATCTATATTGAGTTCATTCCAAAAAAAAGTACCGTCTTTTTTATAATTTTTTAGCTGTGTGGTAATAGGTGTTTTGTTTTGAATTCCATGACGAATTAAAGCAAGCTGCTTTTGATCCGTGTCTTTTCCTTGAAGGAATCGACAATTACGCCCAAGAATCTCATCTGGTTTGTATCCAGTCATTTGTGTAAAGCCATGATTCACATAAACGATAGGGTTATCCTCTAAGGAAGGGTCTGTAATGACAACACCGATGCGCGCATGATCCAGCGCTTTTTTGATGAGTTCAAGCTGTTTTTGCAAGCCGAAAATGTTCGAGCTGACCATATTACCCTCCTTTGCTGCTATAAGACATATCAAATGGTTGTCTTTTCAACCAAATGAATCCTTATAAACGTAACATAACATATGTTCTGTTTCAACGATTGCAAACGCTTTGTTAAATTTGTCATCATAGTTTGTCCTCCATTAGAATAGAGTAAGTAAGGAGACTTTTCATTAGAAAAAGAAGGAATCAATTACTCAACATTCATAAAATGACAAAAATAGTTAATATGGATTAGGTAAAAATGATTCCAATGCATCAAGATTGTTTTTAGGTCATTCACATATAATGGAAGAAACAAGCTTTTTTTCTTCGTTAGAGAGAATAGACCTTTTACATGGATTATGACGGAACAGCAGAATGGCATTACAGGGGGCTGGACAGCCTGAAGTCGCTTTACTATTCTAAGGGCTTTAGGAAGGTGATGAAAATGCTGCAACAAGTCATTATTGCTTGCGCCATTGGAGGGGTCATGGGCATTCTCGGTCACGTAAAGAAAAAAGGCAGGCTAGAGAAGCCCAGAATGACAAAAAAGTTTATTTACTTAGGGTTTATTGAAGATTGGCTCGTTGGGATGATTGCCGCTACACTGCTTGTCTTATCCTCAAATCCCGATTCTAGTCTGCACTTGATCATCTTATCAATTATTTCAGGTTACGGAGGAGAAGCAGTTCTGCGAAGCTTTGATTTTGTAAGAGAACAGCGTTCACAGGATGCAGACTCCAGCCGTCATAACCGATCTCCACACGAATAATATCCTCTACTTTACCCTAGTCTAGGGTACATTCCCATTGTATACAAACCTGCTTGCACTTATGATCATAATTCTATAAAATACTACTTAGATGACGGTTACGATAAGAACAGTGAAGAGGAGTAGTAGGAAAGCAGTATTTGTCTTTAGAGAATTGACGGCTGGTGAAAGTCAATCAAATCTGCTTCTGAACTCGCCTCAGAGTTGCAGTTGCGTTAAAGCTTCTGTCGCATGTCTGCGTTAAAGATATTAAGTGAGCGTACGAACAGCATGTTACGCTAACAAGGGTGGTACCGCGGGAACCAAAAAATCTCTCGTCCCTTTCCAGGGATGAGGGTTTTTTGTTGATTTTAGAAAAATCTGAATTCTTGCAGTGGTCATCTAAGCAGATAAAGCCGTACATATTAAAGGAGGTTTTCACATTGAGTTTTCAGCATCGGGAAATTGAAAAGAAGTGGCAGGATTATTGGCTGACACATAAAACGTTCGCCACATCTGACTCGGAAGATAAACCGAAGTTTTATGCGCTTGATATGTTTCCATATCCATCAGGAGCAGGGCTTCATGTCGGGCACCCTGAGGGCTATACAGCAACCGATATTTTATCACGCATGAAACGTATGCAGGGATATGATGTTCTTCATCCAATGGGATGGGACGCATTTGGTCTCCCGGCAGAACAGTATGCACTTGATACAGGGAATGACCCGGCGGCCTTTACAGAAGAGAACATCAATAACTTCCGCCGCCAAATTCAATCACTAGGGTTCTCGTATGATTGGGATCGAGAAATTAACACGACAGATCCGAATTACTACAAATGGACACAATGGATTTTCTTGAAATTGTACGAAAAAGGTTTGGCCTATGTCGATGAAGTACCAGTGAACTGGTGCCCAGCGCTTGGCACAGTGCTTGCAAACGAAGAAGTCATTGATGGAAAAAGTGAACGAGGAGGCCATCCTGTTGAAAGACGTCCTATGAAGCAGTGGATGCTAAAGATTACAGCATATGCGGACAGGCTGTTAGAAGATTTAGAGGACATTGATTGGCCTGAAAGCATCAAAGATATGCAGCGTAACTGGATCGGACGCTCTGAAGGTGCGCACGTTCATTTTGAAGTAGAAGGGCATAACGAACAGTTTACGGTTTTTACAACGCGTCCTGATACACTATTTGGTGCAACTTATGCGGTGCTTGCTCCAGAACATGCACTAGTTGAAAAAATCACATCAGCTGCTCAAAAAGAAGCTGTCGAAGCATATATCAAAGAAATTCAATCGAAGAGTGATTTAGAGCGGACAGATCTTGCCAAAACGAAAACGGGTATTTTCACAGGGGCGTATGCCATCAATCCGTTAAATGGTGAAAAAATGCCGATCTGGATTGCAGATTACGTGTTAGCCACTTATGGAACAGGGGCGATTATGGCCGTACCTGCTCATGATGAACGTGATTATGAATTCGCCAAAACCTTTGATCTTCCAATCAAAGAAGTGGTAGAAGGTGGAGACGTTGAAAAAGAAGCCTACACAGGTGATGGAAAGCACATTAACTCTGATTTCCTAAATGGCTTAGGAAAAGAAGAGGCGATTGAAAAAGCGATTGCATGGCTTGAAGAACATCAAAAGGGTGAAAAGAAAGTCACATATCGTTTAAGAGACTGGCTGTTCAGCCGTCAGCGCTACTGGGGTGAACCGATTCCAATCATTCATTGGGAGGATGGAACATCTTCAGCTGTTTCAGAGGAAGAGCTTCCACTGATTTTGCCTAAAACGACAGAGATTAAGCCAAGTGGTACAGGTGAATCACCATTAGCCAATATTAAAGACTGGGTTGAGGTTGTAGATCCTATAACAGGTAAGAAAGGCCGCCGTGAAACAAATACAATGCCGCAATGGGCAGGAAGCTGCTGGTATTTCTTACGTTATATTGATCCTCATAACTCAGAAGAGCTTGCATCTCCTGAGAAGCTGAAGAAATGGCTTCCAGTTGATGTATATATCGGCGGAGCAGAACACGCTGTACTGCATCTTCTATATGCACGCTTCTGGCATAAATTCTTGTATGATATCGGTGTTGTTCCAACAAAAGAACCTTTCATGAAATTGTTCAATCAAGGCATGATTCTTGGGGAAAACAATGAAAAAATGAGTAAATCAAAAGGAAATGTGGTCAACCCGGATGATATCGTAGAATCTCATGGTGCAGATACATTACGACTTTATGAAATGTTCATGGGACCTCTAGATGCGTCAATTGCTTGGTCTGAAACAGGACTTGATGGCGCTCGTCGTTTCCTTGATCGTGTATGGCGTCTATTTACAAATGAAGATGGCTCACTCAGTGATAAAGTGACAGAGCAATCTGGTGGCGCATTAGAACGCAGCTATCATGAAACAGTCATGAAGGTAACAGACCATTATGAAGGCTTGCGTTTCAATACAGGAATTTCACAATTAATGGTGTTTATCAACGATGCCTATAAGGCTGATACACTGCCGAAAGAATATGCAGAAGGCTTTGTAAAGCTTCTTTCTCCAATTGCACCGCATTTAGCAGAAGAGCTTTGGAATAAACTTGGTCATGAAGGGTCTATTTCTTATGAAGCATGGCCTCAATATGATGAGTCAAAGCTTGTCGACGATGAAGTAGAAATTGTCGTACAGCTTAACGGTAAAGTGAAAGCAAAATTAACCGTTCCTGCTGATGCAACAAGGGAGCAGTTAGAAGAGCTTGCGAAAAATGATGCACGTGTAAAAGAACAGCTTGAAGGGAAAACCATCCGCAAAGTAATTGCGGTTCCTGGGAAGCTTGTCAATATTGTTGCGAACTAATGATGACATCCATCGGTATGAACCGGTGGGTGTTCTTTATTTCCCGGGACATAATTTTGTCGAAAACAAGGTGATTCCTGCATCGGTCTCGTATTTTAACAGGTGATCAAGAAAATGAGGAGTGACGTCAATGGAAAAGGAAAGCAAACGTGAACAACTGCTCAGTCTGTTAGGAGAAATGCCAGAACGTCATCGCGTGGAGGCTTATACGTTAAAAATGGAGGAACGTGAATCATATGTAGTGGAAACACTCATTCTCTCTATGAATGGTGTAGAGGAAGTCCCTGCTTATTTCGTGAAACCGAAGGATACGGTGAAAAAAAGACCCGTAGTACTGTTTCAGCACTCTCATGGCGGTAATTACGTGAACGGGAAGGAAGAGCTGTTAGAGGGTGCTCATTATTTGCGAACGCCTTCATATGCAAAAGAGTTTACGTCAAAAGGATATAGTGTACTGGCCATTGATCATGCAGGGTTTGGTGAGAGAAGAGGAAGAACAGAAAGTGAAATTTTTAAGGAAATGCTTTTAACAGGAAAAGTGATGTGGGGCATGATGCTGTATGAAAGCATGTGTGCGATTGATTATTTGCTGTCTCGAACTGATGTACTGGTGGACCGGTTAGCTGTCTTTGGGATGTCAATGGGCGGTCTCCTTTCCTGGTGGACGGCTGCACTTGATGAGAGGGTCAGTGTGTGTATTGATCTTTGCGCACAGGTGGATCATCATACATTAATTGAAACGAACAATTTGGATAGGCATGGCTTTTATTACTATGTACCAAGCTTAGCAAAGCACTTTACAGCAGCGGACATTCAAGAAATGATTTTTCCAAGACCGCATTTAAGCTTAGTGGGAAAACTTGATCAGCTCACCCCTGCTGAAGGCGTTGGAAGGATTCAAAAGGTATTGAGTCAAACCTATCAAGCTGCTTCATTGAAAGAACGATATCAGCTTGCCCATCTTCATGCAGGTCATTTTGAAACAGCCGCTATGCGTCACGAGGCGACACGATTTTTGAAAAAGTGGCTGTAATCAAGAAACGCTTGGACATACTACGTCAAAAGAAAGGAGGAGACAGATGAAAAAAATCACCATCATTGGCGGATGCGGTGTAATTGGACATCTTTTAACAAAAGCGCTCTCTACTGAATACAGTGTCACGATTATTGATCTAACGAGCTGTGTAGAAGGAGTCATTTTAGCGGATGCAGCGAATGAACAGAATGTATATGAGGCAATTCCGCGGGATACAGATGTCATCTTGCATCTTCTAAACATGGACATGACGCATGATGTGATGGATCATGAAGAATTTGCAAAAATGACTGATATTTTTTGGAGGAGTACCTATTATATGTTTCGTTCAGCCGCGCGGCTGGGCATACGAAAAGTCATTTTTGCAAGCAGTAACCATGTGACGGATCGTTATGAAGAGGATGGACGCTCCTTAATTGGACGGCAGATTACAACTGACGATGTGCCTGCGACTAAAAATGTCTATGGCATTTTAAAATTTGCTTCCGAACAGCTGGGCCGTTTGTTCCACGATCAAACGGGAATGTCTGTCATCAATTTACGGATTGGAACAGTTGTGACAGATGAGATGAAGGCATTACACAAAAAGCAAAGAACAAAAAGAACACTGCTGTCACATGAGGATCTTGCAGGTATGACAAAGGCAGCGATTGAATCTGATATTCCCTTTGGGACCTATTATGCTGTATCAGAGAATGAAGAAAAGCCATGGTCTACTGAGAAAACGAAGCGGGAGTTAGGCTACAAACCAGATGTCAATACGACGGAAATTCTAGAAGAAAATGATCAGGCATAGGGCATAATCATGTCATGAGCTAATGATCTTATTCTTTTGTTTCATGAGTATAAAAGCACGGCTGACATGATCTATTCAGTTGGTCTGTCAAGATGATTATAGACGCTTTCTTCCCCCGTTTGTTACATTTTAATCACGATATCGTCACAGGCTGCAGCTTACTTTCAGATAAAATGATAACGCTTTCAAAAGAAAGGGCGTGATGAACATAGATCGTTCTATAAAAGGCCGATTGTTCAATTTATTTAATTACTCTTTTCTACTCATGTTCGCATTAATATGTGTGCTTCCGTTCATCCATGTCATTGCCGCCTCTTTTGCAACAGTAGAAGAGGTCATCACGAAGAAGTTTATCTTGTTCCCAACGACGTTTTCTTTAGAGGCATATCGATACATTTTTTCTACAGATATTGTGTATCGCAGCCTCATTGTGTCCATTCTTGTGACGCTTGTTGGAACAGCTGTCAGCATGTTTTTGTCCTCGCTTATGGCATACGGGCTGTCTCGCCAGGAGCTAAAAGGCCGGAGAACACTGATGTTTCTCGTTGTCTTCACGATGCTGTTTAGCGGAGGTATGATTCCGACGTTTATTGTGGTGAAAACACTTGGTCTGCTTGATACGTATTGGTCACTTATTCTACCGGTTGCAATCAATGCGTTCAATTTAATCATTTTGAAAAACTTTTTTCAAAACATACCGGCAAGTCTTGAGGAATCAGCGAAGATGGACGGCTGTAACGATTTAGGGATTTTCTTTAAAATTGTGCTGCCACTTTCTTTGCCAGCCATTGCAACCATTTCACTTTTTTATGCCGTGACGTATTGGAATACGTATATGACCGCCATTCTGTATTTAAATGATTCAGTGAAATGGCCGATTCAGGTGCTGCTGAGACAGATTGTCATTGTCTCAAGCGGAATGCAGGGAGATATGTCGGATATGGGCTCATCCACACCACCGCCAGACCAAACGATTAAAATGGCTGTCATTGTTGTGGCGACTATTCCGGTTCTGCTTGTCTATCCATTTATTCAAAAGCATTTCAACAAAGGGGCATTACTAGGTTCTGTAAAGGGTTAAAATGATGGAACAACGGAGGGATCTTATGGGGAGAAAGAAATTATGGCTGATTGCGTTTGTCCTGTTATTTGCAGCAAGCGGTATTTTGTCAGCATGTTCAAGTAAAGGGGCAAACTCATCAAATGAGAAGGTTGATTTAGACAAAAAGGTAAAGCTGACATGGATGGCGATTTTATATCATCAGCAGCCGCCGAAGGATTCCGTTTTAAAAGAGATTGAGAAGCTCACAAATACAGAGCTTGATATTACATGGGTGCCTGATGCTGTAAAGGAAGATCGGTTAAATTCCGCACTTGCAGCAGGGAATTTGCCGCAAATTGTGACGATTCAAGACATTAAAAATTCGTCTGCGATTAATGCGTTCAGATCAGGCATGTTTTGGGAAGTCGGTCCGTATTTAAAGGATTATCCAAATTTAAGTAAGATGAACGAACTGATTAATCAAAACGCCTCTATAGACGGCAAGCTTTATGGCATCTATAGAGAAAGACCACTTTCAAGACAAGGGATTGTCATTCGAAAGGATTGGCTTGAAAATTTAAATTTGGATACACCAAAAACATTGGATGATCTATATGAAGTAGCCAAAGCCTTTACTGAAAAAGACCCGAATCAAAACGGAAAAGCAGATACAATTGGCTTTACGGATCGGAACGATTTAATTTATGGAGCATTTAAAACACTTGGTTCATATGAAGGTATGCCAACAGACTGGAAAGAAGAAAACGGGAAATTCACGCCAGACTTTATGACAGATGAATATATGAATACAATGAAATACATGAAAAAGCTGCGTGATAATGGCTATATCAACAAAGACTTCCCAGTAACAAGCAAAACACAGCAGCAGGAATTATTCTCACAAGGAAAAGCAGGCATCTATGTTGGAAATATGGTAGATGCCGTGAACCTGCGAGATGATGCGACAGATAAAAACATGAAAGTAGATATTATTAACCGAATCAAAGGCCCAGATGGCAAAGAACGTGTGTGGGCATCAGGTGGTCATAATGGCATCTTCGCATTCCCTAAAACAAGCGTGAAATCAGAGGCAGAATTAAAGCGGATTTTGGCCTTCTTTGACCGCATTGCCGAAGAAGATGTATATGGTCTCATGACGTACGGTATAGATGGCCAGCATTATAAGAAAGAAGAAGGGAATACATTTGTCAGGGAAGAAAGCCAAGTGAAAGGCTGGCAGACAGATGTACAGCCGCTTGTCAGTCTTGTAGGAATTGATAAACGTTACTTGAAAAATAAAGGGGATGCAGTTCGTTCTAAATATGAAGAGCTAGAAGAAGACAATAAAAACATCATCGTTGCCAATCCTGCTGAAAGCCTGTATTCAGAAACAGCATCAGAGCGTGGAAACGAATTGAAGAAAATCATTGATGATGCGACGTATAAGTTCATTCTTGGAGACATCAGTGAAGATCAATTTCAGAAAGATGTAGAGAAGTGGAAATCAAATGGTGGGAATAAAATCATAGAAGAATATGAGGCTTCCTTTAAAAAATCAAAATGATTAATAGGAACACCCCCGCAAAGCAAAAAAGCGGGGGTGTTTTGATTAAAAGTCGAAGTTGTCTGGATCTGGACCGATACGTTTGTTTTCATTTAAGTCAGTAAGACGTTTCATATCTTCATCAGATAAGACAAAATCAAATATATCAGCGTTTTCTTTTAAACGATGTGCTTTCGTTGATTTTGGGATGGTGATGACACCTTTTTGTACATCCCAGCGCAAAATAATTTGAGCAGGTGTTTTACTGTACGTGTCTGCGAGCTCTGTGATCAGCGGGTGATGCAGCAGTTCACCCTGCATCAGCGGTGACCAAGCTTCCATTTGAATGCCATGAGAGTTCAAATACGTATAGAGTGTTTCCTGCGTTAGCTTTGGATGAAATTCTACTTGATTGATAGCTGGTTTGATATCTGCATCTTTTAATAGCTCGTCTAGGTGATGAGGCTGGAAGTTACTCACTCCGATGGCTCTGACCTTTCCTTCACGATACAAGGTTTCCAGTGCACGCCAAGCTTCTTTGTATTTTCCTTCAACCGGCCAATGGATTAAATACAGATCAAGGTAGTCAAGCTGAAGTTTTTTCAAGCTTTCTTCGTATGCATGAAGGGTAGATTCATATCCTAAATCGGCATTCCACACTTTTGATGTGACAAAAATGTCCTCGCGGCGCAGTCCTGTTTCTGCTAAACCAAGCTGTATGCCTCGTCCAACACCTTCTTCATTTCCATAAATAGCCGCTGTATCAATACTGCGATAGCCTAATTGAATGGCTGTTTTGACAGCATCAACTAATTCTGCTCCATCTTCCACCTTGAATACACCAAGGCCAAAGCCTGGCATGCGGACTCCATTGTTTAATGTTTTTGTACTTTGTAAATGTTCCATAATAAAAACTCCTTTAGATAGTTTGTATTTGTTCTTTTTGTTCCATTTGATAACTAATCATCGTAAGAATGGCTGCGATGAGGACCATGATGCCGCCGACCCAGCCTGTATGCACAAGACCAAGTGAATCTGTCACGATGCCGCCTAAAAATGAGCCAATGGCAATACCGGCATTAAAGGCAGCGATATTCATAGCAGATGCGACGTCAACTGCTCCAGGGGTGTATCTTTCGGCAAAATCAACGACGGCTACTTGCAGTCCAGGTACATTCATGAAAGCAAACAGCCCCATCAGCATGACGGTTCCAATGCCTAACACTGTGAATCCTGCAGTGAAGCTAAGAATAAACAAGATGATGCTTTGGATAATAAACATATAGATCAGTGCTTTCATTGGCTGTTCATTAGCAGCTTTTCCGCCAATGACATTTCCAGCTGCGATCGTGATGCCGTATAAAAGCAGGATCAACGCCACAGCCCCAGGCGCAAGACCTGTCACATGCTGCAAGAGAGGAGATAAATATGTGAAGACGACAAAGGTTCCTCCATACCCTGTGGCTGTAATGACAAATAAAAGCAAGATTCTTTTTGTTTTTAATAGGACAGCCTGATCTTTAAAAGATGTTTTCACACCCTGCTTTAATTGAGACGGAACAAGTAAATAGTTGGATATCAGTGCGATCAGACCAATGATCACAATCACACCAAATGATGTCCGCCAGCCGAACTCATGACCAAGAAATGTCCCGAATGGCACACCTGTCACAGTCGCTACTGTTAAACCAGTGAACATAAAGGCAATGGCGCTTGCCCGTTTTTCTTTCACGACAAGGCTTGCAGCAATCGTAGAGCCAATGGACATGAAGATTCCATGGGACAAGGCTGAAATCACCCGGCCGATTAACAGCACTGAAAAGGTCGGGGCAATGGTGGCAAGTGTATTACCAATCAAAAAGACGAGCATAATGAGCAAAAGTAATGTCTTTCTTTTCATCGTGGAAGTAAGGGAAGTCAATATAGGCGCTCCAAATGTCACACCAAGTGCATATAAAGAGACAGTCCAGCCTGCCTGACTGACGCTCACTCCAAAGTCCTCTGAGATCATTGGCAAAAGACCGACACTAATGAACTCAGTTGTTCCTATAGCAAAAGCACTAATCGCTAGTGCGAGCAGAGCAAAATGGTTTTGCTTTTTCTTCATCAGTAAGTTCACATCCTTCTGTGATGACATTTTGATAGACGAAGCCGATCGGCAAGAGTTATTATCTAACATAGATGACGAAAAAAAAAGTACGTACTTTTTTGTAATATAGGTACTAAAAAGTGCCTGTTCGTACAAAGAGGAGTGAATATTCGATGGAAAAGAAAAAATATAATATCTCTGTGGAAGCAACGCTTGAGGTCATAGGCGGGAAGTGGAAGTGTGTGATTTTATGTCATTTGACACATGGGAAAAAACGTACGAGCGAATTGAAGCGGCTCATGCCAAACATCACACAAAAAATGCTCACGCAGCAGCTACGAGAGCTTGAAAGTGATGGCGTCATTAACCGGATTGTCTATGAACAGGTACCGCCAAAAGTGGAATATGAATTAAGTGAATATGGACAGTCGCTCGAAAGAATTCTCAATGCGCTATGCGATTGGGGAGCAGCTCATATTGAACGTGTGTATGGAGAGCCGCTTTCAGTGCTGGAAGACAGCATCTTAAATGAACAGTTTAAATAAAAGAGCCCCGCTTTCTTGTGAGAGCGGGACTCTTTGTCTTACGTGCCTTTTTTCTGGTCGCGGTATTTCCCAGGAGTAGTACCTTCTAGCTTTTTAAAGGATCGGATGAAATTTTGCGGGTTTTTATATTTCAGTTTTTCCGAAATTTCTTTGACGGACATATCGGTTTCTACTAGCCAGTTTTTAGCGACATGGTGTCTGTAGGAAGAGAGATATTCACTAAAAGAGATATCCATTTCCTTTCTGAAAATACTGCTTAAATAATTGGGATTGTAATGCAGGCGTGTGGCGATTTCATCCAAGGTGAGATCTGAGTCGAATTCTTGATGAATAATATGAATGATTTTTTCTGAGATGTTTTTGTATTGTGAGTCTTCACGTGCAGCAAGCTGGTCAATAATTGGCCGGATGATCTCATGTTTCAGCCATGCTTCTGTATCTTCAAAGGTTTTAAATTCAAAAATCGTATCATAGAGCATTTTGTTGTCTTCGACCTCAAATAATTCAATACCCAGCAAATGCATCAGCTCAATTAAATTGTTTAAAAAACGAGCGAGGGCGATCTGGTATTCGTGCGGTCCGGCATTTTTAGAGAAAATGGATTGCAGGAGCACATGTAAATAGTGATCCGCTTTGCCTTGATCGCCAGCTTTCACCGCATCAAATAAATCATGCTGCAGCTGCTTTGGAAAATGGGTTTTGAACGTCTTTCCTTGCTGGATATGCTCATATAAGATAATGGATTTTTTCTCTGCTTTGAGTCTGTATTTTAAGGCTTCTTTTCCTTCAATGTAAGCGTGTTTTGCCATCGTAAGCTCCTTAAACTGGCGGCTGATCCCAATGCTGATCGATAAACCGAGCTCTTCTTCGATATGCTGCTGAATGGTTTCTGCTAATTGGTTTAAATATTCAGTAAACTCTTCGTCTGACTTTGAGTGGTTAAGGATAATCGTTGTTTGATGTTCATTGACAACGGTTGGCTGAAGGTGTTCCTCTTGCGGAATAATCTGCTCGATCAGTCCATTGATCGCAAATAAAAGCAAATCAGCATCTTTTTTTTCATAAGGTGTTCCTTTTAACGTATCGATTTGGGTCACGAGCATGGACAAATGAGACCAGCCCTGGGGAAAGCCTAAGCTTTGGAACCGGTTGTTTACTTCTTCATCTGTCAGCTTTCCAAGCAGCAGCCGTACCATAAAGTATTGCTGTAAGTGTGTCACTTGCTGCTCAATCCGTTCCTCTAAATCATTGTTTTGATCTTTCATTTGTTTAATACTTGATTCAATCAACTCAAATTCATTTTGAAAAGGCTGTTTTTGCAAAAATGATTCATTGCGTGCAAATGACTCGTATAATAAGCGGATTGGTTTATAAAAGTGTCTGGAACCAAACCATGAAAATAGTAATGAAAGCGCTAACAAAATAGTGCAGATAATAAAGGTAATCCACCCGATTGATTTCGTTTGCTGTTTAAGTTCTGGAATAGAAACAAAGGATAGGTACGTCCATTCATTATAATCTGATTTTTGAAATGTGATTTGATAGTTGAGTTCGTCGATCTTCATATCAAATTGTCCTGATCGTTTTTCAAGTGAGAGCACATGCTTGACGAAATCTTGATGTTTCAGCGATTCACCAATTTGTTCTTTGCGATTATGTAGCAGCACTTTTCCGTTTGTATCGATGACAAACATGCTATCTGATTGAGAGAAGTCAGGCATGTTATCAGCAATCACGCAGCTTGGAATGCTGGCGACAGCGATTCCCTTTTTTTGAACGCTGTTCATAGGCAGTTGTTTGATTAAATTCACATTGTACTTGCAAAAGGATGCTTTACCTTCTTTAGTCGCAACAAGTGGATTATTCTCTTCAAGTGCCCAGCTGGAGTGACTTGGTATATTGAGGTAAGAGGTCAGCGCTTTTTCTTGGTCTTCGCTTGTGACATGATAAAGCCCCGAATTGTTCATGTACCAGTCTTCCATTTTACTGACGAGTGTAATATTGGAAAGGTCGGTGTCAAAGGTTTGCAGGTAGTTCAGTTCCTGCTGTACTTGATTATAAAGCTGGAATTGGTCTGGATTTAAAGGTTCTGCCAGTGTTTGAAGGAGAGGTGGCGAACTGACATAGTGAGTGAGAGAATGATCAACAGTTTTTAAAATATGCTCAATAGTGGATTGCGTTTGTTTGACGCTGTCGAGCTTTTCATTTGAGATATTTTCAAGTGCTGTTTTTTGCGAATGCTGATAAGAAAAAATGCCGACAATGATAACAGGAATCGTACTAAGTATGAAAAAAAACGTCACAAGCTTGTAATAAAATTTATACTGCTTTCTTTTCATAAAACCCCCCATTTCAAACGAAACAATCTTTTCCCCTTAATTTATTAATCCAAAAATCTGGTAGGTTTGTCAATAATCATTTTCTGAGATTAGGATCATTTTCTTATGTTTTATGTAACGTTTTGAGTAGCTTCACCTATGAAAATATGATCTGTTGATATGATTGTAGACGGATTTTTCATCCTTAAGATACAGTTAACACATGCATCAGCATGAGGGGAGGCTTTATCAATGAAAACAGAGGATGTCACTGCCAAGGGTATGCGTGCGGCAGCTTTGAAAAATGAAAAAAGAAAGCGCTTACTTAATCAGCTGCTTAGTCAAAAGTTTTTGTATTTAATGATTTTGCCGGGGCTCATTTATTTTCTTGTTTTTAAATATGTGCCAATGTGGGGGCTCATCATTGCCTTTCAAGATTACCAGCCGTTTCTCGGTATTCTTGGCAGTGAGTGGGTTGGCTTCAAACACTTTATTCGCTTGTTTACAGAACCAACATTTTTCATCTTATTAAAAAATACGCTGATTTTATTTGCCATGAATGTTGTGATTTTCTTTCCAATTCCGATCTTGTTAGCCCTTCTTTTAAATGAAGTGAGATTGGCATTGTTTAAGAAATTTGTACAGACGATGATTTATATCCCTCACTTCATGTCATGGGTCATTGTCGTGTCCTTATCTTTTGTTTTGTTAACAGTAGATGGCGGGTTAATTAATGAATTGATTGCTTTCTTTGGAGGGGAAAAGATTAACTTCCTTCTTAGTCAGGAATGGTTTAGACCGATGTACATTTTACAGGTGATCTGGCGGGAAGCAGGGTGGTCGACGATTATTTATCTTGCGGCGATTACAGCGGTAGATCCGCAGCTATATGAAGCAGCAAAAATGGATGGTGCGGGGAGATTGAGACAAATGTGGCACATCACACTTCCAGCCATCAAAAGTGTCATTGTGGTTCTGCTTATTTTAAAAATTGGTGATACGCTTGAGCTTGGCTTTGAGCATGTCTATCTATTACTGAACGCAACGAACCGGGAAGTAGCGGAGATTTTTGATACCTATGTCTATACAGCAGGTCTTAAACAAGGACAATTCAGTTATAGTACCGCTGTTGGTTTATTTAAAGCAGCCGTTGGACTTATTTTGGTCATGCTGGCAAACCGTTTAGCGAAGAAATTCGGGGAAGAAGGTATTTATTAAAAAGGGAGATGAGGAAGAATGACATTATCGATTGAAAAGGGATCACCGCTTGAGCATGCAGAGAAATTAGCACAAACCATTATGAAAGCGTATACACCAATTGAGCTGCCGCCAGCTGGAAGGTGGCATTATCATCAAGGCGTTTTCCTTTGCGGCGTTATGAAGCTATATGAGGCAACAGGGAACGAGGCTTATTTCGATTATGTGAAAAACTATGCGGACTCACTTATTGATGAGTACGGAAATCTATTATTTCGCAGGGATGAGCTTGATGCCATACAAGCAGGGCTCATTTTATTCCCTCTTTACGAACGAACGAGAGAGAAGCGGTATGTGCTCGCAGCGGAGAAGCTGCGCGGACTCTATCGTACGCTAAACCGCACGTCTGAGGGCGGATTTTGGCATAAAGATAATTATGCTTATCAAATGTGGCTCGATGGTCTCTACATGGGCGGTCCTTTTGCCTTAAAGTATGCTCAGCTTAAAGGTGAAGAGTCACTTGTGGATATGGTCATCCATCAAGAGCATCTCATGAGAAAGCATACGAAAGATGAACAAACGGGTCTATATTATCACGCGTGGGATGAACGAAAAACGATGCCATGGGCTGATCAAAAGACCGGCTGTTCCCCAGAGTTTTGGGCAAGATCGTTTGGCTGGTATGTCCTTGCATTAGCAGATATGATCGAGGACCTGCCCGAGCAGCATGAAATGCGGAAGGTGTGGAAGGAAACACTGACAGACATGCTGGAAAGTGTGGCAGAGTACCAGGATCAAAAGACAGGTCTCTGGCACCAAATCATTGATAAAGGAAATCACAGTGACAATTGGCTTGAAAGCTCGGGATCGTGTTTATTCATGTACGCCATGGCAAAGGCCATGAATGAAGGGTATGTGGACCTCCGTTATGTTGATCATGTGGTCAAAGCATATCAAGGCTTGATTCAGCATAAGACGGCTGAGAAAGAAAATGGTGATTTTACCATCAACGATATCTGTATTGGAACATCTGCAGGATTTTATGATTATTACGTTGGAAGAGAGCGGAGCACAAATGACTTGCACGGGGCAGGCGCTTTTATTATGGCGTTAACTGAGCTAGAAAAGCTGTCTGTTTTTCAAAAGGCATGAGAAGGCAAAAAAGAGCCGTCGTATGGCTCATCAGTTTCATTGCTGCCTTTTGTTTATCTGCCTGTCAGGGGAAAACAAACGGTATCGATGTCCTGATTTTTTCTGATATGTCAAAGGGAATGAAGGATCAATTAGTGGAGAAGGCTTTTCAGCCGGAACAAGAGACTTATAGCGTCCACATCTTTCCGGCGATTCCTGAAAAGCTTCTTGTTGAAATTACCTCAAAAGAGGGGGACGTGATGCTTGTCCCAGAAGAAATGTTTAGAACGTATGATGATCCTGAAAGCTTTCAGCTGCTGGAAGAGATGGAAATAGGTGATCAAGCAGCAGGACCATATACGGTCGAGGACAAAAAGACAGGGAAAACGGTCGATTATGCAGTTCAAATCAATAAAGGAAAGAAAAAACTCAACGGCTATACCTTTCAATTACACCGAGATATGGTCGCTTTCATTCCCGTATATGCTGACAAGACAAAAGAGGCGCTATCTCTCATGAAACAGCTTCGTGAAAACCAATAGAAAATGGGGTGAGGAATGTGAAACGGGTCGTGATTTGCGGGCTAAGTCATCGTGCGTTCAATATGTTTATTCAACCGCTTACAGAGGATTTCAATGAGCATTATAAGATTACAGGGCTCCTAGATATAGATCATCAGCGGTATACACTTTGTCAGGAGCGTTTTCCATCACTCCGGGGCGTTTCGTTTTTTCATGAAGATGCATTTGATCAGATGGTCAAGAAAGCAAAACCAGATATCGTCATTGTGGCAGGCAGGGATGATACACATGTCACGTATATCATGCAGGCACTTGACCATGATCTAGATGTCATCACCGAAAAGCCGATGGTGACAACAGCAAAAGACGCCAAAAAAGTGATGGAAAAAGAAGCAGAAAGTAAAGGAAAGGTCACGGTCACCTTTAATTATCGTTACAATCCTTTCCATCGAAAGATAAAAGAACTGATTCTAGACGGGAAAATTGGAAGGGTCACATCCGTTGAACTGAGCTGGCTTATTGATACGTATCATGGTGCTAGTTATTTCAAAAGGTGGAACCGTACACGTCAATTTTCTGGCGGACTGTCTATTCATAAGTCGACGCATCATTTTGATCTGGTCAACTGGTGGATTGATCAAAAGCCGAAGCAAGTATTTGCCTACGGGGCGCTGAACTATTACGGCAGCGAAAGCCCTTGGAATCCCTTGCACGGGGAGGAAAAAAGATTTTGCGGAACATGTCATGTGAAGGATATTTGTCATTATGAAGCAAGGTGGAATCCGCGGGTTGAGCGCTCGAAGGTGGAGGACGATCATATTGAATCCGATCAGCAGCAAACGCCGCAGTACTCAAATTATCGTCCGGATGCGTGCATTTTTGATCAGGAAATTGATATTGAGGATACATATGTGGCGTCAGTCGTTTATGATCAAGGGGCTCTGCTCAGCTATTCGATTCAATTCTCAGCCCCATATGAAGGCTATCGTCTGGCTATTAATGGGACGAAGGGGCGTATTGAAACAAATGAGTTTCATGTGCCATCAAGAATTCCTTTTCAATTCCCAGAACAAACAATTTCTTATTACCCGATGTTTGGATCAAAGGAGACGATTGAAGTCGTAAAGCAGTCAGGTGGACATGGAGGAGGAGATCCTCTGCTTTTGGCTGATTTATTTATAGGAAAAGATCCCTTGATTCACTATGACATTTTAGCAGGTGCAGAGGCTGGTGCTTATTCGATTGCACTTGGGGAGGGCATGTGGCGATCTGTCGCAGAAAAACGCCCAATTGAAATTGATGAATTGTTTCATAAAGAGAAGGTGTAAAGAGAAAGAGAGGAGGGGGAAAAGAGATGGATCATGATGGTTCAATGAGCAGAATGCTGAGGATGTGTGAGTGGGTGATGAGACTCGCCTATACGAATTTGTTATGGCTTTTGTTCACCATTCTAGGGCTTGGGATTTTTGGCTTGATGCCTGCGACCACTGCGTTATTTTCCGTAATGAGAAAGTGGATTCAAGGGCATGAGCAAGTCAATGTATTCCGCACTTTTTGGAAGGTATACCGTGAGGAATTTGTCCGCTCTAACATGATTGGAGTGGTGCTGTTCCTCATTGGAACGATTATTTATGTCGATCTTGCTTATATTTATCCGACGAGCTGGCCCTTACATGTGCTTCGCTTTGCTATATATATTTTTGGTTTTCTGTTTATTGTGAGCTTATTTTATATTTTTCCGCTGCTTGCTCATTACGATTGGAAAAAACGTCTCTATCTGAAATTCTCTCTTCTGCTTGGTGTGTCATATTTGCAATATACACTCTCTATGCTTGTTTTCTCGGCTGTGCTGTTTGTTCTGTTTGCTTATTTACCGGGAATCGTGCCATTTTTTAGTGTGAGCATACTCGCCTACGGTCATATGTGGCTGGCCTATCAAGTCTTTAAAAAGGTTGAGTTTGAAAGTGAGTACGAGACAGCCGAAGTGAAGAAGCGGCTGCCGTCTTTCCTTCAATCGAAGCGGGTGAATACGCAGTGAAGTGAACCATCTGCTATAATGGTGTCACCGTGATGAAAAGGAGAGATGAGACTCGTGGCAGTGAAAGAAATTTCAATAGAAGAATTAAAACAAAAGCTGGATCAGGAAGAAGCTATTCAGCTTGTCGATGTACGTGAGGATGAAGAGGTAGCAGAAGGGATGATTCCTGAAGCGGTCCACATCCGAATGGGAGATATCCCTGAGAAGCTGGATGCATTCGATCAAACGCAGGAATATTATATTATTTGCCGCTCTGGTAAACGTAGTGAAAATGTCTGCTATTACCTAGAAGATCAAGGCTATCAAGCGACCAATGTCGTTGGCGGGATGCTTGCTTGGACAGGAGAAACAAAACCGAAGTTATAAATTGAAGACCTTTCATCGTTAGGATGAAAGGTTTTTTGTTCATATGCCTCTCTCTATGTGCATAAAGATAGAGTAGCGAGAGAAGGGAGAGTGGCATAGGTGCTAAAGGTAGCTGTATTTGATGAAGAGCATGAGAAAGATTTGCAAAGTGAAATCAATCATTTTTTAAAAGGAATGGATGACGACCAAATCATTGACATCAAGTACAATGTAGCGGTGATCTGTGAGCAGGGAGGCGACCAGCTCTACTGTTTTTCTGCACTCATTTTATATAAAAAATAGACGGCATCAAAAAGGACCTGCTTGAAGGGTCCTTTTTCTTTGGTTAGCTGGCGTCAATATATAAACGGTGCTTTTTGCAGTGAACACATTGGAAGAGGTAGCCTTGTAAGTCTCCTCCGTTGACGAGCCATTGCTTTAGGTTTTCTTTCGTTAATCCTTCGCCGCTGCAAATGTCTTCGATATCCTCGGCGAGTTCTTCCTCTAAATGTTCAATCTCTTTCCAGCCGACATACTGGACGATTGCGCAAAAATCTCCGCAATGACTTAACCAATATTCCTGCTGCCATCCGCGATAGCCTGGCGTTCTGAAGATCAGCTCATCGATATATTCCTCTTGATCGACGTCATCACAGCTTGCATCGTCTTGAAAGGTTCCATTGTATTTTTTCGCCGCTGATCCATCTTTAATGCACCAAGGACAAATTCCCTCCACATCTTCAACAGCATAAAAAGGGCCATGGTACACATAATCTCTTTCTTTCTCACAAACAGGACATGTCGTATGCTCTTTTTTAATCACGTTTAACAAAACTGGGTCTGGGTTGTACTTGAACGTAGGTAACGTCATATAAACCTCCATTATGTAGAAAGTGATGATTCAACACTATTTTAAAGGAATCCTCAAGCTCGAGACAATCTTAAATTGTTTATATAGAAAAAAGCCGTTCGGATGAGGAACGGCTTTTTTTCTCGCTTGCGATTATGCTTTTTTTACTCTTGGACTTCTTGGTTTATTGACTTTATTGGCTTGTTTGATGATTCTTCGTTCATCATTTAGTGATTTATACAGCGAGACAATCATCAATATGATGACAACGGAGAACGGCAAGGCTGCGAGCTTGGCTGTATTTTGCAAGGCTTCAAGTCCCCCTGAAAATAAAAGCACAGCAGCAACAGCAGATTGGATAATGCCCCAGCTGACTTTGACACTGCCAGGAGGGTTTAATGATCCGTAGGTTGTCTGCATTCCAAGCACAAATGTAGCTGAATCAGCCGATGTAATAAAGAATACGGCGATTAAAATGAGTGCTAGTATCGATGTAATCATCGCCAGCGGATATTCATTCAGTACACCGAAGAGCATCGTTTCAGTTGAAAGGCCTGCAACATCGACAATATTCTTTTGCTGTAAGTCCATTGCAGACACGCCGAAAATCGAGAACCATAGGAATACTAGGATGGAAGGAGCCACTAAGACACCCACTAAAAATTCGCGAATCGTTCGCCCGCGTGACACTCTAGCGATAAAGATCCCGACAAATGGTGCCCAAGAAATCCACCATGCCCAATAAAAGATCGTCCATCCATTAATCCATTCTCTCTTTTCAGGATCATTGGGAGATAGACGGAAGCTCATTTGAACAATATTGGATAAGTATTGTCCAATCGAGTCAGTAAATGAATTTAAGATAAAAACAGTTGGACCTACCAAAAGTAAGAAAAACATCAGAACAGCTGCTAATACCATATTGATATTACTTAAGTATTTAATGCCTTTTCCAATCCCTCTTAAAGCAGATACAAGGAAAAGCACCGTCACAATGATAATGATGATCAATTGTGTGCTAAAGGTATTTGGAATATGAAAAAGGTAATTCAATCCACCATTTATTTGTGCCGCGCCTAATCCTAGGCTTGTCGCAACACCAACCACGGTTGCAAATACCGCAATACAATCGATGGTTTTACCGATCCATCCGTGAATTTTATTTCCTAAAACGGGCTGCAGTGTTGCACTGATTAAGCCAGGTGCGTCTTTTCTAAATTTAAAGTAAGCAATGCAAAGTGCAACAATGGCATAAATAGCCCATGCATGAAGCCCCCAGTGGAAAAATGTATAGCGAAGGGAATCACGGAAGGCCTGCGCAGTTTCAGTCTCCCCTGTTGGTGACTGAATAGCATAGTGGCTGATTGGTTCAGCTGCTCCGTAAAAAACAAGACCAATTCCCATACCGGCACTAAATAGCATAGCAAACCAAGAAAATAAACCAAATTCAGGCTCTTCCCCCGGTTTTCCTAGCGTAATCTTACCGATTGGGCTAAAAATAAAGAATAGACAAAAGCCGACAAGCAGTGATACCACTAACAAGTAATACCAGCCAAAGTCATTTGTAATGTATGTTTGAATTTGATCTGTGACATTTTGCAATGTGTCTGGAGAAAACGCTCCCCACATCACGGCAACAAATGTGATCGCAATCACAATCCAAAATACACTTGATACGTTTTTCACACCATCTCACTCTCCTGTTGTTCTACACGTTTAAGCAGAGGACTTTGTTTAATATCCCCTAACTCAACTTATTTCAAACAAAAAGAGGCGAGCTTCTCACTCGACCTCTACTTTACCGTAACATGTTTTACTTCCATTTATCAACTATCGATATGTGAAGACGATTTTTCCTCAATTCGTTTGCGAAGACGGTAGACATATTCTTTTAAACATACAGCGAAAATGGTAAACGCCAAAACAATGGCGACTTTTAACGGGGTAATCGACAGCTTCAAGAAAACAGCGGCTGTCAAACTGATAACGACCGCAAGAACAATCGGTAATGCACGTCTGATCATTGCTTTCTCTCCTTTGCTTCTAGTGCAGCATTCATGCCGGCAAGCCTGCCTGTCACAAGTGCTGACGTAATATTGTATCCGCCTGTGTAGCCATGGATGTCTAAAATTTCTCCGCAGAAATAAAGACCAGGCATTTTTTTAGACGCCATTTTCTTCGGTTCAATTTCCTTCACAGAAACGCCGCCTCCTGTCACGAACGCTTTGTCCAAAGATAGGGTACCATTTGCATGCACAATAAAATGTTTGCAATCATGGGCAAATGCACGCAGTTTATCCTTGGCTAGACCAGAGAATGTGTCTTGTGGATCAATACCGTTCCGTTCTAACAGAAACAATAAATAGCGTTCTTGCATCCAAGACTTAAGGACATTTTTAATGGCTTTCTTCGGTTCATCTTTAAGGTCACGATGAAGCTTTTGGAACAGCTCCTCGTCATTCAGCTTCGGATATAAGTCAATTTGCAGGCGGACTGCCGGCTGCTTTTTCAATTCTTTCACAACAAATCCGCTGCATCTAAGAACAGCTGGACCCGATAAACCAAAGTGAGTAAAGATCATATCCATGACATGTGTGACGACTGGTTTCCCTTTTTTATTTAAAACACTGACAGCCACACTTCTTAAAGAAAGACCTTGAAGCACTTTTTCTTTAATAAATCGTTCATCTGATGTGACTGGTACCTCTGTTGGGAAAAGCTCTGTAATGGTATGTCCGGCTGCTTCTGCCCATGCATAGCCGTCACCAGTAGAGCCGGTATGCGGCACACTTTTTCCGCCGACAGCAATGACGACAGCCTTACTTGAAATTTTTTCATCATTATTTGTAACAATTCCAGCTGCTTGTCCGTCTTGATACAGAACCGCTTTAATCTTTTCGTTCGTTCGAATGGTGACATTGAGGGCGCGGAGCCTGTCTAGAAGGGCATCCACAACAGATTGTGCTTTGTTTGATACAGGGAACATACGTCCATGGTCTTCTTCTTTTAGTTCAATACCGAGGTTTTCAAAAAACGAAATAATATCCTCGTTGTTGAACTCAGAAAATGCACTATATAGAAAACGGCCGTTTCCGGGAATATGCTTGATGATTTCTTCTACTGGAAGGCGATTGGTGACGTTACAGCGTCCGCCGCCAGAAATGGCCAGCTTTCTGCCAAGTTTGTTTCCTTTGTCAATTAACAGAACAGTAGCGCCGTGTTCTGCTGATGCAATCGCGGCCATCAGTCCAGAAGGTCCGCCGCCAATGACAATGACATCATAATGTTTCATGTTACATTCCTCTTTCTACTTTCAGTCATTTTTCTATTATAACGAAGATTAGGGAAGGCTGAAATATGAATTGATTGGTTTTGTGACTTCTGTATTGGATTTGTTACCTGTGTGTTGAATTGATGTGGTAAAATAGTTAAGTTGAATATTCATTAGAAAAATGGTGGTTAAGCGCATGTCTAATAAACTGCTTCGTGGTACGTTGGTTTTAACGATAGGGACGTATCTCTCTCGTATTCTTGGTATGATTTATTTAATTCCATTTAGCGCAATGGTTGGAGCTACTGGTGGTGCGCTATTCCAATATGGATACAATCAGTATACGATCTTTTTAAGTATTGCTACGCTTGGTTTTCCAACAGCGGTATCAAAATTTGTTTCCAAATATAATGCGATCGGCGATTATGAGACAACAAGAAAAATGTTCAGGGCGGGTATGTCGGTCATGCTTGTCACCGGGATTATCGCCTTTTCTATTTTATATTTGTCCGCACCGATTTTTGCCAAGATTCAGCTTGGCGGATCAAATGAAACAGGCGGTTTGACTGTCGATCAAGTGGTATATGTGATTCGGATGGTCAGCTTAGGCCTTTTGGTTGTGCCGATCATGAGTCTTGTACGCGGGTTCTTCCAAGGACACTCCATGATGGGACCAACAGCTGTTTCCCAAGTGATTGAACAACTTGTTAGAATCATCTTCCTATTAACGGCGACGTTTATTATTTTAAAGGTGCTTGACGGCGGGCTTGTCATTGCTGTTGGGTATGCAACATTTGCCGCACTGATCGGTGCATTTGGCGGTTTATTTACGCTTTATTTATATTGGCTGAAGCGAAAGGACCGGCTCTTATCTATGCAGCCGAATACAGGCGCTCACTCTGATTTATCTTATAAGCAAATGTTTACAGAGCTGTTTAGCTATGCGGCGCCGTATGTATTTGTTGGACTTGCGATTCCAATTTATTCTTATATCGATACAAACACAATTAACAGAGCCATGATTGCATCAGGGCATCAGGATATAAGTACAGCGGTATTGTCCATTGTGACGTTATATTTACCGAAGCTTGTGATGATTCCTGTGTCACTTGCAACAGCGTTTGGATTAACCTTGATTCCGACGATTACGGAATCATTTACAGCACGTAATTACAAGCTGCTCAATAGACAAATTGATCAGACGATGCAAGTTATTTTATTTTTCGTGCTGCCTGCTTCATTTGGTATCTCTGCATTGGCTGGACCGGTTTATTGGTTTTTCTATCCGTCGGTTCACCCTGAGATTGGGATTTCCATTTTGTTCTGGTATGCACCTGTTGCATTATTGTTTTCTTTATTCACCATTAATGCAGCGATCCTGCAAGGGATTAACAAACAAAAATTTGCTATCGTTAGTCTTTTGTTAGGGATCATTATTAAAACTGTTCTGAACATCCCGCTGATCAGCTGGCTACAAGGAAATGGTTCTGTGCTGGCAACGGCATTAGGTTATAGTGCGTCTATCTTGTATATGTTTATCATGATTAAACGTCATGCGGGCTATTCGTTCCGCAGAATTTTCAAACGTTTTATTCTGATTGGTATTTTAACGGCGATCATGGCTGTGGTGGCTTATGTGACATGTCAGCTTGTGAGCCACGTGATTTCTTATGAAGGCGGAATTGTACAAGCGGGTATCGTCATTTTGATTTCTATGATCACTGGCGGTGGTGTGTATATGTTCTTGTCTTATAAGGTGGGATTACTAGAGCGTGTACTTGGCAGCCGTATGCCGAAATTTTTAAGAAAAAAGAGTTAAGAAGAGGTAGATATTCATGAGGCTTGATAAATTACTTGCTAACAGCGGCTTTGGTTCAAGAAAAGATGTGAAAAAGCTTGTCAAGGCCCGGGCGGTCACAGTGAATGGAGAAGTGGCGAAGCAGGTGAAAGATCATGTTGATCCATCAAATGATGAAGTGCTCGTACACGGAGAGCGTGTAGAATATAAAGAATTCATTTACTTAATGATGAACAAGCCGGACGGGGTGATCTCAGCAACTGAAGATCTGCGGGATGAAACGGTTGTCGATTTACTCGAGCCGGAGGATATCGCAAGGGAGCCATTCCCTGTGGGGAGACTGGATAAGGATACGGTCGGTCTCCTTCTCCTCACAAATGATGGACAGCTTGCTCATCAATTACTTTCTCCAAAAAAGCATGTGCCAAAAACGTATGAAGTTCATTTGAAATATCCTTTAGGTGATCAAGACATTAAGCGTCTTGAAGAGGGTGTTGTTATCTTAGATGATTATCACACGAAGCCGGCGAAGGTGGAAGTAGATGCGAATAAAGAGGAAGATACACGCATCCGTTTGACGATTACTGAAGGGAAGTACCATCAAGTGAAGCTGATGGCCCAAGCGGTGGGAAATGAAGTGATCTTTTTAAAAAGGCTCTCGATGGGGGCTGTCTCATTAGATGAAGAACTAGAACCCGGAGAGTACCGTGAATTGACGGATGAAGAATTAGACAGCTTAATGAATCGTGAATAACATAAGAACAAAAGAAAAGAACCGGCATATCGCCGGTTCTTTTTGTTATATGGACAATTCATTATACGCTTAAGATGATATTTTTACTTTTTTTCTCGTTGTTTCCCATTTGCCTCTGCTTGGACTATGAACAAGATCGTTATAGGCAAGCACGTTTAAGTCTCTTTGAATGGTTCTAGGTGTGATCCCGAATTCATCAACCAGCTCTTGTGTCGTCACAAGACCTTTCTCTTGAATGAACATATAAACTGATTTGATTCGAGTCATCATACGGTTTGTTGAAGGTTTCAAAAAACCACTCCCTATCAATAAGATCGGATGGACTTGACTAACCACAACTTACTACACTAAAACTGCGAAATAAGGACATGCAACAATGGTAAATGTTCGTGTTTCTTAATGTTTTATTCTATTATACACGTTATTATGCATCTAGTTCCACCAAAAAGTCAACTTTACGTGTTTTTAAACTTGTCTTCATGAAATGAAATATGGTATATATCATGATTTGAATCCGGTTACAACCCAATAATGATAAGGGATACGATAGAAGCTAACACGTTCAAATGTTCGAAAAATAAACACAGAAAATTTACAAAATAAAAAAATCAGTGAAGGCAAAAATGCACATTCCATGTTAGGATGTGCATTTTTTGTTTCCGTTATCCTTCTAAGAAAAAGAGCTGAATAAAAAATAAGATGGCAAAGATGAGAACAAGCACATGTACTTCTCTCCATTTCCCTTTCGCCAATTTCACAAGCGGATATGAAATAAATCCAAGTGAAATCCCTGTAGAGATACTAGAAGTCAGCGGCATCGAAAGAATGACAAGAAAAGCAGGGAATGCTTCGTCTAGTTCGTTCCACCGAATGCGTGACACCGAGTTCATCATCAAGCAGCCAACAATGATTAAAACAGGTGATGTGATGGATGGTAAAGACGAAATCGCTTGAACGAGTGGGCCAAAAAATAATGCCACAATAAACAGTGCAGCGACCGTTAAAGAAGTCAGTCCAGTTCTTCCGCCAGCAGCAACTCCTGATGATGATTCAATATAAGCAGTGGTTGGGCTTGTACCAAACATAGATCCAACAGTCGTTGCAGCAGAGTCAGCGAGCAGGGCTCTGCGCACTTTTGGCAGCTGGCCGTTTTTCATTAATCCGGCTTGTTCGGCAACGCCGATCATAGTGCCTGTTGTATCAAAAATCGTCACCAGTAAGAAGGAGAAGACGACAGCATACAAATGATGAGAGAACACATCACCAAAAGCAGCGATTGGATTTGTAATCAGCATGCCTTCAGGCAGTGCAGGAATGTCCATCAGCATTTTAGGGAAATGAAGCTGGCCTGTTGCGAGCGCAATCAATGTGGTTGCTAACATACCGATAAACAGTGCTCCATTTATTTGTAGAACCATTAAAATAACCGAAATCATTAACCCGACAAGCGTTAAAACGACAACAGGCGAGCTTAAATGACCAAGCTTCACAAGGTTTTCTGGATCAGCAGCAATGATTCCAGATTGACGGAGGCCGATGAACGCAATGAAAAGCCCGATTCCTGCTGTAATGCCGTACTTTAAATTATCTGGAATGGCTTGAATCAGTTGTTTTCTAAGGGATGTTAACGATAAAATAATAAAGAGTATACCAGCAACAAATACCGCACTAAACGCTGTTTGATAGCTGATGCCACCACCGCCGACAACGGTAAAGGTGAAATAGACATTCAGCCCCATGCCTGGTGCAATGGCAATCGGATAATTTGCAAACAGTGCCATCCAGAGCGTACCGACGACAGCAGCGATGATTGTTGCAGTAAAGACTTGGTCAAAAGGAATACCTGCTTTTGAAAGAATTCCCGGGTTGACGGCAACAATATAGACCATAGTGAAGAATGTCGTCATACCAGCGATTATTTCTTTCTTTATGTTGGTTTGATTTTCTTTTAACTGAAACATAAAATCCTCCATTTACGAACATTATTACAAAACAATTAATATAATATTCGTTTTAAGGGTGGATTGCAACCTTTTTTCAAGGAGGAATGGAAAAATGAATTGGGAAGCTGAAGTAATACGAAAAAAAGACGACTTGATTAAGGACACACAATCTTTTTTACAAATTGAAAGTGTCCTTGATGAAGAAGGCGGCAAAAAAGGAAAGCCATTTGGTGAAAAAGTCGATGATGCTCTGCAGTATATGCTGAAAAAAGGGGAAGACGAAGGCTTCACAGTCAAGAATGTCGACGGCTATGCAGGTCATATTGAATATGGGGAAGGCGAAGACATTGTAGGTGTGCTGTGTCATGTGGACGTGGTGCCTGCTGGTGACGGCTGGACAACCCCGCCATTTTCAGCAGACATCAGAGAAAATAAAATCTTTGCACGCGGGGCTATTGATGATAAAGGCCCAACCATGGCGGCATTTTATGCGCTGAAGATCTTAAAAGATACTGGTCTGCAGCTGTCGAAAAAAATTCGAATGATCATTGGGACAGATGAAGAAAGCGATTGGCGCTGTGTGGACCATTATTTCAAGCATGAGGCGATGCCGCAAATCGGATTTGCACCAGACGCCGATTTTCCGATTATTCATGCGGAAAAAGGGATTATTGATGCCACCCTGTCATTTACATATCAACAAACAGCGAATCATCAGCGCTATACGCTTAAGCAATTTACATCGGGTATGAGGCTCAATATGGTGCCAGATGAGGCAGCTGCTACTGTGACTGCTGCACAGGAACACGATGCTGAATCATTAAAAACGGCCTTCGAAGCCTATCTTGCTGATCATCAATTATCTGGTGAGGTAAAAAGTACAGCGGATGGACTGCATTTTACATTAAAAGGGGTATCCGTTCATGCCATGGAGCCGGCGCATGGGACAAATGCGGGCATTCATATGGCGAACTTCTTATGCGGACATGAATTAGATGAGCAGGGACTTGCCTTTACTTCCCAAATCAACGCTTTATTTGATCAGGATACAAGAGGGAAAAAGCTTGGAATTGCTTGCAAAGATGATATTAGTGGAGATTTAACGTTGAATGTTGGGATAATCCGCTATAAACAGAATGAGGAAGCAAAGCTAGGGTTAAATGTCCGCTATCCAGTAACTGCAGACGGTAAGGACGTCAAAAAAGGAATTGAAAGCATCAAAGGGGCGTCCCTTCTAAAATTCGAAGACAGCCCTCCGCATCACGTCTCAAAAGATCATCCGCTTGTGAAAACCTTGCAGCGGGTATATGAGGAGCAAACGGGAGATCCTGCAACCCTTATTGCTATTGGGGGAGGAACGTATGCGAGATCTTTAGAAGCTGGCGTTGCCTTCGGACCTCTATTTCCTGGCAGACCAGACTGCGCCCATCAAAAGGATGAATATATTGAAATTGATGACTTACTGAGAGCGACAGCTCTTTACGCACAAGCTATGTATGAATTAGCAAAATAGAAATTGGAAAAGAGAAGAGGGGATTCATAGTGAAAAAAATGTTCTTATGCTCTTCATTCAAAGACAGCTATTCTCTCTTGTCTGACTTTGCAGGTGAATCATTAAAAGGAAAGCGTGTGACTTTCTTTCCAACGGCAAGTGCTGTAGAAGAAGTCACGCACTATGTGGAGGCAGCGAAGGAAGCCTTTCAGCAATTAGGGATGCAGCTTGAGACTGTGCAGATAGATGAACAGTCCGTAGAAGAGATCACACAGATGATCAAACAAAATGATGTGATCTATGTTTCAGGAGGCAACACTTTTTATTTATTGCAGGAGTTAAGAAAGCAGCGTCTCGATGACGTGTTGAAAGAAGAAATCAACAAAGGCAAGCTGTACATCGGGGAGTCTGCGGGGAGTATCATTATGGCGCCAAGCGTTGAATATATCTCCATGATGGATGATCAGGAGAAGGCGCCGGAGCTTTCATTATTTCAAGGCTTCAACGAAATAAGCCGCTATCCAGTACCGCATATGTACAATGCCTATTTAGGCGAGGCTGCGGAGCAAATCATGGAGAAGTATCAGGAGACACTTGATTTATGTCCGCTTACTGATGAACAGGCTTTACTCGTCACAGGGGAGCAGGCTGAGGTGAAATCTGTCTAAGCATCTTAACCGTGAAAGAAGAAAAAGGAACAGGGGTTCATCACCCTGTTCCTTTTTTAATCTTGAAAAACATCACTTGATAAGTATCGTTCACCCGTATCTGCTGTCATACAGATCACGATTTGATCTGCCGGCAATTGCTTGGCTGTTTCAATGGCTGCATAGCAAGCCGCCCCAGAGGATGGGCCTACTAAAATTCCTTCAAGCTTAGCGAGCTGCCGTGTGATGTGATAAGCATCTTCGTCACTTACCTGCACGATGTCATCATAGACGTGCTCGTTTAAAATATGGGGGATAAATCCTGGGCTTGTGCCAACGAGCTTATGTTTGCCAGGTTCCCCGCCAGATAAGACTGGAGATCCCTTAGGCTCTGCTACACGGATGGTTAAATGAGGGAATGCCTTTTTTAATTCCTCTCCAGTTCCTGTAATAGTACCACCAGTTCCAGCTGTTGCGACAAAGGCTCCAAGAGGCTGTCCAAGTTGTTTCACAGCTTCCATGATTTCGACTGCTGTTGTTCCTCTATGTGCATCTGGGTTCGCCCTGTTGTCAAATTGCATGGGAATAAAGCTGTGAGGAATTTGAGCCGCCAGTTCCTCAGCCTTTCGGATGCAGCCTGGCATTTTTTCTTCTCCTGGGGTTAAGACGACCTGCGCCCCGTATGCCTTCAAGATATTGATTCTTTCCTTTGTCATCGTATCAGGCATGACAAGGATAGCTTTGTAGCCTCTTGCGGCAGCATTCATAGCTAAACCAATCCCTGTATTCCCGCTCGTCGGCTCAATAATGGTTGCTCCTTTTGTGAGCTTCCCCTGTTTTTCTGCTTCGACGATCATATTGTAAGCCGCGCGGTCTTTTACACTTCCGCTAGGATTAAATGATTCCAGCTTTAAGTAAACAGCCGCCGCATTTCCTGGCTGAAGCCGCTGTAATTTGACAAGCGGTGTATCGCCAATCAGTTCAGCCATATTTTGTGCAACTTTCATTAGATGACACCCTTTCTTCTCATTCCGCATTTCTTTAGTTATACTATCATCAATGGGGATTCGTAAAGTTTGTTAAAAAAGGACAGGTGATTTTGTGTCAGAAAACCGTCATTATTTTATAGGGATTCACATCCCTGAACAACTTGCGCATCAAATCAAACAAGACATTGATCAAAGGAGCGGACTGTTCTTTCAAAAATGGACAGCACCACATGACTATCATGTAACCCTTGTCTTTTTAGGCGCCATTCCAGAAGAGCGTTTAAAAAAGATCATCCAGCTGCTTGACATCCTTTCAAATGAAGCGTCTGCATTTCCACTAGAGCTGAATGAGGTAGGACAGTTTGGTGCGAAGGAACGCCCGAGAGTCTTTTTTGCAAAGCCTCATGAAAGTGAACCGCTCATGCAATTAAGAGAAAAGGTAAAGGAAGCCGTCCTATCAGCAGGACACCCTGTTGAAAAGAGACCGTTTCATCCGCATATAACGATTGCGCGCAAATGGAATGTGGATGACCTTTATGAAAAACAAGTGCCTTTACGAAAAGAGCCATATGTGATGGAGGTTTCGCGTATCACTTTATTTGAAATACGTCCGAAGGAAACCCCTCGTTATCACGCAATCAAACAATTTACACTACATAAATGATTCTAGAAGTTGGAGTGAGCAGCAGATGGCGCAAATCATCAAAATTCAAGATTATATATCACGATATGAACAAGACCCGCATCACTACATCAATCAATTCAATCGGTTGAAAAAACAAAGATGGGACGAGTTGAAAAGGGCTTCAAAAGAGGAGGCGCAGCAACCGTTTGACCAAATTCCTCAATTAGCGCCTGAACAGGAGGAAGAAAAGAGAAAGAAATTCTCCTTAAAGAGAAAGCAAAAAGAAGCCGATATGAAAAAGGAACGGGACCTGAGTCTTTTTAACGAGCCGACAGATATAGAGCAAGGGGTTTTCAGAAACGTCCCTACTGACGAAACGAAGCTGATTCACTTTTTTAAGGATCATCTCTTTGAAGTGCAATTAAAATGGGCGAGCTCAACGATTTCACATATTTCAACCGTCTCCCATCATATACGATATGATGAAAAGCTGCGAATGCTTGCAAGGCAGCTTCCAGATTCTTATTTTGTGATGTACAAGCCGGTGCTGCTCATTCAAAAAGCTGAGATGGAATTATGTCCGATACTCATCACACCGCTCGAAGTGATCTGTTTATCCTTCTTAGAGGCCGAGCCAGACAGCGTTTATATCGGAACGAAGGAACGTTTTTGGGAAAAACGGGCGACTGGGAAAGCTGTTCAGTCCGTCTTAAATCCTTGTGCAAGCCTTCTGCGTTCTGGCACCGTCGTGTCAAAGATCTTACAGCAAAGTGGTGTAGACCTTCCTGTGAAAAAAATCCTCATCAGCCGAACCTCTTATATTGATTTACCTGAAGTTCCATATGGGATGGAGGTTATCGATAAGAAGAAGGCTGAAGAGTGGTTTGAAAAGCAGCGGAAAAATACGGCGCCGACAAAGCATCAGCAATTTAAGGCGACAAAGGCATTGCTTGCTTATGGTGAAACAGACAGCAAAAGAAGGCAGGAATGGCTCGATTAAAGCATGATGGAAGGTCACGAAAAATGAGACCTGAGTGGAGCTAATATATGAATGAATGGTACTTTATCGTTAATCCAGAAGCAGGACATGGAAAAGGACTCCGCACATGGAGGAGCATAGAGAAAGAATTACAAAAGGTGGAGGTCTCTTATCGATCGTTTCTCACCCAGCATGAAGGCCATGCAGAAGTTTTGGCAAGACAAATCAGTGCCATGCAGGATGACAGACTGAAGCGCTTAATTGTTATTGGCGGTGACGGCACGATTCATGAAGTACTGAATGGCTTAAAGGAAATCGATCATGTGCAGCTTAGTTTTGTGCCTGCTGGTCATTGGAATGATGCTGCGAAGGGTCTCGGTATCCATCGTCATGATGTTTTAAAAGAGGTGAGAAAGCAAAAGAGAATGCTCACCAAAACATTTTCTCTCGGCTCCTTTCAAGATCATGCCGAAAGTCCGCAATCTGTTCTTTTTCTCAATCATATCGGGGTAGGGTTTGACGCACATGTGCTGAGGAAAACGGTGCATTTTAGAGGGAAAAAGTGGCTGAAACGGCTGGGGCTTGGCTTTATCATCTACCCACTGTCATTTCTCCATTCTCTATGGTCGTTTAAGCCATTTGATCTTGCGTTATTTATTGAAAATGAGAAGAAAGTCTTTCGCCAAGTGTGGTTTGTGATCGTATGCAATCACCCGTATTACGGGGGAGGGCTGGAAGCAGCACCGGAAGCGAGTGCGAGGCAGCCAGGTTTTCAAACGATGGTTGTCACAGATTTGAATCCAAGCAAAGTCCTCTTGTTTCTAAGTGCAATGGTGTTTCGAAAGCACCTTGGGATGAAGGGGGTTACCCTGTTTCAGCATGAGGAAGCGTACTTAGAAGCAGATGAAAAAATCTTATTTCACGCAGATGGAGAAGTGATCGGTGCAACGCCTGTCTTTGTAAAGGCAAGTGAACGATCCTTAAAATTACGTGCTTAAATAACTTGCGATATGTCCGCAGTCAAAGAACCATGAAAAAAGCCTTCTTTTTCGTAAGGTTCTTGTCCTGATTTTTTAGTTTTGCTTGACGAGTATAAGAAGGTAACGATAAAATCTATAGGACGGCTATTGTTTAGCATCTCATTCTCAATAGCTGTCCTTTTTGTTTTTATGATCATATAAATAAAAAAAGAAACAGCCAATTGATCCTCAATCGGCTGAATTTTGTCGACTAAAAAAGCAAGATTTAAAATATTTTAAGAAATGATGGGTTGAAAATTGATATGAACTGGTTGGGACAAATATTAGGTAGCGAATGGCACATCTCTCCGGCTGGAGGCGCTACGGGAGATGCGTACTTCGCAACACACAATGACCAAAAGCTATTTTTAAAACGCAATACGTCACCGTTTCTTGCGGTTTTGTCAGCTGAAGGCATTGTGCCGAAGCTTGTCTGGACAAAACGGATGGAAAATGGAGATGTGATTACTGCCCAGCACTGGCTGAGCGGTAGAGAGCTGAAGCCAAAGGACATGAATGATCGTCCTGTAGCAGAGCAGCTAAGAAAAATTCATACATCAAAAGAATTGCTCGATATGCTGAAACGATTAGAGAAGCACTCTCTAGACCCAGAATCCATTCTGATGCATCTGAAACAGTCCATATTAAACGAGCAAATTGATTCACAAGACATCACGCGTGCCATCCAGTATTTAGAGAAGCATGTGGAGGCTGTCCATTTTGAGGACAAGGTCGTCTGTCATTGTGATCTCAATCATAATAATTGGCTGCTGACAGATGAAAACCAGCTCTATTTAATCGATTGGGATGGGGCGATGATTGCAGACCCAGCGATTGATCTTGGACCGCTTTTATACCATTATGTTGAGGAAGAAAACTGGGAAAGCTGGCTCTCTATGTACGGCGCCCCGCTGACGGACAATTTGCGAAAGCGCATGGCGTGGTACGTGCTCGCTGAAACCGTATCGTTTGTCGTTTGGCATAAACGAAAAGGGAATGAAAAGGCGCAAAAAGAAGTGCAAGCGGAGCTAAATGCACTCTTAAAAAGGTTAAACATCCATTAAGACAGTGGAATGTTTTCGACCCACTCAGACAGATGTGATTGATGCTCCTCGATATGTGCATCAATTGAACTGACAGAGGTGCCCTTTTGGCTGTAATCATAAATATCTGTTAACAGCTGACGAATGTCGGCATCCAGATCTTCTTTTGCCAGCATTAATTGAATCACGCGTCCCACCTGTTCATATTCTGCAACAGTCCCGCAGCAATCCAGCTGGTGATCGGTTAAAATATCTTTGATTAATTGTAGCTGATGTTGACGGTTTAAACCCATACAAATGCTCCTTTCCTGCGTGTCATTTATGAGGTTAAACTGTGCATTCAGCGCCCAATTTATACATGCGGCAGACCAGCTCAAGCGAAGGGCTGGTCTTTTTATATGGACATAGAAGATGCTGTCTTGCGGGTCTTTATGTTTCATGGTATCTTGATAAAATGTAAAGAAAATAGAGGTGTATCAAATTGAGAATGCGACATAAACCATGGGCTGATGATTACTTAGCTGAGAATGCTCATATTGCTTTAGCAAGTCCCGAGCAATATAAAGGGAAATGGCATGAGCTGTTTGGAAATGATCATCCAATCCATATCGAAGTTGGGACAGGAAAAGGGAGCTTTATTGCTGGAATGGGCAAGCTTCATCCTGATATCAACTATATTGGCATTGAATTATTTAAAAGTGTCATTGTGACAGCAGTAGATAAAATCAAAGAGACAGATGTTGAAAATGTAAAGCTTTTGAACATCAATGCTGAGACGCTGACAGATGTGTTTGCGGAAAATGAGATTGACCGGGTGTATTTGAATTTCTCTGATCCGTGGCCAAAAGCAAGACACGAAAAGCGCAGATTGACGTTTAAAACCTTTTTAGAGCGATATGAACATATTCTTCGTCCAGGCGGTGAATTACATTTCAAAACTGATAACCGCGGGTTATTTGAATATTCCTTAAAAAGTTTTTCTGCCTATGGCCTTCTTTTAACGTATGTCAGCCTAGATTTACATGAGGACGGCTTAGAAGGAAACGTGATGACTGAATATGAAGAGAAATTCTCATCTATGGGACAACCCATCTATCGATCAGAAGTCAAATTCCCAGAATAACAAGTGACATCAAGCTGGCTGCAAAAAAATTGCAGTCAGCTTTTTTTATGAAAAGATTGGTGCATGCGATTTTTGGCTGTATTTGCTACGATAGAAAAAGGAGGGATGACAGCAATGGAGACAATGAAAATAGGTGAAATGGAACTTTTTTGGTTAAACGGGGGAGATACGCACATGGATGGCGGTGCAATGTTCGGTGTCGTGCCAAAGCCATTATGGTCAAAAAAATACCCGGTTAATGAACGCAATCAAATTGAATTACGATGTGATCCAATTCTCATTCGGTGGAAGGGACTGCATCTGTTAGTGGATTCCGGCATCGGATCAGGGAAGCTGACAGATAAACAAAAGCGCAATTACGGCGTGACAGAGGAAACCAAATTGGAAGAATCTTTAGCGGCTCTTGGCCTGCGCCCATCAGACATTGATTACGTATTAATGACACACCTGCACTTTGATCATGCCAGCGGATTAACAAAACGTGAAGGCGATAACCTCGTGTCTGTTTTTCAGCAGGCAAAAATCATCACATCGAAAATCGAATGGGATGAAATGAGAGCGCCAAACATTCGCTCAAGAAATACATATTGGAAAGAAAACTGGGAGCCTGTGGCAGATCAAGTGGTCACATTTGAAGAAAGCATTGAAGTGACAGAAGGTATTGAGCTGCATCATACGGGCGGCCACAGCAATGGTCATAGCATTTTAACGCTCACAAGTGAGGGCGAAACAGCGATTCATTTAGCTGATATCATGCCAACACACGCTCATAAAAATCCACTTTGGGTTTTGGCATATGATGATTACCCAATGACTTCGATTCCAGCCAAGCAAAAGTGGCAGGCATTTGCAGAAGAAAAAAATGCATGGTACTTGTTTTATCATGATGCCATTTATCGGGCTGTAAAATGGGACGATGATGGACAGATCACACACGAAATCAAAAGAGAAACAGGAAGATAAAAGATCCTCTGTATGTTTTTTTCGCCTTTCACACAAAATAACGACAAAATGAACTTGTGAAAGGAAGAGTGCAGGTGAACCAATTTTATCGTGTACATGGTGATGTGATCGAAACACCATTAAGAGGGATGGAAGTCATGTCAGTCCCTTACTTAAATAAAGGGGTTGCATTTACAAAGGAAGAGCGGGAGGAGCTCGGTTTAAAGGGATTTCTTCCGCCTAAGGTCTTAACTTTAGAGGATCAAGCAAAGCGTGCATATGAGCAGTTCAAGGCACAGCCGGATGAACTGGGGAAAAATGTGTATTTAACAGCGCTTCATGACAGAAACGAAGTGCTTTTTTATAAACTTCTAAATGAGCACTTGGCGGAAATGCTTCCGATTGTCTACACGCCCACTGTAGGAACGGCTATTCAGCGATATAGCCATGAGTATCGAAAGCCAAGAGGGCTGTATTTATCGATTGATGATCTAGATGGCATGGAAGAAATTTTTGCATCCTATGGTGTTGATGAATCAATTGACTTAATCGTTGCAACTGATGCAGAAGGCATTTTAGGCATTGGAGACTGGGGCGTTGGCGGGATTGCCATTTCAGTCGGAAAACTTGCTGTTTATACAGCTGCAGCAGGCATTGATCCTAGCCGAGTGCTGGCAGTAGTGCTTGATGCCGGGACGAACCAGGAAAGTCTCTTGAATGATCCGCTTTATGTTGGCAATCAGCACTCCCGCGTTCGAGGAGAGCGCTATGATCAGTTCATTGATCAATATGTCGAGCTTGCCCGTGCTACTTTTCCAAATGCACTCCTTCACTGGGAAGATTTTGGTACAAAGAATGCCCGTGCGATATTGGAAAAATATAAGGACCGCATTTGTACATTTAACGATGACATTCAAGGAACTGGCGCCGTTTCACTTGCTGCAGTTCTGGCATGTGCAAAAGCTTCGAAGGTTCCGCTGAAAGATCACCGTATCGTCATTTTTGGAGCGGGTACGGCAGGTATTGGCATAGCCGAGCAAATCCGTGATGCGATCGTCAGAGACGGAGTCAAAGAAGAGGAGTCCTATGATCATTTCTGGTGTATTGATAAAACAGGGCTGCTCACTGATGATTCACCTGACATTCTGCCATTTCAAAAGCCGTATGCAAGACGTTCTAACGAAGTAAAGGATTATGCACGTAATGGTCCAAAGCATTCAATTGATTTATTAGAGGTTGTCAAGCAGGCGAAACCAACGATCTTAATTGGCACCTCGACGGTAGGAGGAGCATTTACAGAGGAAATTGTAAAAGAAATGGCGTCACACGTGGAGCGCCCTGCGATTTTACCGATGTCGAATCCGACACCTCTTTCAGAAGCAAAGCCGCAAGACCTGATCGAGTGGACTGAAGGACGCGCGCTTGTGACAACAGGAAGCCCATTTGATCCTGTTGAATATGGAGGCGTCACATATGAAATTGGACAAGCGAATAATGCCCTTGTCTTCCCAGGTCTTGGTCTAGGCACGATTGTGTCAAAAGCTAGGTTGATGACAGACAGTATGTTTGTTGCGAGTGCTGAAGCCATTGCAAGCATGGTCAATGTGGGGAAGCCGGGTGCAGCGATGCTGCCAAGTGTCGATCAGCTTCGAACCGTTTCAGCGACAGTGGCCGTCCGTGTGGCGCAGGCAGCAATTGATGAAGGAATAGCAGAAGAAACGCCTGATGACCTCATTCAGGCTGTGCAGGACGCTATGTGGCATCCTGTGTACAAAAAAATCAAAGCCATATAAAAAAAGCTTCGCAAGGACATGTCTTTGCGAAGCTTTCTTGATTAAGCAACAGAATCAATCACATCAACGATCATGCCTGTTTTGGCATCAATCATCACTTCATACTGTTCAAGCTCGCCAAAGGCAGAGCGGGTAATGCCAGATTTGTACACATCAATCGTTTCACCATTTACGGTATACGGTTCTGGTACAGTATAAATCCAAGAGCCATCAATTGGGCCGCGCTGTTTAAAAGCAGATTTCACAATTTTTAATGCTTTTTCAGACGAGATATACGTAGGGAAAAATACTTTCTTTGCAACAATTGCAGCGGCTACGCCAATACTCGCACCAATCAGAACATGTTTTAACTTCAACGTGCTGCACCTCCGTATTGCTGTTTTTTCCATTATACAAAACTTGTCCATTGATGTTAAGGAATCCGAATACTTGAAAGCATATTCAAAATTTCTGGAGAGATACTTGGAAAACCGAAAGAATTCTTATAGTATAAAGTGAGTGTTATTTTTATAGGAATAAATATGGTCATTACATAGAAACGAGGTAAGCTGTAGAATGAACGAAGAAACATTGTCGCTTTTCCGAAATTTAACAGAATTACAGGGAACTCCAGGTAATGAGCACCATGTGCGTGCTTTTATGAAAAAGGAACTTGAAAAATATTCTGATGAACTCATTCAAGACCGCCTTGGCGGAGTGTTTGGCGTACGCAAGGGACCGGAAAACGCACCGAAAATTATGGTAGCGGGTCATATGGATGAAGTCGGATTCATGGTCTCATCGATTACGAAAAACGGTATGATTCGTTTTCAAACACTTGGTGGCTGGTGGAGTCAAGTCATGCTAGCGCAGCGTGTGGACGTCCATACCGATCACGGGCCAATTCCTGGTGTTGTCTCTAGTACACCTCCTCACCTTCTCACGCCAGAACAAAAAAGCAAGCCTGTGAAGCCGACAGATATGCTCATCGATATTGGTGCAGACAGTGAAGAAGAGGCTAAAGAGCTTGGCGTTCGCCCAGGGCAGCAAATCGTTCCTGCAACGGTATTTACTCCAATGGCGAATCCAAAAAAGATTTTAGCGAAGGCTTGGGATAACCGCTATGGCTGCGGCCTTGCAATCGAATTATTAAAAGAATTAAAAGACGAATCACTTTCATGTCAGCTGTATTCAGGAGCAACTGTTCAAGAAGAAGTAGGGCTTAGAGGAGCTGAGGCAGCTGCAAATATGATTCAGCCGGATCTTTTCTTCGCTTTAGATGCGAGTCCTGCAAACGATGTGACAGGTGACAAAACACAGTTCGGCCAGCTTGGAAAAGGTGCACTACTGCGTATTTTCGACCGGACAATGATTACGCACCGAGGAATGAGAGACTTTGTACTCGATACTGCTGAGACAAACAACATTCCATATCAATATTTCGTATCACCGGGTGGTACGGACGCTGGACGTGTTCATATTTCAAACCAAGGTGTGCCTTCTGCTGTCATTGGGGTTTGCGCACGCTACATTCATACAAGTCATTCTGTGTTACATGTGGATGATTACGCAGCGGCAAAAGAGTTAATTGTCCGTCTTGTGAAAAATTGTGATCAAAGTACAGTGGATTCTATTTATCAACAAGTATAAATAGAATAGAAAAAGGCTGCCTCTTCAATGAGAGCAGCCTTCTTTCTATTGCTGTTCAAACACATAAGATAACGCCTTGATCGCTTGGTTCACGGTTTCCACAGTGATATTTGCTTTGTTTGAGAGTTCCTTTAACGGATGGTGCAGCTCTTTTGGACGGATTAAAATAAGAGGTTTCCCTTTTGCAATCGCAGCAGATGCATCCATGGCTGTGTTCCACTGTTTATATTTCTCACCAAAGCGCGCAATGACGACATCTGCTTTGTTTAACAAAATTTCAGTACGAAAATTATTCAAATCAGAAGCTGCATCATCTTTGAAAATGGCATTCGGCTGCTCACCTAAAATATCCACACCGATGTTATCTGAGCGGTCATGATTTTCCATTGGACCGACAAATGTCACCGGCAGCTTCAAAGATTGGCTTTTTTCCTTGATTTCATCACGCCACTGGCTATGAATTTCTCCAGCTAAATAGACAGTTAATTGCATAACGATCTCCTCCTTTTGTACAAACTTAGTAAAGGTTTGTCCTGTTTCTTTTCATGTTACACAAGAAGTGCTTGATAAAGCAAAAAAAATATGATTATGATATTCATGGTAGAGACTATTTTTCATCGTAAGAATACTACATATAATGGGAAAGACAGGCCTCGTCGTCTTTCCTATGAGAAAGCAGGAAGACGACGTTGATGACTTATTTGAAAAGAAAGGGGATCTCCCTTTCGCCAAAGGTGTATTTCATTGATGCACTTTCTTATATGGCTTTAGGTCTATTTGCTACATTAGTGGTAGGTCTGATTTTAAAAACAGCAGGCGGTCTGTTATCACTTCCGCTCATCATTAAAATGGGAACCCTCGCCATGGGGCTCATGGGACCGGCGATCGGCGTAGCGGTTGCGTACCGTTTACATGCATCTCCTTTGATCATTTTTGCAAGTGTTGTCTCAGGCGCTGCAGGAGCAGAGCTTGGGGGGCCTGCTGGAAGCTTTGCCGCAGCATTAATTGGTGTGGAACTCGGAAAGCTGGTCAGTGGTGAGACAAGAATTGATATTATTTTAACGCCGCTTGTCACTATTATCACTGGCTTTTTCACCGCTGCTCTAATCGGACCTGGGATTGAAGCCATGATGACAGGGCTCGGCAGGCTCATCATGTGGGGGACAGACCAAAGCCCGCTGATTATGGGCATGCTGGTAGCGACTATTGTTGGACTTGCCCTCAGTTCTCCGATCTCAAGTGCTGCACTTGCGCTTATGCTTGACTTAAGCGGAACCGCTGCTGGTGCTGCAACGATTGGCTGCTGTGCTCAAATGGTCGGCTTTGCCGCTGCAGGCTTTAGAGAAAATCGCTTTGGCGGTCTTGCGGCTGTCGGCATTGGGACGTCAAAATTGCAGCTTTCAAACATTGTGAAAAATCCCCTCATCCTGATTCCGCCGACGATTGCTGGTCTGATTCTCGCGCCAATTGGTATTATTGGCTTTGGGATGGTCAATAATGCGGCAGGAGCGGGAATGGGAACGAGCGGCCTTGTGGGACAGCTCATGACCCTGACCGTCATGGGGTTTCATCCATCTGTATTTCTGGCGATAGCTCTTTTGCATATCGTTGGCCCGGCAGTGATTAGTTTGGTAGTATCAGAATGGATGAGAAAGAAAGGCTATATACAATTCGGAGATTTAACTATACAAACTGGAGGAATGAAACATGAAAAAAATTGAATCTAACGAAGAATTACAAAAAGTGATTCAAGAAGACTTAACGGTATTGCTATTTTCAGCTGACTGGTGCCCGGACTGCACATTTATTGAACCATTCTTGCCAGAGCTTGAAGCAAACTACCCAGAATTTGAGTACTTCTATGTCGATAGAGACAAGTTCATTGACACTTGTGCAGAGTGGGAAATTTACGGCATTCCAAGCTTTTTAGTCTTTAAAAACGGACAAGAGATTAACCGATTTGTCAGCAAAGATCGTAAGACAAAGGAAGAGATTGAAGCATTTTTAACAGATTCTCTTTCTAAATAACGAAAGGAGAGTCTAAAACGATGGCAAAAATGACATCAAGGCAGCTTGCGAATGAACTCAAAAGCCGTCTAACGAACGATAACTGGTCACACCAGTTTGACCGTGAAAAAGATACGCTTCGTATTGAAGATAAACAAACAGGCAAAGGCATCACACTAGAGCTCCCGCCAATTATTGCAAAGTGGGAAGTAAAGCCTGATGAAACAATTGATGAGATTGTTTATTATGTGAAAGAAGCGCTGAGTGCCATGAAAGGCGAAGCGCAGCACATTTCAGGAAAAGAAAAGCAGATCTATCCGGTCATTCGTTCTACTTCCTTTCCTGAGGCATCAAGTGATGGAATTCCGCTCGTATTTGATGAGCATACAGCTGAAACGAGAATATACTATGCACTTGACCTTGGAAGCACCTACCGATTAATTGATGAAAAGATGCTTCAAAAGGAAAACTGGACAAAAGAGCGAATCAGAGAAACTGCAAGCTTCAACGTTCGTTCACTAGAAACTGTAGTGAAAATGGATGAAGTGGCAGGCAACCGGTTTTATTTCTTCCGCGCAAATGACGGATATGACGCCAGCAGATTTTTAAATGAGTCGCTATTACAAGAATACGCGCAAAAAATAGAAGGACAAATGGCGATTTCTGTTCCTCATCAGGATGTATTCATTATTGCAGATGTTCGCAATGATTCAGGCTATGATATTTTAGGACAGATGTCGATGAGCTTCTTCGCCAGCGGCACGGTTCCGATTACCGCATTGTCATTTTTATATGACGAGGGTAAGCTTGAACCGATCTTTATACTTGCAAAAAGCAGACCAAAACAGCAGTAGAAGGGAATTTTGAAGAATGAATGTTTTTTATAATGCAGAAGGTGTAGGCGACACACTCCTTATTTCATTGAAAGATGTGACGAGAGAAGAAGTAGGTCATGAGACGTTTGGAGATGTTGTACGAATCTTCAATCAAGAAACAAAAGAAACAACAGGCTTTAATATCTTCAATGCATCCACTTACATGAAAATTGAAGAAAACGGATCTGTCCCGCTTTCTGAAACCATTGTTCAAGATATCAATGAAATTTTAAACCGCAACGGTGTCAGTGAAACGTTGACTGTGGATCTATCACCAAAATTTGTTGTCGGCTATGTGAAGGAAAAAGAAAAGCATCCGAATGCAGATAAATTAAACATTTGCCAAGTTGATGTGGGCGATGAAACCTTACAAATCGTGTGCGGTGCACCAAACGTTGACCAAGGCCAATATGTCGTGGTGGCGAAAGTCGGCGCAGTGATGCCAAGCGGTATGGTCATCAAAGATGCTGAGCTAAGAGGGGTTCCATCAAGCGGCATGATTTGTTCAGCAAAAGAGTTAGATCTTCCAGATGCACCTGCTGAAAAAGGGATTCTTGTTTTAGATGGAAGCCATCAAGCTGGCGAACCCTTTAAAGCTTAACCTCCCATAAACGGGCACATAGGAGCGAAGAATGTGTTATACCAAAAGTCACTAAGTACGTACTTAGTGACTTTTTTTCATCTACAGACAGCTACAGACAGCATGAACAGCATAAACCGGCACTTTTCTCGCTTTTCTGCATGAAAAAGCAATGGTATACTAAAAATCGCCCAAGAAAACGTAAGGGGAGTTAAAGTGAGTGATAAATGATGAGTTGGTTAGATAAATTTTTTAGTGTATTTTTAGGAGAAGAAAAGAAAGAAGAAAAGCTTGAGAGGCCTGAAGAAGGTCTAGCTGCACCGAAGCAGCCAGCTTTTGAACAGCATAAAGAATATAAAAAAATCGAAGATACGAAAGTGTATTATGAATATCCAAAAGGCAACTTTCGGTTTCCGCTCGTTCCAGATGAACCTCTGCGTGATGGAGAGAAGCCGGAGAGAAAACACGCCAAACCAAGACAGTCAAAGACTAGACAAACAACATATCAGCCTAAACAAACGCTTCAGCCTGATATGAATAAAAAGCCATTCAAGCCAGAGCAAATTCCATCACCGATTTATGGCTATCATCAGGATATGCGTCCAAAAAAGGCAGAAGCAAAAGAGGAAGTAGGTTCAGTTCAAAGGAAAGCAGCAGAAGAAACGGCGCAGCGTGTCACACTGTTATCAGAAGAGGCAGAGCGTGAACGGAATGTCAGGCAGCAAATGAACATCCCATCTATTCAGAAAGAAAAACGTATCGAGGAAATGGTTTCAGCGTCAGCAAAAGAGAGAGCGGATAAGGAGCCAGAAGTAACCCCGCATACATTGCAAGAGGAACTCGCTTATCAAGATCATGTTCAATCGACGATGGAACGTTTAACAGACGAGCCTTTCCAGCTAGAAGAAAACGAGCCAGAAGATCATCATGAAGCTGATTTACATAAGCAGCAAGCCGAAGTCTATCAGGAGCAGGCGGTACAGTCCGAGCCGGAACAGGCTGTCTCCAGTGATGAAGAAGAAATAAAAGACGAGCCTGTCCATCAGTTTGAAGATCATACTGAGGAAATAGACATGTTGACCTTCGAAACACCGGAACCTTCGCAGCCAGCGATTGAAATGGAAGCAGACCTTCCAGTAGAAGAAGCGGCGTTAACAGAAAATATGTCAGCAGAACCAGTGGAAGAAGTAGAAGCTGATCCAATAGAAGACAAACAAGAAGAAGCGCCCGCGACAGCATTTGAAGAAGCTGAGCCAGTCAACCTGCAGAAAGAGCAGCTGGTTCAAGAAGCTGAAATTGAAGAAGAAAACTTGATGCCAGTAGAACAAGTAAGAGAGGAACAAACTGCATCTGAACCGGCAGAAACAGTCATAGAACAGACAGAGCAGCAAGAACAAACGCACGAAGTCAAGAAAGAAGAACCAAAACAGACATCTCCGCAGCCACCACGCGCAAGCGGTCAAACCTCTACGGTTCCGTTTAATGTCATGATGTTAAAAAGCGATCAGCGCGTGCAAGGGCAAAAGAAAGCAGCCGACACACAAGGGTATGTTTTTCCAAGTCTCGCCCTATTAGATGTACCGCCAGCTCAAAAAGAAGAGGACGGGACATGGGTGAAAGAGCGGGCAGAGCTGCTTAATGCGACGCTTAAAAATTTCAATGTAAGAGCAAGTGTTGTTCATGTCACGCAGGGCCCTTCTGTGACAAGGTTTGAAGTACATCCAGAACCAGGTGTCAAAGTGAACAAAATCACGAACCTGTCAGATGATATTAAACTTAGTTTGTCCGCAAAGGATATTCGAATTGAAGCACCGATTCCAGGAAAGAACACAATCGGGATCGAAGTGCCAAACCTGCACAGTAAAATGGTGTTCTTAAGAGAAATGATCAGAAGCAGTGCGTTTAGAGACAATCCATCTCCTTTAACAGCGGCACTCGGATTAGATATCTCAGGCCAGCCTGTCGTGGTTGATCTGCAAAAAATGCCGCATGGCTTAATTGCTGGAGCAACTGGTTCAGGAAAAAGTGTCTGCATTAATACTATTTTAGTGAGCCTCATGTTTAAAGCATCACCAGATGAAGTGAAAATGCTCTTAATTGACCCTAAAATGGTTGAATTAGCACCGTATAATCACATTCCGCATCTTGTGAGTCCTGTCATTACCGATGCCAAGACAGCAACTGCTGCTCTGAAATGGGTAGTGGATGAAATGGAAAGACGCTATGAACTATTTGCACACTCTGGCGTGAGAGAAATTAAACGATTCAATGAGCTTGTAAAAGAAAAACAAATGGGTGAAAAACTACCTTATCTCGTCGTGGTGATCGATGAGCTGGCTGATTTAATGATGGTCGCCCCAAATGAAGTCGAAGAAAGCATCTGCCGAATTGCGCAAAAAGCAAGAGCATGCGGCATTCACTTATTGATTGCGACACAAAGACCTTCTGTTGATGTCATCACAGGTCTCATTAAAGCCAATATCCCAACAAGAATTGCGTTTTCTGTTTCAAGTCAGGTTGATTCAAGAACGATCATTGACATGGCCGGTGCAGAAAAACTTCTCGGAAAAGGAGACATGCTCTTCTTAGAAAATGGCTCCGGCAAGCCGACAAGGCTGCAAGGAAACTTTGTATCAGACCGTGAGATTGATCAAGTGGTGGCACATGTGAGAAAGCAGCACAAGCCAGTGTTCCTTTTTGAACAAGAGGAACTAATGCTTCAAGGCTCCGCGATTACAGACGAAGATGAATTGTTTATGGATGCCTGCCGTTTTGCCATCGAGCAGAATAGCGCTAGTACATCAAGTTTGCAGCGAAGATTTAGGATTGGCTACAATCGTGCAGCCAGACTGATTGATATGATGGAGCGCGAGGGTATGATCTCTGGTGCGAAAGGCAGTAAGCCAAGAGAAGTGCTCATGACGCTGAGTGACTTAGAACAGTTGATCTAAACAAACCACTTCATTTTTTTAATAAACATGGTATGATAGCACATAGGTGCAATTTTGTAATTGGACGCTTTTCGCATGTCTGCCAGAACGCTTTTTTATGTAAAATAAGCGGAAACAGGTGTTAGAAATGGGAAAGTTGTCGGATACTAATCATAGTTAATATTGATTAGAATAGGAAGATCGGAAAAAAATCTTTATTTGGAGCTGCGATCTGTGATCAGCTAGAGGCAAAAATCACAAGTTGCAAATTGAAATGAGCGTCATATACTGTAAGTCAGATAGACGTTTGTTGGAGGTACAATTATGACTGTTTATCATTTTGTTGGAATAAAAGGGACAGGTATGAGTCCACTGGCCCAAATTCTTCATGATACTGGGTATACTGTCCAAGGATCGGATATCGAAAAACATATCTTTACACAAAAAGCATTAGAAGAACGAAATATTAAAATTCTACCATTTGACCCAGATAATATTCAGCCAGGGATGACGGTCATCGCAGGAAATGCATTCCCTGATACACACCCTGAGATTGAACGTGCCCTTTCTGAAGGGATTCCTGTCATTCGTTACCATAAATTCCTTGGAGAATACATGGATTCATTCACAAACGTTGCGATTACTGGTGCTCATGGCAAAACATCGACAACAGGACTGCTTGCTCATGTCATGCAGGCAGCAAAACCTACTTCGTACTTAATCGGTGATGGATCTGGAATGGGGAAAGAAAACAGTGAGTATTTTGTCTTTGAAGCTTGCGAATACCGAAGACACTTCCTCAGCTATCATCCAGATTATGCGATCATGACCAATATTGATTTTGATCACCCTGATTATTTCTCAGATATTGATGACGTATTTGATGCGTTTCAAAACATGGCGCTTCAAGTGAAAAAAGCGATTATTGCCTGTGGTGATGATGAGCACTTGCCAAAAATTCAAGCGAAGGTACCTGTTGTGTACTACGGTTTCAACGAAGAAAATGATTTCCAAGCTCGCAATGTTGTGAAAAATACGGAAGGCACTACATTTGATGTATTTGTACGCAATACGTTTTATGATACCTTCTACATTCCTGCCTACGGAAATCATAATGTCCTCAACTCGTTAGCTGTTATCGCATTATGTCACTATGAGTCCATTGATGTAGAGCTTATCAAAGGCGCATTAAAGACATTTGGCGGTGTGAAACGACGCTTTAATGAAAAAGTGGTTGGTGAGCAGGTCTTAATTGACGATTATGCACATCACCCAACTGAAATTGAAGTCACAATCGAAGCAGCTCGCCAAAAATATCCGGACCGTGATATTGTGGCTGTCTTCCAGCCGCATACGTTCACACGTACACAGCAATTCTTAAGTGAATTTGCTGACAGTCTAAAGAAAGCCGACTATGTCTACCTTTGTGATATTTTCGGTTCAGCTCGTGAAAACATTGGGAAGCTGAGCATTGAAGATTTAAGAGAAAAAATCCCGCAGGCCCAATTGATTGAGGAAGAAGATACATCTGTGCTGAAAGCGCACCAAGATGCGATTCTGATCTTTATGGGAGCAGGAGACATTCAAAAATATTTGCGTGCTTATGAAAAAGTCGCTGTATAAATGCATAAAAAAGTGCCGTGTGAAACGGCACTTTTTTTATTTTGAATAAAATGTGACAAAAGAGCTAAATGTGTCAACTTGTGCCGCTTTTTTTCGTTCGCTGTGGACAGGAATTAGCGAATAAGTGTAGAATTATTATTCAATCGGTCATTCTAGGCGATGTTTGAATGATACAACGAGAGGGTAATGAATTGAATATGCCCGCAGCAAAGGAGGTATCAGATGATTATTATTCTATATCTAAGCGTTGCACTGATCGCAATTGCTTTCCTCATTCTTGTCATCTATTTGTCCAAAACATTAAAATCCTTACAGCTGACATTAAAGAATGTTGCATCAACTTTAGAAGGTCTTGAAGGTCAGATGCAAGGCATCACCACAGAGACAGCGCAGTTGCTACATAAGACGAATCAGCTTGCTGAAGATATTCAAGACAAATCAGCAAAACTCAATACAGTTGTGGATGCGGTGCAGGGAATTGGCGGCTCGATCAACCAATTTAATACAAGCATAAAGCAGGCAGCTGGTGCGGTTTCTTCATCCGTTGAAAGAAATCAAGAAAAAGTGACGGATGTGGTGAGCTGGAGTAACGCAGCACTTGAAATTTATAAAAAATGGAAACAGCGTAAACAACAAAAATAAACCATATTCGCATAGGAGGAATAATCATGAGCAAAGACGGAATCAATAGCAAAGACTTTTTGATCGGAACACTTATTGGTGGAATTGTTGGTGCAGCAACAGCATTATTTTTAGCACCGAAGTCAGGGAAAGAGCTTCGCGATGATTTGAACACCCAAGCGAATGCGTTAAAAGAAAAAACAGACCGGCTCACAACGGATGCAAAAGAAAGAGGCACTGAATATGTGACGATTGCGAAAGATAAAACGTCTGAATTGTCTCAGCTTGTAGCAGAGCAGTCAAACCAGATTTTAGACAAAGTGAAAGACATAAAAGAGCGTGCAGCTGGAAAAGCTAATAAAGTGAAAAGTGAAGCTGAAGATGCGGCAGCGGATTTGGCAAGCGAAGCATCTGATGTAGCAGATGAAGCAAAAGTACGAGCACAAGAAGCGAAATCAGAAATTGAAGACGGCATCAAGGATGTCAAAGAAAAAGTAGAACAATCGACTAAAGGCTAACTCTCACTGTCGAAGTGAAGAAGGAGAACATCATGTCAAAACAACTCATTGAAACAGAAGAACAGTTTGATCAACTAACGAATCAAGATGGGACCTTTGTCTTTTTTAAGCACAGTTTGACATGTCCGATCAGCCAAGCGGCTTTTCAAGAGTTTGAAGCATTCGCGTCTGCACATGAAGACGTGCCAGCGTATTTCTTACAAATTCAAAATACGAGAGAGCTTTCATCCTATGTGACGGAAAAGTCTGGAGTAAAGCATGAAAGTCCGCAGGCACTCATCTTTAGCGGTGGAAAAGTAAAATGGCATGCATCTCACTCAAGCATTACTAAAGAAGCGCTTGAACATAATCTGTAAAAGAAAGAAACGTCAGCAGCGGCTGACGTTTTTTTTATAAAAAAAGGTTTACTTGAACGAAAAGTATGCTATAATCTTACATACAATACTTTACCGCTTAAAAGCGTTTGGGTAATAAAGAAAATTTTCGTGACAATTCCGAAATCTTTGTTTATAATAAACCCTATCATGCAAGAATGAAAAAATAAAAAGCGAGAACAGGCAGAGGAAAGGATGACAAAAATGAGCAACAATGAACTAGAAAAATTGAGGCAGCAAGCAGATGAACTAAATCTTCAAATCTTAAAACTGATCAATGAAAGAGGAAACATTGTAAAAGAAATTGGAAAAGCGAAAGAAGCGCAAGGTGTCAACCGTTATGATCCTGTCAGAGAGCGCACAATGCTGAACCAAATTATTGAAGAAAATGATGGACCATTTGAAAACTCAACGATTCAGCATATTTTCAAAGAGATTTTCAAAGCAGGTCTAGAGCTTCAAGAAGATGACCACAGCAAAGCACTTCTTGTTTCTCGTAAGAAAAAACCAGAAAACACAATCGTGAACATCAATGGGGAAGCGATCGGTGATGGAAAGCAGCGCTTCATCGTTGGACCATGTGCCGTTGAAAGCTACGAGCAAGTTGCAGAAGTAGCTGCAGCAGCGAAACAGCAAGGGTTAAAACTACTTCGTGGAGGCGCATTTAAACCTCGTACAAGTCCATACGATTTCCAAGGACTTGGTGTAGACGGTCTCAAGATTCTAAAGCGTGTAGCGGATGAATACGGTCTTGCTGTCATTAGTGAAATTGTTAATCCTGCTCATATTGAAGAAGCGATTGAGCATATTGATGTCATCCAAATTGGGGCGCGTAACATGCAAAACTTCGAACTGTTAAAAGAAGCAGGTTCCGTGAAGAAACCAGTTCTTTTAAAACGCGGTCTTGCAGCGACCATTTCTGAATTCATCAATGCAGCTGAATACATCATCGCCCAAGGAAATGATCAAATCATCCTTTGCGAGCGCGGTATCCGCACATATGAAACAGCGACAAGAAATACACTAGATATCTCGGCAGTGCCAATCTTGAAACAAGAGACACATTTACCAGTCTTCGTTGATGTGACGCATTCAACTGGACGTAGAGATCTTCTCCTTCCAACAGCAAAAGCAGCTCTTGCGATTGGAGCTGACGGTGTTATGGCAGAAGTACATCCAGATCCATCTGTTGCTCTATCTGATTCAGCGCAGCAAATGGACATTCCACAATTCGAAAAATGGTTAGATGCGCTAAGACCACTTGTCAACATTCACGCGTAATCATAAATAGAAATAGCCGCCGGATGACTGCCCGGCGGTTTTTTTTTGGAGAAAATACGATGAAGTTTGGAAATGAAAGGAAGAAAGCGCATTGCAAGCTCAAAAAGAGCTTGTTCACAATGTTTTCATTTTTAAAAATCGATAGAATCTGCTAAGATCATTGTCATAGCTGGCGTTCTCGATGGTTTTTTATGAAATATGATTCAAATTACAGGTAACAAGCTGTTTAAAGTTTGTTTAATTTAGTTATAAAAAGAAAGGGAACGTTTTCATATGACAAAAAAACGTGTATAATTTCATAAAAGAATGTCATTTTGATGTAGATTGAAAAATTATGTGTCTCTTTTCATCGTTTTAATGACAAATAGGATATTATTTTCCTCGTATCTGACATGTCTCTATCCAATTGGTGAATGCTATAGATATGAAGTGTATTTGAAGGAGTGATTTATGTGAATAATGTTACAATATATGATGTAGCAAGAGAAGCAAATGTAAGTATGGCAACGGTATCACGCGTAGTAAATGGTAATCCAAACGTAAAACCAACAACAAGAAAAAAGGTGCTTGAAGCGATTGATCGCCTTGGGTATCGTCCGAATGCAGTGGCACGAGGCCTTGCAAGTAAAAAAACAACGACAGTTGGGGTCATCATCCCTGATATTTCTAGTATCTTCTATTCGGAATTAGCACGCGGTATTGAAGATATCGCCACGATGTATAAATACAACATCATTTTGAGCAATTCAGATCAAAATACAGATAAAGAGCTTCATTTGTTAAATACGATGCTCGGTAAACAAGTAGACGGAATTGTCTTTATGGGCGGAAACATCACAGACGTACATGTGGAAGAATTTAAGCGCTCTCCTGTTCCGATTGTTCTTGCAGCATCTGTTGAAGAGCAGGCTCAAACACCATCTGTCAACATCAACTATGAGCAGGCCATTTATGATTCAGTTCAGCTGTTAGTTGAAAAAGGACATAAACGTATTGCGTTTGTTTCTGGTCCAATGTCAGAACCAATTAATTCCGTGAGAAAACTTGCAGGTTATAAGCGTGCGCTTGAAGAAGCGGGCATCGCGTTTGACGATGCACTCGTTGCTGAGGGCGATTACTCTTACGATTCTGGAATTGAAGCACTTGCTCATCTGCTTGAGCAGTCTGACAAGCCGACAGCTGTTATCGCAGCTACAGATGAAATGGCGCTAGGTGTCATTCATGGAGCACAAGACAGAGGGGTATCCATTCCTGAAGATTTAGAAGTGATTGGCTTCGATAACACAAGACTTTCTCTCATGGTGCGTCCTCAGCTGACAACAGTTGTTCAGCCGACATATGATATTGGTGCTGTTGCCATGAGACTGCTCACAAAGCTGATGAACAAAGAACAAGTGGACGATCAAATTGTTGAGCTTCCGCACAGAATTGAAGAAAGACAATCAACAAAATAAAACAAAAAAGCAGGCTTACCTTATGAGGGAAAGCCTGCTTTTCTTATGCCTTTTTCTTTTCTCTTCTAACAGGCATGAGTGCTTTTTCTACTGTTTGAGCATTTTTTTCTGTGATTTCTGCTTTTCTTGGGATCGGTGGATATAAATCGTCAGGATCTTTCCATGTAGGTGGAAGGGTAACAGGCGATTGCTTATTCCATGCCCGAATCCAGTCCTGAGGCAGCTCATCTGGCGGTGTAATGCCTTTCATCTCAAGCCAAATACGGCTCCAGGCTCTTGGAACGACGCGCCAAATATCATATCCCCCTCCGCCAACAGCGATCCATTTGCCATCACAATATTGATGCGCAAGCTCATGGGCAAGTCTAGGAATTTCCTCATATATTTTCATGGTGGCAGATAAATGAGTTAACGGATCATAGTAGTGTGCATCAGCCCCGTTTTGCGTCAAAATCACATCTGGTTTAAAAAAAGCAGCAATCTCAGTCACTGCTGTTCGGTATGCTTCGAGGAAGGATTCATCTTCCGTAAATGCATCTAGCGGAATATTATAGGCGTAGCCATAGCCTTTATCGTGGCCTCTTTCCTGTACTTGTCCGGTTCCAGGGAACAAGTAGCGTCCCGTTTCATGAATGGAGACTGTACATACCTCTGGGTCGTCATAGAAGCTGAACTGGACACCATCGCCGTGATGAGCATCCGTATCAATATATAAAATTCTAGCGCCATATGTCTTTTGAATATATTGAATCGCCACAGAGCTGTCATTATAAATACAAAAGCCAGATGCACGCCCTTTGAATCCGTGGTGAAGCCCGCCGCCAAGATTGAGTGCATGCTGCGAATGACCGAGCATCACTTGATCAACCGCTGTTAATGTTCCGCCAACAAGGAGAGATGCCGCCTCATGCATGCCTGCGAACATCGGTGTATCCTCAGTGCCAAGACCGTAGCGTTCACCCTCTGCTGTAGACAGCTTTCCTTCACTTGCCCGCTGCACAGCCTGGATATAATCTGCTGTATGGACGAGCTTTAATTCCTCCAGAGTAGCCATACGCGGTGCGACGATTTCATCCTCTGTTAACGCCTTCATTTTTTGAAGAAGATCATAAGTTAAGTAGACACGAAGCTGATTGAAGGGATGATCTTGGTTAAATTGGTACGTTTGAAAAGATGGTGAAAAAACAAAGGTCGCTTCCTTCATTTGATCGTCTGCTCCATAGGCCAGAGCACCTTATAGCCTTTTGCGCGAATCAGCTTCGTCACATGATCTGCATGAATGGTTTGAAGGCGGAATACGAGCACTTTAGAAGCCTCATTGGCATGAGGGTACACAAGTACACTCAGCAATTGAATATGCTGCTCCTTTAAAATGGCCGTAATGTCTGCGAGGCCTTCAGTCATCTGCTCCACTTCAACCTCTAAGTGCGATCCAGGCTGATCTGCACCTGTCAGTCTTACAAACGTACGAAGCAGATCTGTTTTTGTGATAATGCCTACAAGCTTGCCGCGTCTCACCACTGGAAGACAGCCAATTCCGTGCTCAAAAAAGACACTTGATATCTCCTCAACGAAATCAAGCGGGTGAGCAGTGATCGTCTCTAATACCATGATCTCTTCGACTGGCCGCTGAATAAAGAGCTTTCTTTTCTCTGTTTCAAAAATACTTGGACTGGCATTTTTAATATCTCGATCTGTCACCATCCCAATGACAGATCCTTGATCAGATACGATCGGAATATGCCGTATGTGGTGTGCACTCATTTTTTGAATGGCTTCTTCAATCGTATCGGTTTTTCGCAGCGTGATCACATCACGCTCCATAATTTGTTCAATCATCATTGTTTACCAATCCCCTTTGCCAAAAAAACGAATTGAACGTTAATACATAAAGCGCTGATGGAAGCGAAGACGATCGAAACGCTCGATCGAATCAGGACTCACATGTTTCCCAATTCTGGCCATTAAACAATTGGCTGGATGTGAGCTAATCTCTGGCTCGTCTGTTGCAAACCAGACAAGACCGCCTGCGTTCATCATTTTCTCCATCATTTTGCGGTACTCCCAAACGTTTTTATTTGTCCCCTTTAAATCCCAATGCCAGTAATATTCAGTTGTAATGATGATGTAATTCTCCATTTGCTCATCCATCATGCTCACATCAAGCAAATGCTTGCCAAGTGAGCATCCTCTAAATGGAGGAGCGACCTCAATTGCGCCAAGCTCAATTAAATTCTCCATTTTGCCCTCTGACCAGCGCTCAAGTGGATCAGGATACAAATACGTGACATAGCCTACGACAAGCTCATTCACTCTTGCAATGATAATACGTCCTTCTGGAAGATCTGCTATTTCAACAAGTGCTTGTTTCTGTTCCTCAGGCGTGCGAAATGCCGTTAGTCCTTCATGAAACGTATAGTTCGCAAGCGCTGATGCAGGTATCGGTCCTTCAATCAGGATGGAACCTGTTTCTCGCTCAATGGTTTTTGAATAATAAGTTTTAGGATGCTCCACGTATCCACCGCCCCTAATTCTAGTGAGTCGTCTCTATTCTATCTTAAATCTTGCAAGAATTAAAACGGTTTCATCAGAAGTTTTTTAAAAATTGAGAAAAAAAGTCATCTATACTATAATGGTCATTGTAAACGTATGCAAAGGGGGACTGTTTGATGAAATTGGAAACGCTACCATCAGTAAAAGGGGATTATCATTTAAATGATTATGAGCAGGCATACAAAGATTTTTCATGGGAGGAAGCTAGAAAAAACTTCTCCTGGTATGAAACAGGAAAAATAAATGCAGCCTATGAAGCGATTGACAGACATGCGGACTCGTTTCGTCAGAACAAGGTGGCGCTTCACTACAAAGATTCAGAGCGGGATGAAAAGTATACGTTCAGGGATATGAAAATCAACACAAACAAAGCGGGAAATCTATTCAAAGAAAAGGCACATGTGGAAAAAGGGGATCGCGTGTTTATCTTTATGCCAAGATCACCTGAGCTCTATTTTCTTTTGCTAGGCGCAGTGAAAATTGGGGCGATCGTTGGCCCGTTATTTGAGGCATTTATGGAAGGTGCCGTCAAAGACCGTTTAGAAAATAGTGAAGCAAAGGTGATCGTGACAACACCCGATCTACTTGAACGAATTCCATTTGCAGAGCTTCCAAAGCTTGAATCTGTCATCATTGTCGGCGGTGAAAATGAAGAAGTCGATGGCGTTCGGACAATTCACTATGAAGAGGCGTTTGAGGAGGCAGAAAAGGAGCTTGAAATTGAATGGATGGATGAAAAAGACGGCTTCCTGCTTCATTACACATCAGGATCTACCGGTACGCCAAAGGGTGTGCTTCATGTCCATGGTGCAATGGTGCAGCAAGGCCAGACTGGTAAATGGGTGCTTGACTTGAAAGAAGATGACGTTTACTGGTGTACAGCTGATCCAGGCTGGGTTACAGGCACAGTGTACGGTATTTTTTCACCGTGGTTTAATGGGGCGACGAATGTGATTTTAGGCGGCCGGTTTAATCCTGATACGTGGTATGAAACCATTGAATCACTCGGTGTAACCGTTTGGTACAGTGCCCCGACAGCCTTTAGAATGCTCATGGGGGCAGGGGATGACCTCATTCAAAAATATGACCTCAGCTCGCTCCGTCATGTCTTAAGTGTGGGAGAGCCTCTTAATCCAGAAGTCATCCGCTGGGGAGATGCTGTTTTTGGCAAGCGAATTCACGACACTTGGTGGATGACAGAAACGGGTGCACAGCTGATTTGTAATTATCCATGCATGGACATCAAGCCAGGCTCGATGGGAAAACCAATTCCAGGGGTAGAAGCGGCGATTGTGGATAATGCAGGAAATGAACTTCCGCCATACCGGATGGGCAACCTTGCGATTAAAAAAGGCTGGCCTTCTATGATGCATACGATCTGGAACAATCCTGAAAAATATGAATCTTACTTTATGCCGGGAGATTGGTATGTTTCAGGAGATTCAGCTTATATGGACGAAGACGGATACTTTTGGTTCCAGGGACGTGTCGATGATGTCATCATGACGTCAGGAGAGCGGGTCGGTCCATTTGAGGTGGAAAGTAAACTGGTCGAACATCCAGCCATTGCGGAGGCTGGTGTCATTGGAAAGCCAGATCCGGTCCGTGGCGAAATTATTAAAGCATTTATTGCGCTCAGAAGCGGATATGAGCCGACAGATGAGCTGAAAGAAGAGATTCGTACGTTTGTGAAAAAAGGACTCGCAGCACATGCGGCACCGAGAGAAATTGAGTTTAAAGACAAACTGCCAAAAACGAGAAGCGGAAAAATTATGAGACGTGTGCTAAAGGCGTGGGAGCTGAATTTACCTGCTGGTGACCTTTCGACAATGGAAGATTAATTTTTTCATCAGTTGACTTGATATCAAAAGTGTGTTAAAAATGACATTAGTTGAATATGAAAAGGTTTTGACTGAGATTCAGTAGAATGATCTTTCCCTGTTTAAGAGAGCTGACGGCTGGTGCAAGTCAGTACAAAGAGATATTCGAATTACCCTCACGAACCGCTTTTACGAAAAGGAGCATGCCCTGATTAGTGAAAGAACGGATCTGTCCGTTATCAGTGTAAGTGAAAAGACAAGATTTTTTGTCTTTTAAGCAGGGTGGTACCGCGATATATATCGTCCCTTCGTTCATTCGAAGGGGCGTTTTTTATGTTTCATTTTAAACAAAGGAGATTTGGAAATGAGTCAATTGATGGAAGAGCTATCGTTCAGAGGATTAATTCAGCAGCAAACAGATGAAGAAGGTTTAACAAAATTATTAGCAGAAGAGAAAATCAAGCTATACTCCGGCTTTGATCCGACAGCTGACAGCTTACACATTGGTCATCTATTGCCAATTTTAACATTACGCAGATTCCAAGAAGCAGGTCATCACCCGATTGCTCTTGTTGGCGGTGCGACTGGACTCATTGGCGACCCTAGCTTCAAAAAAGCAGAACGTTCACTCAACCCAGCAGAAATCGTCGAACAGTGGTCAGAAAAAATCAAAGGACAGCTGTCTCAATTTCTTGATTTTGAAGCAGGCGAGAATCCAGCCGTCATCGTGAATAACTACGACTGGATCAGCCAAATGAATGTCATCACGTTCCTTCGTGATATTGGAAAGAACTTCGGTGTAAACTTTATGCTGGCAAAAGATATCGTGAGCTCACGTATCGAAACAGGGATTTCTTACACAGAGTTCAGCTATGTCATCCTGCAGTCTTTAGACTTCTTAAACCTTTACAGAAATGAAAATTGTAAGCTGCAAATCGGCGGAAGTGACCAGTGGGGAAATATCACATCTGGACTTGAGCTGATCCGTAAGTCTGAAGCAGAAGGGGCAAAAGCATTCGGTCTGACGATGCCGCTTGTCACAAAAGCAGACGGCACAAAGTTTGGTAAAACAGAAGGCGGTGCTATCTGGTTAGATAAAGAAAAAACGTCTCCTTATGAGTTCTACCAATTCTGGATCAACACAGATGACCGTGATGTCGTGAAATACTTAAAATACTTTACGTTTTTATCAAAAGAAGAGATCGCATCGTACGAAGAAAAAGTGCAAACAGCACCTGAAAAGCGTGAAGCGCAGCGCCGTCTAGCAGAGGAAGTGACAACACTTGTACATGGCCGTGAATCACTAGAACAGGCAGTCAACATCTCAAATGCACTATTTAAAGGCGAGATCAAATCTCTTACAGCTGAAGAAGTGAAAGTAGGCTTTAAGGATGTTCCATCAATGGAGAAAAGCAGCACAGAAGAATTAACACTAGTTGATATCCTTGTGGAATCAAAGCTGTCTCCATCAAAGCGTCAAGCACGTGAAGATATCACAAATGGTGCTGTCTCCATCAACGGAGAGAGACAGACAGATAAAGACTATGTTCTTTCAGCTGAAGACCGAATTGAAAACCAATTTACTGTTTTAAGAAGAGGGAAGAAGAAATACTTCCTTGTGACGTATAAATAAATCTTTATGAAACAGTAAACATCATGGAAAAGCACCTCAAATGTTCGTGTACATTGAGGTGCTCTTCTTTTTTATGTACAAGTAGCTCATTCGCCTGCTTCTTGTTCAAGGAGTGAATCTTTGTTTGTATAAGCATGCTCTATCTTACAAATTCGGGTTGTATAGGATTCATACCAATCTTTTTTCCCCTTTTTTTGAACACGCTGATGTGCTGTATGTGCTTTCCATTCTTTAATGGCTGCTAATGAATCCCAGTAAGAGACAGTGATTCCAACACCATGTTTATCTCGTACACTTTCTATTCCAAGAAATCCGTCTAGATCTTTCGCTAATTCTTCCATTTTTTGAGCAGCCGCATCGTATTCTTTCTGCTCGACATTTGTTCGTTTTGATGTGAAAATCACGGCATAATAGGGTGGTGCAGGGGTTTGAGTAAATAGCATCTTGTAGAACCTCCTTTTGTCTATTGATATTATATATGAAAAAAAGTCTCGTAGTCTTTTTGGTTTGATTTAAAAAAGTCCAAGGTGCTTTTTGATTATTTATAGGGCTGTAAAATCATCTCATAAACATTACCTTGTTCACTTTTATGACATATTTTTCTTGTATAAAATAGAGGAGAAAAAGATGAATAAGGGGGAATGAAAGTGATTCTTTTTAAGAAAAGGAGTTTGCAAATTCTCGTTGCGCTTGCATTGGTGATTGGTTCAATGGCTTTTATCCAGCCGAAAGAGGTGAAGGCGGCTGAGCATAATCCAGTTGTGATGGTACATGGTATTGGTGGTGCCTCTTATAACTTTTATTCTATTAAAAGTTACTTGGTTGGACAAGGCTGGGATCGAAACCAATTATATGCTATCGATTTCATAGACAAAACAGGAAATAACCGCAACAATGGTCCGCGTCTATCTAAGTTCGTCCAAGATGTGTTAGACAAAACGGGTGCCAAAAAAGTAGATATTGTGGCTCATAGTATGGGCGGGGCGAACACATTATACTATATTAAAAATCTAGATGGCGGAGATAAAATTGAAAACGTTGTCACGATTGGTGGAGCAAACGGACTTGTTTCAAGCAGAGCATTACCAGGAACCGATCCAAATCAAAAAATTCTTTACACATCTGTCTATAGCTCAGCTGATCTCATCGTCGTCAACAGCCTCTCTCGTTTAATTGGCGCAAGAAACGTCCAAATCCATGGCGTTGGCCATATCGGTCTATTAACCTCAAGCCAAGTGAAAGGGTATATTAAAGAAGGACTGAACGGAGGAGGACAGAATACGAATTAAAAGATAAAAAGACAGCGGTAAATGCTGTCTTTTTTGATGTCACGCGATATATATGACAGCTGCTGGATGAAGATGATCAAATCAGTTCCAATAGGCGAGGTGCTGTCTAACTGTACATTGATCATTAGGACCTATTACATCATGGCCAGTGTGTGGTTTGTCTTTTTGATGCAAAAACAGACAAAACATCGTACATAGCCGAATAAAAACATGTACAAAACGAAAACCATTCCTTACACTACATGTAGTGAGTAAGAATTTTTGGAGGTGGGCGCTTGTGCAAACGAACCAAAAGGCTTTGATCATAGTTGATGTACAAAAGGCATTCGACCATGAAAAATGGGGAGAACGGAATAATCTAGAGGCAGAGAAGAATATCAGCCGTCTATTAACATTTTGGAGAGAGAAAGGCTGGAAAGTGATTCATATTCAGCATACAGCTGACAATCCGAACTCTGTATTTCATCCGGCCAATGAAGGGCACTGCTTCAAAGATATCGCCAAACCGCTAGAGGAAGAAACGGTCATACAAAAGAAAGTCAACAGCAGCTTTATAGGCACAAACTTAGAGGAACAACTAAGATCAAACCAGATTGACACAGTCGTGATCGCAGGACTTACAACACCTCACTGCGTATCAACAACAACAAGAATGAGCGGAAACCTTGGCTTTGATACGTACCTAGTCTCAGATGCAACAGCCGCCTTTGGACTAACAGATCAAACCGGTACATATTTTGACCCAGAAACGATCCATCGGCTCTCACTTGCAACACTGCACGATGAATTTGCGACTGTCCTGACAACAGAGCAATTGATTAGTGATTTGATCGAAAAATAAAAGATCATACTTGAGAGAAACATGTAACCAAAAATCCTCTAGAATTCTAGGGGATTTTTTTATGATAGATTATATGGATTTGAACAGTTTCTTGAGATTTGTTAGTTATCATCAAAATAGACAAATTTAGCGCAAAATTCAATCAAATTTTCACAAACAAAAGGCTTTTGTCAGAGTCTAGAAAATTATGTTTGTTCTACGCTTATCTTTATTCTTTGGATATTTAATCTACCTGCACTTATTTATAGATGTAACATATCTATAATGATAAAGGAGATGAACAACTGATGGGTTGTGATAAGTATAAAAAATGCCCTTATTGTAAACAGAAACTATCAAAATCAAACTGTTGCATCATCTGTCATACAAAATTAATTGTAGGGCGACGAGGACCACGGGGGTTACGAGGGGTTCAAGGAGCTGCAGGAGCGACTGGAGTAACAGGAGGTACCGGAGCAACCGGACCAGCGGGAGCCGCAGGAGCGACTGGTCCAACGGGAGTAACAGGGGCTACGGGAGATACCGGAGCGATCGGTCCAACGGGGGTCACAGGAGCCACGGGAGATACCGGAGCGACCGGTCCAGCGGGAGCCGCAGGAGTGACTGGTCCAACGGGAGTAACAGGCGCCGCAGGAGATACGGGAGCGACCGGTCCAACAGGAGCCACAGGAGCCACAGGAGATACGGGAGCGACCGGTGCAACAGGAGCCACAGGAGATACGGGAGCGACCGGTGCAACAGGAGCCACAGGAGATACGGGAGCGACCGGTGCAACAGGAGCCACAGGAGATACGGGAGCGACCGGTGCAACAGGAGCCAC
>NZ_JAFCSW010000007.1:0-87872 GCF_049895685.1 Bacillus sp. DC4300-2b2
AAAGCATCTCAAAAAGGCTTATATGGCCTCACCGCCACCAACGGCTTCAGCGAAGCAATCACAGGCCGCGATATGTTTGGAAATAAGGTCTCGAAAGAACAGCAGGAAGCGAGTATGAACGCGGCTCTGGGGATACTTTTGCCGTTCGGGGTGAAAGGGTTTCATGGTAAGATGGGGATTAAGGGTACGGGTGAAATTGGTTGGAATATGTCAAAAGGCGGAGGGAAAATAAATGGAAGAAGGTATTCTCACCATGCTTTGGAAAGAATGGCACCTGATACTCCTGAAGTAAAAGCTACTTTAACAAGTAGAGCAATTAAAAAAGCTGAAGAATTAGGATTTAAACCACAAACAAAAGAATTTAGTGATTTCATCAAAAAATATGTTGATCCAAGAAATATTCCACCTTCAGTTATTGAAGACGCTATAATGAATACGAAAAAGATACCTGGTAATAGAAGTGGAACGTTTGTTCATGAAACACGGGATGTCAAAGTAATTATAAATGAAGCAGGCGATGTTATCACAGTTATACCAAAATAATTAATAAAAGGATGAATACGAATGTTTATCAAGTATGATGAATATGATCTATTAGAACTTTTTCAAAGTGAGCCGGTGAGTATAACAGGCAATATAGATGATGGAGAATTAATTTATACTTACAAAGATGACCAAAATTTCAAGGTGATTTTAACTTTAGATGTATATAAGCAAACGAGTAGTCTAAGTATTACATTTAATGATTCTATAGTATTTACAGGTGATTTTAATAATGTAACAAGTATAAAAAAAGATGACAAAGCTATGGTAATGAACGTGGGCGAAGAAGAGAGGCTAAAAGTTAAATTTTATAAACAAGTTGGAGTGGAGTTACTTTAAAATAGCCTTATTGTATTAGAAAGAAATATAAAGCAATTATGATATTCTCTCAGATAAATCAGTAGGTGAAGTAGTTGATACTTCTAAATATAATGTTATTGTTATCATACCTTGACTGGCTATATGCCTTTCAAGGTTTTTGTGTTTATTGGCCTTCATACCGAGAAAAAACCGATAAAATGGAGATGTTTTTCCTGAGTGGATCATCTTATGATAGAGAAAAGCAAAACGAACGCATTGAGTGATTAAAAGAAATAATGGAAGAATTACAGGATTACGACGATGCTATGTCTGATGAGTGAAAGTGAACAGTTAATAAAAATATAATGAATGAAGCTTTGCCAGTAAAAGAAGCTATGTAATTTTAACGTCTAAATGATGACATAAAAACTAAAAGATTACGATACTATGTTAACCTTGATTTTTTTACGAAATCAAGGTTTTTTAAACTGAAAATGCACTTGCAAACCCAATCAATCACTCATTATTGGAAATCATATGTTAAACTAATCCAATCACCACAAAAAAGGAGTTAAAACCATGCTATGGATTTTCACACAAAACCAGCAAAGTTTCGTTCATGTCCACGAAGTCACAGTAACCGGCAAAAAGATTGAAGGGATGATCGCAGGAAGCGATACTTGGGTCAAGACGCTTGGCAAGTATGACTCAAACGATCGTGCAGCAGAGATCCTTCAAGACATTGTGAAAGTAATTGAAGCCAATCAAGATGCCACCGTGACTTACAGAATGCCAAATCAATAAAAAAGAAACCACCTTTCCATTGAAAAAGGTGGTTTTTGTTTATGATGGTGTTTTTGTAAAGGCTAAAAATAAAGGAATGCCTGTGCCGACAAGGGTTGTGGCAAATAGGAACATACCGCAAATGAATAGAAAATGGCTAGCTGAAAAGACAAGTGCCAGAATGAGAAAAACGATGCTGAGTCCTGCCATGCTATATGATGGAACAAAGCGGCGTTTGTAGGTGGCTTTCTTTGTTAAGAATGAGAAGAAAATGCCAAATAATAAAGGGACTATCCATAAGTAAAATAAAATAATAAGAGACATACTTCATACCTCGATTTTTCCTTCTATTTTATCAGATGCTGATCGCAACCGATACTACAAAGCTTCACTTTGTAAAATAATTCATTCAATCGACACAATTAAGTGGGCTGATTCATGGAATGTGTTTTTTCTTTCATATATTCAGGCTGCAAAAGGGCGTATACACAATGATCCGTAAAGCGGTCGCCCAGCCATTCACATTGTCTCAAAATGCCTTCAAGCGAAAAGGATAATCGCTCTGCGATGCGTCTGCTCTTCTGGTTATCGACAGCAGCCCTGATTTCAATGCGGTGCAGTCCACATTCTTCAAATAAATATTGAATGACTGCTTTGCATGCTTTTGTCATGATGCCTTTTCCTTGATAGCCTTCTCCGAGCCAATAGCCAATTGAAACAGTTCTGTTGATCCAATGAATTTGGTGGGTGCCAATGATCCCGACAAGCTCTCCATGTGACCAGATGCCCGCTTGAAAACCGTTGTTCTGCAAGGCTTGCTGCATCGCGCCTTGAATGAACGCCATGCTGTCTTCTTCTGTCTGAGTTGAATCCACCCAAAGCATCCATTCACGTAAATGCTCTCTTGACCGCTGGATGAGCAAATATAGACTTCTTGCGTCTCTTGGCTCAAGCAGCCGCATGGATATCTCTTGATCCTGATAAAAAAACATGTGCCCACATCCTCTCAGGGGAATTTTACCATAACCATATGAAAAGAAAAAGACAGCATCACGACTGTCTTTTACATAAACGTATCCACAATTAAAAAGAGATTGAGTGCGACAACAAGAGCTGCTATCACCCAAGATATTCCTGTCACCCAGCGGGCATTCGTCAATTCGCCCATAATTCGTTTTTTACTTGTAAATAAAATGAGCGGAATTAAAGCAAAGGCAATACCAAAGGATAAGACCACCTGACTCATCACAAGTGCAGATGTCGGATTCACCCCAGATGCAATGATCACAATAGGGGGAATCATGGTAATCAGCCGGCGGACATACAGTGGAATGCGGTATTGAATAAAACCCTGCATAATGATATCGCCTGACAATGTACCGACAGAAGAGCTGGATAGTCCGGCTACAAGCAGGCCTACACCAAATAAGATAGCTGATACAGGACCTGCGAGTGTGCCAAAATGCTGGAACGCAACATCTAGATCTTCAACAAAGAGACCATTTTTATAAAATAGAGCGGCTGCCACAATCAACATACTGGCATTGATGGCTCCGGCAACTAGCATCGCAATGAGGATATCGAAAAACTCAAAGCGGAAAATCTGTTTTTTCTCCTTTTCTGTTCTGCCGACGACTCTTCTTTGGGTTAATGCTGAATGTAAATAGATCGCATGCGGCATCACAGTGGCACCTAAAATTCCAGCTGCAAGTAGCACACTATCTGCGCCATCAAATTTTGGAATGAAAAGCCCGCCTGCGACACTTGCCATATCAGGCTTGGCAACAAAGGTTTGCACAGCGAAAGCAATCACGACAACGAAGAGCATGCCGGTAATGCCAGCTTCTAATGCTCGATATCCCCGTCTTTGCAATTCTAAAATCGCAAATGATCCGATGGCTGCAATAATGGATGCTTCAAGCAGCGGGATCCGAAAGAGCAAGTATAAACCAAGTGCTGCTCCAATAAACTCAGCTAAATCTGTGGCAATAATGACGAGTTCGCCCTGAATCCATAAACCGATGGAGACGGGTTTTGGAAACTCTTCACGTGCAATTTCAGGTAAGTTTTTACCTGTTGCTATTCCAAGCTTTGCGGACAAGGATTGGATGAGCAAAGCCATGAGATTTGATATAAGAATGACCCATAAGAGGAGATATCCGTATTTGGAGCCAGCGGCAATGTTGGTGGCAAAATTCCCTGGATCAATATATGCAATGGCAGCGATAAAAGCAGGGCCCAGAAAAGGAAGAAGCCTTCTAAATCCTTTGACTTTTCCTTCAAGTGCACGCTCAGCTGCTGCTGACATGTGTGCTTGTGCCTCGATGTATTTGTTTGTCATATGTCATCACCTAGATTCTACAAAGTTTTGCTTGGGCACAAAAAGTTTCCTTCATGCAATTTTTAATCATCATATGCCCATCTTCATGAAAAGTCAACTATCTGAACTAATAGGTTTGTTTATCATATGTAAGTGAAAAAAATAGATACCTTGTCAACGCGCAACATAAAAAACACCGCCCCTTAGACGGTGTCCCTACTGCTTCCTCTGTTATTTGTTTTTTTAAGATACCCTTGATCCCACGCTGCGGAAGATCAGGCTTAAAATAATGACAAAGATTGCTGCTCCTAAGATCGCTGGAATGATCGCAAAGCCTGCCAGACTAGGACCCCACGTTCCAAGTAATCCATGACCAATCCAAGCGCCTGCAAGCCCGGCAATCATTGAACCGATCCATCCTCCTGGTACACTGCCTCCAGCGAGTGCACTCCCAATGAGCCCGATGACAATCGCCACAACCAATGAAATTAGAAATCCTAACATGTTGATCACTCCTCTTTTGTTTGTTTATTAAGCAATAACCGTTTTGAAAAAGATTAAAACCTTTCGGAACCGCTTCAATGTTCTATACGTATGATGGACAAGGATTGTGTATAATAACAGACAAATACTTCAGCGGCATCTAAGGAGGCATATGACTGACATGGAGGAAAGAGAATGGCTAAAAGCACAGTTAAAGGAGATTGAAAAGTGGGAGAAAGACCAGCAAAAGGTATGGTTTTGGGAGAAACTCAGCCGTCTTCCATTTCAAATGCTGGACAAGCTGACGCCTGCTTTTATTCAGAAAAAAATCGGTGTACTGCTAGACGAAATGGGCCATTACATTCAATCCGGCGGTGCCTATTTGACATCGGAAAAAGGCATCATTCATCAATTTCAAAAGAAGTGTGCCGATGAATCCATTCAGCGTATAGAGGATATTGGAAAGGCTCCGATCGAAATGATGGATGCCATTAGTGAGCATATGGGGAAAAACAGAACGAATCTCGCGACAGTGCAAGGGGCGACAACTGGTGTTGGCGGAATGTTTACACTAGCCGCTGATATTCCTGCTGTACTCGGTCTCTCTCTGAAAACATTACAGGATATTGCCGTCACCTATGGCTATGATCCTAAAAACAAAGAGGAGCGGGTCTTCATCATTAAATGCTTGCAGTTGAACTCTGCGGATGTCGTTGGAAAGAAATCGATTCTAAAAGAGCTGAAAAGCTATCATGCATCTGAAGGGAAGTATGAAAACATGATTTCCCAAATCCAAGGGTGGCGTGAGGTCGTCTATAATTATCGGGATTCGTTTGGCTGGAAGAAACTGTTTCAGCTTGTGCCCATCGCTGGGATTTTGTTTGGTGCCGTTTCGAACCGCTCCCAATTAAAAGGAATTGCCGAAACAGGCATGATGCAATACCGAAAGCGAAGAATTTTAACAAGATTAGAAGAGCTCACCGAGCAAGAACAGAGTGAGTCCGGCGCATAAAAAGATCCCTTATCAAAGGGATTTTTTTATTTGCTCTCATCCTCTTCCTGAAAAGCATGAATAGGTGAGTGTTCATAACGTGCACGAAGTTCGCGGATCTGCTTGATTAGGGTGGAGCCAATCGTTTTTTCGGCTTCGTCATACAAAGGATCAAGAGCTTTCATCCATTTTTGTCTTTCAGCTAGCGTCAATTCATGAATGGCAATGGGCGATTCACGTTTAATGTCCTCCAGCTGATCTTTGTTCATCTGTTCTGCATGCTTTTCATTCCAAGCCGTTGTTTCCTCCATGGCTTCGAGTAAAATTCGTTTCGTTTCGGGTGTCTGGCGGTCAAAGAAGGATTGATCTGTTAAGACCACATAGCCTAAATACCCGTGATTGCTGATCGTCATATAGTCTTGTATATGATAGAATTTTTTTGAATAAATATTTGAAATGGTATTTTCTTCACCGTCTACTTTTTTGGTTTCTAATAGCTGAAACGTTGAATTAAATGATTCCTGATAGGGCTTTGCACCAAGAAGCTTGAATTGTTTTTCAATCATGTCGCTTTGCATTATGCGGAGAGACTGGTTTTTTAAATCAGCAGGCTGTTTGATGGGCCCATTATTTGAGGTAATTTGCTTAAAGCCATTTGTCCAATAAGCCATTCCCTTTAATCCATCTTTTTGCAGCGTGCCAAACAACCTTTGTCCAATTGCACCGTGCAGGCCTTCTTGAACTGCGCTGTAATTTGAAAAAGCAAAGGGGAGATCAAGTGCCAGCCACTCAGGGGACAGCATGCCGAGCTTTGAGGTAGATGGAGCGATAAATTGAACTTGATTCTCTTTGAGTGCATTAATTTCTTCAATATCAGAATAAAGGCTTCCGTTGGAGAAAATTTGAATGCTGATCTTTCCATCGGATTTTTCGTGCACGAGTTCAGCAAATTTTTTTGCGGCAAGTCCTTTAGGTGTATTGTCTGCCACGACATGACTGAATTTGAATACAAGCTGATCCTTCAGTCCGGTCTGTTCATCATCAAAGGTTGTCGCTGATTTTGGCATCATATGATAAAAGCCAAAGTATAAAGCGGTTACAAAACCGATCATGAGCAATAGTGTATAAGCGAGTAAATTCTTCATGCGTCAAATCCCCCTTATGTCAAGCATACTTGACAGAGGAAGAATTCGTAAAGATACAGGTGAAAAAATGATGAGAAATCGATTGAAATTACAACAATTATCTATTAGATGGAAGCTTACCATCCTCACATATTTCGTTGTCATTTTCGCCCTTTTAATCGGAGGAATTGTCCTTGTCGGGGGAATTCAGCAAACAGAGGAACGGGAGCTTCGAAAAAGACTCATGAACACGGCGAGAACCGTCGCTGAGATGAATGAGGTGAAGCAGGCGTTAGCTGATCAGACAAAGGAACGTGATCGATTACAGCATGCAATCGAAGAAATTCGCATTATTCAAGACGCTGACTACATTGTCGTGATGGATATGGATCATGTGAGATTAACGCATCCAGTAAAAACAAGAATTGGTCAGCGTTCAGAAGGAACAGATGAAGAGCCGGCTTTTGCAGAGCATATTTATTTCTCAGAAGCAGAGGGAGAGCTTGGAACAGCCATCAGAGCTTTTTATCCAGTGAAGGATGATCAATTTAATCAAACAGGGGTTGTGCTTGTAGGAAGAACCCTGCCAAGTATGGCAGATATATTAGGAGAAATGAAGCGGGATATCCTCATGATCCTCCTGCTGACGCTGAGCTTTGGGCTTGTGGGTTCATTTTTGCTCGCCCGCCATATTAAACAGCAAATGTTTAAGCTGGAGCCGCATGAGATTGTTAGAATGTTAGAGGAACGTACTGCAACCTTTCACTCTATTAATGAAGGGGTCATCGCCATTGATAATCAGCACATAATCACCATTTTTAATGAGAAGGCGAAACAGATTTTTGGCGTGACGGGTGATGTCGTGGGCCAGAATATTTGGGGTGTGCTCTCTGATACACGACTTCCTGAGATCATCGATCGCGCAGAACCCGTCTACAATGAAGAAATTCATATGAGCGGAAAGCGGATCATGAGCAGCCGGATTCCGATTGTGATGAAAAAGAAGATCATCGGAGCGGTCGCCATTTTTCAGGACCGGACGGAAGCGGCAAAATTGGCGGAGGAGCTCACAGGGGTTAAAAACTTTGTGGACGGTTTGCGGGTGCAAAACCATGAGCATATGAATAAGCTTCATACGATTGCCGGGCTGATTCAGCTTGGTAAAGCCGATCAGGCGCTCGATCTAGCCTTTCAAACGACAGAGGAGCAGGAACATGTGACGGACTTTCTTCATCGCGTCATTCAGCATGATGCTGTCGCAGGGTTAATGATGAGCAAAATCAGAAGGGGCAAGGAGCTTGGCATCAAGGTCGAAGTAGATGAACATAGCAGTCTCCGTCATTTCCCTGAGCGGCTTGATCAGCATGATATGACAAAGCTGCTCGGAAATCTCATCGAAAACGCCTTTGCTTCGTATGATACTGTAGAAAGAGATACAAAAGTCATTTCCATTAGCATCGATCAAACGGAGGATGTCCTCGCGATTTTAATTGAAGACAATGGCTCCGGAATCGAAGAGGAACTAATTCCTTATATTTTCGATAAAGGCTTCACACACGGCAAAGAGGGCGGAACAGGCTATGGCCTGTATATTGTAAAAACGATTATCGACAAAGGGATGGGAAATGTAGAGGTCACATCAAGCATCGGCATTGGTACCACCTTCTCAATCGAATTCCCAATGACCATAGAGGAGAGAGACAGATGACTCAGATTAAGGTGCTGTTAATTGAAGATGACCCGATGGTGCAAGAAGTGAATAAAGAGTTTATTATGAGTGTTCCTGGTTTTCAAGTAGCAGCTGTCGCTGGAAATGGGGAGCAGGGCATCCAGCTGATTAAAGAGATTCGTCCAGATCTCGTGGTACTTGATGTCTATATGCCAAAAAAGGATGGCGTCAAAACGCTGCAAGACATCAGAAAACAGAAGATGAAAGTGGACGTGATTGTCATTTCAGCAGCGAAGGACAAAGAGACCATCGGCATCATGCTTCAAAATGGTGCGCGGGATTATATTATTAAACCATTCAAATTTGAACGAATGAAAGAATCACTTGAAAACTATAAGGCGTTTAAATCAAAAATTCGAACCGCAACAGAATTTTCTCAGGAGATGCTCGATGATATCATACGAAAGCCTGCTGTTAAGCAGGAAGAAATTTGGCTTCCTAAAGGGCTGAATGTGCATACGATGAACGAAATTAAAGCTTATATGGGCTTGCAGGAAGACCCTCAGTCTGCAGAGGAAGTCGCCAATGCACTTGGCATTGCCCGTGTCACGGCACGCCGGTATTTAGACTTCCTCGTAAAAGAAGGCGAGCTGAAATTAGATATGCAATATGGCGGGGTAGGACGGCCTGTGAATAAATATATCGTACATTCTGACTAAGAGACCAAAAAGACCAAAATGTACGATATGTCCATAAGCTTCACAGCCTTTGATGAAATCGCTATCATTTATCTACAGATAATAGTTAAGCGTTTACATCAAAGGGTGAGGGAGTTGATTTTTTATGAAAAGGCTTTTGAAGAACCTGACATTTCAGGTGATTGCAGCTGTCATCATCGGGATCATTGTCGGGATGGTGTGGCCAAACGTCGGAAAAGAAATGAAGCCACTTGGTGACACCTTTATCAATGCCGTTAAAATGGTGATCGCACCAATTATTTTCTTAACTATTGTTCTTGGTATTGCCAAGATGGGGGATATGAAAAAGGTTGGAAAAGTTGGGGGAAAAGCATTTATTTATTTTGAAGTCGTCACGACACTTGCTCTCGTCATCGGTCTTTTTGTTGTAAATATCATGAAGCCAGGTGCAGGTCTTGACTATAGCAAGCTTGAAAAAGGGGATGTCTCACAGTATACACAAAATGGGGGACAGGGCATCGACTGGATGGAATTTGTTACACACATCGTGCCATCTAACATGGTTGATGCTTTCGCAAAGGGTGATATTTTACAGGTCTTATTCTTCTCTATTTTATTCGGTGTTGCGCTCGCTGCACTTGGCGAGAAGGGGAAAGGCATCATCGAATGGCTTGATAAGCTTTCACTCGTTTTCTTTAAAATCATTGGATATATCATGCGTGCAGCGCCGCTTGGTGCATTTGGAGCAATGGCTTATACAATTGGACACTTTGGGCTGGCATCGATTAAACCGCTGGCAAGTCTGATGCTCTCGGTTTATATGACGATGTTCCTGTTCATCTTCGTTGTACTGAACATTATTTGTAAAATGTATGGCTTCAGCCTGTTCAGCTATCTGCGATTTATCAAGGATGAAATTTTGATTGTTCTTGGCACAAGCTCTTCAGAATCTGTGCTGCCAAGAATGATGGATAAAATGGAACGCTACGGTTGCTCTAAATCTGTTGTTGGTCTTGTTATTCCAACAGGTTATTCCTTTAACCTAGACGGAACTTCAATCTATTTATCGATGGCCGTCGTCTTCTTGGCGCAAGTGTTTGGTGTAGACCTGTCCATCGGTCAGCAGATCACGATTATCCTTGTTCTGATGCTGACATCAAAGGGAGCTGCTGGGGTGACAGGAAGTGGATTTATCGTGCTTGCATCTACACTTGCAGCACTTCAGGTCATTCCGCTAGAGGGGCTTGCACTGCTGCTTGGGGTTGACCGGTTCATGAGTGAAGGAAGAGCCATTACAAACCTCATTGGAAATGGAATCGCAACAATTGTTGTCGCGAAGAGTGAGGGTGAATTTGACGAAGCGAAGAGCAAAACAGCACTTCAGGAAATGCGGAATATGAAGCAGGCTGTTTAGTATAAAAACAACCAAAAACCGAAACCTTATGTTCTACATAGGTTCGGTTTTTTCTTGTGTAAAAAGAAAATCAATAAAATTTACTACGAATCGTAAGACCTCATTGACCTTTTATTATATAATTTACAGAAAGATCCGATATAATGTATATCAGATACGATGAAAAATAGACTTTAGTCCTGGCAGGTGTGTAACGTAATGGCGGCATTTTTAAAATTGTTCGAAAAACCCGGTGTTAAGCGGTTTTTAGTATTTGTAGTATTAGCCACAGCATTATATCTATTAAGGGGAATGATGAATTTAATTCTTCTGACCTTCATTTTCACCTTTTTGATGAATCGGTTAGAAGGGGTCATTAGGGGCTTTTTAAATCGCTTCCTGAAAATAGGACAGAAATCGGTCATTACTATTTTGTATATTCTTCTGGCTGGTGGATTGACATTTGGCGGATTCGTTTTTGTACCAATTATCGCCAAACAGGTAGAGCAGCTATTTCATTTAGGAAAGAAAATTGCGGATCATCCACAAGATTTACCCTTCTTTGACGTCATCACGAACGTATTCGGTGATTTCAAAATATCAGCTTTCTTTGAGAAAGGGTTTAATTTCCTCTATACATACTTAACCGATTTCAGCACGTTCAGTATCCAGGTCATTATGTCCTTAATATTAAGCATGTTTTTCCTGTTCGAAAAGGAACGCCTCATTCAATTCATGAACAAGTTCAAAACGAGTAAAATCTCCGTGTTCTATCATGAAATTGCCTTCTTTGGACGTAAATTTTCCCGAACGTTTGGAAAAGTACTCGAAGCACAGTTTATTATTGCAACCGTTAACTGTGTGCTAACGACAATTGCGCTAGGCATTATGGGTTTCCCGCAGTTATTTGGCTTAGCGGTCATGGTCTTTTTGCTAGGCTTAATCCCAGTAGCGGGTGTAGTTATCTCTCTTATTCCACTCAGCATCATTGCTTATACACTCGGAGGCGGAATGTATGTCCTGTATATTGTGCTGGTGATCGTGATTATCCATGCCATTGAAGCATACTTCTTGAATCCGAAGCTCATGTCAGCTAAAACGGAACTCCCTATTTTCTTCACGTTTATTGTGCTGATCTTTTCTGAACACTATATTGGCATTTGGGGACTTATTATTGGTATCCCAATCTTTGTGTTTATTTTAGATATTCTGGAGGTCACAAATAGGGAAGAAAGTAATTAAAAAGTTCATATGAACCTGTTTACAATTTTCTAAAAATAAGGTATAAATGGTATGAAAATATCATATTACCACACGCTTAATCCTTCTAAAGGAATGGGGGACCCATGTTTTTGGGGTGAATTTTTCTTATTTGAGAAAAAAGGACATCTCTTCGTCCTAACCCGTCAGCTAACCTCATCAGCGTGAAGAGAGTAGACAGTGGTACACGTATGGACACGTAGGCCCACGAGAAGACTCTCTCGTGGGTCTTTTTGACGAGGAAGGGGAGATTTTATTGAAGCTGGCTACAAAAATTATTATTGCCCTTATTGTAGGTGCAATCACGGGACTTTTGCTTAACATTTTCGCTCCAAATGTATTCAAAACGTTAGACCCTTATCTATTCACACCTCTAGGTCAAATCTTTTTAAATCTAATCAAAATGCTAGTTGTACCTATCGTCTTCTTTTCCATTACACTTGGTGTGGCAGGCCTCGGCGATCCAAAAAAGCTAGGCCGAATTGGCGCAAAAAGCATCTTATATTTTCTACTGACCACAACATTCGCTATTATCATTGCGATGTCTTTGGCATTATTGATCAAACCAGGTTCCTTTGGTACATTCGATACGAAAGGGGCAGAATACAAACCTCAAGAAGCACCATCTACCACCGACACTTTATTAAACATCATTCCATCAAATCCAGTTCAATCTTTAGTCGAAGGAAATATGCTACAAATCATTGTATTCTGTGTTTTCTTAGGACTAGGAATTGCAGTATTAGGTAAAAAGACAGAAGGATTACTCAAAATATTAGAACAAGGCAATGAACTCATGATGTACCTTGTAGGTGTGGTCATGAAATTTGCTCCATACGGAACATTCGGCTTAATTGTGACGGCGATTGGGAGTCAAGGTCTTGATGCCATTAAAGCCATGGGACTGTATTTTACAGTGGTGTTAGTAGCGCTATTGGTGCATTTCTTTCTCACTTACGGCTCAACGTTGGCTATATTTGCAAAAAGAAATCCATTTACATTCTTTAAAGACTTTTCACCTGCCATGGTCGTAGCCTTTAGTACGTCCAGCAGTAGTGCAGTTCTCCCTGTATCAATGGAAACCGCTCAAAAGAAATTGAAAGTACCTGAGCCGATCTCTAGTTTCGTACAGCCGTTAGGCGCTACGATCAATATGGATGGAACAGCGATTATGCAAGGGGTTGCAACCATTTTTATTGCTCAAGTGTTTGGTGTGGAGCTAACGCTGATGCAAATGCTCACAGTTGTATTAACGGCAGTATTAGCCAGTATTGGGACAGCCGGTGTACCAGGCGTTGGCTTGATCATGCTTGCGATGGTATTGAATTCAGTTGGACTTCCTGTCGAAGGCATTGCGCTTATTCTTGGAATCGACCGCCTACTAGATATGGCAAGAACTGTTGTCAATATTACAGGTGACGCAGCATGTGCGGTGATCGTGACAGAAACCGAGAAAAAACATGAGAAAGATACAGCTTCACCGAATCTATCCATGTAATGTGAAAGAAGGGCTGACTTGACCAGCCCTTTTTTTCATGGAGTCCCTTGTCCTGCGTGATATACTTTTAACAGAATGAGCGGCCATACGCCGCCATAGGCTTTACATCAGAAGGAGGAACCACTTTGCAGTCTGCTGTTTTAAAAGTAGAGAAAGTCGATAAACAAATCGGCCGTAAAATGATCTTGCAGGATATTTCTATAGACATTGGGCGGGGAGAAATTGTGGGATTACTTGGTCCCAATGGGTCTGGAAAAACAACCTTGATTCGATTGATCGTTGGCTTGATGAAAAAAAACAATGGCCGCATCATGATCAATGGATATTCACAAGATGAGGATTTTCTCCAGGCGATGTCATCTGTTGGTGCGATCATAGAAAACCCAGAATTTTATTCATATTTAACAGGCTTTGAAAACCTTGAAATGTATGCAGCGATGCAGGACGGGGTGACGGATGAACGCATTCAGGAAGTAGTGGAAAGAGTTCGTCTGGAGGAATCCATTCATCAGAAGGTCAAGACGTATTCACTAGGGATGAAACAAAGGCTTGGCATTGCACAAGCTATTTTGCATCGGCCGAACCTGCTCATTTTAGACGAACCGACAAATGGACTAGACCCTGCAGGAATGAAGGAATTCCGGGAGCACTTGCAAATGCTCGTAAAGGACGAAGGAACCTCGGTGTTATTTGCGACGCATTTATTGCATGAGGTAGAGGAGCTATGTGACCGCATGATCATCATTCAAAAGGGTCAGATCAAAGCTAGTACTCATCTCCGGGATATGGAGGGGAAAGAGCAGGTGCTGATGAATATTCAGCCAGTAGAAAAGGCGGTTTCATGGCTTGACGCACAGGAGTATACATATGAACAAGACGGAGCGCGTGTACTGCTTCAACTGAACAAAGAACGTGTGCCAGAACTGAACAAACAGCTTGTGCTGGCGGGGTTTGATGTACTTGAAATGACGCCTCAAAAGCAATCAATTGAAGAGGCGTTTATGAAATGGACGGAAGGCGGGAAGACAGATGCTGAACCTCATCAAGAATGAGCATAAGAAAATTATGAGGAAAAAAATCACATTCATTGCTCTTGGGTTGATCGTTGTATTTCAACTAGCAATGGCTCTCACTTTGAAACGAGTCATATCAAGCTTTGGTGGACAAGACACTGTCGCAAACTATTTTGCTTATTCTACGAATGTCGTGTTTATTTTACAGGTGCTTGCTGTCGTTATTGGCGCAACCTTGATCTCAACAGAGTTTCAGAAAAGGACGATCAAGTTTTTATTGATCAGGCCAAAAACAAGACTGCACATTTTTCTGTCAAAATACATCACACTTCTGCTGACAGTCATTTATTTGTTTGTTTTTTATTATGTGTTAGCTTTTCTATTTGGTCTTATATTCTTCGGTACTGATTTTGATGAAAGAACGGGGCGATTATTTCAGCATACGTTTGCCGTCATTGGATCTCAATGGGTGGAAGTGGTCATGATGGCAAGCTTTGCTTTTATGTGTTCCAGTTTGTTTAGAAACAGTCTTGTTGCACTTGTGACCTCGTTTTTTGTTTTATATGCGGCGAAATCACTTGTACCGATCATGTCGCTCTTAGAAAATCAGTGGGGGAAAATCCTCCTTTTTGCGAATACGGACTTTACTCAGTACAGCTTTCAAGGACCGCCGCCTTTTCATGGGATGAGCCTTTTGTTTTCTCTATTTATAGTAGGGGCGCATTTTGTTTTCTTTGTTGGATCGGCTTGGATTCTTTTTTGGAAACGTGATGTAAATGTGTAAAAATTGTGTCAAATAACAAGAAAAATTCGTGACATCTTTGTGAAAACGAGTCTGTATTTCACGATAACCGGCTGATTTTGTCTTATAATAAGAAGGAGTCATGGAGGTGGCACTATCGTGAAAAATTTCATTACGGCTTTACCAATTTTGTTGCTGCTGTCGTTTTCGTTTGTGTCTTTTGCCTTCCAGTTTGATCATCTTGTTTATTTCAGACTAGCGCTGGGGATCTTTTCGTTAGCGGGTCTTTTCTTTCTGTATACACTTAAAAGAAACATGAAATGGTTCATGGTTTATTTATATGCGAGCTGGATCATTCTTGCTGCCGTCACAACATTTGAGGAACCAGTCTTTTCTCAATTTTTCTTCGGTGGTTTAACGATGACAATGGGTTATCTCACATATATGCTCATTTATTTAGGAATGAAGCAGGACCGTGTAGCGAAATCACATTAAAACAAAAGCCGATAAAATCGAATAACAGATTTTATCGGCTTTTTTATTTTGTTGAAGCAGACGATGCCTGCTCCTCTTGTGCTTATGATTCACGCCCAGCAGCTGCAAGCTGCTTCTGATGTTTTTTGTCGATGGTTTCGTATATACTTTCCATCATTTGAGGATCACGCATGATCGCCTTTTTGTTCTCTTCAATCAATTGCTGATAGGTTTTGATCTTCTTCTTAGACATGTGACTCATCGCTCCTTTATTAGAATGGACGTCTATAGGATTTCACACAGATGAAATTGATAATCATTTTCAATTAGCAACTCCATTATACAAAGACAAATGTCAGAAGTAAAGATTCAATTCAGAAAATTCACGTAACCGACATATTCCAATCTGGTTCGACGCTGCATTCTTTCCCAGGAAATAATTTTGTCATGACTTGTCGTAAGTGAAACATCAATTTGAAACGTTTTGGCTGCGAAGCTCGTCTTATGTAGAGATTTAAAAAGAAAAAAGACATCAGCAAGAGTTTGCTGATGTCCTTCGTTTCATCAATTAAGAAACGTGCTCTTGAAGAAACTCTGTCACTTCTTCAGGCGATTTTGCGTTTGCACTGTGTAAATGACCTGTTTTTTCACCATTTTTGAAAATTAACAGGCTTGGAATACCCATAACCTGATACGTTTCAGCTAATTCAGGAAAATCATCTTTATTTATTTCAAACCATTCATGGTGAGCATAAGCTTCTAGGATGTCTGGAATGAACATGTCCATTCTTGTGCAGTCAGGACACCATGTTGCAAAGAATTTAACGATGACTTCTTTGTCTGATTGAATAATTTCATTGAATTGTTCAGTACTTGTGATTTTTTTCAATTTGTCACAACTCCTTTTCAATGTCATTTTAATATAAAATAAAGGCGAATAACATACAAATGCTCGGGAGGCGCTTACAACCTTTACAAATCATTTCAATTACGTAACAACAAAAATTAATTAGAGCATTTTTGCTTGAAAGTGATAAGATAGTAAAGATGAATTTTAGTGGGGGGAGTATCCATTGAAAATAAGTTTAGGATTGATTTACGGCGGAAAGTCAGCCGAACATAATGTATCACTGCAAACAGCCCTTGCAGTTACAAAAGCACTTAACACTGAGAAGTTCGATATACATCCAATTTATATTACAGAAGAGGGTGAATGGTTAAGAGGGGAAAAACTCACTGAACCAGTATCAAACGTCAAAATGCTTCAATTTGAACAGAACGCAAAGACGTTTTTACCAACTTCTTTAAATGAAAGCATGTTTCCACAGCCAGCATCGGCTGATGAGAAAATTGATGTTGTCTTCCCGTTGCTGCACGGACCAAATGGAGAAGATGGCACAATGCAAGGATTACTTGAGCTGTTAAATATCCCGTATGTCGGCAACGGCGTTCTCGCGTCTGCTGCGGGTATGGATAAAGTCATGATGAAAGATGTTTTTGCACAAGCAGGACTTGCACAAGCAAAGCACCTTTCTTTCAATAAAAAAGACTATGAGAAAGCGACACCAGACAGCTTAGAACAGGTGGAACAAGTACTTGGCTATCCATGCTTTGTGAAACCTGCCAATATGGGATCGAGTGTTGGAATTAGCAAATGCCGCAGCAAAGAAGAGCTGCAGACTGCATTTGACCTCGCTTTCCAATATGATCGTCGTGTGGTCGTAGAAGAAGGCGTCGTTGGAAGAGAAATCGAGATTGGTGTATTAGGCAACGATGAGCCGAAATGCTCTGTTGTTGGTGAGATTGCACCTAAAACAGATTTTTATGATTACAAAGCAAAATATGAAGATGGCGATACAGATTTGATCATTCCTGCGAGTGTGTCAGAGGATGAATATAAGACGATTCATGACATGGCGATTAAGGCATTTAAAGCCCTTGATGGATCTGGTCTCGTACGTGCAGACTTCTTCCTTACAGAAAAAGGTGAAGTGTTGATCAATGAAGTGAATACAATGCCTGGATTCACACCTTTTAGTATGTTCCCATTACTTTGGAAGAACACTGGTGTAGAGTATCCAGAGTTGATTGAAAAGCTGGTGTCACTTGCAATTGAACGCCATCAAGAAAAACAAACCATTAAAACAACTTTTTAATGTGAGCAGTAAGCAGACACTATCCTTAGGTAGTGTCTCTTTTCCTTCAAACGTGAAATGAGAAAGAGAGGCGAAAATCATGATCAAACGTACAGTGAAACAAATCGCCCAAATGGCTGGGGGAACCCTATCTAATCAAGCTTTTGGCGAAGAGCAGATTCACGGAGTGACAACAGATACACGAAAAGTATCAGACGGCGCCCTGTTTATCCCGCTTATTGGAGAACATTTTAACGGTCACACATTTGCTTCGAAAGCAGTAGAGCTTGGAGCATCAGCTGTTCTTTGGAATCAAAAAGAAGCTAATCCGCCAGAAGGCGTTCCTGTTATTCTTGTAGAGGATACATTAGCTGCGCTTCAACAGCTGGCGAAATCATACTTAAAAGAAGAAAACCCTCGTGTTGTCGGTATTACAGGAAGTAATGGGAAAACCACAACGAAAGACATGATTCATTCTGTCTTGCAAACAGCGTATCAAGTTCATAAAACAGACGGTAACTTTAATAATCATATCGGTCTTCCGCTCACCATTCTTGCAATGCCAGAAGGAACTGATATTGCGGTTTTGGAGATGGGTATGAGTGCAAAAGGCGAAATCGAATTTTTATCAGACCTCGCTGAGCCGGATGCAGCAGTCATCACAAATATCGGGGAATCTCATATGCAAGATTTAGGATCAAGAGAAGCTATTGCTGATGCAAAATATGAGATCGTAAAAGGCTTAAAAGAAGACGGCATCTTTTATTACCTAGGTGATGAGCCTTTGCTTCGCGAAAGAGCAAGTTCACTCTCGCAGCGTGTAAAAACCTTTGGAGAAGCAGAGGACTGTGATATCAAGGTAACGCACATCAACCAGCTTGCAGAAGGAACAGAATTTCAAGTAGAAGGGTATGCCCAGGGTTTTCTCATTCCTGTATTAGGGAAACATAATGTGAAGAATGCACTTGCTGCTATTGCAATAGGTCAGCATTTTGGGCTGAATGAAAGACAAATTGCCCAAGGACTGATGCAAACGAAGTTGACAGGGATGCGGCTTGAGCTGTTTAAAACAGACAAGGGAATCACTGTCATCAATGATGCGTATAATGCAAGTCCGACTTCAATGAAAGCGGCCATTGATCTTGTGGGGGATATGGACGGCTTTGCCAACCGTATTCTTGTACTTGGAGATATGCTCGAAATGGGCAGCGAAGAAGAAACGTATCATTATGAACTTGGCCGTTACATCAAGCCAGAATTTATTGATCATGTCATGACGTATGGCCGCCTAGGTGCATTTATTGCTGAAGGAGCGAAAAAATCATTCGGGGCTGAGCACGTATTCTCCTTTATGGACAAAGAGGACCTGAAGAAAAAACTAGCTGAAGTGGCAGGGCCTGACGATGTTGTGCTTGTCAAAGCCTCACGCGGTATGAGATTGGAAGAAGTCATTACTGCACTATAAAAGTGAGAAGGTGACAGAATGATTGGCTGTTTATGTATTCACGGTTTTACTGGTGCCCCTTATGAAGTAGAACCGCTGGCGCAATATTTAAAACAGGCGGCAGATTGGAATGTGCAGTCTGTCACGCTTCCAGGGCATGGGGATGAGCTGCAGTTAAAAGGCATTCTTTATCAAGAATGGATAGCGACAGCTGAACTCGAACTTCTATCCCTTTACCGGACTTGTGACACCGTGTATTTGGTCGGCTTTTCTATGGGCGGAATGATTGCTTCTTACTTAGCGGCGAAGTACCCAGTTGCCCGCCTTGTCCTTTTAAGTGCTGCGGCCAAATATGTGAACCCAAAACAAATGATGCAAGACACACGGCAGATGGTAAAGGAGTCCCTGTCAGGGATCGTTGATACAAACCCTTTATATGATCGATATCGCCATAAGCTCACAAGCACGCCGCTGTCAGCTGCGATAGAATTTATGAAGCTGGTAAAGCAAACGAAGAATTCGCTTGAGAAGCTTCATCTGCCTGTGTTAATTGTTCAAGGTGAAAGCGACGGGATTGTGCCTGCTTCAAGTGCAGAATTTATTTATCATAAAGTCCCGTCTCGCCAGAAAGAAATGTTTTATTTGCCGGATTGTAAACATCATGTTTGCCATGAGCCATGTGCCCAGCAATTGTTTGAGAAAGTAGAACATTTTCTAAAAAAAGCAATTTAATATATAGAAAAGCTAAAATGTGGCTAAACTAATATAAATTGAATCCCACTTGTTAAAATTTGCATCATTTTTGTCGAATGAGTGACAGGCCTATGGTACAATAGGAAAGAAAAGGTGGTTGATTCGGTTGTTTCAATATGACGGAAAAACCTTTATCCCGCAGTCTAATTCGAGTAACGGAGAAGTATCAGCAGGAACCATATTTCAATATCGTCAAGACGGGAATATATTAACGGGCACATATCAAGGCGGCAGTATTGTATCTGGCGTACTTGTAGGAACTGTGAATGAGGATGGAACACTTCATTTTAGATACCACCATGTAAGCAAGGACGGCAGCATGAGAAGCGGGTCTTGCGATTCCACTCCTAAGCAGCTGGATAATGGAAAAATCCAACTGTTTGAAAAGTGGAAATGGATGGACGGAGACCAAAGTGAAGGTGAATCTGTCATTGTAGAGCAGTAGATATATCCATTTCTGTCTTGTTGAAAAACAAATAGTGTAATGGTAAGATATAAGGTAGGGTAATTCGGGCTTTGTATATAATGGACCTGTCCTTTCAGAAAAGGGCAGTTTTTAATGATCATTCACGAGATTACTGAAACAGCAATTAGAAGGAGTTTGAATAAATTGACTATAACGTTTCAAGATTTTCAATTAAGCGAAAGTCTCATGAAGGCTATTAACCGCATGGGATTTGAAGAAGCAACACCGATTCAAGCAGAAACGATTCCTCTCGGTCTTCAAAATAAAGATGTCATCGGACAAGCACAAACAGGTACAGGAAAAACTGCAGCATTTGGTATTCCTCTGGTTGAAAAAATCGACCCAGCGTCTCCAAATATCCAAGCGATTATCATTGCGCCAACAAGAGAATTAGCGATTCAAGTATCTGAAGAGCTATATAAAATCGGCCAAGACAAGCGTGCACGCGTACTTCCTATTTACGGTGGACAAGATATCGGCCGTCAAATCCGTTCGCTCAAGAAAAATCCTCATATCATCGTAGGGACTCCAGGACGTTTACTCGATCACATTAACCGTCGTACAATGCGTCTTCAAAATGTTGAAACAGTCGTGCTAGATGAAGCAGACGAAATGCTAAACATGGGTTTCATCGAAGACATTGAAGCGATCCTTTCAAATGTACCAAGTGAACACCAAACACTTTTATTCTCTGCGACAATGCCTGCACCAATTAAGCGCATTGCAGAGCGTTTCATGACAAACCCAGAACACGTAAAAGTAAAAGCGAAAGAAATGACTGTATCTAACATCCAACAGTTCTATTTGGATATTCACGAACGTAAGAAGTTTGATACATTGACTCGTCTTCTTGACATTCAATCACCTGAGCTCTCAATTGTCTTCGGCCGTACGAAACGCCGTGTTGACGAATTGACTGAAGCACTTAACCTAAGAGGTTATACAGCTGAAGGAATTCATGGTGACCTGACTCAAGCAAAACGTATGGTTGCGCTTCGTAAATTCAAAGAAGGTTCAATCGATGTGCTTGTCGCAACAGACGTTGCAGCACGTGGACTTGATATCTCAGGCGTCACACACGTGTATAACTTCGACGTGCCGCAAGATCCAGAAAGCTACGTACACCGTATTGGACGTACTGGACGTGCTGGACGTACAGGTATGGCGATGACATTCATCACACCACGTGAAAAAGATATGCTTCGTGCGATTGAGCAAACGACTAAACGTAAAATGGATCGTATGAAAGAACCTACACTTGATGAGGCAATTGAAGGACAACAGCAAGTAACAGTTGACCGTCTACGCACGATCATCAGTGAAAACAACTTGAACTTCTACATGACAGCTGCTGCTGAATTGCTGGAAGATCATGATTCTGTAACAGTGGTTGCAGCTGCTATCAAAATGATGACAAAAGAGCCGGATGCAACGCCTGTTCGTTTGACAGATGAAGCACCAATGATTTCAAAACGTCATCGTAACAACCGCAGCTCTTCTAAACGCAGAGACGGCGGCGGTGGCGGAGGCTACCGTGGAAAAGGCAAGAACAGCCGTTCATCTTATGGTGATAAAAAGCGTTCTTCAAATGACCGCAATCGTTCTTCTAACGATCGTCGTCAAAAGAAATCTTATAACAACTAATACAAGAGCGAATCCTTTGCAGGGTTCGCTTTTTTTAACAGGCTAAAATTGAAACTTTTTAGGCTTTGTTACGTAATATATTGATAGAAAAGTAAGAGAATGGGGGAAGAATGTGAGAAAACAGCCGCAACGTCAAATTAGTCTAAATGGTTTAAAGGTATGGCGTCTTCAAAATGGAATTATCTCATTGATTTTCTTACTCATCATCATTGGGGTATTTGTTACTAGCTACTATTTACAATGGCCATATTGGATTGGAGCGATCCTTTCTGGTTTATGGGTCTTACAGGTCATCTTTGGCATTTGGCTCATACCAAAAATCCGCCATCACATCTGGCGCTACGAAGTATTCGAAAATGAAATTGAAATACAGCATGGACTCATTCGTGTCACACGTGTGATTGTGCCGATGGTTCGTGTTCAGCATGTTGATACATCTCAAGGGCCGCTCTTAAGGCGCTACCGTTTAGCCTCTGTTCAAATTTCGACTGCTGCCACAGTTCATGATATACCGGCGCTAGAATTAGAAGAGGCAGATGAGCTTCGTGATTACATATCTCGTTTAGCAAGGGTGACGGAAGATGATGTCTGAACCAAAACGTGTACATCCTATCTCGATGTTCATTGATTTTATATCAGATGCTGTATCCATGATTAAAAACTTCATTATCCCTTTTTTCGTATTGATTTTTGTGAACTCGAATTCGAGCATCCGCTTTTATGCATTTATCATTCTTGGTGTGCTTCTTTTATGGAAAGCCGTTTATACCATTTTAGAATGGAGACGATTCACCTACCGGATGGAAGACGATGAATTTCGTGTGGAATCGGGCGTAATTACGAAAAAGAAAAAATATATCTCATTAGAACGAATTCAAACAGTCAATACAAGTGAAGGTATTTTCCAACGGATTTTTGGTTTAGTACGGGTTCAAATCGAAACGGCAGGCGGCACGGATGGTCCAGAAGTGAGCCTGACCGCTATTACTAAAGCAGAAGCGGAACAATTAAAGCAGTCGATTTTCAACCGGAAGAAAAGCTTGCAGGAAGAAGAAATGACGGATGAAGCAGGAGATCTGCATGGCCATTTGGCTGCCCAGAAACCTGTGCAGGAAGAAATCAATGTCTCCTATCGTATGGGTGTGCCAGAATTGCTTTTGGCTGCGACCACTTCAAGCGGTATCGGGGTCATTATATCTGGGTGTCTTGCCATCTACACGCAAATAGATGAAATTCTCCCTTTGGACGGGTTCTTCAAAAAGTTCTCTTTTTTAAGTCATGCGAGCGTTGAAATTTATGCGATTTTGATTTTTCTTGCCGTATTGATCGCGTGGATCCTGAGTGTTGGGGTAACAGCGCTTCAGTATGCGAATTTTGCTGCAAAACGAAAAGGGAATGACATCATCATTACAAGAGGACTCATCGAGAGACATCAAATGACCATTCCACTTGCGAGAATTCAAGCAGTGAAGATCAAAGAGAATATTATCCGTGAGCCTTTTGGCTTTGCGACAGTGATGCTTGTTAGTGCAGGAGGTTCGATTACAGAGAAAGAAACCTCTTCCGTCTTATTTCCGCTCATTCGGAAGAAAAAAATAAATGAATTGCTGTCCCAATTCACGGATCATTATCATGTTGCACCAGAAACAGAGCTGAAAAAGGTGCCAAAGCGTTCACTCAAACGCTACCTGATCTCATATGGCTTTGTGCCGTTACTTGTAGGTGTTATCCTGTCGGTGCGCTTTCCGCCATGGGGATATTTGGGACTCATTCCGTTACCACTTGCTCTATTCTTTGGCTATTTAGCTTATAAACAATCAGGATATACAATCAAAGATTCATTGATTCAACTGACATCAAGAGGCATTGGCAAGACCACTGGCATTGTCTTGAGAAAACGAATGCAAAACTATACGATGACGCAATCTTTTTTCCAAAAGAAAGGCCGGGTCGCAAGTATTCACACCTTTGTAAAATCCTCCGCGCTGCTTGATTCCTTTGGTGTGCATCACCTTGAGGAAGAAGATGCTGCACGTGTATTTGATTGGTATTCATATGAAAAAAATCAATCGTCTTAAACGAAAAATGTCGATCAGCTCCAGCTCAAGGAGGGATCGACATTTTTTATGAGATTAATAGCGTCTTTTTTTCGAATGGAAGAACAGCGTAATAGGTGCTAGAATCATACCGCCGATCAATCCAAACAAGTGAGCCATGATATTGATGTTCGAATTGACGAAGGTCATGATGACAGAAACAGCAAGAATCGTTAAAATCACTTGTGAATTGCCGCGGTCCATCATGTGCGGTTTAAATAGGACAAGGTATAGATACACCCCAAATAAACCAAAGATCGCACCAGAAGCGCCAACGTGTACATACTCCAAAGGCTCCACCCAATAGGTCCCGAGATTGCCAATGAACCCTGCACCAAGATAAATGATTAGAAATCGAACCTTCCCTAGCAAATGTTCAAGCGCTGGGGCGAATAAGAAAAGGGACATAGAATTAAATAAAATATGCGTGAGACTTCCGTGGAGAAAAATAGGTGTGACGAGCCGCCACCATTCCCCAGCCGCTACACCATAGTTGAAACCGACGAGATGATCCTGTCCAAGCTGTATAATAGGGATAGGAATCGCAAATATAAGCCACAGGCCGATTTGTAAAGCGAGGATCGCTGTTACGATTGGATACGATTTAATAAATTGTTGAAAGCTCTCCGTTCGAATAAACATAACAAACCCCTTTTGACTAGATAATGGTAAGTTTATAGTAACACGTTTATGAAGAGAACACTCAAATTAGTACGAGTATCATAGGAGGTACCTCATGATCAAAGGAATAGGCATTGATATTGTAGAGATCGACAGACTATCGCGAGTGCTCAGCAGACAGCCCCGTTTACCAGAACGAATTTTGACTTTAAGTGAACAGGATGTCTTTCGTACACTCAGTGAAAAAAGACAGCTGGAATTTTTGGCAGGACGTTTTGCGGCAAAGGAAGCTTTCGCTAAAGCATACGGAACCGGAATCGGTCAGTATTTAAGCTTTCATGACATAGACATTCAAAAAGACGATAATGGAAAACCCTTCATCAAAAGCGAGAAAGCGGAGGGAGATCAGGTTCATGTGTCCATTACTCATACAAAGGAATATGCTGCTGCACAAGTTTTAATTGAAAGGTTGTCAAGCTAGTCTGCATATTGTTTGTCCCCCCTTCATATATTGGGTAGTGCGATAAGGAAGGGCGAGTTGCTAACAGGCTTTGATGGTTCGCGGTACGCAGTTAACTTTTGAGGCGTACTGTTAAAGTCAAACAAGCGGTTTCTTCCTTTTAACACAATTAACGAAGGGGTTGAAAAGGGTGAGAAAAAGCTTTGTTTTGCTTGTAACGGGAATCCTTTTTGTACTGATTCTCTCCGCATGCGGTCAAAAATCTCAGCAGGATATCGTTGGAGATTTAAACAAAAAGGCAGAGGAAATGACATCATACAAAGCCAAAGCAAAAATGACCATTGAGACAGGAAATGACCCGCAGGAGTACCAGGTAGAAATTTGGTACAAAAAGCCGGAGCTTTACCGTGTCTATTTAGAAAATCCGAAAAAGGATCAGAGTCAAGTCATTTTAAGAAACGGCAATGGTGTGTTTGTGCTGACACCTTCATTGAACAAGAGCTTCCGTTTCCATAGCGATTGGCCGAATAATAGCAGTCAAGTCTATTTATTCGAATCACTCGTGAAGGACATTAAGAATGACAGTGCAGCTCAGTTCAAAGCGAAAGAGTCAAAGTATGTATTCGAAACGAAGACCAATTATCAGCACAATCAAATGCTGCCTACCCAAGAGATTACCTTTCATAAGAAAACAATGGCGCCTGCCAGTGTAAAAGTGCTGGATAGCGACAAAAAGCCAATGGTGAAAGTGGAATTCTCTCACTTTGAATTCAATAAATCCTTTGACAAAGATGCATTTGATGAGAAGAAAAACATGACACTCTCTCAAATGGATGTTGCCACAAGTGCAGACCCATCTGACAGCTTTGCGGTGAAAACACCAGTTGATATGCCAGAAGGCGTGAAGAAGATGGAAGAGAAAGAAATGACGACAGATGCTGGGAAGCGTTATGTGATTACGTACGGCGGCAAGAAATCCTTCACACTCATCCAGGAAAAAGCGAGAGTAGCGGAAGCATCTACGCCTGTCACGATGAACGGCGAGCCGGTCGATCTTGGTATGACAGTAGGGGTTCTGACAGATCAATCTCTCTCATGGACTTCTGACGGAGTTGACTACTTAATTTCCTCAAGTGATCTATCGAAGGAAGAGCTGTTGATGGTCGCAAAGAGTGTAGAAGGCCAGTCAGCTAAATAAATGAGGTTCTCAGGCGGAAAGCCTTGATAAATGCAGCATCAGCCCTGTGCAAGGGCTGATTTTCTTTGATTTGTTTCACATTATTCTTGATTTTTAGTATCATATGAGGGGATTGAATCATTCAATAGGGAAGTGTGACTGATGGACACAAATGCCTTTTATAGAGACACATGGGCAGAAATTAATTTAACAGCAATCAAGCACAATGTTTCACATATGAAAGATCATATCGGTCAAAATGTTCAACTGATGGCTGTTGTGAAAGCCAATGCATATGGACATGGAGATATAGAAGTGGCAAGAGCTGCCCTCAAAGCAGGAGCAGACTTGTTAGCTGTAGCCTTTTTAGATGAGGCCATTTCTTTAAGAAATAAAGGTATCAAAGCACCGATTCTTATACTCGGCGCAGTGCCGCCGGAGTATGTCAAAACCGCTGTTCGATACAATGTAATTATGACCGCTTACTCCACCAGGTGGCTGAGGGAAGTCGTCGATATGGTGAAAGGGCAGATGGGACAACCCATTCGTTTTCATTTGAAAATAGACAGCGGAATGAACCGTTTAGGTGTGAAAACGTTAGAGCAAGTGAATGAAGTAAAGAAGCTTGTCAGCGAGCATTCTTATTTACAGCTGGAAGGAGTATTTACTCACTTTGCGACCGCGGATGAAAAGGATGAGAACTATTTTGATCGGCAGGTCGACACCTTTCAAACCCTGCTTCAGCCGCTTCATACGGAAAAACTGCTTGTTCATTGTGCCAATAGTGCAGCAGGATTAAGGTTTAAAGAAGTGTTATTTAATATGGTTCGCTTCGGCATCAGTATGTACGGGCTGTCACCGTCAGAGGAAATCAAAGATGAACTTCCTTTCAAGCTGGAAGAAGCCATGTCGCTTCATACAAAGCTTGCCCATGTAAAGCTCATTCAAAAGGGTGAGAGTGTCAGCTATGGGGCGACGTATACAGCTAATCAAGATACGTGGATCGGTACGGTACCAGTCGGCTATGCAGACGGGTGGATTCGGAAGCTGGCAGGTACGGAAGTACTTGTTGGCGGAAAGCGCCGGAAGATTGCAGGAAGGGTATGTATGGATCAATTCATGGTTGAACTGAAAGAGAACCTTCCAGTAGGGGAGCCAGTCGTTTTGATTGGTGGACAAGGTGAAGAAATGGTATCAGTCGATGAAATTGCAAAAAGGCTTGAAACCATTAACTATGAAGTCACATGCTCCATTGGACACCGCGTCCCAAGAGTATATATAGAGGACGGCAAAAGGGTGCATGTGCGGAATCCGCTGCTTCAAGGCGGGCCAAGCTTTTTCTAAACAGCTTTCACAGGAACGATCGTCAAACTGACATCGTTCCTTTTTATTCTACAAAGAAGGGGTAAACATTCTCCCTTTTTTAGAGATTTTGGAAATACCGTATGATTTTCGGAAAAAAGCGTATAATGTGAAAGAGGAACTCCATTATCATCTTTGATTTACGGGTGAACAGCCGCTTCATGTTCTAATAAGAAATCATGAAAAAACAGCTTTGCTTGCGCATTGAATAATGGTATGATTAGTCTTGGAATGGATCGAAACGGTATCCGTAAGTTTTGTGGAGGTGTATGTTTTTTGTCTGAATCCAGCGCAACAAACGAAATGAAGATTCGACTACCGGAGGCTTTGATGTCTGAAATCGAACGAGTAGCAGAGCAGGATAAGGTAACAAGAAATGAATTGATCTACCGAGCGACAAAAACGTATATTCGTGAACGTAATATTCGACAAAATCGTGAATCGATGAGACGCGGCTACATGGAGATGGCGAAAATTAATCTGAATATCTCTTCAGAGGCACAATACGCAGAATTTGAGGCTGAGAATACAGTTGAGCGATTAGTCAGCGGGGGTTAAACATTTGATTGTTAAACGCGGTGATGTTTACTTTGCTGATTTATCTCCTGTTGTTGGCTCCGAGCAGGGCGGGGTTCGCCCAGTATTGGTGATTCAAAATGACATTGGAAATCGCTTCAGCCCGACTGCTATCGTTGCAGCCATAACAGCCCAAATACAAAAAGCGAAATTACCGACTCACGTCGAAATTGATGCAAAGCGCTACGGCTTTGAACGAGATTCTGTCATTCTCTTGGAGCAGATTCGTACAATCGATAAACAAAGATTGACAGATAAAATCACACATCTTGATGATGAGATGATGGAGAAGGTTGATGAAGCCTTACAAGTTAGTTTGGCTCTTATTGATTTTTAATATGGTGAGATTTGGTTGCTCTCTTGAGAGCAACTTTTTTTTGTGTTCAATTTTTATTAACGTTATAATGAAGAAAGAATAAAAGAAGTGCTGTTTATGTACGTAGGGGGTAAAACATGTCGAATCATATCGTGTTAGCTTTCGCAAGGGAGCATCAAGAGGAATTACAAAAAGAGTGGACGGACATTTTTAGACGACTCGGAGAAAAAGAAACGGACATGATGCTGAACGACAAAATGTATGAAACCATCTGTTCGGAATATGTTCAACTAATCATTACATCTCTTTCAGAGGGGTATAATGAGGATTTTGAAGAAAAAGTGCAAACTCTTGCTTTAAACATTGTTCAAATGGGTATATCACTTAAGTTACTGGCAAATGGTCTAACTGAAATCCGTACACATTTATATCAAAAAATGAACGATGACAAAGATACAACAGAAGAAAGTCATGACCTCATCTGGCAAATCGACCAATTCATCACACCAATTCATAACGAGATCTTAAACCAGTATTCCATCTCATGGGAGAAAACAGTCAGCCTTCAAAAAATTGCGCTGCAGGAACTTTCTGCCCCGCTGATCCCTGTATTTGAGCACATCACCGTCATGCCGCTTGTTGGAACAATTGATACAGATCGTGCGAAAAAAATTATGGAGAACCTGCTCAATGGTGTCGTCAAACATCGCTCACAGGTCGTCTTAATTGATATTACGGGTGTCCCTGTTGTTGATACAATGGTAGCCCACCATATCATTCAAGCGTCTGAGGCTGTGAGATTAGTAGGTGCGAAGTGTTTGCTTGTCGGTATTCGCCCAGAAATAGCCCAAACCATTGTGAACCTTGGAATTGATTTATCTCAAGTTACAACAAAGAATACCCTTCAAAAAGGAATTCAAACTGCTTTGGAAATGACAAATCGAAAAATTGTTTCATTGGAGGGATAACCTAGTGAGAAATCACCCGAAGATTCCAATCTTAAAACTATATAACTGTCTTCTGATTTCAATACAGTGGGAGCTTGATGATCAGACAGCTCTCCACTTTCAAGAAGACTTGCTGAATAAAATTCATGAAACAGGAGCAAACGGTGTTGTCATTGACCTCACATCTGTCGACATGATTGATTCCTTTATTGCAAAGGTATTAGGCGATGTCATCACGATGTCCAAGCTCATGGGGGCAAAAGTTGTATTAACAGGAATACAGCCAGCAGTCGCTGTGACGCTGATTGAACTTGGAATATCGCTTGAAGAAATTCAGACAGCACTAGATCTTGAACAAGGGCTTGAGACACTGAAGCGGGAATTGGGGGAATAGATATGAAAGACCAATCCTGTGTAAGAATATTGACGGAATGGGACATAGTCGCAGCAAGACAATTGGGGCGCAATGTTGCAAAAGAACTTGGATTTGGAACAGTTGACCAAGCAAGAATTACGACGGCCATTTCAGAATTAGCTCGAAACATCTATTTATACGCTGGTAAAGGTCAGATTTGTATAGACGAAGTGATGGAGCGCGGAAAGCGTGGACTCAAAGTCATCGCAGCCGATGAGGGCCCGGGTATCATGGATATACGTAAAGTAATGGAAGACGGATTTTCAACATCAGGCGGACTCGGAGCAGGTCTTCCGGGTGTCAGAAGACTGATGGATGAATTTAAATTAGATTCTGCACCAGAACAAGGAACGGAGATACAAGCTGTTAAGTGGCTTCGCTAGGAGGGAAACCATGGATTTTAAGGAGGTAATGGAGCAGCGGTACCATCAGCTGCTCAGTCGTTATATCAGTGATTTAACTGAAACATCGCTTTATCAAGCTCAAAAATTTAGCCGTAAAACCATTGAGCATCAAATACCTCCTGAAGAAATAGTGAGTGTTCACCGAAAAGTGATTCAGGAGCTTTACCCTGATTTGCCGGAAGATGTTTTTCATTCACTAGACTTCTTAATTGAAGTCATGATTGGGTACGGACTTGCCTACCAAGAACATTTAACACTCAGAGGCATCCAGCAAGAAATAAAATCTGAAATCGAAATTGCTGCAAATGTTCAGCAAACCCTTCTGGAAACGAAAATTCCAGAAGGAGATACCTTTGATATTGGTGCGATTAGTGTACCGGCAAAACAGATGAGTGGAGATTATTACCACTTTGTAACGGATCACGATACAATCAATATCGCGATCGCAGATGTCATTGGAAAGGGAATCCCGGCTGCGCTCTGTATGTCGATGATTAAATATGCGATGGATTCCTTACCAGAGTCAGGGAGCGGCCCAACAAAGGTGCTGAAAACCCTGAATCGTGTTGTCGAGCAAAACGTAGATCCAAGTATGTTTATCACCATGTTCTATGGCAGCTATAATAAAGAAACGCATGAGTTTAAATATGCATCGGCTGGTCATGAGCCGGGCTTTTTCTATTGCAAAAAAGAGGACAAATTTTACGATTTAGAAGCGAAAGGGCTTGTCCTCGGGATTGCACCAGACTTTGATTACAGACAGTATGAGAAGCATTTAGACATAGGAGACATGGTGATCTTATTCTCTGATGGGGTCACAGAATCCAAGTCAGAGGACGGTTTCCTAGAGCGGGAGGACATCAAAGCACTCATATCAGAGCACCTATCCTACTCAGCTCAAGAAATGGTGGATGCCATCTACGCCAGCTTACTCAAACTGCAGGATTTTCAGCTGCACGATGACTTTACTTTACTTGTTCTCAAAAGAAAGGTTTAGAAAGTGAACATGCGGGTATATAAAACTTTAGGAAACAAGAATTTCGAGGTGAATGCATAATGAATATGTCTGTAAAAGAGCATCAAATAGATCAAAAAACGAAAATCAGTGTCAGCGGAGAAATCGATGTGTACTCCGCTCCTCAGCTAAGAGAAACGCTCATGCCTAAAGCAGAGGCGGGAGAGCATCTTGAAATCTGTCTAAAGGATGTTACGTATATGGATAGTACAGGTTTAGGTGTATTCGTTGGGCTGTTTAAAGCGGCTCAAAAAGCAGGTGGAACATTAAAGCTTGAGAACTTGTCAGAACGGCTTGTAAGGTTGTTTGAAATCACTGGATTAAAGGACATCATTGACATTTCTGCAAAGTCAGAGGGTGGGGTACAATGAACGAATCAGTAGATCTAATCGAGATGAAAATACCGGCAAAACCAGAATATGTAGGCATCATTCGTTTGACTCTTTCAGGTGTAGCGAGCCGAATGGGCTATGCCTATGAAGAGATTGAGGACTTAAAGATTGCCGTCAGTGAGGCCTGTACAAATGCAGTTCAGCATGCCTACAAAGGTGAAGACGGCGAAGATGGAGAGGTGGCTGTTCGCTTTCTTGTCTACGAGGATCGTCTAGAAATCATTGTCGCTGACAAAGGCGGTAGCTTTGACTTTAAGCAAAAACAAGAAGACTTGGGACCGTACACATCTGCTCATACGGTGGATCAATTGGCAGAAGGAGGTCTTGGTTTATACTTAATGCAAACATTGATGGATGAAGTCGAGGTGCAAGCAAACTCCGGAGTTACCGTGGCGATGACAAAGTTTTTAAACAGGGAGCGAGTTGACCATGACACAACCATCCAAAACTATGAAACTAACTAAAGATGAAGTAGACCGCCTCATCCAAAGCTATCAAACCAATCAAGACGAGCAGGCGCAGCTCACGCTGGTCGAATGCTATACAAACTTGGTTGATATGCTGGCGAAAAAATATTCTAAAGGAAAAAGCTTTCATGAGGACCTCAGACAAGTTGGAATGATTGGTTTACTTGGCGCCATTAAACGATACGACCCGCTCGTCGGTAAATCATTTGAAGCCTTTGCTATTCCAACCATCATCGGGGAAATCAAACGCTTTTTACGAGATAAGACATGGAGTGTCCATGTACCAAGGCGGATCAAAGAGCTTGGACCAAGAATCAAAATGGCAGTCGATCATTTGACAACAGAGACACAGAAATCACCTAAAGTCCAAGAAATTGCAGAATACCTGGATGTAACAGAAGAAGAAGTACTTGAAACCATGGAGATGGGCAAAAGCTATCAAGCGCTGTCTGTTGACCAAGGCGTAGAGGCTGATTCTGAAGGAAGTACTGTGACGATTTTAGACGTTGTCGGCTCACAGGAAGAAGGCTACGAACGTGTGAACCAAAAAATGATGCTTGAGAGTGTGCTTCATGTGCTGTCGGATAGAGAAAAAGAGATTATCAATCTGACTTACTTGCAAAATAAGAGTCAGAAAGAGACAGGCGATTTACTTGGCATATCTCAAATGCATGTATCGAGACTGCAGCGGAAGGCAGTGAAAAAACTGCGAGATGCATTATCAGAAGATGCGTCTATGGAGCTAGGGTAATGAAACAGATTGAACAGCATGAGCATGTAAACGCCATTATCTATCAATCGAATAAAGAAGGAAAACCATGCTGCGGGGACAGTTTTTTTATTAAAGCAGATGATGAAGAACTAATTTGTGCTGTAGCAGACGGATTAGGCAGCGGCCAGTACGCCAATGAATCATCTTCTTTAGTCAGCGAAATTGTCGAAGAATATGGACATGAGGATGTGGCAACTCTCATCGACAGATGCAATCAGGCCATGAAAAATAAACGCGGTGCCACAGTTGCGATCTTAAAGGTGAATTTTTCCCAGCAGCAATTTACCTATTGTTCGGTTGGTAATATTCGTTTTATCTTGAATGCACCTTCTGGCGACTATATTTATCCACTTCCGACATCAGGATACTTATCAGGCAAACCTAGAAAATATAAAACATACACCTATTCCTACGAAAAAGGATCGATATTCATTATGTATTCAGACGGACTGAATGTGCCAAACATGCGCATGTGTTTAAAGCATGGACATTCAGTTGAAGACATCGCCAAACAGCTTGAAACATACACACAAGACAAAAAGGACGATCTCACCTATGTACTTGGTCAGCTCACGTAAAATAGCTGACCTTTTTTCTGTTTTGCCGGTTTTTTTGATACACTAAAAGAGAAGACACAGTGAGAGGATGCAAAGTATGAAGACATCTGACTTTTTATTGAAACAAATTGCGACAGAATTAAAGCTTTCAACGAAGCAAATTGAAAGTGTGATCAAGCTTTTAGAGGATGGCAACACCGTCCCGTTTATTGCCCGTTATCGGAAAGAGCAGACAGGCTCACTGGATGAGGTGCAAATTCAAACCATTTCAGAGCGCTATACATATATCCAAAATGTCACGAATCGAAAAGAAGAAGTCATTCGCTTAATTGCTGAACAAGACAAACTAACCGATGAATTAAAACAGAAAATTGAACAAGCTCATAAACTGCAAGAGGTCGAAGATTTATACCGGCCTTTCAAACAAAAGCGCAAAACAAAGGCGAATGTAGCCAAAGCAAAAGGGCTGGAGCCGCTGGCGGAATATTTACTCACGCTGCCAAGCGATCAGATCGAGAAGAAGGCAGCTGCTTTTATGAATGAAGAAAAAGAAGTGACGAATGTAGAAGAGGCACTTGAGGGTGCACAGCACATCATTGCTGAACAGCTAGCAGATGATCCTGATATGCGAAAATGGATTCGCAGTGAAACGTACCAAAAGGGCAATCTGGTCACATCAGGAAAAGACGTCGAAAGCGATGAGAAAAACGTCTATGAAATGTATTACGATTATCAAGAGCCAATCAAAAAGATTGTCCCGCACCGTGTACTAGCGGTCAATCGTGGGGAGAAAGAGGGCATTTTAAAGGCAGCCATCGAACCACCTGCTGAAAATATTCGCTTCTATCTCGACAAACAAGTTCTAAAAGGCAAACAGACGACAGCGAGACCGTTTATTGAAGCAGCAATCGATGATGCATATAAACGTCTCATTCAGCCTTCCATCGAACGAGAAATACGAAAAGAGCTGACAGAAAAAGCAGAGGAACAAGCGATTCATATTTTTGCTGAAAACTTAAGAAAACTGCTGCTTCAGCCGCCGATGAAAGGGAAGCGTGTACTTGGAGTCGACCCCGCATTTCGGACAGGCTGTAAATTAGCCGTCGTGGATGATACGGGCAAAGTCCATCATATTGGCGTCATTTACCCGCATCCGCCCGTGCAGAAAAAAGCGGAAGCGAAACAAAAAGTCAAAGAGATCATTCAATCATCAAACATTGAAGTCATTGCGATTGGAAACGGTACAGCCTCAAGAGAGACAGAACAATTCATTGCAGACTTGATTCAAGAGCTGGATCAGCCGGTGTCCTATTTGATCGTGAATGAAGCAGGAGCAAGTGTTTACTCAGCATCTGCGCTGGCACGAGAAGAGTTTCCAGATCTGCAAGTCGAAGAACGAAGCGCCATTTCAATCGCTAGAAGATTACAAGATCCTTTAGCAGAGCTCGTGAAAATTGATCCGAAGTCTGTTGGTGTGGGCCAATACCAGCATGACGTCAGCCAGAAGCAATTAAACAGCTCGTTAACCTTTGTCGTTGAGACAGTCGTCAACCAAGTTGGTGTAAACGTCAATACAGCATCACAGGCGCTGCTGCAATATGTATCAGGCCTTTCAAAAGCCGTCGCTGGGAATATCATCAAAAGGCGCGAAGAGATTGGGAGATTCACAAGCAGAAAAGAATTGAAGGATATTCCAAGGCTCGGTGCTAAAACATATGAGCAGTGTATCGGTTTCTTGCGTATTACAGACGGACAAGATCCGCTTGACCGTACAGGCATTCACCCAGAGAGCTATAAAGAAACAAAACAGTTTTTACGCATGATCAACATGACGCCAGACGATCTTGGCACAGAGCAGTTAAAAGAGAAAATTGCTGAAGTGAAACTGGATGAAGCAGCAGAACAGCTAGATATTGGAACAATTACACTTCAAGATATCATCGATCAGCTCACAAGACCTGAGCGTGATCCGCGGGATGAAGTACCAAAACCGCTGCTCAAAACAGATGTATTGAAATTGGAAGACTTGAAGCAAGGAATGGAGCTGCAAGGAACGGTAAGAAACGTCGTAGACTTTGGCGCATTCGTTGATATTGGCGTAAAGCAGGATGGGCTTGTGCATATTTCCAAACTAAGCAATCGTTTTGTGAAGCATCCGCTTGACGTTGTATCAGTTGGTGACATTGTGACCGTCTGGGTGGACTCCGTTGACCAGGCAAAAGGCCGCGTTGCCCTCTCCATGCTGAAACCAGAGTAAACAAAAAACGAGGCGCACCTTAGGATGGGGTGTGCCTTGATGTGACTGAATGTTTTTTTCTATAGAAGTACCAGCATTGATTCAGCAATTTGATTTGATAATGATTTTTCTCATAAAATGCCTTCTGCATCTGATTTTTCAGCCAGTTGGGCATCGCCCATTCCTCCTTTGATCGAAACAGTGGGTGTATCTTCAATGTATGCATAGGGGAAATTGTCCCGTTCGAGGTTTTTATAGAAAGGAACGATCTTGATTGAACGAGAGAGAGTTACAGCAGTTAACAGAGCACATTTCCCAGCAGTTCTTTGGCAAGACATTCCGCCATCAGGCTGTTTTTAATGACCGGTTAAAAACGACAGGCGGGCGATATTTACTTGGTACACACAATATCGAACTGAACCGCCGATACCTAGAGGAGCATGGACGAGAAGAATTAATTGGGATCATCAAGCATGAGCTGTGTCATTATCATCTACATCTTGAGGGAAAGGGCTATCAGCATCGCGACCGTGATTTTAAAGCGTTATTAAAACAAGTAGGAGCCCCGCGTTTTTGTACACCGCTTAAGACCGTACAAAAGAAGCGACGTGCGGGGAAACGCCATGAATACATTTGCACAGGATGCGGCCGGTCTTTTATCAGAAAAAGACGGTTTGATACCTCTCGTTATGTATGCGGCGTCTGCAAAGGGAAATTAAAGTGGCAGCGTACAACCGATTCATTGTGATAAGCATTCCTCTATGGGGATGCTTTTTTTGTTCCATTAGATGTGTGGACATATGGAGACAAAAAGAGACGCATGTCTCATTTTGTCTCTTTTTTCATCGGTGTGATTCGGTCAAAGCCTAAATGTTCATGTATCTTCATGTTGGCACGATTTTTGCTTGTATAGAAGTGCAAGCAAAAAAGGATAGGAGGTTTTACCAAATGGAAATGGCATTGACTAAAGAAAAAGCCGTATGGATGTATCAAAAAATGCAGGAAATCCGCCAATTTGAAGACCGGGTGCACACGCTTTTTACAAAAGGAATCTTGCCGGGGTTTGTCCATCTTTATGCTGGCGAAGAAGCTGTTGCCGTAGGAGTCTGTGCTCATCTGAATGAAAAAGACAGTATTACAAGTACCCACCGCGGCCACGGCCATTGTATAGCGAAGGGCTGTGATCTAAAAGGAATGATGGCAGAAATCTATGGAAAAGCCACAGGTCTTTGTAAAGGCAAAGGCGGATCCATGCACATTGCAGATTTTGATAAAGGAATGCTTGGTGCCAACGGAATTGTTGGAGGCGGCTTTCCTCTTGCGTGCGGGGCAGCACTCACAGCCAAATATAAAAAGACCGAAAATGTAAGCGTTTGCTTTTTTGGAGATGGTGCAAACAATCAAGGGACTTTCCACGAAGGAATCAATCTCGCGGCCATCTGGAAACTGCCCGTCATTTTCATCGCAGAAAACAATGGGTACGGAGAAGCGACACCATTTTCCTATGCTTCAAGCTGCAAATCAATCGTCGATCGAGCGGCCGGTTATAACATTCCTGGGATTCAAGTAGACGGAAAAGATTTGATGGCCGTTTATCAAGCCGCAGAACAAGCAATTGAACGAGCGAAAAATGGAGAAGGTCCGACATTGATTGAATGTATGACATATCGGAATTATGGCCATTTCGAAGGAGACGCCCAGCGTTACAAAACCAATCAAGAAAAAACAGAACATCAAGAAGAGAGAGATGCGATCACTCTTTTTAAAAATGAATTGATCAAGCAGCAGCTGCTGACGAATGGAGAGCTATCAAATATTGAAACGGCAGTAACTGAAGCGATAGATGAAGCCGTTCAATTCAGTGAAGAAAGTGAATATCCAGATCAGACCGAATTATTGACCGACGTGTATGTTTCGTATCAATAAATCAGAAGGAGGAGAGGAAAATGACAAGAGAAATCAGCATGTCTAGTGCATTGAATGAAGCGATTAAGCTTGCCATGAGAAGAGACGAGGATGTCATTTTAATGGGGGAAGATGTTGCTGGCGGCGCTCATGTAGATCACTTACAGGATGATGAAGCATGGGGCGGTGTGCTCGGTGTAACGAAAGGAATCGTTCAGGAGTTTGGACGTGAGCGAGTCCTTGACACACCGATTAGTGAAGCTGGCTATGTAGGTGCGGCCATGGCAGCTGCTTCCACAGGGCTAAGGCCAATTGCAGAACTCATGTTTAATGATTTTATCGGCACCTGTCTGGACCAAGTGCTGAATCAAGGAGCAAAATTCCGATATATGTTTGGCGGAAAAGCAGAGGTACCGATCACGATCAGAACGACACATGGAGCGGGTTTTAGAGCAGCTGCTCAGCATTCGCAAAGCTTGTATGCGCTATTTACAAGCATCCCTGGATTGAAAGTAGTGGTGCCTTCTTCACCATACGATGCCAAAGGATTGCTGCTGGCAGCCATCGAGGATCAGGACCCTGTCATCTTTTTTGAAGACAAAACGCTTTACAATATCACAGGAGATGTTCCGGAGCGATATTACACGCTGCCGCTTGGTAAAGCAGATGTGAAAAGAGAAGGATCAGATGTGACCATTTTTGCAGTAGGCAAACAAGTTCATACAGCACTCGAAGCAGCAGAGCAATTAGCTGCGCAAGGAATTGAAGCCGAGGTGATTGATCCTAGAAGCTTGTCGCCGCTCGATGAAGAGGCCATTCTGACTTCAGTAGAGAAAACAAATCGGCTTGTCATTGTGGATGAAGCAAATCCAAGATGCGGAATTGCCGCAGATATTTCTTCTCTGGTTGCGGATAAAGGCTTCGATTTACTCGACGCTCCAATCAAAAAAGTGACGGCTCCTCATACACCGGTCCCATTTTCACCACCGCTTGAAGATATCTATTTGCCGACACCTGATAAGGTTGTGAACACTGTCTTAGAGATGGTTGGAAAAAGTCATGACAAGATCTTGAACTAAAGAAAGGAGAGAGGGAGATGGCTGTCGAGGTTGTGATGCCGAAATTGGGCATGTCAATGAAAGAAGGAACGGTATCTGTCTGGAATAAAGAGATCGGAGAGACCGTGAATAAAGGGGAAAGCATTGCAAGCATCAACTCTGAAAAAATTGAAATGGAGATCGAATCACCTGCAGAAGGAACCATATTGGATATAAAAGTGTCTGAGGGAGAAGGTGTACCGCCTGGCACGGTCATCTGCTATATCGGTGAAGGAAATGAACAGGTCGAGGAAAAGAAAGAAAAAGACCTGCCGCCAAAACAAAAGAAAGAGAGAATAAAAATCTCCCCTGTTGCACGTAAGATTGCTCAAAGTGCTAATTTGGATATTCATACACTAGTGGGAACAGGTCCAGATGGGAGAATCACGAAAGCGGATGTGCTTCGGGCACTTCCTGATGAAAAAGAAAAACAACATAATGAACCAACAAAGCATCAGCCAGTCAGCATGATGCGGAAAACCATTGCCTCGCGAATGATGGAAAGCCTGCAAACAAGTGCACAATTAACAATAACGATGAAAGCGGATGTGACAAAACTTACAGCATTACAGTCTGAGTTGAACGAAACAGCTGGAGCACAACACGATATGAAATTAACCATGACCGATTTTGTAGCCAAAGCAGTGATTCTTTCTCTGCAAAAGCACCCTGCAATGAACAGTCAATATCAACATGATAGAGTCGAAACTTTTGAGCATGTACATCTTGGAATCGCTGCTGCTTTAGATCACGGGCTGGCAGTACCTGTTATTCGGCATGCGGAAAAGCTTTCACTTATTGAGCTGGCGAAGAGTATCAAATCGTATGGCAAAAAAGCACGTGAAGGCAAACTTCTCCACGATGAAATTGAAGGCTCTACCTTTACAATCACTAACCTAGGTGCTTATGGTGTGGAACATTTTACCCCGATTTTGAATCCGCCGGAAGCAGGTATTCTTGGCGTTGGAAAAGCGGATCACATGCCTGTTTATCATGGGAATGAATTATGTAAAGGGACGATCCTGCCACTCAGTCTGACATTTGACCACCGCGTGCTGGACGGGGCTCCGGCATCACAATTTTTATCAACTGTTAAAGCCTATTTAGAAAAACCAGTATCCATTCTTTTATAGGAAGAAGGTGAAATGACCATGACGCTAGTCATTATAGGAGGCGGGCCAGCAGGATATGTGGCGGCAATAACAGCCGCCCGTTTTGGCAGAGAGGTTGTATTAATCGACCGAGGCCTGTTAGGAGGTACCTGCCTGAATGAAGGCTGTATCCCAACGAAAGCCCTTTTGCAAAGCGCCGATATGTACGAGCATGTGAAATCAGCTGGTCATTTTGGAATTGAGCTTCCAGAAAATGACCCTATCATTCATTGGGATGCTGTTCAAAAGCGGAAGCGGTCAGTCGTGAAGCAGCTGACTGATGGCGTTCGTTATTTGATGAATAAAAACAAAATCAGCGTGTTAAATGGGAAAGCATCATTTCTTTCAGCACATGAGCTATTGATAGAAAGTGAAGGGAAATCAGACATCATTCAAGCAAAACAAATCATTATTGCTTCAGGATCAGAACCTGCTGCTTTACCCTTCGCCCCATTTGATAGAGAGTGGATCATTGATAGTAAGGATGCGATGACGCTCCCTTCAATACCAGATTCGCTTTGTATCATTGGCGGAGGAGTGATCGGCTGTGAGTTTGCAAGCATCTTTAGCAGAATGGGATCAAAGGTTGTCATGGTTGAACAGGCAGCACACATTTTACCTGAAGAAGATCACGATACCGCTAACTGTCTTCACGATCAGCTTCAAAAAGCTGGTGTGGAGATTTTGACATCAGCAGCAGTCAAACAGCTTGATGCAATCTCAAAAAAAGTGGTGGTTGAGAAGGAACATGGAGAGCGCTGTGACATCAAGGCCAATCATTGTTTAGTCGCCATTGGCAGAAAGCCGAGGCTGGGAGAGCTGAATCTTGAGCAGGTCGGCATAGAATTTGACAGAAACGGCATCTGCGTCAATGAGCATATGCAAACCAATCTCCCGCATATCTATGCGTGCGGTGATGTGACAGGCGGTGTTCAGCTTGCTCATGCTGCTTTTCATGAAGGAACGATTGCGGCATCACATGCATCAGGTGAAGATGTAAAGGTCAATGAACAAGTGATTCCAAGGTGCATCTATACGTCTCCAGAAATCGCGAGTGTCGGTTTAAATGAAGAGAGTGCTAGAAAAAAATATGGGGAGATTCGGATAGGGAAATTCGCATTTTCTGCTAATGGAAAAGCACTAATCTTAAATCAACCAGCCGGTCACGTAAAGGTCATTGTAGAACCGCAATATCAAGAAATATTAGGTGTTTCAATTATCGGACCGCATGCAACAGAACTGATTGGACAAGCGGCGGTGATGATGCATACAGAGCTGACCGCTGATACATTAGAGCAGTTTATTGCGGCACATCCGACACTTTCAGAGGCGATACACGAAGCCTTGCTGCAAACCATTGGACGAGCGGTGCACTGCTGAAAAAGGCTTCTTTTCTATCCGATTGACTTCTAGGGTTAGCTAATGATAATTGAAAGCGCTTTTATAATTATCTATAATGGATAAAAAGCCCCCAGAGGAGAGGATGGAATGAATCCGACGCCTTGTTATTTAAATACTTGGAAACGCTTTGTTCGTGAAGGTTTACTTGATAGGTCTCGTCTGGACAAGAGAGTGATGGAGTCATGGCACAGATGTAAACAGGCAAATGTGAACCCGTATTTAGATAAAGGACAGTCGTTGTTAGAAAAGGAATTATTCAGTATTCAAAAAAAGAAGTACTCACTATTCCTAAATGCCGCTCTTCCTTACTTAAATAAAATTAGTCAGCAATTAAAAGAATCGGACATGATGGCCTTACTCATCGATGCAGATGGCTATGTGCTGAGTTTGACAGGAAGTCAAAGGACGCTGGTAGAAGCGAAAAAAATAAATTTTATGGAGGGCGCGCGCTGGACCGAAGCCGATGTGGGGACGAACGCTATTGGAACGGCACTGGTCATTGGGGAAGCTGTAGCGATCAACGGAACTGAGCATTTTTCAGTCGCTTCCCACCATTGGAGTTGTTCAGCGGCCCCTATTCGTGATGCAGACGGCACGATCATAGGAGTCATTGATATCTCCTGTATGGCGGATCAAAGGCATCCTTTTATGCTTGGGATGGCTTCAACAGTTGCATATGCTATAGAGAGAGAAATTCAGGTCCAGCAAAAAAGGAAAGAGATGGAGCTGGTCAGTCATTGTCTCCAGCAGGTAGAAGCGGACGAGCCGTATGTTGTCTGTAATGAGAAAAAGCAGATTGTTTTGGCAAGCAAACCGATTAGAGATCGATTTTCAGACTGGTACGGAATGGATGTTGAGCTGCTCATGGCTGATACATTTGTTACACGAGACAAGCGTCTCATTCAGTCAGAACAAGACGGAGAGCTGCTTGGGATGTCTTTTTCTCTTGAAGAAGCAGCGAAGAGCAATATAACCGTTTCTTTTGCTCAATTTCCCGGGGAATCTGGAACAAGTACAGTATTTCAGCAGACGCTCAGCGAATTGAAACGAGCGGCACAAACAGATGTAAATGTATATATTTGGGGAGAAACAGGTACAGGGAAAGAACTGGCCGCTCGAGCGATTCACTTAGCTAGTGAAAGAAATAAAGGACCGTTTATTGCCGTTAATTGTGGAGCCATACCAGAAAGCCTGTTAGAAAGCGAACTATTTGGTTATGCTGAAGGAGCTTTTACAGGGGCAAAACGTCATGGAGGAAAGGGGAAATTTGAACAGGCGCAGAAAGGAACGCTCTTTTTAGACGAAATTGGCGAAATCCCTTATGCGATGCAAGTGGCGCTTCTTAGGGTCATTGAAGAAAGAAAAGTCGTACCGCTCGGCGGGACACACGAAATCCCTTTGGATATTAGAATCATTACAGCGACACACCGGAATATGAACGAACTGCTGAAGGAAGGAAAAATACGTGAAGATTTGTATTACCGTCTTCATGTCTATCCAATCAACATCCCGCCGCTTAGAGAAAGAAAAGAAGACATTGTTGATTTCTATCGCTATTACCAAAAGAAACACCAATGGAATGCGACATTTCCTGAATCTTTTTTTCGTAAGCTAGAAGCGTACCACTGGCCAGGAAACATACGAGAGCTTTTTAATCTGTTTGAACATATAAGGGTACTGTTTCCTAAAGGAGGATGGATTGGTGAATCGCAATATGCGACGGTATTAGAGGCGATGAATCAGAAAAAGCTGCATCTACCAGAGTATACCGAGAATCCAAAAGAACTCACGCTAAGGGAACGCATTCAAAAGCAAACGGTGATTGAAGCACTGCACAAAACAAAAGGTCATGTGTCAGAAGCAGCGAGGCTGGCAGAGGTGCCAAGAAGCACCTTTTACAAGTGGATGCGAAAGTATAAGCTGTCATGAACTCATAGGGAGCGCAGCAGCAAGAAGGCCTTGGTCTTTCAGTTAGAGGTCGGGGTCTTTCTGTCATGACTAAACAGAAAACAAAAAGGAAGGAAGAAAGGCTTGACTGTTATATTAGTATATGTTAAATTATAAAAGCCGTCGCTAATGAGACAGGAATGAAACACTTAAAAATTCTTGACACATTTTTCTGGCATAGATATAATGAAACATGTCTTATTATTCCGCAGTAGCTCAGTGGTAGAGCTATCGGCTGTTAACCGATCGGTCGTAGGTTCGAGTCCTACCTGCGGAGCCATAATGGAGAAGTACTCAAGTGGCTGAAGAGGCGCCCCTGCTAAGGGTGTAGGTCGCGTAAGCGGCGCGAGGGTTCAAATCCCTCCTTCTCCGCCATTATTGTATGGCCCGTTGGTCAAGCGGTTAAGACACCGCCCTTTCACGGCGGTAACACGGGTTCGAATCCCGTACGGGTCATGTTTTGTTTTTTGATTCGTTGGGCTATAGCCAAGCGGTAAGGCAACGGACTTTGACTCCGTCATGCGTTGGTTCGAATCCAGCTAGCCCAGCCATTTTTTATATATGTTTTTCTGCATAGCAGATGAGCCATTAGCTCAGTTGGTAGAGCATCTGACTTTTAATCAGAGGGTCGAAGGTTCGAGTCCTTCATGGCTCACCATTGTCACGCGGGTGTGGCGGAATTGGCAGACGCGCTAGACTTAGGATCTAGTGTCTTTATGACGTGGGGGTTCAAGTCCCTTCACCCGCATTGTTTTTTCAAACAGTGCACTTATGAATATATGAGCACAGCATACACGCGGTCGTGGCGGAATGGCAGACGCGCTAGGTTGAGGGCCTAGTGGGTGAATAACCCGTGGAGGTTCAAGTCCTCTCGGCCGCATCTAAGAAACCAAAGGTTGTAGACCTTTGGTTTTTTTATTTTTATCACTTCTAAATGAATCTGTCCAAAATCTGTCCACTTATCTTAAGTAAGTGGACTTTTTTTATCAATGTTTTTATGTTGGAGAGAACAATTGGTTCACTTTGATATTTCTCGATTAATAAAAAACTTTGAGTGGAATGGTGTGCCTTTATTAATTTAAAAGTATTTAATGCCCCATGTTGAAATATGGATATACCTTATATATATAGAAACTCGTTGATGATTGCAGAGAACTTATTAATACTCGATAAACAGGTTGTTATAAAAGTAAGGTATGAATCTTATAAATCGGTCTAGTTTTGGAAATCCGAAATAATAACAAGTAAAAGTTTTATCGGTATTTAGATAACTCACTAATTCGTTGAGGTGTCTAAATTTATTGAGGTTAGAAGAGAAAATTTTAATTGAAGGTGTGTCAGTCACGATTTCATTTGGGTGATTCTTATGATGTTGTTCTGTTGTGAACTTTATAATATCGTGTTCGTTTTCATTTATAAATTGGGCTTGGCCATAATAGACACGTGGTTCAAATTTAATCTCGTTAGGTGAATCGAGAGAATAAAATAGTTCGTTTAAAGTTAGTTTCATATTTTTGTTAATTTCAAAAACTGTGTTCTGTTTATTATCTGACATAGTATTTTTTATATCAATTAGTTGAGCTAAAGATTTAACCTCTTTACTTGTATGGTAAATCTCTATGGGAGTTGTTGTTGTGTCTCTTTTGGCTAAATAATCATCATTTGATTCAAAAAATGAAGACGAATTCTGTTTGAAAACTAAAGAGAAATTAGACATATAACCACTCCTATATTCGAATTATTTCCATATCATGATTAAGAAGAATATTACATTACTTTGTAGAGTAGTGCATTTCTATTGAGTTACCTACCGGAATCCTCCGAAGAATCGAGGATATGAGTTTTTAAGGATAGTCAAAAGACTTTCCTTTTTTTGTTTCTAAAAATCGCTGTAATTAGAAAAAGTTTAGAAGGAGTGAATAGACACTCCCTCTAAACAAAAATTATCGAGGTTCAACTGTAATCTTAAAAATGACGTAGTTATCGTTTATATCATAGGCATAAACCAACGCCGTGCCAAGTGATGAGTAAGAAGATACGACACCACTAGAACTAATGCTAATAAGGTGACTGCCAGAGATGATTTCCCATCTTGTATAGCCATACAGCAATCCAACATTTGAATTTCTTAACATATGGAAATCGACTGTTCCAATTTCATTTGTAGGCTTTGCTATATTGTAACTATTTGCAGGTTCTTGGGCAGATGCATGGTTTGTTAAAGCTGGAAGAGCTAATGAAGAAATAGATAATACTGAAACAATTAATCCCTTGTAAAGTTTATTCATAATATTTCCCCCTAAGTTTGGTTTTGTTACAAATCCATCATAACATGTAAAATATTTGAAATATATGGATTGTTTGTGAAGCTGAATAGATCAATTTTAAAGAGGTGCAATTCCAAGTTAATTTTCGTGAACAAAGAGAAGGAGTAATGTATGTTGACGTATTCTATTCTGGACATGAAATTCAAAAATAATCTAAAAAAGGAGTAGTAAGAATATTTAATATGGCTCATGTTTTAAGCAAAAATAACAGAAGGACTGAGGCTAAGGTTTATGAGACAAAGGGTATTTCTTTGGCTCAAATGAATAATGATGTTGAATATATTTCGAAATTTAATATTCTTCATGGTCTATATATAAAAGAAGATAAGTTTTTGTTAGACCAGTGTTTTTGCATTCTTTAAAAGTAGGCAAATGTATGGTGATATTGAAGACTTTGCATTAGAAGCAGCTGAATACTTTAGAAGAGTTGGAAGGTTCGAAATGGCTAGTGATTATTATCATATTGTCAATCTAGCTCGAACAGAAATTAAAAAAGGAGAAATTATTTATGAAAATAAAAATGATTATCTTGACATTGATGATAGTCGGGGGCATAGGTATCTCAGGAAATTTAGCAAAAAGTGAAGATATTTATTTACAAAAAGCATTTAATAAAGAATTAAGGATCTTGGCTGAACGGGTAGGGAGTTAACCACTAAAAAAATTGAATTATTGCAGAGTCTAGACTTTATTTGTCTAGACTCTTTTTTTATTTGGAAGGAAAGTGTATTATTATGGAATTAAATGAATGGGAGAAAAAAATATGAGACATGTCAACCTAATGTCAATTGCCTGTGCAAAAGCAGATTTTGAAGATGATCATTTTCTTGATCTGTATTTAAAAAATTTCGGTATTGAATTAAAATCTGTTAAAGAAACTGAATGGTCATCTATACAAAAATTAATCAAGTGTTTAGTTAGTAAAAATACAGCAATAAATAACTTTGAAAACTTTTTTTGGGGTTATACAATTCCTCAAATAAGTAAAGAGTTTGATTTATTGAGAATTAATAGTCAGACTATAATTAACATAGAATTGAAGAGTACTAATACCGGAAGTAAAATGTTAAAACAACTAATAGAAAATAAATATTATCTTGAATTCTTGAAACGAGAAGAAGTTATTAACTATACATTTGTAGCAGATGAGGAAAAGTTATATAAGTTAAATCACGAACACGAATTAGAAGAAGTGACTATAGACGATCTTAGATTAAACTTGGGATCTCAAAATGGAGAATTCTTCAATGAGGATATTAATGGTTTGTTTAATCCAAGTAACTATTTGGTATCACCTTTTAATTCAACAAAAGAGTTTCTTAATAATAATTATTTTTTAACAGACCATCAAATAAATATAAAAAAACAAATAATTGACTATATATTTAATACGTCCTATAAATATTTTTCAATTCAAGGAGGAGCAGGTACAGGTAAAACACTTTTAGCTTATGACATTATAAAAGATTTAAGAGAGAAAGATAATTCAGTTCTAATTTTTCATTGTGGTGTTATAAACGAAGGCCACGAAAAGTTACAAGCTGAAGGTTGGAATGTTGCTCCTATAAAGGATTTAGCTACTTATAATTTAAATGATTATAAAGTAATTCTATTGGATGAAGTTCAAAGGATATACTTGCACCAATTTAAAGAGATTATTGAGTTTATTAATAAGGAAGGTTCGACTAGTAAGGTCATTTTTTCGTTTGACAAAAAACAGTGTTTAGCTGGTTTTGAAATTGATAGAGATATCCCGAGTCATATTGATAAATTAGTAAACAAAAAAACTTCATTTAAACTTACTACAAAAATAAGAACCAATAAAGAATTAGCTTCTTTTATACAAAGTTTGTTTGATCAATCCTCTGCTGTTGAGGTTGAATACTCAAACATAGATATACAATATTTTTCGAAAGTGGAATTGGCGAAAAAATACTTGACCTATTTATCTAGAGATACAGACTGGAAAGTCATAAATTTTACTGAATCTAGTAGAACAGTGTATCCATATGATGAATATTTGTTAAGAAATATACCGAATTCACATAAAGTTGTTGGTCAGGAATTTGATAATGTTGTTGCCGTTATTGATGAATATTTTTATTATAATGATAGGGGGCATCTAGACACAAAGGGTTGGGCATCCAAGCCTTATTATCACCCGACTAAAATGTTATATCAAAATGTTTCAAGGGCAAGAAAAAAGTTGAAACTAATTATTATAAAGAACGAAGAAGTCTTAAATTATTGTTTGGAGACATTAAGTAAAAATTAAGAATCAATCAATTATATTAGAATATAAAATTTGTTAAGGTGAAATTGCCCATCTATTGTCCATATTCTAATGGAAATAGTAAGTGTTTATATAAAAAGTGTATTCTTTTTGTAATATAATCAACTTTTCGTAAGAGGTATTTCATTTTTTCTAGGTTGAGGGCCTAGTGGGTGAATAACCCGTGGAGGTTCAAGTCCTCTCGGCTGTATCCCAATAATACCAAGGATTTAACCATCTTTGGTATTATTTTTTTATGTAGAACATAAGGTCATGAGAGAAGACTCTCTCGCAAAATGGTATTACTGTAGCATTGGTTAAAATTACTTTTTTTCGTCATAAGTACTTGCTTCAACAACAACCAGTTAAAAATACAGTTGCCAGTTCAAAATCTTCTCTTGCATTTGATAATAAGTATGGGTAATAACATTTCTAAATGATTAATTTCGATCCCGTTTGAAAAGATGGTAGCTTAAATTTTGGTTATTATTGGTTGTTGATAATTCTTTACTTATCGTTCTAAAAAGGGTATGATTTAATCACGGTTTGATATTCATGTGTTTATTTTAGAACGTTCATTCTATAATGGATTATGACGTTTGTTTTTGTTAGTATTGGTTCATTGATTTTTTTAAGGAGAATTAAAATGGCTAGAAGTAAAGAGTTCGACGAAAAAGAAGTATTAAGAAAAGCCATGAAGCTTTTCTGGGAACAGGGCTATGAAAAAACATCCATGCAAGATTTAGTGGATCATATGGGGATACACCGCAGGAGTATATATGACACATTTGGTGACAAGCGTTCATTGTTTTTAGCTTCCCTTAATTATTATGAAGAGCTCATCGTCAATGAAATGGAAAGTATCATTAGCAACACTTCATCCTTTAAACAGGCGATACGTGATGTTTTTATTTTTGTACTGAATGCCGTTGAACAATACCCAAAAGGTTGTCTATCAGTAAATGCAGCCATTGAATTATCTTTGTTGGACAAAGAAATTGGGCGCATCGTTACAAAAATGTTTTACCGTACTGAAGATATGTTTAGTAACCTTATAAAACGAGGCCAAACTAGTGGAGAGATATCAAAAGAAATCGATTCTCAGAACATATCTCGTTTTTTACACAACAATTTGGTAGGTATAAGAGTACTTATAAAAACTAATTACAGTAAAAAAGAATTAGAAGGCATCATTACTCTAGCACTTTCAGTGTTGGACTAGCTTTCTTTTTCCACTCATTTTAGAACGATCATTCTAAATTATCATGAAACAAACCATCATATTCTAAGGAGGAACACAAAATGACAAAATTTAATATACCATCAGAATCAGAATTTGTTGAAATAGATGGAACTCGTTACGCATATAGAAAATTTGGTACACAAGATGGTATACCACTAGTATTTCTTGTTCACTTTAGAGGAACGATGGAAAACTGGGATCCAGACATGCTTGAACCTATTGCAAATAAACGCCCAGTAATCTTATTTGACAATAAAGGGGTTGGTGAGACAGATGGACTAACGCCTACTACAATTGCTGATATGGCAAAAGATACAGCAACATTTATAAAAGCTCTTGGATTGGAACAAGTTGATATTCTTGGTTTTTCCATTGGTGGCATGGTTGCACAAGAGCTAGCTTTACAAGAAGGAGATTTAGTAAGAAAAATGATTTTGGCAGGTACTTCGCCTGAATCTGGTATTAATCCAAATCCAGAGATTTTTGAAAGAATGAATCGTCACGGCGGAACGGAAGAAGATGGAATAAATGATTTTATGTTCTTTTTCTACGCACAAACCGAAACAAGTAAATCTGCAGGAATGGCTTCACTACAAAGAATTTTTAATCAGAAAAAAGTAAACAGTTCAGAACAAGTAAAAGAGGCACAATTACAAGCCATTGCAAAATGGGCTAAACAAAAATCTAATCATGATTATGAATGGTTACAAAACATCAAACACCCTGTACTTGTTACTAATGGTGTTAATGATGTAATGGTACCGACTAAAAACAGTTACATCTTAGCAGAGAAATTACCCAAAGCACAGCTGATTATATATCCTGATTCTGGTCACGGGCATCTGTTTCAATTTCCAGAACTATTTGCAGAACACGTAAATTTATTTCTTGATTCTAATTCTTATTAAAAAGGGGGATTCATATGAGCAGATTATTTGAAAAAGTTCGTATTGGAAACATTGAATTAAAAAACCGTATAGGTATGGCTCCGATGACTAGAAATAGAGCTTTACCAGATGGTACGCCGAGCGATTTAGTAGCTGAGTACTATGGTCAGCGTGCTTCAGTCGGTTTAATTATAAGCGAAGGAACCCAACCTTCAGATGATGGGCAAGGTTACACGAATACACCTGGTATTTATACAGAAAATCATATTAGAGGGTGGAAAAAAGTAACTTCTAAAGTTCATAGTGAAGGCGGTCATATTTTTATTCAGCTTATGCATGTGGGACGTGTATCACACCCTGATAACACACCTCACCACCGCCAAGCAGTTGCACCGTCAGCTATTGCACCTGGTGTAGAAATTTTCACGGCAGATGGAATGAAAGAAATTCCAACACCAAGAGAACTAAGTGAGCTTGAGATAAAAGATGTTATCAAAGAGTTTCGTGTAGCAGCACGTTCAGCAATTGAAGCAGGTGCAGACGGAGTTGAAATTCACGGAGCGAATGGTTATTTGATCCAACAATTCCTTAGTGAAAACTCCAATCATCGTCAAGATGCATACGGTGGTACGATTGAGGGGCGTTCTCGTTTCGCAATTGAAGTAGCTAAAGCAGTTATTGATGAAATAGGAGCAGAAAGAACAGGTATTCGTTTTTCTCCTCAAGGAACACTGCAAGGAATTGATGAGGGGGAAAATAGTCTTGAGATGTATCGCTATTTAATAAGTGAATTAAATAAGCTTAACCTAGCATATCTGCATTTAATGCACTTTGGAAACGAGCAATTCCTCAAAGATGTACGTCAACTTTGGGATCAATCACTTCTTGTTAACCGTCCAGGTCGTCCTCTAGATCAACTTTCGTCTGATGTAGATAATGGTATTGCAGATGTTGTCACAGTAGGCACTTGGGTACTAGCTAATCCAGACTTTGTAGAACGGATTAAATCAGGTGCTCCCCTAAACGAATCTGATAAAAACACGCTCTATGCAGGAGGAAAAGAAGGTTATACAGATTATCCTTTCTTAAAATAATTGATTTAATATGACTATCCCATCTAGGGAAGGGATAGTCATATCCTTTTTTCTTAGGTTCTTTATAAAAGATACATGTGCGTTAAAAAATATAGAGAATTTTAATAAGCTTTAGCGATAGCAGACTATGGTAAAAATTAAACTAAAAATGGAGATTTGCTATAAAATGAAAAAAACTGTTCTTATCACCGGAGTATCTGGTGGGATTGGAAAAGAGTTGGCAGATCGTTTTGCCAAGGGAGGATATAATTTAGTACTGGTGGCGCGTAGCGAGGGTAAGCTTTTTGAACTTGCAAAAGAATATCGTAAAAGGTATGGCAGTCAAGCGGCGGTCATCGCCAAGGATGTGGCGTCACCCGGCGTGCCGGCGGAGATTTTTGCTGAGCTCAAGGAGAAGGGGATCGTTGTCGACTATCTTGTCAATAATGCCGGCTTCGGTTTGTACGGGACATTCTTGGAGACGCAGTTAGAACAAGAGACGAATATGATTGACGTCAATATCAAGGCTTTGACTGTGATGACGAAACTGTTCTTACCGGATATGGTCAAACGGGGCCAAGGAGGCGTTATGAATGTGGCTTCGTTGGTGGCTTTTTTCCCGGGACCTATGATGTCGGTTTACTACGCAACGAAGGCGTACGTGCTGTCGTTCACCGAGGCTTTGGAGAACGAGTTGAGCGGCACAGGAGTGACTGTGACGGCTCTATGTCCGGGACTTACGTCAACCGGCTTCGTTGATCGTTCGGGTATTGGTGAATCGAAGTTGTTCCAGAGTGGTACTATCATGGAGGCCGGGCAGGTGGCTGAGGAAGGGTACCGAGGCTTCTTACGCGGCAAGACATTCATAATACCAGGTGCTCGTAACCGATTCATGGCATTCCTTCCGCGGTTGATGCCACGCAAAATGGTAACCCGTATGGTCAGATCCACACAGCAAAGAACAGGGCATTGACCTAATTGAGGGTGACTTGGAGTGGGGGTGTTTTATGATCTGCCATTCTAGCCAAAACCCAGAAATGGAATAAATGGTTGTTGGGAAAATTGCAGAGACTTTTATAAAGACAGAAACCTAGAAATACGTGTTGTGTCATATCGATTAATGAATTAAAAATATGATTTTGAGGAGAGAATGATATGAAGTATACAGTTATTACAGGAGCAAGCTCAGGTATTGGATATGAAACAGCATTAGCATTTGCTGCTCGTGGCAAAAATCTAATTATTGTGGCTAGAAGATTAGATAAATTGGAAGAGCTTAAATCAAAAATTCAGAACATCCATTCAGATGTAGATGTGATCATTCGTACAAGTGATTTATCTGACACAGCCAACTCATATAAACTTTATGAGAATTTAAAGGAATATCAAGTTGAGACGTGGATTAACAATGCTGGTCTTGGTGAATCTTCTTCTGTATCGGATCAGAGTTTAGAAAAAGTAGAGTCCATGTTACGTCTTAATATCGAGTCATTGACAATCCTTTCTACACTTTTTGTGCGTGATTATTCTCATGTAGAGGGAACTCAATTAATTAACGTATCTTCTGCACTTGGATATGCAACTTATATTGGTGGTATTACCTATTCTGCATCTAAATATTTTGTAAGTGCATTTACAGAAGGGCTTGCAAAAGAACTAGAGCTTAAAAGTGCAAAAATGAAGGCGAAAGTATTAGCACCAGCAGTGACAGAAACAGAATTTGAGAAAACTGCTCAGGGTGTAGATGAATTTGATTACAAAAACTTTATCCCTATGTTTCATACAGCTAAGCAAATGGCTGGTTTTATGCTGGAACTTTATGATAACGATAAAGTCGTAGGTATTGTAGATGAGAGCTATAATTTCAACTTAAGAAATCAAATCTACCCAATACTAGGAGTTTAGTGTCTTAACAATACATGTGAAAAACGAAGTAACCGATTAGAATGATAAACAAAGATTTTGCAGTATCGATTTCAACCATTTAAGAATGATCGTTCTTAAAAGGGGGTTGTCAGATGAAAAAGGTAATTTTGTAAGTATTTAAGGTTTAGGTGATGGATTGATCCTAATAAAAGTTTCCCTCCACCTAAACGATTAAACATTTTAAATGATAAAAGCAACTCTATGAAAGGGTGTTAATGAAAAATGAAAACACTCATGAAAGCAGCTCAGATCACTAAGTACTCAAAAAATCTCCATGCACAAATCAATGACATTTCAATTCCAGAGATCGCTGACAATGAAGTCTTAGTAAATGTCAAAGCTGCGGCGGTCAATCCACTTGAAATGTTAATAATGACAGGAAGCGTCAAACTCATTCAAGATGGAGAATTCCCATTAACGCTGGGTAATGAATTGGCAGGAGTGATCGAAAAAGTCGGGAAAGCTGTGACAGAATTTCACGTAGGAGATGTCATCTATACACGTCTCCCTATAGAAAAGATTGGCGCCTTTGCAGAATATGCTGCAATTGACGCTGGTTCTATTGCCCTCATGCCGAAAAATTTAACCTATGTGGAAGCTGCTGCAGCACCACTTGCTGGACTCACAGCGTATCAAGGCTTACATGAAGAGCTTGAGGCACAATCTGGAGAAACTGTTTTCATTCCAGGCGGATCAGGGAGTTTTGGGCAAATGGCTGTACCAATCGCAAAAGCAATGGGCTTACACGTCATTGTTAGCGGCAGTGCAGAGGCGCGCGAACGCACCTTGGAAATGGGTTCATCTCAATATTTGGATTATAGAACCGAAGACTATGTTGAATTGTTGTCGAATGTGGATTACGTGATTGATACATTGGGACCTAAAGAATTTGACCGTGAATTGAGTATAATCAAACCGGGTGGAAGGTTACTCTCACTTCGGACAGGTCCAAATAAACAATTCGGGAAAGATCGAAATTTCCCACGGTGGAAACAAATATTATTTGCCCTTGCTGGTGCAAAGTATGACCGCAAAGCCAAAAAACAAAACGTGGAATATCGTTTTATCTTCGTTCGTTCTGACGGTGAACAACTGAAAGAGGTGGCAAAAATTATTGAAGAAAACAATATTGTGCCAGCAGTTCATCCAACCATATTCACCATAGAAAGCGTAAATGAAGCGCTAAAACTAGTCGCAAATGGACGGCCGAAAGGGAAAGTGATTGTTCGTTTTTAAAAGGGAAATGAAGTGTAAAGAATTTTGAACGCAATTATAAAGTGAATAGATTAAAAAGCTAAGCATTTGGAGTGAAGTGTCATCAGAAGCACTCGCATCAAGTGCTTAGTTTAATCTATCTTTTCATAGTAAGTGTCATACACTTCTTGATATTGACTTTTTAAATTGTATATTAGATGTTGGTCATTAGAGATGATGTCCATCACATCCCCACTAACATATATAAGGTAGTTGCCATAATAAATAATGATATATGCTGAATTCATTAATGGTCTCTTTTTGGTTTAGTGTTTCGTTTAATATCTCTTTTAGTAAACGTAATTTCCCATGTTCAAAGAGTTCAACTCCGAATCGAATTCAATTCTGAAGATACTTGAAAAAATGGGGTGACAGTATTTTTCGTAAAATTTATATGCCTAACTATATTTGTGTTACCATAGCATGCGTGGTGCTCTTTTAAATCCTAAATTGCAATTATTTCCGATTCATGCTACAATAAGAATAATTATTTTTGTTCGGCGTAAAGGATAGCATGAAGAAAGACTTTTCGTCTTGAGGATACTTTGGGCAAGGATAGTATAATACATTGTGTGGTATACGCACGAGGAGGCAACAAACATGGAACAAGGTACAGTAAAATGGTTTAACGCAGAAAAAGGTTTTGGATTTATCGAACGTGAAGAAGGCGACGATGTATTCGTACATTTCTCAGCTATCCAAGGTGACGGATTCAAATCTTTAGACGAAGGTCAAAAAGTAACATTTGACGTAGAGCAAGGTTCTCGTGGAGCTCAAGCTGCTAACGTTCAAAAAACTGCTTAATCTTCATTCTTTTAAAACAGGTTCTCTGTAGAGAGCCTGTTTTTTTATGCTTTCACGTATTTTTTCAATAAAAAACCCTACTCAGCGTACAAGTAGGGAGATGTTACAAGGTAATCGTAAAAAAATTCATGCTTCAAAGGTTTATCAACAGTATAGCATATTGGATTTACAATATGCGGAATTTGCCTAAATAAATTCTTTTTTTTAATAAATTGCAGGGTGGAAATGTTCGTAGAGAACATGTATTCAAAAATGGTGAGCGTGGAAGAGGTTCTTAACAGAAACTTTTGATTTGCTTTTCTGTAATCCCTTTGATGACTTCTAATTCACTAAGCAAAAACTCATGGGCGTCATCCAGCATTTTCTTTTCACTTGCATTGAGTGCTTTCTCTTTCTTCATACGCATCAGATCACGTACAACTTCAGCACCTTCTTGGATGTTACCCGTTTTTATTTTGTTTGTGTTAATTGTATGCCGTTCTTTCCATGTCAGTAATTGATCTGATTTGCCATGCTGGAAAATGTGCATCACATTGTTTAATGCCAGTATATCTGTAACAGGTCTAATACGTGAACCCGACATTTTCCGTGTCGGAATCATCACTTTCATATGACTGATTGACATTTTAATCACATAATACTGTTGTTTTTCATCAGAGAATTCTTTTTCTTCTATGGCTTCAATTATACCTGCTCCGTGCATTGGATAAACAATGTTATCACCAATTTGAAACATATCATCCACCTCCATATAATGTATCTACTTTAAGGGTACCACACTTAGGGGTTAAATAATCAAATTTTTAATAATAACATGTTTATTTATTTGTTGTCAATAAATTTAGTTCTAAAAAAAGAGAGATTATTTTGAAAAAATTTTAGATGTGATTATTTTTTATTCTCCATCATTTTTGAACATATCCTCGCAATAAGGAAAGCAGGATATCCACAGAACACCTCTAACATTTCAGCTTTTATATCCATCATCCAATCATTTAAACGTAAACAGCTGTTTATGAGGACATCGTGTTAAATAACTGAAATATAAAAAGACCAGCCATTGAGCTAGTCTTTCAAAATAGGATCCGATCATAACGTCGAAATATCAATCACAAACCGGTAACGCACATCACTTTTCAGCACCCGCTCATACGCTTCATCAACTTGATTCGCGTTGATGACTTCAATTTGTGGTGCGATGTTGTGGGCAGCTGCGAAATCGAGCATTTCTTGTGTTTCTTGGATGCCGCCAACGAGTGAACCAGCTATGCTGCGGCGGCCGGAAATTAATGAAAAGACGTGGAATTGATCCGGTTTAGGCGGTGCACCGACGTTCACCAAGGTCCCATCTACACGGAGTAAGGACAGATAGGCATCCACATTAATGTTGGCAGAGACCGTATTGAGAATGAGGTCATACTGACCGGCTAGTGTCTGAAACGTTTCAGGATCACTTGTAGCAAAATAGTCTTTTGCGCCAAATGATAGTGCTTCTTCTTTTTTATTCAAAGAGCGGCTCAATACCGTCACATCAGCGCCCAGAGCACTCGCGAATTGAATGGCAACATGGCCGAGTCCACCCATTCCGACGATGGCAACCTTTTTGCCAGGGCCTGCCTTCCAGTGCTTTAATGGAGAATAAGTTGTAATGCCAGCACAGAGAAGAGGGCTTGCGGCATCAAGAGGCAGTTGATCAGGAATGCTGACGACAAATCGTTCAGTCACGACAATTTTTTGACTGTAGCCGCCATAAGTCGGTTCCCCGTCATAGTCACGGCTGTTATACGTTTGCACGACCCCTTTCGTGCAATACTGCTCGTCTCCATTTTGACAATATTCACAGGTGCCGCAGGAATCCACAAAACAGCCAACGCCTACACGGTCTCCGATCTGAAACTTCGTCACATCATCCCCTACAGCTGCAACGACCCCAGTAATCTCATGACCAGGAACCATCGGGAAAATGCCGCCGCCCCATTCATCAAAAGCGCTGTGGATATCTGAATGACAGATCCCGCTAAATTGAATATCAATTAAAATATCATGTGGACGAAGCGCTCTTCGTTCAATGGTCGTCCGTTCAAAATTCGCTTTTGCGTGTGAAACACTTAAAACATTTGATTGGTGCGTCTGACACATTCTTGATCATCCTTTCAAAAATAAGATTCGATTCTTTCTTCTATACTGTACTTCTTAAAGTGAACTATAAGTCAACAGAAAACCTTCTGTAATAACAAATTCAGGCTTTTACAACATTCTTGAATCGAGAATTGAGCCAAAAGCATCTTGCTTTCTTTTTCAAAATGGAGATGATGAGGAAAGGGAGAACGGAAGGTAAGGGAAAGAAGGAGGGCACAATGAAAATAGCACAAGCAGCAAAACAGCTCGATTTATCCACTGCGACACTTAGATATTACGAAAATATTGGTTTGATTAGGCAGATCAAACGTGACGATCATGGGATTCGTGATTATACAGAGGATGATCTTCAATGGATTGAATTTATCAAGTGTATGAGAAATGCAGGGCTCTCGATTGATGCGCTTAGAGAATATACAGCCTTATTTTTTGAGGATGATGATCATACGTTATCTTCGCGAAAAAACATTTTGGTCAATGAACGAGAAAGACTCGTCCAAAAACAAAAGGAAATCGAAGAGACCATTAAACGATTGGATTTCAAAATAGAAAGTTATGAAGATATTATCCACAATCATGAGAAAAAACTCGCTCATCAGCTGAAAACCCATTCTAATTAAACGAAGAAAAACCTGTGACAAGTCACAGGTTTTTTTGATAGAGTTATCTTTTTGTGTAACGCACCCAGTTATAATGTGCGTGGAGTGGTGTAACACCGTTGTAGGAACCAAGCCATTCATCGACACCTGCACCATTCCACAGGTTCATCATAATTTTCCCTGGTGTTTGAGGAATTTGTGTGGTGGCGGTATGCTTTAATTGTCCATCGACATACCATTTGATGGAGTTTGGCTGCCAGTCAAATGCATACGTGTGATAAGAGTTCGCTGCATCGAAACCAAGGTTGACGATCTTTTCATGATTTCCTACACCATTGGTATAGTAGTTAAACTGTACCTTTGTCGTATCTTTTCCTAGAAATTCAATGTCAATCTCATCCCAAGGCGTGCCATCAGTCGGTCCCGTATAAGTGAAGAAAGAAGAGACGATCCCCACATTTTTGGCGGGCTTCATGTTGACTTCATATAACCCATAGCCGTATGTTTGAACGGAGCGGTTTTCTCCGCAGTCAAACTTGTTATAGGAGGGACTTGTGAGCGATAAACGCATTTCACCTGCTGAGGTCATAGACACATTATTTGCACGCCACGTACAGTTAAACATGTTTCCATTCGAGTATCCATCGGCTTTTTGCCATAACCCCGTATTATAGTTGTTAAAAGGTTCATAAAACGATCCACCCGTTTGTGCCGAGGCACCCACAGTAAATGTGGACAAACTCAAGACTAATCCAGTGACAACCAGCATCAACATTCGTTTCATACGGTACATATTCGCATTCTCCTCTCCTTTTTGTGGAAGCGCTTTCTTTATTGATCATACATGATTCTTTCAAAAGGGAAAATCGGTCTAAATAATGATAAACAGTGTGCATTATTTAATAGAATTGAAAGAAGGATCATAAGTAAAAAATAATGATTGACATTGCGGACAGTTGTCCGTAAGATAATATCGGGACAATTGTCCTAAGAAAAACCTAAAGTGTTTTGATTTAACACATAGAGATAAGTGTCATGTGGATGAAGGTAAAGAAGGTGAGCATGGTGGAAAAGGATATTGGGGAGGAAATTGAAGAGATCGCATTCTCCTTGTTTCAAGAATTTGGTGTAGAAAATGTCAGCATGCATAAAATTGCGAAAACAGCTGGAGTTGGGCAGGGCACTCTTTACCGCCGCTACGCCAATAAAAGTGATCTGTGCCTTTCTATCCTTGGGGAGAGATTTGAACAGCTGATCCCAGCTTTGCATCTTTACTTGAGCAAAATAAGTGATCAGCCGGTCCGTGAACGTTTGCGCTATGTTCTCGAAGAAATTCATCTGATCGTCGGTCACCATCTAGACTGGATTCGGATGCTCACAATCTCTGGGAATTTAGAGCAGACAAGTAAAGTGTATGAGAGTCATTACAGTCAATCACTCAGACAAATCATTCGTGATTTGCTCGAGGAAGCGAGAGAAAAGGGAGAAGCGAACATACAGGATATAGAATTGACAACGTTATGTATGTCCTCTCCAATGACGCCTGAGCTCATGTTTTATATACATGAATCTGGCTATTCAATCGAAAGAATAGCTCAATTTGCTGCAGAAAAACAGATTTTATCCGTCTTTCAATAGACATTAAAGTGGCTCATTTCTGACCACCCTGACTTCCTAAGGTTCATCTAAATTGAAAAAGAAAAGGAGCCAACTTAATATGAACAAACAGAAAGCAGCAGCTTCTGAAATTCGAACGCTGCCCATTATTATTTCTTTTATCACAGCTGGATTTATTGGTCTGTTCAGTGAAACGGCATTAAACATGGCGCTGAGAAGTTTAACGTTAGACTTTGGAATTGAAGCGACGACTGCTCAGTGGCTGACAACAGGATATTTATTAACACTTGGTATTCTCGTACCGATTTCAGGACTCATTCTTCAATGGTTTACGACAAGACAGCTTTTCATTACATCGCTCGTCTTTTCGATCATCGGAACATTTATTGCGGCGGTTGCGCCGGTCTTTAGTATTTTAATGGTAGCACGTGTCGTGCAGGCAGTCGGTACAGCATTGCTTCTGCCATTGATGTTTAATACGATTTTGGTCATCATTCCACCTCATAAACGAGGCAGATCAATGGGGATTATTGGTCTTGTGATCATGTTTGCACCAGCTGTCGGCCCGACCGTCTCTGGTCTTATTCTGAAATCGTTGACTTGGCATTGGATTTTCTGGATTTCACTTCCTTTATTAATTGCTGCACTCGTATTTGGTTATATCTTTATGCAAAATATTACAGAACCAACAAGACCGAAAATCGACATCTTATCAATTGTGCTTTCAACCATAGGTTTCGGTGGAATAGTATATGGCTTTAGCAGTGCTGGGGAAGGCGGCGGCTGGAGCAGTGTGCATGTCATCGTTGCAATTGTAGTTGGTGTCATAGGGATTCTCGTGTTCTCCTTAAGACAGCTAAACATGAAAGAACCAATGCTGAACTTAAGCCCGTTTAAATATCCGATGTTTGTCATTGGGCTACTTCTGATTTTAGTGTGTATGATGGTGATGCTGTCTGCTATGATGATTTTGCCATTGTATCTGCAAACGTCCTTGGCGCTTTCTACATTTACAGCAGGTTTAATGCTATTGCCAGGTGGAATTATCAACGGACTGCTATCTCCAATCATGGGGGGTCTATTTGATAAGTTTGGTCCAAAATGGCTTGTCATTCCAGGTCTTGTCATTGTCGCAGCGACGATGTTTGGCTTTACGAATCTAAGTGTGAATACGTCGATTGGATTCATTGTAACCCTTCATATTACCTTAATGATCGGAATCGCGATGATCATGATGCCTGCTCAAACCAATGGATTGAATCAGCTGCCGCCAGAGCTATATCCGCATGGTACAGCGATTATGAATACATTGCAGCAGGTGGCAGGAGCCATTGGTACTGCAATCGGTATCTCGATCCTTTCATCAGGAACCCGCAGCTTTATGGAAAATGTGTCTGATCCCGCAAATCCGATGAATAAGCTGCTCGCCTTTACAAATGGTGTCCAGCATGCATTTATCTTTGCCGTGATCATGACCGTCATTGGATTGATTATTGCTTTCTTCATTAAACGAGTGAAGGTAGAACAGCAAGTATCATAAGAGAAATGAAAAGCACTGAGGACATAGCGCCGCAGTGCTTTTTTTCAATAAATTAGTCTTTCATCAAATAATAATGTCATTAAATATGAAAATAAATGAAAAAAAAAGAGTCGTACATAATGGTAACTATTGAAATTAATGATGTGAGATAATCTGATAAGTTATTTCAATGTTTTTTTAAGGGTTTTAAATATCCCTTATTCACTTTATAAAAAACCGAACTAACCATTATTGGCAGTTCGGTTTTTTGTACGATCAGATATTCCAAATATCTATCTTAATGGTTGTTAATCAGCTATTTACTTTAAGGGTACGCAAATATTCAGAGAATTTCTCAAGACCTGCTTTTAATACATCTGTTGAACATGCGTAACCGATACGAACATATCCTTCCATATCAAAGCAAGAACCTGGCGTTAAGAATGTGCCATTCGTTTTAAATAGGTCAACGCAAAATTCTTCTGATGAAACAGGGTAATCGTATTTCAGCATAGATGTTGTGCCTGCACGTGGCTTTACGTAGGAGATTGAAGGTTCGTTTTGAACCCACTCATCTAAAATAGCCAGATTATCTTTGATAATTTTGCGGCTTCTCCCTAGGACTTTGTCGTAGTTTTTAAGAGCATGAACGGCTAACATATCGTCAAGCACACCACAGCTGATTGTTGTGTAATCACGGTGTTTTATGCATTCAGCGATCACATCACTTGGACCTGCAATCCAGCCAAGGCGCAATCCGGCTAATGAAAATACTTTTGACATACTTGATGTACTGATTCCTTTTTCATATAAATCAGCAACAGATGGCACAACAAGGTTATCTTCCTGTAATAGGTTTCTGTATACTTCATCGCACAGCAAGTAAGCATCACATGAGCGTGCAATTTCTACAATCTCTTCAAGCATTTCTCTCTCAATAATAGCACCTGAAGGATTATTCGGATTGTTGATAATAATCAATTTTGTTTTTTCGTTAATCAGAGACTTTAATTCGTTTAGATCCGGCAGGAAGTTATTTTCTGGTCTCAATGGCAGCAAATCTACATCCGCGCCAAATGAAGCAGGCACATCATATAACTGCTGGTATGTTGGGTGTACAGCAATTACATGATCTCCTGGCTCAATAAGAGAATAGAGCACTAAGAAGTTTGCACCAATTGCTCCATTCATGACAAGTACATTATCAGCTTCAACTGTCTCATACAGGCCAGATACTAAGCTTTTAAACTCTGGAGATCCTTCAATATGTCCGTATGTTAATTTTTTCTTTCCGACTTCATTGAAAAAATCTGCCGGATTTGTGCCGTCGATTCCAATCAACTCATTTACAGTGAAAGATTCAACACATGTTTCCGCAATATTATAAACGGCCTCTTGCTCGTATAAATTCATCCAATGTTCTACAGCAAATGTTTTAATATTCATCCGATTAACTCCTTTGTAAGTATTATTTATTTTTTGATACGTAGTCTTTTGGTAAAGAATACTTTCTAAAATCTGCTTATTTAAAAGGCTATCGATCAGTTACAGCTTTGTCGACATCCCAATTTGTTTTTCTTCTGCCTGTTCTAGAACATAGCTCGCTGTCAATAGATCTTGAAGAGAGATGCCTGTACTGTCAAAAACCGTGATATCTTCTGGAGAAATGCGTCCTGGTGCTTGATTTGTAATCACTCCTCCAATTTCCGAAATGATGCTATCTTTTGCGATGATGCCTTTTTTGAATGCAGTTTCAAATTCTCCTACCGTAACAGACTGTTCATGGTCATCAACGAATATGCGAGCATCAGTTAAAATATTTTCATCAATTTCCTGTTTTCCTGCCATGTCTGCACCCACACACGAAAAATGAGTACCCGGCATTACCCATTCTTTTAGAATAATTGGTTGGCGTGCTGGAGTAGCCGTAATAATAATATCTGCATTTCTCGTAGCTGATTCAATATCATTAACCGGCGTATACTCAATCTCTATCTTTTGAAGCATTTCTACATAAACTTCCGGGTTTTGTTCTTTAGTTTGAGCTAACAGCTCTTTTAACTTGCCTTTGATGTCTGCACAAAACTGACCAGCTCGGTCAAATGAATGAGCATTATACACTCGAACTCTTTTGATATGGTTCATTGTCATTAAAACAGCTAAGATTTGATAAGCTGCAACATGACCTGATCCTACCATAAGCAATTCTTCTGAATCTTTTCTTGCTAAATATTTAGCTCCAATTCCACCAGCTGCTCCGGTGCGCATCATGGTCATATACTCACCGCTCAAGATACCGATCGGAAGGCCTGTACGGCTGTCAAGAACTAAGACAGTACCAACAACAGCAGGTAAGTTTTTAGAAGGGTTGTCACCGAACCAGGAAACAAGCTTTAAACCGAAAATGCCTGCTCCTGACAATTCTCCTGATTTAATATCCATGTCCGCTTTACCAGGTTCGAACTCGTGAAACACCATTGGGAATAAAGAAGCTTCTTTATTTTCTTTTAACACGTAAGCTTTTTCTACGATATCGATTACATTTTTCATATCAAGAATAGCTTTGATATCTTCATGATTTAATACTTTAAATGGGTACATAATATTCTCCCTTTCCCTTACTTCGTTCTGCTCTTTATCAATCTATCACAGGATGAAAAAAGCTAAAAATTAATTAATTTAATAGTATGCATTAGAAAACTTTAGCGATATATCATAACCTTAAGAGTAAGGAGATGATATGGTTTTTTATTGGTGTTTTAAATCAGGCAATTCAATAGTTACCAATAAAAAATGAATGATTCTTATCAAACTTTTAGATTCTACCGTTAAAATTTTTGATATAATGATTTGATTGCTATTCTCTTCAGAGCATCTTGTCTATGGGATTATATGGTTAACCTTATATCCTATGAGAAAGATGATTATTTTATATACTTTTGGTTAGGAGCTTTTGTAGGCTATAAAAAACATAGATAGTGAGATGAAGGTTAAATGGAACTCAGAAATCTAAAAACTTTTCAAGTAGTAGCCAATGAATTGAATATGACCAAAGCTGCAAAGATCTTAAAATATACTCAACCCACTATTACTTTGCAAATTCAAGTATTAGAAAGGGAACTAAACCATTCTCTATTCACCCGTATTGGAAAAAAAACGTTTTTGACGCCTGCTGGAAAAAAATTAAAGCAGCATACAGATAGATTATTTGAATTAATGGAATATATGGAAAGAGACATGGAAGAGTTAAATGGTCCTTCCGGAAGTCTAACTGTTACAGCTTCAGAATATTATTGTACGAATCACCTTTCCCTGCTGCTTAGTTCTTATACAAAATTGCATAAACAAGTTAAGCTGCGCCTCATGCCAGCAAACAGCCTTATAGCTGTTGATAAAATTTTAAATAATGAAGCAGACATTGGGATTGTTGCAGGAGAAGTTGATTCCTCAGAATTAGAAAAGTTTGTTTTAGAAAGGGAAAAGGCGGTGTTGGTTGTCTCCGCCGAGCTTGCCAAAAACCGTTCTAAAGAAGAGATTATAGAATCCTTTCCGTTTCTCGCTTATCATGAACATTGCGGTTTTAGCTCAATTACAGAGCAGTGTTTTTCTGAAATTAACACCCGTCCATCTTCTATCATTGAATGCGGGGGAAGTGATGAAACGATTAGGCGGGCAGTTTTAAATAAAACCGGAATCGCCTTGCTTGGTGAAAATATGATTAAAGAAGAATTAGCAGAGGGTATTCTTATCCCTTTGCATTATTGTGAAAAACCAATTGAAACATCTGTCGTATATTTAAAAAGTCGTTCAGAAGGACCAACCATTCAATCTTTCTGTGAATTGCTCAAAGAAACTTGGTTTGCAGTTACAGATTGATCGTATTTTAGGTTTTTTGCGTAATATAAAAACGAGTTTCCACGTTTACATTGAACATGGAAAACTCGTTTTCTTCTTTTTTCATTCTCTTAGTATCGTGTGTTAAATTCAGTGCGTTACTTAGCTTTATTGATTAGTTTAGCTAATAAACGTCTACCTTCTTCAATGTCTTCTCTTTTTTATTTTGATTATTCCAGTAAGGTGCTGCTGATTCAGTAGAAGGAAAAGAGGAAATAGGAACGAATGAGTTAAGAAGAAATGAATAAGATAGGAGTCTGAGATCATGAACTTAGAAGAACAAATCAAAATCGCTGCTTCATTACGCCAGCCATCTGAAGGTTCATTAGCGAGTCAATCGGAACTAAAGCCAGTAAATCCTCCTGATGTGAACAAAATGGAATATGACATTCCAACAAGTGCTGGCGAAACAAAGGTGTGGGTGTTTAAGCCAGTGAACACATCAAAGCAGCCGCTTCCTGTTTTTGTGAATTTACATGGTGGAGGATTTATCATGGGCAGTGCTGAAATGGATAATCCATGGTGTCCAGTCATTGCAGACCGGGCGCAATGTATCGTGGTCAATGTTGAGTATCAGCTTGCACCTGAGCACCCTTTCCCAGCCGCTCTTCATGAATGCTACGATGTACTGAAGTGGCTGTATGAACATCCTGATGAGCTTCAAATCGATCGGACTGCATTAGCCGTTGGCGGACATAGTGCAGGAGGAAATTTGGCAACGGCTGCTTGTCTATTGAATATTCAAAAAGGAAATACACTCCCAATTGTTTATCAGGTGCTTGATTATCCGCCGCTTGATCTAGCCACTGATCCAGCACAAAAGCCAGCGTTTGAAGAAGCGATTCCAGTTGAATTGGCGAGACTCTTTAATTCCTTCTATCTGCAAGGCCAAGATCCGCGCAATCCGCTCGTTTCTCCGGTTTTTGCAGATCGTTCATCCTTGGCACAAATGCCTCCAGCTCTCGTCATCACAGCAGAGAAGGATTCGCTGGCTGAAGAAGCTGAGCAATATGCTGCCAAGTTAAAAGAAGCTGGGATAGACGTCACGTATAAACAATTTAAAGGAGTTCCACACGGCTTCACGCACGCCGGAGATTTAGCCATAGCTGAAGAAGCTTGGCATTTGATGGGGGATCAACTAAAGAAGGCGTTTGAATAAGAAAAGTAGAGTGATTCAAAAACACATGATTCAAAAGCACAGGAGACAATGGGCCTGTGCTTTTATTATTGTTACTGAAAAAAAGCGTCAGATATCTTTCCTCATTGTCGATATAATAGAGAAAATAGATGATTTCTAAAAAAGGAGCTAATGAAATGAAAAAAGAACAGCTACAGGCATTTTGTCTTTCTTTAAAAGGAACAACCCATGATTATCAACCTGAGTGGCAGGCAGATCGTTATCATATCGGCGGAAAGATGTTTGCTATGATGGGGGGAGATGCTAACCGAAAGCCTGTCATCACTTTAAAATGTGATCCTCATCGTGCTGAAGAACTAAGAGAGATGCATGAAGGAATTATTCCTGGCTACTATATGAATAAGACTCATTGGAATTCCATTTATCTTGATGCAGACATTCCATCCTCATTTATAGAGGAGCTAATCGAACATTCCTACCAATTGGTTTTTCAAAAATTAACAAAAAAATCTCAACATGACATCCTCCAAAATGATTCAAAAGGAAGTGACTGAGGAGCTGTACTAAGTTTGACATGATGCCCTTTGATTCTCTTCAAAATTGACTTGAGCGAAACGCTGTCGTTATAATTTAACCAGTAAGAAGACACGAATAGGGGGATATAAAATGGGCTATACAGTCATTACAGGAGCAAGCTCAGGTATTGGATATGAGGCGGCTCTTGCCTTTGCAGCACGAGGGGGAAATCTTATATTAGCTGCACGCCGGCTCGATAAACTCCAAGAATTGAAGAAAAAGATTCATGATCAATATCCCGATATCAAGGTAGTCATACAGTCAGTCGATTTAACAAACATAGAGCAAGTGTATTCATTTTATGAATCATTGTCAGATTATGAGCTGGATACGTTTATAAATAATGCAGGGTTTGGTCACTTTGGCTCTATAGGAGAACAAGATTTAAGTAAAATTGGGGACATGCTTCATCTGAATATCGAAGCATTAACGATTCTATCCACCTTATTTGTTCGTGATTATGAGCATGTAGAGGGAGCGCAGCTGATTAACATTTCTTCACGAGCAGGCTATACAGTCGTCGGTAATGCTGTCACCTATTCAGCAACGAAGTTTTACGTGAGCGCCTTTACAGAAGGGCTGGCCCTAGAGTTGAAAGGAAAAGGAGCCAAATTACAGGCAAAAGTATTAGCGCCATCCGCGACAGAATCAGAATTTGCAAAGCGTTCATTGGATGTAGACGAATTTGAATATGAAGGCAATTTCAAGAAATATCATACATCAAAAGAAATGGCTGCTTGTATGCTTGAGCTTTATGACAGTGAAAAAACAGTCGGTATTGTGGACGGAAAGACATTCGAATTTGAATTGAAAGATCCAATCCTTTCACACGCTGGTACAGTTATGAAATAAAGATTCCATCACTGAGGTAGATATCCTCAGTGATTTTTTTTTTTGGCATGATTGACTGTGCGGTCAAGCATCAGAGGAGATCTGGTGATTTATGTAACATAAACATTGTACGTCCTGCGAAAATCGCTCAAAATGGATACCAATATTTGATAAGAAAGAGATATACACGCTTTATCTAATTTTCTTTCAATACTCAATTTAATTACAGCAAATTTAGGTATTAAGAATTGAATAAATCTTTAATATAATGCCCCTTTTTACCTTAAATTGGTTCTATATCTTTAGCCTCATGCCGATGAATGAAGGTATGGTATAAAGTAAAGCCTATAGAAAGAGATTTAGCCATGAAATCCATCAAATGAGGAAAAGAGATGATCCAATGAACATGACAAAATGGTTAGGTGCTGTCCTTCTTTCTGTTTTATTACTAGTGACAGCAGCTTGTGCGAACACAGGCACTCAAGAGAATACTCAAAGCGAAAAAGAAAACGCATCCAATGAAACAAAAGAGAAAAACAATGCGGTTGAAACAGGGAATAAGTCCTTATCAAATATTAAGGTATTAGCCACAGGTGGGACGATTGCTGGCAGTTCAGACAGTGATACAGATACGACGGGCTATAAATCTGGTTCACTTGGCATTGATAAAGTCATTGCTTCAGTTCCACAGCTGAAGGATATTGCAAATGTCACCGGTGAGCAGGTTGCGAATGTGGGCAGTGAAAATGTTGATAACGCTCTTCTTTTAAAATTAGCCAAGCGAGTGAATGAACTATTAAAAGATGATCAAGTGGATGGCATTGTCATCACGCATGGAACAGATACACTTGAAGAAACAGCTTACTTCTTACATCTGGTTGTCAAAAGTAATAAGCCTGTGGTGGTCGTTGGCTCAATGAGACCAGCATCGGCAATTAGTGCGGATGGTCCGCTTAACTTGTATCATGCGGTGAAAATTGCATCAGCCAAAGAAGCAAAGGGCAAAGGGGTCATGGTCACATTAAATGACCGAATTGCATCAGCTCGATTTGTTACGAAAACAAACACGACCACAACTGATGCCTTCAAGTCACTTGAGCAAGGATACATCGGAGAAGTTGCTGGTGAAGTGGTGTCCTTTTATAACGAACCGACAAGAAAACATACGACTGAAAGCGAATTTGATGTATCGAAGATAAAAGAATTGCCGCAAGTCGATATTTTATACGGCTATCAAAATGATCAAAAATATATGTATGATGCTGCAGTAAAAGCAGGAGCGAAAGGGATTGTCGTAGCCGCAGCAGGAAATGGAACGATGTCAACAGAAGCCATCAAAGGAGCAACAGATGCAGTGAAAAAAGATGTGGTTCTCGTGCGATCAAGCCGAACGGGTAATGGAATTGTCACCCACGAAAAAACGGATGATGAACATCACTTTGTGTCGTCTGATTCATTAAACCCGCAAAAAGCACGCATTCTGCTCATGCTGGCACTCACGAAGACAAAAGATCCGGATAAAGTGCAGAGGTATTATGAACAGTATTGATGAAGAAAAAGACCCGAGTAATATCGGGTCTTTCAGCGTGTAGACAAACCCTCGCATTCTTTGTCAGTCCTGCGCGCTGGTGCTCACGAATGTCAAATTCGCTCTGCGCCAGTGCTCGTCCTTCCTAGACTTCAAAGGTTTTCTATCACGCTGAAAAGAAGACAAAGAGCTAAAATAAAAATTATTTTAGCCCTTTGTCAACAATTTAAAAGACCCGAGTAATATCGGGTCTTTTTTTAAGCATGATCCTGAGGTTCAGCACGCTCCTTTAAAGAGAGTAAAATATCTCGCCAAATATCGTCTACATCTGTAAGAAAGTGCCCCGCTTGATCTATATAATGGGTTTTGACGTTTGGAATCGCCCGAGCTATTTTTTCTATTTCTACAAATGGAGCCATCGTATCTTCTTTTCCATGCCAGACATCAACAGGGATTTGAATATCTTTCATATCGAATGCCCATGGCTTCGAAAGTAAAATGGGTTCACGAATACATTCATCCACCGATTGACGAGTCGCTTCATGTAAATGTGTCATCATCATCTCTAACTGCTCATCGGTTTGAAGGAATTGCCGATCCCACGGATGTAAATGCTTGTTCCCGTTTTTGGCCAGATTCTTAAATTTCTCTGGTTTGTTCTCAATCATTTTCTTCTGGGAACGATAGCTTGCTTTCAATAGCCAAGGAAACTTCTTACTAAGGAAAAAAGCCAATTTGTTTTCTTTCAGCATGCTTTTAGGCGGTTTCCCGTTCTGAAAAGGAGTTGTACTTGAGATCAGAGCAGCTGAAAGGACGCGATCTGGCAATTGATAGGCACAACCAGCAGCGAATGCGCCGCCTCCAGATACACCCATCACTGAAAAATGTTGAATGCCAAAATCATCTGCCACTTCCAGCACGTCTTTTGCCCAGTCTAAAATTGTACGGTCAGGTAGAGGGGTAGATAAACCAAATCCAGGTCGATCCAAACAGATGAGACGAATGCCGAGCTCTTGAGAGATTGGATCATCATCTAAAAACATCACTCTTGATCCAGGTGTTCCATGAAAAAAGAATACTGGAAACCCCTCAAGATCACCGTATTGAGTCAAACCGATGTGACGGCCATCTTGTAAATGAATGCTTTTCATATTTTCATCCCCTTAATAGTTTACCTAGCTTAAATGTTGATGAGAGAAACACCGTATTAAGGCGCTTCTTTCGCAATCTGATAGATTTTTTCGTAAAGAGATAGTAATGTTTTTAAATCTTCTTTTGGAAGCTTTGCATAGTATTTTTGAATAAGGTGCAATTGAATGTCTTCCGTATTCTTGTGATAGTCATGGCCCTTTTGAGCAAAATCAACAATGATTTCTCTTCGGTTATGTGGATTAATTTCCCGTTTGACATAGCCGAGCTGCTCAAGCTTTGATACAAGCTGGCTAGCTGCGCTGGCAGAAATCGAAAAGTAATCAGCTAATTCATTGATTGTTCTCGTTTTCGTGCGCAGTAGCTCAAGCGTCAGTTCTTGTTTGGCTGATAAATCTGCATACTCATGTTTTAAAAATCGCTGATACTCTTCTACATAAATTGAGCCTAGAGCATTCGAGTATTCAATGATTTTTTTACTGTAATGAATAATTTCCTCATCCAATGACATCACCTCTATTCTATTATAGGCACTCTTTATATTTAAGTGAAGTTAAATATAAAGGGAAATTAAATGAATGATGAACACGTAGTAGGCCAAGGCAGCCATGAAAAGGTGCATAAGAAAAATGCGTATAAGTCCTTTTTAATGATAGAGCAGATGACTGTTTTGTTTGTTCTCACATGAATTACGCCTTATGAATCGATGCCTTTTTCATTGTATTATGAGGAAAATCCATTTATAATAAAAAATAAACCAACTGGTCGGTTTTATTTTGTTCGCATTAAGAAATGTAGGGTAGAAAGGGATTGTGACACATGACAAGTACACAAAGCGGGGCTGGAAAGAGTGAGAAGACGAAGCAAAAAATCGTCACCGCTTCTCGTGATTTATTTGCGAAAAAAGGTTATTCAGAAACATCCGTGCGCGATATTTTAGAGGCTGCTGAGGTGAGTAAAGGCAATCTCTATCATCATTTCAAAGGAAAAGAGTTTTTGTTTCTTCATATTATGGAAGAGGATCATCGTTTGATGATGGAAACGTGGCATGAGGAAAAGAAAACACTGAACCGAGCTATTGAAAAGCTTGCCGGATTTGCAGAGCTGCTCAGTCAAATGGGGATTAACTACCCATTAATGAGAGCGAGTGAGGAATTTTGCGCCAGCGCCTTTACATCAGACGAAGTCATGGAACGGCTGAACAAGATTGATGTCGATTTTGATGATGTGATGAGAGATATCTTACTTGAGGGAAATGAAGATGGCAGCTGGTCGATCCAGCATGTGGAGTCAAAAGTGAAAATATTACTTTCCGTTTTTTATGGATTAGACGTGTTATATAAAAATGACACCATTGAGCAGAAGAAAGAGTTACAAAAAGAGGCGATCTCATTGTTTATTCACGGAATCAACCATCATGAGTAACAAGTGAGTCAGTAAAGGGGAAACAAACATCATGCAAAAACCGATTCGTGAGCAAAAAGCTGTACTCGTTATTTTATTGAGTAATATTTTTATTGCGTTTTTAGGCATTGGTCTCATTATTCCTGTCATGCCGCTATTCATGAATGTGATGCATCTAACAGGAAGTACGATGGGATACCTTGTGGCGGCGTTTGCCGTTGCTCAGCTCATCGCATCACCGATTGCAGGTAGATGGGTAGACCGCTACGGAAGAAAGATAATGATTGTGTCTGGGCTGTTCCTCTTCGCGTTATCGGAACTCGTTTTTGGTCTTGGAACACACGTGTACGTTCTGTATGTTGCAAGGCTTCTAGGCGGAATTAGTGCGGCATTTATCATGCCTGCTGTCACTGCGTATGTCGCAGATATTACGACCGTTCAAGAAAGATCAAAGGCGATGGGCTATGTTTCTGCGGCCATTAGTACTGGTTTTATCATTGGTCCGGGAATTGGCGGGTTTATTGCAGAATACGGCGTACGCCTGCCATTCTTCTTTGCAGCAGGGATTGCGTTTATTGCCGTCATTTCGTCTATGTTTATGCTGAAGGAGCCTTTAACAAAAGAAGAGCGAGAGAAGCAAATGAATGAAGTGAAAGAATCGACTTTCTTTAAAGATTTGAAAAAATCGATTCATCCTAGCTACCTCATCGCCTTTATCATTGTATTTGTCCTCGCATTTGGATTATCTGCATATGAAACAGTCTTTAGCTTGTTCACAAATCATAAGTTTGGATTTGGTCCAAAAGATATTGCCGTGATCATTACCGTCAGCTCGATTGTAGCAGTCATCATCCAAGTACTTGTGTTTGGTAAACTGGTAAATACCCTAGGAGAAAAAAGAGTCATTCAGCTATGTCTGATTATCGGGGCTGTCCTTGCTTTCGTTTCAACCGTCGTGTCAGGCTTTTTGGTTGTCTTGATTGTCACATGTGTCATTTTCCTTGCGTTTGATTTATTGCGTCCAGCATTAACGACCTTCTTATCCAAAATCGCTGGCAACCAGCAAGGATTTGTCGCAGGAATGAACTCTACCTACACAAGCCTAGGTACGATTTTCGGGCCGGCACTTGGCGGCATCTTATTCGACCAAAATATTCACTTCCCATTTTTATTCGCAGGTGTTGTCTTATTTCTTGGATTAGGCTTAACCCTGATTTGGAAGGGAAAAGTGACAGAAGAGGCAGCGGCAGAATAATGTCATGCAGAAGTAAGAGACCTTTTAACTAAGGTCTCTTTTTTAAATTCCGCCATTGATGCAGAAGAATTCCTTTTGCTAAAAAGAGTCCTGTATGTCAGTAGCTTTTTCTTTATAATGGAAGGGAAGGAGGAAAAAACATGCAACTCTTGGAGCGGCAAAAGATACCATCAATGAAAAAAGGAATTAGGCAGATCGATCCGGCATATCCAGTGTTTGTAGATGCAGTCATGGATGGCGTCATACAAGGGCATCTTTATGTAGATGATAAAGCGCATCCGCTTGTATATTTTCTCGAAGCTTCATGCGGCATTTATTATGTGGCAGGAAGGAGTGAAGCGGAGCTGTTACGCTGTTCAGCCTTCATTGTGGATGTGTACGAAAGGCAGAAAAGACAAAATGCCCGATTCACCATATTTTCAGCAAACCCATTAACAGATGCGTTGATGAAAAAATGTCTTGGGTTATATCTGAATGAAATGGAAAGACATGCGTACGTTTATTCACAGGCCCATTCTCATATCTCTGCACCTTATCCAGGCTATAGAGTAGAGCGGACAAATGAGCAGGTGATGACTGCAAGCAGGGCTTTTCCTCCTAGCTATTACGAAGCCTATTGGGGAGAAACAGCTCGCTTTCTATCAAAGGGAATCGGGATTGCCATTTTAGATGGAGAGAACGTGGTGAGTGAGTGTGTCTCTATTTTTTCAAGTGAGGATCGTGCAGAGATAGATATTTGGACAGATGAGACTTATCGAGGAAAAGGTTTGGCGCTGCTGGCAGCTCAGCATATGATCAGCATCTGTCATGAAAAAAAGAGGACACCGCATTGGGATTGCGATGTCCATCACCAAGCTTCAATCAAACTAGCAGAGAAGTTAGGCTTTCAGAGGATCAAAACCTATCGATTGTTTTATGGTTCATGATGAGAAGGTCTTGAGATACCAAGCATCCATTGCAGAATGCTCGGAGCCTTCAAGCGGTTCTGAAAGAAGAGAAAAGCCGTATCGCTGATAAAGGCCTATAGCCGCTGTTAATTCTCGGCGGGTTTCTAAATAACACGCTTCGTAGTATGTAGAGGCATATTCCAGCGCCGTATCCATCAGTTTTTTGCCCGCACCTTTTCCTTGTGCTTTTGGACTTAAATAAAGCTTTTGTAATTCACATACTCCATTTGTGAATGGAGCAATCCCTACACCACCCACAATCTCACCATGCTCTTCAGCAATCCAATAGGCTGCATGAGTCAATGATTGATAATATTCGAAAAGCTGGTCAAGTTGGGGGTCAGTGTAGGCTGTTCCTTCAATTGCTAGATTCGCTGATTCTAGTGACTGGCGGATAATCGCTGCGATATACGGATTGTCTTTTTGCTCGATGGGTCTAATGTTCATTTGAAGTACCTCCGTTGTTAAAGGTTCAAAAAAGAGAATGGGAGTTGATATCACATGTTTTGGCTGCAAACAGCTATTTTTACAATCGTTATTTTGTGTCTCTCATGGTGGGCAGGGAAAAGAAGCCGGCAGCGTCATGCGGGGTCCATAGTCCCTATATGCTTGATTTTATTTGGTTTGGTTTTATTGATTGTCAGTCTCTTTATTGGTAGATGGGAAGGCATGGCGCTCAGTCTATCAAGCGTCTCTATCGTTCTCTCTTCCATTATTTGTTTAATCATCGTCACTGGGATTCAATTTTTTAAAAAAGATGACCCTTCTTAAGCAGGAGCATCTGTATTCATCATGTTTTTATATTCTTTACGAAGGATGCCCATGATGATGACATCTGAGTATGTACCGTTGAAATAGAGCGCTTGGCGTCTTTTTCCTTCATATTGAAATCCGGCTTTCTCATAGCTTCGAAAGGCCCTTGGATTGTGGGAAAAGACTTCAAGCTCAAGACGGTTGAGTTCTAATGTGTCAAAGGCAAATGCTTGAACCATCCGAACAGCTTCAGTGCCATAGCCTTTTTGAAAATGCTCCGGCCCGTGAAGCGCAATGCGGAAGCTTGCCGTATGATTGATTGGATCAATGTCCACAATCGCCGCATCCCCAATCATCTCTTTCGTATCCAGCAGACAAATGGCGAAATCTCGTCTGCTGTCATCTTGCAAAAAACGGGTATAGGCGGATCGAATTTCTTCTAGTGTGAACGTTTTTCGTGTACCAGTCATATGAAGTGTTTCTGCATGCTGACACCCTCTTTGAATACCAGGATAATCTTGCTCTTCAATCGGTCTCAAAAATATACGAGTCATGACGGATCACCCTCCTCTATATATCGAGAGATTTCAATTAAATTCAGATCAGGATCACGGATATAAACAGATTCAATTGGACCTAATGTACCGGTGCGTCTGACCGGCCCCTCTTCAATCGGGACCACTTGCTTCCGGAGGTGCAGCAGCAAACTGTCCATGTCTAAATCGGTGATAAAGCACAAATCATGAGATCCAGGAAGAGGATGAGCCGCTTTTGGCTCAAATTCATGACCAGCTTCATGAAGGTTGATCTTCTGTAAACCAAAACGAAGCGCTTTACGGCCTTCACCAAAAGTTTCTTCCTTCATCCCTAATACGTTCGTATAAAAGCGAATGGTGTCCTCCATATGTTGTACAGTCAACACGATATGATCAAGTCGTCGTATCATCAGTCTCTCCTCCAAGTATGATCATTGATTGAACTGACTCTATTATATCATCACCTGAAGAGGATACCTTATTTAATCACGGTTTTATAGCTCCAGCTTTCCAAGGATATTTCCTTTCCGCGCAATACCCTTTCATCAAACTCCATCCAGCCATTTTTTCGGTAGAAATGACGATTGGCCTCGTTGTGTGTAATCAGTGTGAACAGTCCGCCGCCTTGCCGGGCGATAAAGGGAAAAAGGCATTGCTTTAACATGCGGCTTCCGAGTTTTTTTCCTTGCTGGTCTTTTGCCACGACAAGTGCTTCTAAATACCAGTAAGGCTGCTTTAAGGAAGAACACGCTTTTTTTGCCTCCTTTAAAACACGGAACACATGCTGAATGGCCGATATACCGCCAGTGAAGAGCAGCTTTAACCCACCTGACAATACATAATTCATGACGCCTGGTTCAGGAAGATGCGGATGCTTTAAAAGGGCAGCAGACACAACCTTCTCGTTCTCAACCCCGACAAAACAGATTTGATGCTGAAAATACACCTTTGTATTGACCAAATGCAGCTGACGAGCGAAAGCAGAGCGCTTTGAGACCTTTTCACATAATAAGTCAAAAAATGAATAGTCCTGAAACGAATCATCTAACAACTCTGCCACTTGAGGCAGTTCATCCTCTCTGGCAAGTCTGAAATGAAGCATATGATGGCCTCCTTTTTTGAACAGATATATATTATTGAACATGTGTTGATTATAATAAGAAGTAAAGAGATCGAACATCGGCAATGGATGATAACCTGTTCATAATTAGACAGCTAGCGCCTGATTGTTCAAAAACGGAGGGGATTTCATGAAGGACAGACGAACGATCAAAACAAAAAGAGCCATTCGGGAAAGCTTCCTTGAGCTGTTAAAGGAAAAGGAAGTGCAGCAGATTACGGTATCAGAGCTATCAAGGAAAGCGGATTTAGGCAGGGGAACCTTTTATTTGCACTATCAAGATGTGTTTGATTTACATGAACAGCTTGAGAAAGAACTATTCGATCAGCTCGGGGGGTTATATGATGAAACCTTTCCAAGTCAGGACCCTCTTGATATGCTTTCCTTTTTAAACAAAACGGCTGAATACTTGAAAGAGAATCAGTATATGTTGACGTTATTTGTAAAACCAAATGGCCCAACGACCAATCAATTCAAAGCCTTTTTCAAAGAAAAAATCATGAAAGAGTGGCAGCTTGATCAGCGTCCTATTACAGAGAATGAACAAATAGAGGCCTCTTTTGTCGTGTCTGGTGTCGTGGGGGTACTCGAGGAATGGATTCATGAAGAAATGACCATTGAAGCCGGCAAGCTCGCGCATAAATTATACGAGCTTCTCGTCAAGGTGGAACAGGAATCGTAAAAAGGGAGAAAGTTATGTAGCCTTTGTCTTTCCTTTTTGATAAAATAGAATATATGTTCTTATTTGAAGTAAGGGAGTGGTGGGATTGAGTGAGAAAAGAAAACTGCTTTTTTATGGGGCGATGAGTATCGATGGATATTTAGCGAGAGAGGATCACAGGCTCGATTGGCTCATAGGGACAGAGGGCGAAGATGAAACGAGCTACGACACCTTTTATGCGTCAGTCGATACACTGATCATGGGGCGCAATACATATGAACAGATTCTTCAGCTGTCACCAGATGAGTTTCCTTATGAAGGAAAGACATGTTATATCATGTCACGTACGTTACAAGACAGTCTGGAAGGAACCCATATCATTCGCGAAGATGTCTTATCATTTGTGAAAAAATTAAAGAATGAAACAGGCCGGAATATTTGGATTGTCGGCGGCGGGGGACTGCTTCAATCTTTCATAAAAGAAAGATTGGTGGATGAGCTTTTTCTTCAAATCGTACCTGTCATCATTGGAAGAGGAATTCCTCTCTTTTCACCGGCGGATCTGGAATCCAAGTTTTCATTACAGGAAGTACATCAATATAAACAAATTGCTGAAATGCATTTCATCTTAAAAGAAGAGGACCACTGAACCAAGGTGGTCTTTTTTCATGAAACAAACTCATTGACAAGAAAATATCCTAGTGTTAGGATAAATTCATCCTAGTTTTAGGATTTCTTGAAAAAGGAGTAGTTGCCATGGTGCAGCATGATCATGAATTAGATTTAAGGCTATTCCGCGTATGGATGAAAGCCTATCAAGCCCTTTTTACAAATATCCAAAAAGACATTGAACGTTATGATATCGGATTTGAAAACTTTCAGATCCTTGAATTGCTCTACAGTAAAGGACCTCAGCCTGTTCAAAAAATTAGCGACATCTTGTCAATCCCAAGTGGAAGCATGACATATGTCGTGAACAAACTAGAAAAACAAGAACTGGTGAAAAGGCAATGTGCGCCTTCAGATAAGCGGGTATTTCATGTAAAGCTTACGGAAAAAGGGAAGCAATTGTTTGACGACATTTTCCCTAAACACACAGAGGTCATTTCGCAAAATCTATCCTTTATTGAAAAAGAAGAAAAAGAGCAGCTCATTGAATTACTAAAAAAAATCGGTTTAGGTGCAAAACAACTTCGCGAAAAGGGGAAACAAGATGACACTCAGCTTTGATACATTGGTACGTGAAAGACGATCTGCATCAAATTTTTTGCCAAATATCTCGATTTCGAGAGAAGAGCTTAACAGCATATTTGAAGAGGTCAAGCTGGCACCATCTGCTTTTAACTTACAGCACACACAATATGTTGTCGTCCAAACAGAAGAGATGAAAGAACAAGTAAGAGAAGCGGCATTTGGACAATATAAAGTGCACTCTGCTTCAGCAGCGATCATCGTACTCGGAGATCCAAACGCTTATGAGCACGCAGGGAACATATATGAAGGACTGAAAATGCTAGGCATTATCAATGCGCAGCAATATGAAGAAATGGTTAGAGAGACCGTGAGCTTTTATGAGCAGAGAGGGGCAGATTTCCAGAAGGAAGAGGCGATACGCAATGCTTCATTATCTGCCATGCTGTTCATGCTTGCCGCTAAAAATAAAGGCTGGGATACTTGCCCGATGATCGGTTTTGATCCCGAAGCAATGAAAAAGGTATTAAACATTACATCAGATTTGGTTCCTGTGTTAATGATTACACTCGGAAAAGAAAAAGTAGAGAGCAGACAGGCGAGAGGCTACAGAAAGCCAGTTTCTGAATTTGTGACATATTTATAAGATAGGGGGTTCCAATCATGGAACTAGGAATTAGTACATTTGTCGAAACAACACCTGATTTTCAAACAGGAAAAACAGTCAGTCACGCACAGCGTATTCGAGAAGTAGTAGAAGAAATTATTTTAGCAGATCAAGTCGGTCTCGATGTATTTGGCGTAGGTGAGCATCACCGTGAGGATTTCGCCGCATCGAATCCAGCTGTCGTCTTAGCGGCTGCAGCAACACAAACAAAAAATATTCGTCTGACAAGTGCAGTGACAGTCCTTTCATCAGCAGATCCTGTTCGTGTATTTCAGGATTTTGCAACGCTAGATGGACTATCAAACGGACGTGCAGAAATTATGGCAGGCCGTGGTTCATTTATTGAATCATTCCCGCTCTTTGGTTATGACCTTGATGATTATGAAGAATTATTTGAAGAAAAGCTTGATTTGCTGTTGAAATTACAGCAGTCAGAGCGTGTAACATGGAGCGGAAAGCATCGCCCATCCATTCAGGATGTTGGGGTGTACCCAAGACCTGTTCAAGATCCGCTTCCAATCTGGATCGGCAGTGGAGGAAACCGTGAATCCGTCGTACGTGCTGGATTACTAGGATTACCGCTTGTACTTGCAATCATTGGCGGAAGTCCAAGACAGTTCGCACCGCTCGTTCAGCTGTACAAGCAAGCGGCAGTGCACGCTGGACATGACCCTGAAAAATTAACTGTAGCATCACATTCTCATGGATTTGTTGCGGCAGAAACAGACCTGGCAGCAGATCAATTTTTCCCATCCACACAGCATGTGATGAACACATTAGCGAGAGAGCGAGGCTGGGGACCTTATACTCGTTCTACGTTTGATGCAGCGAGAACTTTAGAAGGGGCGCTGTATGTAGGAGATCCAGATACCGTGGCAGAGAAAGTCATTCATCTTAGAAAAAATGTAGGCATCACACGTTTTATGCTTCATGTACCGGTTGGTTCAATGCCGCATGATCAAGTGCTAAAAGCCATTGAGCTATTTGGAAAAGAAGTGGCTCCTAAAGTAAGAGAAGAGGTTGCCCGCTGGGAAGCAGAGCAAAAATAAATAAAAAGGCCGATCAAGAGAGTAGGCTTGATCGGCCTTTTCTTATGCTTAAGGATCAGTGTGATACGTGGTACGCGATCCGGGATTTAATTAAAGAAAACAAAAAGCTGACAGGTGGACAAGCCTGTCAGCTTTTTTCATGAGGATAATAAAGAATCATTTGCATCCGTACCATTTGTTCTCCGGTTTGTTTATACGTGTGCGTCCGGTCCGCTTTAAAACGAATAGAGTCTCCAGCTTTTAAGGTGTATTGTTCATCACCAATAGATAAATCAAGAACTCCCTCAAAAACAGTGATCAATTCCTCTGTTCCCCCAATGTGTTCACTCGCACGCAGCGACCCGCCTCGATCAATTTCTACTCGGTACATTTCAAATTTCCCCCTGTCATCGAAGGGGAAAGTCGTGTACACACGATAACGGCCGTCGTCCTCAGTTAAAACCTGCGCATCCTCCTTGCGTACCACCTTGATTTCAGGCTGTGGTGCGTAAATGAGCTCACTAAAAGATACTTTTAATCCGTTGGCGATTTTCCACAAAGTCGTGATGGTAGGGGTTGATTCTCCTCTTTCGATTTGTCCAATCATGGTCTTGCTGACACCAGTTAATTCTGCCATCTTTTCGAGGCTTAATTTTTTTTGATCTCTAAGAAGCCTCACGTTTTTAGAAATAATGGATTGTACGTCTTCCATGAAAAAAGCTCCTTTCTCTATTTACTTTATAAAGACTGAACGTTACAATAAAACGTAATATACGCAATAAAGTAATTAAAGTCTAAATAACGTATAAGGGAGGCGTCATCTTGATTGTATCTATGTTGATCTATGCTTTTGTTAGCAGCTTTACCCCAGGGCCAAACAACATCATGGCCATGGTCTTTACGAATAAATATGGGGTCAAGCAAACATTTCGATTTTGTTTAGGTGTGGGTATCGGTTTTCTCGTTATTTTGTGTTTGAGCTGCTTCTTTAATATCATTCTTTATCAAGTGATGCCGAAAATAGGCTGGGTCATGGCGTTCATCGGAGCCGCATACATGATTTATTTAGCGGTCAAAATCATGAAAAGTAAAGGCGGGGATGACGAAACACTTGATCGCTACAATCATTTTATCCCTGGTATGATGCTGCAATTTATCAATCCAAAAGCCATCTTGTATGGATTGACTGTGATTTCAACATTTGTTTTGCCATATGGACAATCTAATATGCAGTATGTCATATGGACGCTGATTCTCGCACTTATTGGCTTTCTCGGTACATTCAGCTGGAGCTTATTTGGCTCTTTGTATAAGCGCTTTTTGACTGCTTATGAAAGACCGTTCCAGTATGTGATGGGGGTGCTTCTGATATACAGTGCGATTTCGATGATATGGAGCTATGTCATGTAAGCGGTCAGGAACTAGGATGCTGCCTTCCCATCACAACAGTATCATAATATAATCCGTCACTCAGCCGTTTATCGTTTTTTAATACACCTTCTATCAAAAATCCATGGTTCTCATATAACCGAATGGCTTTTTTGTTCGTTTCAAGCACATGAAGAGACACCTTCTGAATGCCCTGCTGATCTGCCCAGTCAATTGAAGCGGCTAAAAGCTCTTTCCCTATGTGAAAGCCCCAAGCATCTTTCTGGATGGCGACGCCTAATGTCACTTTGTGAGCAGAGCGCTTGAGTGCATGGCCCTCGCATCTTGAAAAACCGACAATCTTTCCTTCAATAGCAGCGACCAAAAATAAATGCCGGCTTTGCTTGGTATCCTCTTCAATCAAAGCCTCAAATGCTTTTTCATCAAGAAAGGCTTCGCCTGGTTCACGGTCTAAATATTCTGTTTCACCATCGATTTTCAGTCTGAGAGCTGATAACTGTTTGGCATCGGCCATTGAAGCGGACCGAATATGATAGGTCAGCCCACGAACTGTGAATATCTTTTCAGAGATGATCATTGATGAGAACACCCACCCTTCTTTCCAGTATGTCTATCATACCTGAAACGTGTACATCGCACACTCAGATGTTTTGTATCTTTCAAAAAGGCTAAATAAATAGTATCAAACGTGGAGGTGGAACAAATGAGTGAAGAAAAAGGACATATGGATAAAGCGAAAGGAAAAACAAATCAAGTCAAAGGGCAAGTCAAAGAAAAGCTTGGGGAAGCAACGGATCATCAAAACCTGAAAGCAGAAGGGAAAAAGGATCAAGCAAAAGGAAAACTTCAAGATAAAAAAGGCGATGTCAAAAATAAGCTGAACGAGTAGATCCGAAACCAGTGCGTTGCTCCATGTATTCATCATCACATGTCTTTCATCAAAAAAATGAATAGATGTGTGAAAAGAATTGATTATACGCTCTCACGATCATCATGTAGACTTGAGATAGAAGACATGATCAAGGGAGATGGATGAAATGGAGCACGTGTGGGAGAAAGTTGACGAGTATATCACAGACAAGTTGATTCCTAAAGATGACGTATTGGAGCAAGCCCTTACTCATAATAAGCAAGCAGGTCTGCCAGCAATTGATGTGTCACCAGCCCAAGGGAAAATGCTTTATTTATTAGCAAAAACGAAGAATGCAAAGCGCATTTTAGAAATCGGGACACTTGGTGGATACAGTACTATTTGGCTTGCGCGTGCTCTTGAAGAGGATGGAGAACTCATCACATTAGAGGCTGACAGCCATCATGTACAGATCGCACAGCAAAACATCAGTAGAGCGGGCTTATCGGAACGAGTGAGCATTTTGCAAGGAAAGGCATTAGATACGTTATCTCAGTTAAAAGAGAGGGCTGCGCTTCCATTCGATTTGATTTTCATTGACGCAGATAAACCAAACAATCCGAAATATCTAAAGTGGGCGTTAGATTTCTCAAAAAAGGGAACAGTCATTATTGCGGACAATGTCATCAGAAATGGAGCAGTCCTTCATGACTCTAGTGGGGATGAACGAGTGCAAGGAACTCGTGAATTTTTTGATTTACTCAAACAAGAACCGAGAATAGAGGCAACAGCGATTCAAACTGTTGGTGAAAAAGGTTATGATGGATTTGTATACGGAATCGTCAAATGAAACAAAGCTTAACCACATGTGGTTAAGCTTTTTCTTTTAGAAAAACCATCTAGCAGTGCCCATCAGCATGACGCCGACAAGAACAGTAAGTGACAAGCTTTTTGTCCAAACAGCGATGAGTACAGTGGGAGTCAAGACAGCAAGATACATCCAATGGATAGTGACGCCTGTGCCTGTTGTTGTATGGATGAAGAGATGCTCTGCAATCAAAGCTGTAAAGATACAAATAGGAATAAACGATAACCATTTCAGCACCATTTCAGGCAGCTGAATACTTCGTACAAATATAAAGGGTACGACTCTCGGAATGACGGTGACGATCATACAACCAACAATGAGCCATAACATAAAGCTGCTGATCATTTATCTGTCACCACCCCAATGGTTGCGACAATCATGGTGGCTAACAGAACAGCCACGTGTGAGGGAACAAAATGAAGCAGGACAAACATCGCAATGACCATATACAAAACAAGTGACAGACGATGGGTTAACTTACTTTTAGGCACAGTTTGCAAAGAAAGAACCAGCAGTGCAGCAAACATAGCGGATAGGGCAAAATCAAGACCAAGCGCTTCAGGATTTGAAATCCAGTGTCCAAAAATGCCGCCAAGTACACAGGCGGCAATCCAGCACAAATACGCCGTTATGTTCAACCCGTGCATCCACCGGTTATTCAGCTTTCCATGCTGAGCTAATTTATTCATGGCTACGCCAAAGGATTCATCAGTCAGCAAGAGACCGAATCCGATATTTTGTTTTAAAGAGTAGCGTGTAAAATGAGGAGCCAGCGTCAGGCTGAGTAATAAATGACGCAGATTCACAATAAATGTAGTGAGAATAATAGCGGAAAGGGGACTTCCCGTGACAAGCAGTGCACAGATAATAAACTGTGAAGCACCAGCATAAATAAAGATTGCTAGAAGTGCAATGTCCCATAAGCTCAACTGTGCACTAATTCCAACAATTCCAAAGGCAAACCCGATACTCATATAACCAAGCAGGGTTGGCACACAATCTTTTATTCCCTCGAGAAATGGTTCGTGTTCCGTGCTGGGAATGTGTTTCCTCGCTTCAATATCCAACGACCTCTACTCCTTTTCTGCGTGACCACCTATAGTTTTACTTACTATATGAAAACGAATTCAGCATGTCAAGACCCGTTTATCTTCTATTATATGAAGAAAAATGGTGACAAAAAAGGATTGAAGTCGACCAGAATTTGTTATAAAGTAGTCTGAAAATAAAAACAAATGAGGTGACGACAATGCAATGGAAGCCTTTATTTGAACATGATGTACCAAATACCCTCCGTCCATAACGGAGAGTGATCTCCGTTTGTGGATATGGCGATCAATATATCCAGTAACGGAGGGGAAAAGATGAATGAAAAATATATAGGCGCCCTTTACCTAGCAATCGCTGCAAGTATTTGGGGCGGTATGTACGTTGTTGTCAAAGTAACTGTAGCGGTGGTTCCGCCGCTTGAGCTTGTATGGATGAGATATGCTGTAGCAGGAATTGTGCTTGTGTGCACCATATGGCGCTTGGGCTATTCCTTTCGATTAGATAAAAAAGATATCCCGCTTGTTATATTGATCGGATTGATCGGAAATTTCCTATCAATTGTAACCCAAGAAATCGGCACCATGTATACATCTGCACAAATGGGGGCTGTGATTACATCTGCTACCCCTGCTTTTATGGTGCTGTTTGCGTTCTTTCTATTAAAAGAAGCCATGACTGTTAGAAAATGCGCATCCATCCTGCTTGCGACAGCAGGTGTCTGGCTCATGATTGGACCAGTCGCAGTGCAAACAGATGAATTTATTGGCGGTCTCTCACTTGTCGTCGCTGCTTTTACATGGGCGCTCATGTCTGTTTTGCTTAAACGAGTTCCAGGAAAGTACCCTCAAGTGGTGACGACCACATATGCGATCATCATTGCATTCATTGTCTTAACACCACCTGTTTTCTTTCGTTTACCTCACCTAGATGTGGAGCAGATGGCAAGACCGGAGATTTGGGGCGGTATTCTCTATCTAGGCATCATCTCAACAGCTCTTGCATTCTTTTTGTGGAATAGAGGGCTTCAATTGATGGATGCCTCGAGCGGCGGTTTGTTCTTCTTCTTTCAACCGATCGTAGGGGCAGCTCTTGGCTGGCTGCTTTTAGGTGAAGAGATGGGGATACGCTCATTCATTGGGATTCTATGTATCTTTGCAGGAGTCTATACTGTACTGCGCCAAAAAGAATAAGAAGAGATGTCCCTTATAAAAGGGACATTTTTTCTAAAATGGATAGGGTAAGAGGTTGGAGGGAAGTAGAATGATACAATTTCCGCATTTGCAAAAAGGACAAACAATTGGCGTCACAGCACCTTCCTCAGGTGTACAGCCATCTTTGCATGACATGTTTCAGCTTTCATGTGAACGAATGAAAAAAAGAGGCTATGATGTCTTATGTGGAGAGACGGTCTGGCAGCAGGAAAAGGCAAAATCTGCCCCTGCGATAGAACGAGCAAACGAACTTCAGTACATGATGACATGTGATGAAATTGACCACATCATCCCGCCATGGGGAGGACAGCTGCTTATGGAAGTGTTAGAGCACCTTGATTTCTCATCCATGCAAAAAAAGTGGATACTAGGTTACTCAGATACGAGTGCACTCCTGCTGGCGCTCACATTAAAAACAGGCATTGCCACAGCGCATGGACCGAACTTAGTCGATCTAAGAGGAGAAGAGCTTGATCAAACGACTGCCATGTGGGAGCGAACACTTTCCGCAAAAGAGGAGACGGAGATAACCCAGTTTTCATCATCTATGTATCAAAAGGAATGGCAGCATGATAATCCGAGTAAACATGTCTTTCATTTAACAGAACCTACCGCATGGCATACTGTTGATCAACAAGAAATGACAGTGAAGGGAAGACTGATGGGTGGCTGCATTGATATTATACGTCACTTAGCAGGGACACCTTTTGGAGACGTCAAAGCTTTTCAGGAAACATTCATAAAGGGCGAACCGATTCTCTGGTATTTCGAAAACTGCGCATTAAATGCTGCAAGCATGAAGAGATCGCTTGTTCAATTAAAACTAGCAGGGTGGTTTGATCACTGTTCAGGTATGATGTTTGGGCGAAGTGCAGTAGATGTGCCTGTTGAAGGGTATCAGTATCAGGATGTATATGAAGAATTACAAAAGGAACTACAAATCCCCATTTTTTACGATATAGATTGTGGGCATGTCCCGCCGCAAATGACGCTGATTAATGGGGCATATGCAGAAGTGCAGCTGCATCCTCAAGGAAAAGCCGTACTAAAGCAAACGTTTTTAGCATAAAAAAGGAAAGGGCGAACCCTTTCCTTCATACTAACATTACATCCCTTTTGTTTCTTCACCTGCTTTAGGAACTTCCCAAGCTGACTCACGGAATACCTTTTCCCATTTAGATACGACAATACAAGCAACGGCATGCCCTGGAACATTCACGCCTGTTCGTGCCATATCCATAATTCGGTCAACACCGGCTATAATGGCAACGCCTTCTGCAGGAAGACCGACTGCATGAGCAGTTGCCAAAAGAACAACGAGTGAACCGGATGGCACAGCTGCAATCCCTTTACTCGTTAACACAAGAACAAGCATCATCAAAAGCTGCTGTGACAGACTCATGTCGACACCAAACGCTTGTGCAAGGAATACGCAGGCAACTGATAAATATAAACTTGATCCATCACAATTGAGAGAAAGACCAGATGGAATCACGAAGGAAACGATTCTTTTTGGACACCCGTATTTCTCCATTCGTTCCATCAATTGAGGAAGGACAGTTTCAGTACTCGTAGTAGAGAAGGCAACAAGGAACAAATCCCAAATCATTTTTAATACTTCGAAGTAGTTAAAACGGAAGATCAGTGCGACCAGAGGGAATAAAGCAAAGAGAATAATGAATAATCCTAAAAAAACAGTCCCGACAAGCTTCATCATTGGGATTAATAAAACAATGCCATATTGGCCGACAGAAGCAGCCATTAATGCAAGAACCCCAATAGGTGCTGTTACCATCACCATCTGTGTGAGCTTAAACATGATTTGTGCCACTGATTCAAAGAAGGTGAGAACAGGAGCAGATGCTTTACCGATGCCGCTTGCCGCTACACCAAATAATATGGCGAAGAAAATGACAGCAAGTAAATCATTCTGAGCCATAACATCGACGATATTGGTTGGAATGATATCTAATACCATTTGTTTAAAGTCAACGACCTTCTCAGTATAACCATCTAATTCCCCAATATCTTTCTTAGCTAATTTAGAGAAATCGAGACCAACGCCAGGCTTTAGACCATTTGCCAATAATAGCCCGATCCCAAGAACGATGGTTGTGATGACCTCAAACCAAATGATTGTCTTTAATCCAAGGCTGCCCATTTTCTTCATGCCGCCGCTGCTGGCTGCACCAATAACAATGGTAGAAAAAACGATTGGAACAACGATCATTTTAATCAGCCTAATGAATCCATCTCCTATTGGCCTGAGGGCCATTCCGAAGTCAGGGAAGAAATGGCCGATAAGAGCCCCTATTACCAAAGCGATCATGATTTGAAAAGCGATAAACTTCTTCATCATCTCCTACCTCCTTTAAATGATTGGAAAAATATTAAGAATTTTCCAATAAATAAAAATTCTATGTGGCCATGTTTTGTCCTCCTTTGTATTTAGAAAGATTTTATTTAAGAATCATTGGAATTATGAAGGAAGAGAAGAAAATAGGGCTATTACATGTCTATTGATCTAAGAAAAAATCAATTTTAAAAAACATGAAACTTTTTTAGAAAAATGTATTGACCCTTTGATGTGATCCATGGTATATTTTTATTCGTCGCTGATGACGTATTTGAAACACAGACGTTCACACGGATGCGGCAAACAAATTTTAAAAAGATGTTGACTTAATAAAAACGATATGTTAAGATAATTAAGTCGCCTGATTAAGCGCCCGTAGCTCAATTGGATAGAGCGTTTGACTACGGATCAAAAGGTTAGGGGTTCGACTCCTCTCGGGCGCGCCAATACAAACCACGCGGGTGTAGTTTAGTGGTAAAACCTCAGCCTTCCAAGCTGATGTCGTGAGTTCGATTCTCATCACCCGCTCCATTTTGAACATGATCTTTGAAAACTAAACAAGACAAAACGTACCTGTTAATTCGAGTTTTTATAAAAAAATCCTATGATACTTCATAGGTAGTCAGTCAAACGCTGACGAAAAACAAAACTTCGGTTTTGTACTTTTTCGGAGAGTTTGATCCTGGCTCAGGACGAACGCTGGCGGCGTGCCTAATACATGCAAGTCGAGCGGACAGAAGGGAGCTTGCTCCCGGATGTTAGC
>NZ_JAFCSW010000008.1:0-63280 GCF_049895685.1 Bacillus sp. DC4300-2b2
GTTTGGTGGCGATAGCGAAGAGGTCACACCCGTTCCCATACCGAACACGGAAGTTAAGCTCTTCAGCGCCGATGGTAGTTGGGGGTTTCCCCCTGTGAGAGTAGGACGCCGCCAAGCTTCTATAAGGATCAGTTCCAGTCGGAACTGGTCTTTTTTGTGTTTTTGGGAGGTTTGGCACCATATAAATGTGGAAATAATATTGTTAGTTGAGCGATTATCTTGAAAAATCGACCGAAAAAATTTATAGTAAGATTAAAGTCAAATATAGTCAAAGTCAATGGAGGAGGAGGCGGAGTGGCACAAAATATTTCTGATATCATCGAGCAGTATTTGAAGGAAGTCTTAGATCAGAACGGTCGAGAAATATTAGAAATTAAGCGCAATGAAATTGCAGATAAATTTCAATGCGTACCTTCACAAATTAACTATGTTATCAATACACGCTTTACGAGCGAGAGAGGCTATATCGTTGAAAGTAAGCGTGGCGGCGGTGGCTATATCCGCATCATTAAAGTCAAAATGAATGATGAAGTCGACTTATTGAACAACATTATTTCCCAAATATATCATCGTTTATCACAGGCTGCATCTGATCATATCATCATGCGTCTTGTTGAAAATAACATTTTATCTGAAAGAGAAGCTAAGATGATGATTAGTGTCATGGATCGTTCTGTATTGCATATTGATTTACCTGAACGTGATGAACTGCGTGCTCGGATGATGAAAGCGATGTTAAATGCTTTGAAATTAAAGTAAAGCGGGTGAAAAGATTGATTTGTCAAGAATGTAATGAGAGACCAGCCACTTTTCACTTTACGAAAGTTATAAATGGAGAAAAACAAGAAATGCACATATGTGAACAATGTGCAAAAGAAAACAGTGATTCATATGCTATGAGTGGAAACCAAGGTTTCTCGATTCACAACTTATTATCAGGTTTATTGAATATTGATCCTAGCTTCACCACAAGTGCTAACAAGGGCTCGTCTATTTTTCAAGAAGCGAAAGAAGTGGACCAATGTCCTAAGTGTGGCTTAACCTTTCAGCAGTTCAGAAAAACAGGCCGATTTGGCTGTGCAGAATGCTATCGTACATTTGATCAGTATCTGAACCCTGTTTTACGGAAAGTCCATAGTGGAAATACAGTCCATAATGGGAAAGTCCCAAAACGAATTGCCGGCAGCCTGCATGTCCGGCGGAAACTTGAGTTAATGCAGCAAGAGCTGAAGCAGCTGATTGAACAGGAAGAGTTTGAAAAAGCAGCAGAAGTTCGAGATCAAATTCGTGCATTAGAGCATGAGCAATCTCAGCAGAGGGAGGGAGATTAACGACATGTCGCTCCAGCATTTTATTCAAGACGCTCTAAGTCAGTGGATGAAACAAAAAGGACCAGAAAGTGACATTGTTCTAAGCAGTCGTATCCGGCTAGCGCGCAATCTAGAGCATGTTCGTTTCCCAACTCAGTTTTCTCAAGAAGAAGCTGAAGCTGTTCTCCAGCAATTCGAGCAAAAGTTTGCTAGCCAGGCAGTGAAGGACATCGGAAACTTTGTACTGATTCGAATGAATGAAACGCAGCCTTTAGCAAAGAGGGTACTTGTTGAAAAACATTTGATCAGCCCCAATTTAGCTGAATCAAGATTTGGCGGCTGTTTGCTTTCTGAAAATGAAGAAATCAGTGTGATGTTGAATGAAGAAGACCATATTCGAATCCAATGCTTATTCCCAGGTTTTCAGCTAGCCAATGCACTAAAAGCGGCTAATCAGGTAGATGACTGGATTGAAGAGCAAGTGGATTATGCATTTTCTGAAAAGCGAGGATACTTAACAAGCTGTCCGACCAATGTAGGTACAGGTATTAGGGCTTCGGTCATGATGCATTTACCAGCATTAGCGCTCACAAGACAAATGAATAGGATTATTCCCGCCATCAATCAATTAGGTCTTGTGGTCAGAGGAATTTATGGTGAAGGCAGCGAAGCAATAGGGAACATCTTTCAAATATCAAATCAAATGACACTTGGTCAATCAGAAGAAGACATTGTAGATGATTTAAATAGTGTGACCGCTCAGCTCATTGAACAAGAGCGATCTGCACGAAAAGCGTTATATCAAACATCTAAAATTGAACTTGAGGACAGAGTGTACCGGTCCTTAGGGATTTTGGCCAATTGTCGTATGATTGAATCAAAAGAAACAGCAAAGTGTTTGTCAGATGTGCGGCTTGGAATTGATTTAGGTATCATTAAGGGGCTTTCAAGTAATATACTGAATGAACTCATGATTTTGACCCAGCCCGGTTTCCTTCAACAATATTCAGGAGGAGCCTTGGAGCCAAATGAACGAGATATAAAACGAGCAGCGATTATTAGAGAAAGGCTGCGCTTAGAAATGCATAGGAATGGACAGGAGGATGAAACGATATGATGTTTGGAAGATTCACTGAAAGAGCTCAAAAGGTATTAGCACTTGCACAAGAAGAAGCCATTCGCCTAGGCCATAAGAACATAGGTACTGAGCACATTTTACTTGGCCTTGTACGTGAAGGTGAGGGCATCGCTGCCAAAGCGTTAGAAGCACTGGGCCTTGTTTCAGATAAAATCCAAAAAGAAGTCGAAAGCTTGATTGGAAGAGGGCAAGAGGTGTCTCAAGCTATTCCTCACTATACGCCTAGAGCGAAGAAGGTCACTGAGCTTTCAATGGATGAAGCAAGAAAGCTAGGTCATTCCTATGTAGGGACAGAACATATTCTATTAGGTCTTATTCGTGAGGGAGAGGGTGTCGCTGCCCGTGTCTTAAATAACCTCGGAGTGAGCTTAAATAAAGCACGTCAGCAAGTCCTGCAGCTGCTTGGAAGCAATGAAACAGGTGCATCTGCAGCAGGCTCTAATAGCAATGCAAATACGCCGACGCTAGATAGCTTGGCAAGAGATTTAACTGCTATCGCAAAAGAGGACAGCTTGGACCCTGTGATTGGCCGAAGCAAAGAAATTCAACGTGTCATTGAGGTTCTAAGTAGAAGAACAAAAAATAACCCTGTGTTGATTGGTGAGCCTGGTGTTGGTAAAACAGCCATCGCAGAAGGTCTTGCACAGCAAATTATTCATAACGAAGTGCCTGAAATCCTGCGTGATAAACGAGTGATGACACTGGATATGGGAACTGTTGTAGCTGGAACGAAATATCGTGGTGAATTCGAGGATCGTTTGAAAAAAGTCATGGACGAAATTCGTCAGGCAGGAAATATCATTCTCTTTATCGATGAGCTTCATACACTCATTGGTGCTGGTGGAGCAGAAGGTGCGATTGATGCGTCTAATATCTTGAAGCCATCCTTAGCACGTGGAGAGCTTCAATGTATTGGGGCGACAACGTTAGATGAGTACCGTAAATACATTGAAAAGGATGCCGCGCTTGAACGACGTTTCCAACCAATTCAAGTAGATCAGCCGTCTGTTGATGAGAGTATTCAAATCTTAAGAGGCCTTAGAGACCGGTATGAAGCACATCACCGTGTGTCTATTACAGATGAAGCGATTGAGGCGGCAGTGAAGCTGTCTGACCGTTATATTTCTGACCGATTCCTTCCAGATAAGGCGATTGATTTAATTGATGAGGCAGGTTCGAAAGTCCGTTTACGTTCGTTCACAACACCGCCTAACCTAAAAGAACTAGAGCAAAAGCTGGATGAAGTACGCAAGGAAAAGGATGCTGCAGTTCAAAGTCAAGAATTTGAAAAAGCAGCTTCTCTTCGCGATACAGAGCAGCGTTTGCGTGAAAAAGTAGAAGTCACAAAGAAATCATGGAAAGAAAAGCAGGGACAAGAGAATTCAGAGGTATCTGTAGATGATATCGCAATGGTTGTTTCCAGCTGGACGGGAGTGCCTGTTTCGAAAATTGCTCAAACGGAGACAGATAAGCTTCTGAATATGGAACAATTGCTCCACTCTCGTGTGATCGGACAGGATGAAGCGGTTGTCGCTGTAGCAAAAGCGGTAAGACGTGCGCGTGCTGGCCTGAAAGATCCGAAGCGTCCAATCGGCTCCTTTATCTTCTTAGGTCCAACAGGGGTTGGTAAAACGGAGCTTGCAAGAGCACTCGCCGAGTCTATTTTCGGTGATGAAGAAGCAATGATCCGTATTGATATGTCTGAATACATGGAGAAACACTCTACATCCAGACTTGTTGGGTCACCTCCAGGCTATGTAGGCTATGATGAAGGTGGACAGCTGACTGAAAAAGTGAGAAGAAAACCTTATTCTGTCGTTCTTTTAGACGAGATTGAAAAGGCACATCCAGATGTATTTAATATCTTATTGCAAGTGTTAGAAGATGGTCGTCTGACTGATTCTAAAGGGCGTACCGTTGACTTTAGAAATACGATTTTGATTATGACATCAAACGTTGGAGCTAGTGAGCTGAAGCGCAATAAATATGTTGGCTTTAACGTGCAAGATGAAAGTCAAAATTACAAGGATATGAAAGGCAAAGTGATGGGCGAGTTGAAACGTGCGTTTAGACCTGAGTTTATCAACCGTATTGATGAAATCATTGTCTTCCACTCGCTTGAGAAGAAACATCTAAAAGAGATCGTGTCTCTCATGTCTGATCAATTGACAAAACGCTTAAAAGAACAAGACCTATCGATTGAATTGACGGAAGCAGCAAAAGCGAAGATTGCCGACGAAGGTGTAGATCTTGAGTACGGTGCGCGTCCGTTAAGAAGAGCGATTCAAAAGCATGTAGAAGATCGACTTTCTGAAGAGCTTCTGAAGGGCAATATTGAAAAAGGTCAACATATCGTATTAGATGTGGAAGATGGAGAAATTGTCGTAAAAGCAACGGCTGCTACGAACTAATATAGTAAGAAAAAAGTGTGAGGCATACCAGTAAGATGTATGCCTCCCTTTACTTATTTTCTGACCAGTATAAGGAGTTGTATTCTTCAATCTATGGCTAAGACAAAATCAAAATTTATATGCCAATCGTGCGGTTATGAGTCAGCCAAATGGATGGGGAAATGTCCAGGCTGTGGCACGTGGAACAGTATGACAGAAGAGGTCGTTCGCAAAGAGCCAGTAAACCGTCGAAGTGCTTTTAATCATTCTGTTCAAACCATTCAAAAACCTTCACCTATATCTGCAATTGAAACATCCGAAGAACCCCGAATTAAAACGAATTTAGAAGAATTTAACCGAGTATTAGGAAGTGGAATTGTCAAAGGCTCTCTTGTTCTCATTGGCGGAGATCCTGGGATTGGGAAGTCCACATTATTATTACAAGTATCCGCACAGCTCTCAGACAAAAATCAGAATGTGTTATACATATCTGGTGAGGAGTCCATTAAACAAACGAAGCTAAGAGCGGACCGCCTTGGCATTGAAAGCGCCTCTTTACATGTTTTGGCTGAAACCGATATGGAGTATATAACGTCTGCTATACAGGAGATGAAACCTGCTTTTGTTGTGGTGGATTCGATTCAAACCGTTTATCAAAGCGATATCACGTCAGCTCCCGGCTCTGTATCTCAAGTAAGAGAATGTACAGCGCAGTTGATGAAAATTGCCAAAACAAATGGTATTCCTATTTTTATCGTTGGTCACGTGACCAAAGAAGGTTCGATCGCAGGTCCACGCCTTTTAGAGCATATGGTGGACACAGTTCTTTATTTTGAAGGCGAGCGTCATCATACGTTTCGTATCTTACGGGCGGTCAAAAACCGATTTGGTTCAACGAATGAATTGGGAATTTTTGAAATGAGAGAGGAAGGGCTCACGGAAGTATTAAACCCATCAGAAATCTTTTTAGAAGAGCGGTCGGCAGGTGTATCTGGTTCGTGTGTTGTTGCCTCAATGGAAGGAACAAGACCCGTACTTGTCGAGATACAGGCATTAATTTCCCCGACAAGCTTTGGGAATCCGCGAAGAATGGCCACTGGCCTTGATCATAATCGAGTATCGCTGCTCATGGCAGTTTTAGAAAAACGCGTGGGGCTGCTGCTGCAAAACCAAGATGCCTATTTAAAGGTCGCAGGCGGTGTGAAGCTTGACGAACCGGCGATTGACTTAGCTATTGCCGTCAGTATTGCATCAAGCTTTAAAGATGCAGCGCCGCATCAAGCGGATTGCTTTATAGGAGAGGTCGGTCTGACGGGAGAAGTCAGAAGGGTATCAAGAATTGAACAGCGAGTGCAGGAAGCTGCGAAACTAGGGTTTAAGCGAATGTTTATTCCTCAGGCGAATATAGACGGATGGAAAAAGCCGAGAGGGATTGAGTTAGTTGGTGTAGAAAATGTAGCGGAGGCACTTCGAATTTCACTAGGGGGATCATAGAAATGGAAAAAGAGAAAAAAGGAGCGAGAGAACTCGATCTCTTAGATATTGTACAGTTTGTGGCACCAGGAACACCTCTGCGGGCAGGGATTGAAAACGTCCTAAGAGCCAATACTGGCGGGCTCATTGTTGTTGGTTATAATGACAAAGTAAAGAGTGTGGTAGATGGAGGATTTCACATTAATTCGGCCTTCTCCCCAGCACATTTATATGAATTGGCGAAGATGGACGGGGCTATTATTCTTAGCGATTCTGGTCAAAAAATCTTGTATGCGAATACACAGCTGATGCCAGATGCCACCATCCATTCATCGGAAACAGGCATGAGGCACCGGACGGCTGAACGTGTAGCAAAGCAGACAGGCTGCTTAATCATTGCCATTTCTGAACGGAGGAACGTCATTACCTTATACCAAGGGAATCGTCGTTATACGCTGAAAGATATTGGCTTTATTTTAACAAAGGCCAATCAAGCCATTCAAACACTTGAGAAATATAAAACGATTTTAGATCACGCCATTTCTGCGTTAAGCGCCCTAGAATTCGAAGAGCTTGTGACCTTTGGTGATGTATTATCCGTCCTGCACCGCTACGAAATGGTACTCAGAATCAAAAATGAAATCAATATGTATATCAAAGAGCTCGGTACAGAGGGACACTTGATCCGTCTGCAAGTCAATGAGCTGATTACAGATATGGAGCAGGAAGCGGCTTTATTTATTAAAGATTACGTGAAAGAAAAGATCAAAGATCCGTATGTGCTGCTTAAACAACTTCAAGATATGTCGAGCTTTGAGCTTTTAGATGATTCCATTCTGTACAAGTTACTTGGATATCCAGCTTCTACAAATATTGACGAATATGTGTACACAAGAGGATATAGATTACTCCATAAAATCCCTAGACTGCCAATGCCAATCGTCGAAAATGTGGTTGAAGCATTCGGTGTGCTAGATCGAATTATGGAAGCAGATGTACAAGAATTGGATGAAGTAGAAGGAATTGGAGAAGTAAGAGCGAAAAAGATAAAAAAAGGATTAAAAAGGTTACAAGAAAAACATTATATCGATCGTCAGCTTTAAGAAGAGAAATTTTTCTCTATTACGGTTAAAAATGGATGAATATGGGTATATTAATGATGGTTTTGTTTTCTGTTGCTCTTGATAGGAAACTTAAACATATATCAATGTCAGATGAAGGTGGATTGACAGATGAAAAATAAAGGAGGTGAAGGTATGTTAAAAAGAATCGTTCAGGCGTTTTTTATCATTTTGGGTGCAGTTGTGGGGATTTTTATCATTCCAGAGTTATTTCTGCTTTTAAATGTAAAGGACATACCTTTCATAACAAATGCTTACTCTTCAGCACTAATAGGAGCCATTGTGTTCTTCATCATTGGTAAATGGTGCACAGGTTATGTGGTAAATTGGGTGAAATGGATCGAGGATTCTCTATTGAAGGCGCCTCTTCCTGATCTTATATCTGGAAGTTTCGGATTAGTATTTGGACTTATTCTAGCATATCTTATTGTAAACGTGATCCCGCTAAACAATATCCCATATCATATTTTTGGTACCATTATTCCGATTTTCCTGGCTTTCTTTTTAGGATACCTTGGATTTCAGGTAGGCTTTAAGAAGAAGGATGAAATGATAGGGCTGTTCTCCCGATCTGCAAAGGTCACAAAGAAAAAAGGAGCAGCTGATGATGAACCTGAAATAGAAGATAAAAAGCTGAAAATTTTAGACACAAGTGTTATCATTGATGGAAGAATCGCAGATATTTGCCAAACTGGATTCTTAGAAGGCGTCATGGTCATTCCTCAATTTGTGCTCGAGGAATTACAGCATATTGCAGACTCTTCAGATGTATTAAAGAGAAATAGAGGCCGAAGAGGTCTTGATATTTTAAATCGTATTCAAAAAGAATTGGATATCAAAGTTGAAATTTACGAAGGTGACTTCGAAGACATTCAAGAGGTTGATAGCAAGCTTGTGAAGCTCGCGAAATTAACTTCAGGTGTTGTTGTGACCAATGATTTTAATTTAAATAAAGTATGCGAACTTCAAAAAGTAGCAGTGTTAAACATCAATGATCTAGCCAATGCCGTTAAACCGGTTGTACTGCCTGGGGAAGAAATGAAGGTACAGGTCATCAAAGATGGGAAAGAGCATAACCAAGGTGTTGCTTACTTAGATGACGGTACGATGATTGTGGTCGAAGAAGGACGCAATTACATTGGAAAAGACATCGATGTGCTCGTCACAAGTGTGCTGCAGACTGCTGCTGGAAGAATGATTTTTGCGAAGCCAAAACTTCTGGAGAAGGCGCTCTAAAGGGAGAACGAACATGTATTATGAAGTAGTTATTCCGGCTGCGGGGCAGGGGAAACGAATGAAGGCCGGCCGCAATAAGCTTTTTATCGAGCTGAAAAGAATGCCGGTCATCATTCATACATTAAAGGTATTTGACGCTCATTCACAATGCAAACGCATGATCCTAGCAATCAATGAAGAGGAGCGTCAAGACTTTGAAAGGCTACTCAAGGTACACGCTTTTCAAACGCCTGTTTCACTTGTCACTGGCGGTGAAGAACGTCAGCAAAGTGTATACGAAGGTTTAAAGGCTGTGAAAGATGCGGACATCGTGCTTGTTCATGATGGAGCAAGGCCTTTTATTAAGCATACACAGATTGACTTGCTCGTTAAAGCAGCGATTGAAAAAGGGTCCGCAGTTGTAGCGGTACCAGTGAAAGACACAATCAAACGCGTTCAAGAAGGCAAAGTGGAACAAACCATTGAACGTCAGAGCTTGTGGGCGGTCCAGACCCCACAAGCTTTTCGTCATTCTATTTTAAAAGAGGCGCATGAACATGCGGAGCGGACAGGCTTCCTTGGAACAGACGATGCCAGCCTTGTTGAACAATTACATGGCGAGAATGTGTATATTGTCCAAGGAGACTATACCAATATTAAGCTGACAACACCGGATGATTTATTGGTTGCCAAGGCAATTATGGATGCGGAAAGAGGGTAATAGATCATGTTGAGAATAGGACAAGGCTTTGATGTACATCAATTAACAGAGGGAAGACCTCTGATTATCGGCGGGGTCACCATCCCTTATGAAAAGGGACTACTAGGGCATTCAGACGCTGACGTACTGCTTCACACAGTGGCAGATGCCTGCCTAGGTGCGATTGCTGAAGGCGATATCGGCAGACATTTCCCAGACACAGATCCTGAGTTTAAGGATGCAGATTCTTTTAAATTATTGCAGCATGTGTGGGCACTTGTGAAAGAAAAGGGCTACACACTTGTGAATATTGACTGCACCATCATGGCGCAAAAGCCAAAAATGGCACCTTACATTCAACCAATGTGTGAGAAAATCGCAGAAGCGCTTGAGGCAGATGTCACACAGGTGAATGTCAAAGCAACAACGACAGAGAAACTCGGATTTACAGGCAGAGGCGAAGGAATTGCTTCTCAGGCAACAGTGCTTCTTCAGAAAAAGTAAAATCCATTTTGATGAGAATGGGTTTTGATGATAAAATACGTTTATAAAAAATTGGTGTCAGACAACATGATGCAGATGAAAGGAAGTTAAACTCATGGGAAATGAAGTGCGTGTTCGTTATGCACCGAGTCCAACTGGTCATTTACATATTGGGAATGCTAGAACGGCTCTTTTCAACTATTTGTTCGCACGCAGCCAAGGCGGCAAATTTATTATTCGAATCGAGGATACGGACCAAAAGCGTAATGTAGAAGGCGGGGAGGAAAGTCAGCTTCGCCACCTGCAATGGCTTGGTATTGATTGGGATGAGAGCATTGATAAAGATGGCGGTTACGGTCCTTACAGACAATCAGAGCGAAATGATATTTACAAGAAATATTATGACGAGCTGTTAGAGAAGGACTTGGCGTATAAGTGCTATTGTACGGCTGAAGAGCTAGAGGCAGAGCGTGAAGCACAAATCGCCCGCAGTGAAATGCCTCGATATTCTGGTAAATGCAGTCATTTATCAAAAGAAGAAGAAGAAAAGCTGATTGCTGAAGGAAGAGAGCCAAGCATCCGCTTCCGAGTGCCAAAAGGAGAAATCATCAAATTTGACGACATGGTCAAAGGCGATATTTCATTTGAAACAGACGGCATCGGTGACTTTGTTATTGTGAAGAAAGATGGCACGCCAACTTATAACTTTGCCGTAGCAGTGGATGATCATTTGATGAAAATGACTCACGTTCTTCGCGGAGAGGATCATATTTCAAATACGCCAAAACAAATCATGATTTTTAATGCATTTGGCTGGGATGTTCCGCTATTTGGACATATGACGTTGATTGTGAACGAGAACCGCAAGAAATTAAGTAAACGTGATGAATCAATTATTCAATTCATCGAGCAATATAAGAATTTAGGCTATTTACCTGAAGCCCTGTTTAACTTCATTGCATTACTTGGATGGTCTCCAGTAGGCGAAGAAGAACTGTTTACAAAAGAGCAATTCATCGACATTTTCGATGTAACCCGACTTTCTAAGTCACCAGCTCTATTTGATATGCATAAACTAAAATGGGTGAACAACCAATACGTGAAAGCACTTGATCTTGATCAGGTTGTGGCACTAACACTTCCACATCTTCAAAAAGCAGGCAAGGTAAGTGAGCAGCTGACAGAAGAAGAAAACACGTGGGTACGCAAGCTTATTTCTCTGTATCACGAACAATTAAGCTACGGAGCAGAAATTGTTGAGTTAACAGAGTTGTTCTTTAAGGAGCAAATTGAGTATAATCAAGAGGCAAAGGAAGTTCTAGCAGAGGAGCAAGTACCAGAAGTGATGGCATCTTTTGCAGGTCAGCTTGAACAGCTTGAGTCTTTCACGCCTGATGAAATCAAGGCTGCCATTAAAGCGGTACAAAAAGAAACAGGGCATAAAGGCAAGAAACTATTCATGCCGATTCGTGTGGCTGTCACAGGACAAACGCATGGCCCAGAACTTCCGCAAAGTATTGAATTACTAGGTAAGGAAACGGTATTAAACCGCATTAAACAAATATAAGAAAATCGTTGCGAGGGAGAAGTACAATGTACTCGTCCATCACAGAAAGAGTCTCCACCGGCTGAAAGAGACTTATGGGCAGACGTTGGAAATGCACCCTCAAGACCCTTGAGGAACACGTACGTTAGTATGCAAGGGCGGTACCCTCCGTTATGGGATTAAGTTGAGAAGGCTGAAAGATATGTGGCTTTCTAAACAGAGTGGAACCGCGTTTTCAAAACGTCTCTGTCATTTGGCAGAGGCGTTTTTTATTTGTCCAAAAAAAGAGAGCAAGTCCTAAGAGAGATTGATGGGGAGAACGGGGGGAGCATGTGTTTTTCAAAATGCTGAAAGAAGATATTGATACTGTGTTTGATCAAGATCCTGCTGCTAGAAGCTATATTGAAGTAGTGCTAACCTATTCAGGGCTTCATGCGATTTGGGCTCACCGTATTGCGCACGCATTTTATAAGCGGAAGCTGTATTTTATTGCGCGGATCATTTCTCAGGTCAGCCGTTTTTTCACAGGGGTGGAAATTCACCCGGCGGCAACCATTGGCAGGCGGTTCTTCATTGATCACGGCATGGGCGTTGTGATCGGGGAAACATGTGAAATTGGAGACAACGTCACTGTTTTCCAAGGCGTGACATTAGGGGGAACAGGGAAAGAAAAGGGGAAGCGGCATCCGACCATTTTAGACGATGCCCTCATTGCGACAGGTGCCAAGGTGCTTGGTTCCATTACAGTTGGAAAAGGAGCCAAGATTGGAGCGGGGTCGGTCGTGTTAAAGGATGTACCCGATCATTCCACCGTTGTCGGTATACCTGGGCGAGTCGTCGTTCAAAATGGAAAGAAAATCAATCGTGATCTCAATCATCAAGATTTGCCAGATCCAATTTCCGATCGTTTTAAAGAATTGGAACGAGAAATGGAAAAGCTAAAAGGTGAGCTGGCTTCATTGAGCAGAAAGGAAGAACAATCATGACAATCAATATTTATAATACATTGACACGTAAGAAGGAAGAATTTGTTCCGCTTGAGCCAGGAAAGGTCAAGATGTATGTGTGCGGACCAACCGTTTATAACTACATTCATATCGGGAATGCTAGACCTGCTATTGTTTATGACACTGTACGTAAGTATTTAGAATACAGCGGTTACGATGTGAACTTTGTATCAAACTTTACAGATGTGGATGATAAACTCATCAAGGCAGCCAATGAACTCGGAGAAGATGTGCCGACAATTGCTGACCGGTTTATCCAAGCTTACTTCGAAGACGTCAGTGCACTAGGCTGCAAAAAAGCAGACCTTCACCCGCGAGTAACGGAAAACATGGATGATATCATTGCGTTTATTGCGACATTGATTGAAAAAGGCTACGCCTATGAAGCGGATGGCGACGTGTATTACAGCACACGCTCATTTGAAGGCTATGGAAAGCTTTCTCATCAATCAATTGATGAACTGAAGACAGGTGCCCGTATTCGTGTAGGTGAAAAGAAACGAGATGCACTTGATTTTGCCCTATGGAAGGCTGCAAAGGATCAGGAAATCTCATGGGATAGCCCATGGGGCGAAGGACGCCCAGGCTGGCACATCGAATGCTCGGCAATGGTCAAAAAATATTTAGGTGATACGATCGACATTCATGCTGGCGGACAGGATCTAACATTCCCGCACCATGAGAATGAAATTGCCCAATCTGAGGCTTTGACAGGGAAGCCTTTTGCGAAGTATTGGATGCATAACGGGTATATTAATATTGATAATGAAAAAATGTCGAAATCACTTGGCAACTTTGTGCTGGTGCATGACATTGTGAAAGAACAAGATCCTGATGTGCTCCGCTTCTTTATGTTGTCGGTTCACTATCGTCACCCAATTAACTACTCAATGGATTTATTAGAAAGTACAAAGAGTGCGTTTAACCGACTCAAGACATCGTATGCGAATTTACATCACCGTCTCGAGAGCAGCACGAATATCACGGAAGACAATACTGAATGGCTGGCAAAAATTGAAGAACAGCGTGCGACATTTATTTCTGAAATGAATGATGACTTCAATACAGCAAATGCGATCTCTGTTTTATTCGAATTAGCAAAACAGGCGAATTATTATATGGAAAATGATCATACTTCGGAGGAAGTGATCAAGGCATTTATCGGCTTGTTCCAAGAAATTACTTCTGTTCTTGGCTTCTCATTAGAAGAAAAGCACACGCTTGACGAAGAGGTAGAAGCGTTGATTGAAAAACGTAATGAAGCTAGAAGAAATCGTGACTTTGCCCTATCTGATCAAATTCGTGACCAATTAAAGAACATGAATATTGTGTTGGAGGACACTCCTCAAGGTACTCGCTGGAAAAGAGGAGAATAGGCAATGTTGAATTTTGAAAAGCTGAAAGATGGTAAACAGCTGAACGGACTTGCGCTAGCTTATATGGGTGATGCCATTTTTGAAGTATATGTGAGGCATCACCTCCTCCAAACGGGGGCGACAAAACCAAATGAGCTGCACAAACGAGCAAGCAAAATTGTTTCAGCTAAATCACAGGCTGCTATTTTATTTACGCTTCAGCAGCAAGGCTTTTTCACTGAAGCAGAAGAAGCGGTGCTGAAAAGAGGAAGAAACGCAAAATCAGGCACAGTGCCTAAAAACACAGACGTTCAAACGTATCGTTATAGTACAGCGTTTGAAGCGCTCATGGGTTATTTATTTATCGAAAAGCAGGACGAACGCTTAGAAGAGCTGATTGGTCAGGCGATTGAAATCGGAACGTCAGGGAGGAAGACAAATGAGTCAGCAACATGATTATGTCATTGGGAAAAATGCAGTGATTGAGACACTGAAGTCAGATCGGGAGTTATACAAGCTCTGGATGGCAGAAAACACTGTAAAAGGACAAGCCCAGCAGGTCATTGAACTCGCTAAAAAGCAAAATATCACCATTCAGTATGTTCCGAGGAAAAAGCTTGATCAAATGGTTACAGGTCAGCACCAGGGAATCGTTGCACAAGTAGCAGCATATGAATATGCAGAATTGGACGATCTGTATCAAATCGCTGAAAAGCGGAATGAGCAGCCATTTTTTCTGATTTTAGATGAAATTGAAGATCCGCATAATTTAGGATCGATTATGCGTACGGCAGATGCTGTAGGGGCACACGGGATTGTCATTCCAAAAAGGAGAGCGGTCGGTCTAACAACAACAGTTGCTAAGGCATCCACTGGAGCAATTGAGCATATTCCTGTTGCAAAAGTGACCAATCTTTCAAGAGCCCTTGATGAAATGAAAGAAAGAGGAATCTGGGTTGCGGGAACAGATGCGTCTGCTAAACAGGATTACAGACAATTTGATGGTACAATGCCGCTGGCTCTTGTGATTGGCAGTGAAGGTAAAGGAATTGGCCGATTGATTAAAGAAAAGTGTGATTTTCTAATTAAACTGCCTATGGCCGGGAAGGTTACTTCTTTGAATGCATCAGTAGCTGCTGGTCTATTGATGTATGAAGTGTATCGAAAACGTTATCCGTTAGGAGAATAGAGATGGATATCCTCTTAGTCGATGGATACAACATGATAGGTGCATGGCCTCAGCTGCAGCACTTAAAGGAAAACAGCTTTGAAGAAGCCAGAGACGTTCTGATTCAACATTTAGCAGAATATCAAGCATACACAGGGTATCGAGTCATTGTCGTATTCGATGCCCATATGGTTAAAGGAATTGAAAAGAAGCGGACCAATCACCGAGTAGAGGTCATCTTTACGAGAGAGAATGAAACGGCGGATGAGCGGATTGAGAAGCTGGCGCAGGATTTGAATAATATTCGGACGCAAATTCATGTGGCAACCTCAGATTTTACGGAACAATGGGCTATTTTTGGACAAGGAGCTCTTCGGAAGTCTGCTCGTGAGCTTTTAAGAGAGATTGAAGTGATAGAACGAAAGATTGAAACGAGAGTCAAAAAGATTACTTCTGATAAACCAGCATCTAAGATTGAATTGTCAGAAGATGTATTGAAAACGTTTGAAAAATGGCGGCGCGGGAATCTGGAATAGCTTGACGATATTTCAACCATTAATGTATAATATTTCTATCTAGGTGCGGTCGGGGGGATCGAAGTGAATCTAAACAACAGCAAGGGTAAGTCCATCAGAGAGCAATTTTGCCAGTTGGAAGATGAACAAGTCATTGAAAGGGTTCATGTCGGAGATAGTGATGCGCTAGATTATTTAATAACGAAATACCGCAATTTTGTACGTGCGAAAGCAAGATCTTATTTCTTGATAGGAGCGGATCGAGAGGACATTGTCCAAGAGGGAATGATCGGACTTTATAAGTCTATCCGCGATTTCAGAGAGGACAAGCTTACTTCATTTAAGGCTTTTGCAGAATTATGTATTACCCGCCAAATTATCACCGCAATTAAAACAGCTACTCGCCAAAAACATATCCCGTTAAATTCCTATGTATCATTAGACAAGCCGATCTACGATGAAGAATCGGACAGAACATTATTAGATGTCATTTCCGGTGCTAAAGCGCTTAACCCAGAAGACTTAATCATTAGCAAAGAAGAATTTGATGATATCGAAATGAAGATGGGTGAACTGCTTAGCGAGCTGGAAAGAAAGGTACTTGTGCTTTATCTTGATGGCAGATCCTATCAAGAGATTTCTGAAGATTTAAACCGTCATGTGAAATCAATTGATAACGCACTCCAAAGAGTAAAGAGAAAATTAGAGAAATATTTAGAGCTTCGCGAAATTAGTCTCTAATCAAACCTATATTGACAGCTTTTTCGACACTGTGATAAGGTACTAATGAAATGATGTCGAGAAAATAGGTGTAAATATGAGGAAAAAGATTACTCTAGCCTGTAAAGACTGCGGAAGCCGCAATTATACGACAATGAAAAGTGTTGCTTCAGCAGCTGAAAGATTAGAAGTTAAGAAATATTGCAAGACTTGTAATTCACATAAAACACATTTAGAAACGAAGTAAGATTTGCGTTCTTTATTCTGTGGAGGTCTTTTACATGCGTATTATCAGTTTCTTAAAAAGTGTCGGAAAAGAAATGAAAAAGGTCAGCTGGCCAAAGAAGAACGAAATGGTCCGCTACACAATCACTGTTATTTTAACAGTCGTATTCTTTGCAATCTTTTTCTCTTTTCTTGATATAGGAATCTCACAATTAATCGAATTAATTCATTAATACTTGAATAATGGTCTGCTGAACGTGCTATAATAGATCATAATATGACTTGCCAAAAAACCCGTTTTACGGGTTTTTTCAATTGCTTGAAAATATTTACCGGTACTCGAGATTCGTCAAATAGACATTATGAAATGTGGGGAGGGAAGGACTAAATAGTCCTGAACGAAAATGGAAAAGAATTGGTATGTTGTGCATACGTACTCTGGCTATGAAAACAAAGTAAAAGCGAACTTGGAAAAGCGTGTTGAATCAATGGGCATGCAGGATAAAATCTTCCGCGTCGTCGTACCAGAAGAAGAAGAAACGGATATTAAAAATGGTAAGAAAAAAGTCGTCAAAAAGAAAGTATTCCCTGGCTATGTCCTAGTGGAAATCGTAATGACTGACGACTCTTGGTATGTCGTTCGTAACACACCGGGTGTCACTGGATTCGTTGGATCAGCTGGATCAGGCTCAAAGCCGACTGCGCTGCTGCCAGGCGAAGCTGAAACCATTCTGAAGAGAATGGGTCTTGAAGAACGCAAAACAGAAATCGACTTTGAACTGAAAGAAACAGTTAAGGTCATCGATGGACCATTTGCTAACTTCACTGGCTCGATTGAAGAAATTGATTACGATAAAAGCAAAGTCAAAGTATTCGTTAATATGTTTGGTAGAGAAACACCTGTTGAACTTGAGTTCACGCAGATCGATAAATTGTAATTTAAAAGAGCTTGAAATGAGTGTATAGAAGTGGTAATATAGCAAAGGTACGTCTTGAGTTCACTCAAGATCGCTAGCTAGTTATTTCGTCATTCATATAAAGAATGAAGTTGTTGAGTGGGAGGGGGATTCCCCTATTACCACATCACGGACTTTAAGGAGGTGTGTCTCGTGGCTAAAAAAGTAGTTAAAGTTGTTAAATTGCAAATTCCTGCTGGAAAAGCTAACCCAGCTCCACCAGTTGGACCTGCACTAGGTCAAGCCGGTGTTAATATCATGGGATTCTGTAAGGAGTTTAACGCTCGTACAGCTGACCAAGCTGGTCTTATCATTCCTGTTGAAATTTCGGTTTTTGAAGACCGTTCATTTACATTTATTACTAAAACTCCACCTGCTGCAGTTTTACTTAAAAAAGCAGCTGGTATTGAGTCTGGTTCTGGTGAACCTAACCGTAATAAAGTGGCAACTGTTAAGCGTGATAAAGTACGCGAAATCGCGGAAACAAAAATGCCTGACTTAAACGCTGCTAGCGTTGAATCAGCTATGCGCATGGTTGAAGGTACTGCACGCAGTATGGGTATTGTCATCGAAGATTAATTTTTTGTCTTGTTGGGTTGCGAGTTTGGTTTTGACAAGTTCGCAACCCTTATTCGTGGGAGGTTATTCCGCTAAAACCACATAAGGAGGATTTTTATAATGGCTAAAAAAGGTAAAAAGTATGTAGAAGCTGCTAAGCTGATCGAGCGTACTAAAGCGTATGATGTAGCTGAAGCTGTTTCTCTTACAAAAAAAGCAAATACAGCGAAATTTGATGCGACTGTAGAAGTTGCTTTTCGTTTGGGCGTAGACCCTCGTAAAAACGATCAACAAATCCGCGGTGCAGTTGTACTTCCTAACGGAACTGGTAAAACTCAACGCGTTCTTGTGTTCGCTAAAGGCGAAAAAGCAAAAGAAGCAGAAGCTGCTGGAGCAGACTACGTTGGAGATTCTGATTACATCACTAAAATCCAACAAGGTTGGTTCGAATTCGATGTAATCGTTGCGACACCTGACATGATGGGTGAAGTTGGTAAGATCGGTCGTGTACTTGGACCAAAAGGTCTTATGCCAAACCCTAAAACAGGAACTGTAACGTTCGAAGTTGAAAAAGCAATCAATGAAATCAAAGCTGGTAAAGTAGAATACCGCGTTGATAAAGCTGGTAACATCCACGCGCCAATCGGAAAGGTTTCTTTCGAGGACGAAAAGCTTGTTGAGAACTTTGCAACAATCTATGACACAATCCTTAAAGCAAAACCTGCAGCGGCTAAAGGTGTATACGTGAAAAACGTTTCTGTTACATCTACTATGGGCCCTGGCGTGAAAGTGGATCCATCTTCTTTCTCTGCAAAATAATTCTTGACTTATGACAACCATTTTGATAATATCAAAATGTTGTAAAATAGAATAATGTCCATTTATACCGTAGACAGCAGGGGCCTTATGGCTTAATTAACCCGCCGAGGTGTATATGTCACAGTCTTACGTTAACGTATGCTTGTATATACAGCCTCCATGTCTTAATGGAGGCTTTTTATATGGAGAACCGTTCGTTAGGAACGTGATGGCCTGATCGGTATAAGTGTTACACAAAGAATGTACAGGAGGTGTAACCATGAGCAATGCAATCGATACTAAAAAAGTTGTCGTTGATGAAATTACTTCTAAATTTAAAGATAGTATGTCTACTGTCATTGTAGATTACCGCGGTCTTTCAGTTTCTGAAGTGACTGAACTTCGTAAACAACTTCGTGAAGCTGGCGTAGAATTCAAAGTTTACAAAAACACTTTGACTCGCCGTGCAGTTGAACAAGTTGAACTAACGGGTTTAAACGATTTCTTAACAGGTCCAAACGCTATCGCATTCAGTAACGAAGATGTTATCGCACCTGCGAAAATCATCAACGAATTTGCGAAAAGCCACGAAGCTTTAGAAATCAAAGCTGGTGTCATCGAAGGAAACGTAGCGACTGTAGAAGAAGTGAAGGCTCTTGCGGAACTTCCGTCTCGCGAAGGCTTACTTTCTATGTTGCTTAGCGTTCTTCAAGCTCCAGTTCGTAACCTTGCTCTTGCTACTAAAGCAGTTGCAGAACAAAAAGAAGAACAAGGCGCTTAATGCCTACTTTACGTTTACGTAAAAAAACTTAAAATGGAGGAATTACAAATGGCTTTAAATATCGAAGAAATCATTGCTTCAGTTAAAGAAGCAACTGTACTTGAGTTAAACGACTTAGTAAAAGCAATCGAAGAAGAATTTGGCGTAACTGCTGCTGCTCCTGTAGCTGTAGCTGCTGGTGGCGGTGCTGCTGCTGAAGAAAAAACTGATTTTGATCTAGTACTTGCTGGTGCTGGAGACCAAAAAATCAAAGTTATCAAAGTGGTTCGTGAAATCACTGGTCTTGGCTTGAAAGAAGCTAAAGAACTTGTTGACAACACTCCAAAACCACTTAAAGAAGGTATTGCTAAAGAAGAAGCTGAAGAACTTAAAGCTAAGCTTGAAGAAGTTGGCGCTTCTGTAGAAGTTAAGTAATCTTCGCCTAATCTTTTGGGAAAGCTCGCTTTTACTGGCGGGCTTTTTCTTTTCTAATCTCCTGAAACGATTGAATCCAGAGGAGGTCCATTCACCATGAGTGACCACTATTATACGGAAAAGCCATCAGTGAAAAGCAATAAACAGACATGGGACTTCACCTTGAGAAACCGTACCTTTACTTTTACAAGTGACAGTGGAGTGTTTTCTAAGAAAGAAGTCGACTTTGGTTCAAGGCTTTTAATTGAAGCTTTCGAAGAACCTGACTTGGATGGCGATGTCTTAGATGTCGGTTGCGGTTATGGACCGATCGGCTTATCGTTAGCAAACGAAATGACTAGCCGTACCATTCATATGATTGATGTGAACGAAAGAGCAGTCGAACTTTCAAAGGAAAACGCTAAACATAATCGCATTGATAATGTTCGCATCTATCAAAGTGATTTGTTCTCGAATGTTCATTCCTCAGCTGCTTTTGCCTCTATACTGACCAATCCCCCAATACGGGCAGGGAAGAAAGTTGTACATGCGATCTTTGAAAAAAGTGCTGATCATTTATTGCCGGAAGGTGAGTTGTGGGTGGTTATTCAGAAAAAGCAAGGTGGACCATCTGCGATTGAAAAATTAGAGCAGCTCTTTGGAGAAGTCGAGGTTGTATTGAAAAAAAAGGGCTACTATATAATCAAAGCTAAAAAAGTTTGACGCAGTTTCCTAGCTGTGTTAACATTATAAAATGCCAATGTGTATATTTTGCTTGATAGGCTTAAAAAACAACTATTTTGTATAAATTATGCATACTTGGGAAAACTAATAAAATCGGTATTTGTTTTTGGATGTGGTTTTCTTATTTTAGAAACCCTTTTTTCTTTTGTCTTGTAAAAGTATTTCTTTACTGACATTTGAAAGACAGAAATACTTTTTACACATATAATACGCATGATTTGAGGGGTGAATCAGTTGACAGGTCAACTAGTTCAGTATGGACGACACCGCCAGCGCAGAAGCTACGCACGCATAAGCGAAGTGTTAGAATTACCAAATCTCATTGAAATTCAAACCTCTTCTTATCAGTGGTTTCTTGATGAGGGTCTTAGAGAGATGTTTCAAGATATATCCCCAATTGAGGATTTTACTGGTAACCTTTCTCTTGAATTCATTGATTACAGCCTAGGGGATCCTAAGTATCCTGTAGCAGAATCAAAAGAACGTGATGTAACTTACTCTGCTCCACTAAGAGTAAAAGTTCGTTTAATTAACAAAGAAACTGGAGAAGTAAAAGACCAAGATGTGTTCATGGGTGATTTCCCAATCATGACAGACACAGGTACTTTTATCATTAATGGTGCGGAACGTGTAATCGTTTCTCAGTTAGTGCGTTCTCCAAGTGTATATTTCAGTGGTAAAGTAGACAAAAACGGTAAAAAAGGTTTTACTGCGACTGTCATTCCAAACCGTGGCGCATGGTTAGAATACGAAACTGATGCGAAGGATGTAGTCTATGTACGCATCGATCGCACACGTAAGTTGCCGGTTACGGTTCTTTTGCGTGCTCTCGGCTTCAGCTCTGATCAAGAGATTCTTGACCTCATTGGCGAGAATGAATACTTACGCAACACGCTGGAAAAAGACAATACAGAGAATGCGGATAAAGCACTTCTCGAAATCTACGAGCGCCTCCGCCCTGGAGAGCCGCCAACTGTTGAAAATGCGAAAAGCTTGCTAGACTCTCGCTTCTTCGATCCGAAGAGATATGACCTAGCAAATGTTGGACGCTACAAGATTAATAAGAAGCTTCATATTAAAAATAGACTGTTCAATCAAAAATTGGCTGAAACGTTAGTTGACCCTGAAACAGGTGAAATTCTAGCAGAAAAAGGTCAAAATTTAGACAGAAGAGTTCTTGATAAAGTTCTTCCATACTTAGAAAACGGCATCGGATTTAGAAAGCTATATCCTAATGGTGGCGTAGTAGAAGATGAAGTAGAACTTCAATCTATTAAGATTTATGCACCGTCTGATCAAGAAGGCGAGCAAGTGATTAACGTGATTGGAAATGCATATGTAGAGGAAGCTGTGAAAAACATCACGCCTTCTGACATCATTGCATCAATCAGTTACTTCTTCAACCTTCTTCATGGTGTAGGTGACACAGATGATATCGACCACCTTGGTAACCGTCGTCTGCGTTCTGTAGGTGAACTTCTGCAAAACCAATTCCGTATTGGTTTAAGCAGAATGGAGCGTGTTGTTCGTGAAAGAATGTCAATTCAAGACACAAACACAATTACACCTCAGCAGCTGATCAACATTCGTCCTGTGATCGCTTCTATCAAAGAGTTCTTTGGTAGTTCTCAGCTATCTCAGTTCATGGATCAAACAAACCCGCTTGCTGAATTGACGCACAAACGTCGTCTGTCAGCGCTTGGACCGGGTGGTTTGACACGTGAGCGTGCAGGAATGGAAGTTCGTGACGTTCACTACTCTCACTATGGTCGTATGTGTCCGATTGAAACACCAGAGGGTCCAAACATTGGTTTGATCAACTCTCTATCTTCATTCGCAAAAGTGAATCGCTTCGGATTTATCGAAACACCTTACCGCCGGGTTGATCCTGAAACTGGTAAAGTGACACCGAGAATCGATTACTTAACTGCTGATGAAGAGGATAACTACGTAGTAGCACAAGCGAACGCTATATTAGGTGAAGATGGTTCGTTTATTGATGATAATATCATTGCTCGTTTCAGAGGGGAAAACACCGTTGTTCCTCGAAACCGCGTTGACTACATGGACGTTTCGCCAAAGCAGGTTGTTTCTGCAGCGACAGCATGTATCCCATTCTTAGAAAACGATGACTCTAACCGTGCTCTAATGGGAGCGAACATGCAGCGTCAGGCTGTGCCTTTGATGCAGCCAGAATCACCGATTGTTGGTACAGGTATGGAGTACGTATCAGGGAAAGACTCTGGTGCTGCTGTCATCTGCCGCTACCCAGGTGTTGTAGAACGCGTAGAAGCAAAAAATATTTGGGTTCGCCGTTATGAAGACGTTGACGGACAACAAGTCAAAGGAAACCTAGACAAATACAGCTTGCTGAAATTTGTCCGCTCTAACCAAGGGACTTGCTACAACCAGCGTCCTATCGTAAGTGTTGGAGATGAAGTCGTTAAAGGAGAAATCCTTGCAGACGGACCTTCTATGGAAAAAGGTGAATTGGCTCTAGGACGTAACGTTATGGTCGGATTCATGACTTGGGACGGTTACAACTACGAGGATGCGATCATCATGAGTGAGCGCCTTGTAAAAGATGACGTCTACACGTCTATTCATATTGAAGAATATGAATCAGAAGCTCGTGATACAAAGCTTGGACCAGAAGAAATCACTCGTGATATTCCAAACGTTGGGGAAGATGCTTTACGCAACCTTGACGAGCGCGGAATCATCCGTATTGGTGCAGAAGTAAAAGACGGAGACCTTCTTGTAGGAAAAGTAACGCCTAAAGGTGTAACTGAACTAACAGCTGAAGAACGTCTATTACATGCAATCTTCGGTGAAAAGGCTCGTGAAGTTCGTGATACGTCACTGCGTGTTCCACACGGCGGCGGCGGAATTATCCACGATGTAAAAGTCTTTAACCGTGAAGATGGCGATGAATTACCTCCAGGTGTAAACCAGTTAGTCCGCGTATACATCGTTCAGAAGCGTAAAATTTCTGAAGGTGACAAAATGGCTGGACGACATGGTAACAAAGGGGTTATCTCTAAGATCCTTCCAGAAGAAGATATGCCGTATCTTCCAGACGGAACACCGATCGATATCATGTTGAACCCTCTAGGGGTACCATCTCGTATGAACATCGGTCAGGTACTTGAGCTTCATATGGGTATGGCTGCACGTTACCTTGGCATCCACATTGCGTCACCAGTATTTGATGGTGCTCGTGAGGAAGATGTTTGGGAAACGCTAGAAGAAGCAGGTATGTCCCGTGATGCGAAAACAGTCCTTTATGACGGTCGAACTGGTGAACCATTCGACAACCGTGTATCTGTCGGAATCATGTACATGATCAAACTGGCTCACATGGTTGACGATAAACTTCACGCTCGTTCAACTGGACCATACTCACTTGTTACGCAGCAGCCACTTGGCGGTAAAGCACAGTTTGGTGGTCAGCGTTTCGGAGAGATGGAAGTATGGGCACTTGAAGCTTACGGTGCAGCATATACACTTCAAGAGATCTTAACAGTTAAATCGGATGACGTTGTGGGTCGTGTGAAAACATACGAAGCCATCGTCAAAGGGGATAACGTACCTGAACCAGGTGTCCCTGAATCATTCAAAGTGTTAATCAAAGAACTTCAAAGTTTAGGTATGGATGTCAAAATCCTATCTGGCGATGAAGAAGAGATAGAAATGAGAGATTTAGAAGACGATGAGGAAACGAAGAAAGCAGACGGATTAGCGTTATCTAATGACGAAGATGCTGCAGACCTCGCACCTGTCGATCTTGAACGTGACGCAGTCACAAAAGAATAGCAGAAACGATTAGAGCAAGTGACTAGGGTATAACCCGAAGATTAAAAGGGAGGTAGGCCCCTTGCTAGATGTGAACAATTTTGAGTATATGAACATCGGTCTCGCATCACCTGATAAAATCCGTTCTTGGTCTTTTGGTGAAGTGAAAAAGCCTGAAACGATTAACTATCGTACACTGAAACCTGAAAAAGATGGTCTCTTTTGTGAACGTATCTTCGGACCGCAAAAAGACTGGGAATGTCATTGTGGGAAGTATAAACGCGTTCGGTATAAGGGTGTTGTATGTGACCGTTGTGGTGTAGAAGTAACACGGGCAAAAGTCCGTCGTGAGAGAATGGGGCATATCGAACTGGCTGCCCCAGTTTCCCACATTTGGTATTTCAAAGGTATCCCAAGCCGTATGGGTCTTGTTCTTGATATGTCACCACGTGCGTTAGAAGAAGTGATCTACTTCGCTTCTTACGTCGTGACAGATCCGGGCAACACACCGCTTGAGAAGAAACAACTTCTTTCTGAGAAAGAATTCCGTGCTTATTTAGATAAATACGGTAATACATTCCAAGCAGCTATGGGTGCAGAAGCAATCAACAAACTTCTTCAAGATATCGATCTTGTAAAAGAAGTAGATACACTGAAAGAAGAGCTGAAAACTGCTCAAGGACAGCGTCGTACACGTGCGATCAAACGCCTTGAAGTGTTAGAAGCCTTCCGTAACTCTGGAAACAAACCATCTTGGATGATTCTTGATGTACTTCCGGTGATTCCACCAGAATTACGTCCAATGGTTCAGCTTGATGGTGGACGTTTTGCTACTTCTGACTTGAACGACCTTTATCGTCGTGTCATCAACCGTAACAATCGTCTGAAGCGTTTATTAGATCTTGGTGCGCCAAGCATCATCGTTCAGAACGAGAAGCGTATGCTTCAAGAAGCTGTCGACGCCTTGATTGATAATGGACGTAGAGGCCGACCAGTAACAGGACCAGGAAATAGACCATTGAAATCTCTTTCTCACATGCTGAAAGGGAAACAAGGACGTTTCCGTCAAAACTTGCTTGGTAAACGTGTTGACTATTCTGGACGTTCCGTTATCGTCGTAGGACCACATTTGAAAATGTATCAGTGTGGACTTCCGAAAGAAATGGCTCTTGAATTATTCAAACCATTCGTGATGAAGGAGCTTGTTGAAAAAGGATTAGCTCACAACATCAAGAGTGCGAAACGTAAAATTGAGCGCGTGCAGCCAGAAGTATGGGATGTTTTAGAATCAGTTATTCGTGAGCATCCAGTCTTACTAAACCGTGCACCGACTCTTCACAGACTTGGTATTCAAGCGTTTGAACCTACACTTGTGGAAGGACGCGCAATTCGTCTGCATCCACTTGTATGTACAGCCTACAACGCTGACTTTGACGGTGACCAAATGGCGGTTCACGTACCATTATCTGCTGAAGCTCAAGCTGAAGCTCGTATCTTAATGCTTGCTGCTCAAAACATTTTGAACCCGAAAGATGGAAAACCAGTCGTTACGCCATCTCAGGATATGGTGCTTGGTAACTACTACCTTACACTTGAGCGCAAAGGTGCTATCGGAGAAGGTATGGTCTTCAAAGATACTGACGAAGCCCTTCTAGCTTATCAAAATGGTTATGTGCATCTTCATACACGTGTAGCTGTTGCAGCTAGCTCGTTGAAGAATGTAACATTCACTGATGAACAGCGTTCTAAATTGTTGATTACAACAGTTGGAAAACTGATCTTTAACGAGATCTTACCGGAATCATTCCCATACATGAATGAGCCGACAAAGAGCAATATTGAAGAAAAAACGCCTGATCGTTTCTTCCTTGAAAAAGGTGAGGATGTAAAAGCTGCGATCGAGAAACAAGAAATCAATGCGCCGTTCAAAAAAGGTATTTTAGGTAAAATCATTGCAGAAATCTTTAAGAGATTCCATATTACTGAGACATCTAAAATGCTTGACCGCATGAAAAATCTTGGTTTCAGATACTCTACTAAAGCCGGTATTACGGTTGGTGTGTCTGATATCGTCGTATTAGATGATAAGCAGCAAATTCTTGAAGAAGCACAAGCGAAAGTAGATAACGTCATGAAGCAATTCAGACGTGGTTTGATTACTGAAGAAGAGCGTTATGAGAGAGTTATTTCAATCTGGAGTTCTTCTAAAGATGTCATCCAAGGTAAACTGATGAAGTCCCTTGATGAAGTCAACCCAATCTACATGATGAGTGACTCTGGAGCGCGTGGTAACGCATCTAACTTCACTCAGCTGGCTGGTATGCGTGGTCTGATGGCCAACCCGGCTGGACGTATCATTGAACTTCCGATTAAATCTAGTTTCCGTGAAGGTTTAACTGTATTGGAATACTTTATTTCCACTCACGGAGCGCGTAAAGGTCTTGCCGATACAGCCCTTAAAACAGCTGACTCAGGTTACCTTACGCGTCGTCTCGTTGACGTTGCACAGGATGTCATCATCCGTGAAACAGATTGCGGTACAGACCGTGGAATCTTGGCGAAGTCCATTAAAGAAGGAAATGAAATTATTGAGAAACTTGAAGAACGTCTGATCGGACGTTTTGCAAGAAAACCAATTGTTCATCCTGAAACAGGCGAAGTCATTGTAGCTGAAAACGAACTAATTGATGAAGATAAAGCACTTGAAGTAGTTGAAGCAGGAATTGAGGAAGTATGGATCCGTTCTGCATTTACATGTAACACGCCTCATGGTGTATGTAAACGATGCTACGGCCGTAACCTTGCAACTGGTACTGACGTTGAAGTCGGTGAAGCAGTTGGAATCATCGCTGCACAATCAATCGGTGAGCCAGGAACACAGCTTACAATGCGTACGTTCCACACCGGTGGGGTAGCAGGAGACGATATCACTCAAGGTTTACCTCGTATCCAAGAGCTATTTGAAGCGCGTAATCCGAAAGGCCAAGCGACAATTTCTGAAATTGATGGTGTCGTTGCTGAAATTAACGATGTTCGTGACAAGCAGCAGGAAATTGTGGTTCAAGGCGAAGTTGAAACTCGCTCATACACAGCTCCTTACAATGCACGTCTGAAAGTTGTTGAAGGTGACACAGTTACTCGTGGTCAAGTACTTACAGAAGGTTCCATCGATCCGAAAGAACTTCTTAAAGTGACTGACATGACAGCTGTTCAAGAATATCTGCTTCATGAAGTACAAAAAGTATACCGTATGCAAGGGGTAGAAATCGGAGATAAGCACGTAGAGGTAATGGTTCGCCAAATGCTTCGTAAAGTGCGTGTCGCTGATGCAGGGGATACAGACGTATTACCAGGCACACTTCTTGATGTACACCAATTCACTGAAGCAAACAAAAAAGTACTATTCGAAGGCAAACGTCCTGCAACAGGCCGTCCAGTTCTTCTTGGTATTACAAAAGCTTCGCTTGAAACAGACTCATTCTTGTCTGCGGCATCCTTCCAAGAAACGACTCGTGTCCTAACAGATGCGGCGATCAAAGGAAAACGTGATGAACTGCTTGGCTTGAAAGAGAATGTGATCATTGGTAAACTTGTTCCTGCTGGAACGGGAATGCCAAACTACCGTAAAGTTAAGCCGGTTTCGCAAGTGCAGCCGTCTGACGACATGGTTCCTGTAGAGTAATCTTTTCTTGTGAGATTCCTATAAAATCATCAAAAATGGTGAAGGATGTCAAGATAATCTGTCATACGATATTGACATCCTTCTGCCATGATGATAATATAACCAAGGTGCTCAAAATAAAACCTGTTACTTTGGAGGATATTCGATGTCTTATGATAAAGTATCACAGGCTCAATCCATTATTATTGGTACGAAGCAAACAGTAAAAGCTCTGAAACGAGATTCAGTAAAGGAAGTCGTCGTAGCGAAAGATGCTGATCCTGCTTTAACTGCTAGTGTATTGAAACTAGCGCAAGAGAAGGGTGTAGACATTTTAGTGGTAGATTCCATGAAAAAGCTCGGCAAGGCCTGCGGAATTGAAGTTGGGGCAGCAGCTGTTGCCATTATGTTATAACGTACTTGTTTTGTTTTTGCATGCTTAAAATGCAAAAGCATTGTTTTTTGCCTTTTGATGAACCACCTGGGTATGTGGGTTATAAAAAAAGTAATGAAGGGAGGAATAACAACATGCCTACAATTAATCAGCTAGTACGCAAAGGACGCGTGAGTAAAGTTGAAAACTCAAAGTCTCCTGCACTTAACAAAGGATACAACAGTTTCAAAAAAGAGCACACTAACGTAACATCTCCACAGAAGCGCGGGGTTTGTACTCGTGTCGGTACTATGACACCGAAAAAACCAAACTCAGCACTACGTAAATACGCTCGTGTACGTTTGTCTAACCTGATTGAAGTAACAGCTTACATTCCTGGTATCGGACATAACCTACAAGAGCACAGTGTAGTACTTATCCGTGGCGGACGTGTAAAAGACTTACCGGGTGTACGTTACCACATCGTTCGTGGTGCGCTTGATACTGCCGGAGTTGACGGTCGTATGCAAGGACGTTCTAAATACGGAACAAAACGCCCTAAACAAAGCAAATAATATAAACAAACATAAGGGTTTTTAGAAGTTGATAACAGATCAGTGGAGTCAGCAAGCTGACAATGATATTGAGATGAGAGACAGATAGAAATCCTTTTAAAAGAGAAGGGAGGCTATTCAGATGCCACGTAAAGGTCCTGTAGCAAAAAGAGACGTATTGCCAGATCCAATTTACAATTCTAAACTTGTATCTCGTTTGATCAACAAAATGATGATCGACGGTAAAAGAGGAAAAGCACAAACAATTCTCTACAAGTCATTTGATATCATCAAAGAACGTACTGGTAATGAAGCGATGGAGGTTTTCGAACAAGCCTTGAAAAACATCATGCCAGTTCTTGAAGTTAAAGCACGTCGTGTAGGTGGAGCTAACTACCAAGTTCCTGTAGAAGTTCGCCCAGACCGTCGTACTACTTTAGGTCTTCGCTGGTTAGTAAACTACGCTCGTCTTCGTGGAGAAAAAACGATGGAAGAGCGTCTTGCTAACGAAATCCTTGACGCAGCTAACAACACTGGTGCTGCTGTTAAGAAACGTGAAGATACACACAAAATGGCAGAAGCGAACAAAGCATTCGCTCACTACCGCTGGTAGGATTTATACCAAACTAAAAAAACTATTCCCTAATGAGGAAGGAGAAATTACCCAATGGCAAGAGAGTTCTCCTTAGACAAAACTCGTAATATTGGTATCATGGCTCACATCGATGCCGGTAAAACGACAACGACTGAGCGTATCTTGTACTACACTGGTCGTATCCATAAAATTGGTGAAACTCACGAAGGAGCTTCACAAATGGACTGGATGGAGCAGGAGCAAGAACGTGGTATTACAATCACTTCTGCTGCTACTACAGCACAATGGAAGGGTTACCGTGTAAACATCATTGATACACCAGGACACGTAGACTTCACTGTTGAAGTTGAACGTTCTTTACGTGTACTTGATGGTGCGGTTGCTGTTCTTGATGCACAATCAGGTGTAGAGCCACAAACTGAAACAGTTTGGCGCCAAGCAACAACTTACGGAGTACCTCGTATCGTATTCGTTAACAAAATGGATAAAACCGGTGCGGACTTCCTTTACTCTGTAAGCACATTAAGAGATCGTCTTCAAGCGAACGCTCATGCAATTCAATTGCCGATCGGCGCTGAAGATCAATTCGAAGGAATCATCGACCTTGTAGAAAACGTAGCATACTTCTACGAAGATGACCTTGGAACTCGCTCTGATGCTAAAGAAATCCCTGCAGAGTATAAAGACAAAGCTGAAGAGCTTCGCAGCAGCCTAATTGAAGCTGTCGCTGAGCTTGATGAAGAGCTTATGGAAAAATACCTTGAGGGTGAAGAAATCACAATTCCTGAATTGAAAGCTGCAATCCGTAAAGGAACATTGAATGTTGAATTCTACCCAGTTCTTGTTGGATCTGCTTTCAAAAACAAAGGTGTTCAGCTTGTACTTGACGCTGTGCTTGACTACCTTCCTGCACCAACTGATGTTGCTGCAATCAAAGGTATCCTGCCAGATTCAAATGAAGAGGTTGTTCGTGAGTCTACTGATGACGCACCATTCGCAGCTCTTGCATTTAAAGTTATGACTGACCCTTATGTTGGGAAACTAACTTTCTTCCGCGTGTACTCTGGAACACTTGATTCTGGTTCATACGTGAAGAACTCTTCTAAGAACAAGCGTGAACGTGTTGGACGTATCCTTCAAATGCACGCAAACAGCCGTGAAGAAATCTCTACTGTATATGCAGGGGATATCGCAGCAGCTGTAGGTCTTAAAGATACATCTACTGGTGACACTCTTTGTGACGAGAAAAATCTTGTTATCCTTGAGTCTATGGAATTCCCAGAGCCAGTTATCGATGTAGCTATCGAGCCTAAATCTAAGGCTGACCAAGATAAAATGAGTATCGCTTTAGCTAAACTAGCTGAAGAGGATCCAACATTCCGTACACAAACAAACCCTGAAACTGGTCAAACGATCATCTCTGGTATGGGTGAGCTTCACCTTGATATCATTGTTGACCGTATGAAGCGTGAGTTCAAGGTTGAAGCTAACGTAGGTGCTCCTCAAGTTGCGTACCGTGAAACATTCCGTTCTGGTGCAAAAGTTGAAGGTAAATTCGTACGTCAGTCTGGTGGACGCGGTCAGTTCGGACACGTTTGGATCGAATTCGAACCAAACGAAGAAGGCGCAGGCTTCGAATTTGAAAATGCAATCGTCGGTGGGGTTGTTCCACGTGAATACATCCCAGCAATTCAAGCGGGTCTTGAAGATTCACTTGAAAATGGTGTATTAGCTGGATTCCCATTAATCGACATCAAAGCAAAATTATTTGATGGATCTTACCACGACGTTGACTCTAACGAAATGGCGTTCAAAATTGCTGCATCTATGGCATTGAAAAATGCTGTCAGCAAATGTAACCCAGTTCTACTTGAGCCAATGATGAAAGTGGAAGTTGTTATCCCTGAAGAATACATGGGAGACATCATGGGTGATATCACATCTCGTCGTGGACGTGTAGAAGGTATGGAAGCTCGCGGTAACGCTCAAGTTGTTCGCGCTATGGTTCCACTTTCTGAAATGTTCGGATATGCAACTGCACTCCGTTCTAACACACAAGGACGCGGTACGTTCACTATGCACATGGATCACTACGAAGAAGTGCCTAAGAGCATTAGTGAAGAAATCATCAAAAAAAATAAAGGTGAATAATTGATTTTGCCTTTAAACTAAAGTATAACTACTATTGAAGATCAGAAAGTGAGAGGTAACTCTTCACTTTCTATCACTCTATACCAAATACAATGAACCTTTAAGGAGGATTTTTAGAATGGCTAAAGAAAAATTCGACCGTTCCAAATCGCATGCTAACATTGGTACAATTGGACACGTTGACCATGGTAAAACAACTCTAACTGCTGCTATCTCAACAGTTCTTCATAAGAAATCTGGTAAAGGTACAGCTATGGCTTATGACCAAATCGATGGTGCTCCAGAAGAGCGCGAGCGTGGAATCACAATCTCAACTGCACACGTTGAGTATGAAACTGAAACTCGTCACTATGCACACGTAGACTGCCCAGGACACGCTGACTATGTTAAAAACATGATCACTGGTGCTGCTCAAATGGACGGCGCGATCTTAGTAGTATCTGCTGCTGACGGTCCAATGCCACAAACACGTGAGCACATCCTACTTTCTCGTAACGTAGGTGTACCATACATCGTAGTATTCCTTAACAAATGTGACATGGTTGACGATGAAGAGTTACTTGAACTTGTTGAAATGGAAGTTCGTGACCTTCTTTCTGACTATGACTTCCCTGGTGACGATGTACCAGTTATCAAAGGTTCTGCTCTTAAAGCTCTTGAAGGAGATGCTGATTACGAAGCAAAAATCTTTGAACTTATGGATGCGGTTGATGAGTACATCCCAACTCCAGAGCGTGACACTGAGAAGCCATTCATGATGCCAGTTGAGGACGTATTCTCTATCACTGGTCGTGGAACAGTTGCTACTGGTCGTGTTGAGCGTGGACAAGTTAAAGTCGGTGACGAAGTTGAAATCATCGGTCTTCAAGAAGAAAACGGTAAAACAACTGTTACAGGTGTTGAAATGTTCCGTAAACTTCTTGACTATGCTGAAGCTGGTGACAACATCGGTGCACTACTTCGTGGTGTATCTCGTGAAGATATCCAACGTGGTCAAGTACTTGCTAAACCAGGTACAATCACTCCACACAGCCGTTTCAAAGCTGAAGTTTATGTACTTTCTAAAGAAGAGGGTGGACGTCATACTCCATTCTTCGCTAACTACCGTCCGCAGTTCTACTTCCGTACAACTGACGTAACTGGTATCGTACATCTTCCAGAAGGTACTGAAATGGTAATGCCTGGCGATAACACTGAGATGGAAGTTGAACTTATCTCTACTATCGCTATCGAAGAAGGAACTCGTTTCTCTATCCGTGAGGGTGGACGTACTGTAGGTTCTGGCGTCGTTTCAACTATCATTAAGTAATTAAACATACAAAAGAGACTCCTTGCAAAAGGGTCTCTTTTTTTGCTTTTCCAGATCAGAACGGCTACTATAAGCTATAGAATCTAAATGGAACCGAGAGGATCGCTGGAATGGCAAAGACATATTTGAAAAAATGGTTGATCGGCGGAATTGACCAATGGATTATGATGAAAGAAGATGAGATGAGTGAAACAAAGCCGGTACTCTTATTTTTACACGGCGGGCCCGGCTCAGCTCAAATCAGTTATATTGATTCCTTTCACGAGGAACTTGGTCAGGACTTTACCGTTGTCCATTGGGATCAGCGAGGCGCAGGACTTTCCTATCAAGAGAATCTTCCGGATGCATCGATGACCATTCAGCAATTTATTGAAGACACGATTGAACTGACTGAGAAGCTCCTATCTTATCTAGGTCACTCAAAATTGTATATCGCAGGATACTCGTGGGGATCTTTAATTGCCATACAAGCAGTACATAAGCGTCCAGATCTTTATCATGCTTACTACGGGATTAGTCAGGTAGTAGATGTGTTAAAGGAAGATATCGTTTCGTACGAACTTCTTTTGAAGAAATACCATCGCAATCGACTGTTTACTGGGTGTCTGCGATTACTGACGCCTCCTCCTTGGAAACGGACATCAGCTCATGCCTTGTTCTCTCTATATAAAGAGTTTGCGAGCGTAGGTCTCACACATAGATGGAAGCCGGTTTTTCAAATGCTAAAAGGGTTTCTTTTTAGTAAGCAATATCAGTTGAAAGATAAATGGAATTTCATGAAAGGGCAGAAGTTTAGTCAAGACAAGCTATGGGATCAGCTAATGAATGAGAGTATTCAATACCGAGTTTCTACTATATTAATACCGTGCTACTTTCTCATTGGCGATCACGACATGATTACCCCAGCTGCTGTATCAAAACCATATGTTGATCAATTAAAAGCACCCATTAAAGAATGGTTTACCTTTAAAGACTCTGCCCACTCCCCTCATATCGAGGAGCCAGATGAATTTATACGTATCATCAGAAAGACTGCTATACATCATCTTCAGGGAAAGCTTGATTTATAGGCTGAATCCCTGTATAATATGAAAAGTGTGCAAATCATAAATTTATCCGATTTATTATTGCAACACGCAGGCCAATTTGGTACAATAGTGCATGTTGGTCTTTGACTGCGATGAAGTGAGAGGTTGCTGACACACCCGGCCGCTTTGCCATGGCGAGGTGATCAGGTTTTTCTCACGGAGAACTGTCTAACGTAAGTAGGCGAAAAGGAGGGAAAATAATGGCAAAACAAAAAATTCGTATTCGTTTAAAAGCATATGATCATAGAATTCTTGATCAATCTGCTGAGAAGATTGTTGAAACGGCTAAGCGTTCTGGTGCTAGTGTATCTGGTCCAATCCCGCTTCCAACTGAAAAATCAGTTTACACAATCCTTCGTGCGGTGCATAAGTACAAAGATTCTCGTGAGCAATTCGAGATGCGTACTCACAAACGTCTAATCGACATCGTGAATCCAACTCCGCAAACAGTTGATGCACTTATGCGTTTAGATTTACCATCTGGTGTAGATATCGAAATCAAACTTTAATTCAAATAGAAAACACATATTATAGGAGGTGTGACGAATGACCAAAGGAATCTTAGGTAGAAAAATTGGTATGACGCAAGTATTCGCAGAAAACGGTGATCTTATCCCTGTAACTGTTGTTGAGGCTGCTGCTAACGTTGTTCTTCAAAAGAAGACTGCTGACACGGATGGCTATGAAGCAATCCAAATCGGTTTTGACGACAAACGTGAAAAGCTTTCTAACAAACCAGAGAAAGGCCACGTTGCTAAAGCGGAAACTGCTCCTAAGCGCTTCGTAAAAGAATTACGCGGTGTGGAGTTAGATGCGTATGAAGTTGGTCAGGAAGTCAAAGTTGATATTTTCGCAAATGGAGATATCGTAGATGTAACAGGAACATCAAAAGGTAAAGGATTCCAAGGGGCTATCAAACGCCACGGACAATCACGCGGACCAATGACTCACGGTTCACGTTACCACCGTCGTCCTGGTTCAATGGGACCTGTTGATCCAAACCGTGTATTCAAAGGTAAACTTCTTCCAGGTCGTATGGGCGGAGAGCAAATCACTGTCCAAAACCTTGAGATCGTTAAAGTTGATGCAGAACGCAATCTTCTATTGATCAAAGGAAACGTACCAGGAGCTAAAAAATCTCTAGTAACTGTAAAGAGTGCAGTTAAATCTAAATAACTCTCTTAGGAAAGGAGGAAACAAGTCATGCCAAAAGTAGCATTATTTAACCAAAACGGTTCTACTAACGGTGAAATCGAATTAAACGCTTCTGTGTTTGGAATCGAGCCAAACGAAAGCGTAGTATTCGATGCTATTCTTATGCAAAGAGCTTCCTTACGTCAAGGAACTCACAAAGTAAAAACTCGTTCTGAAGTACGTGGCGGAGGTCGTAAGCCTTGGAGACAGAAGGGTACAGGTCGTGCTCGTCAAGGTTCTATCCGTTCACCACAATGGCGCGGAGGCGGTATCGTATTCGGTCCAACACCACGCAGTTATTCTTATAAATTACCTAAAAAAGTTCGCCGCTTGGCTATCAAGTCAGTATTGTCTTCTAAAGTAATCGACAACAACATCATCGTTCTTGAAGATCTGACTCTTGATGCAGTGAAAACGAAAGAATTCGCAGGCATCCTTAAAGGATTATCTGTTGAGAAGAAAGCGTTGATCGTCACTGCGGATGCAAACGAAACAGTTGCTTTATCTGCTCGTAACATCCCTGGAGTAACAGTTGTTGAAGCTAACGGTATCAACGTTCTTGACGTTGTCAACCACGACAAACTTCTGATCACTAAAGCAGCGGTTGAAAAAGTAGAGGAGGGACTTGCATAATGAAAGATCCTCGTGATGTTCTAAAGCGCCCTATCATTACTGAACGTTCTGCTGATCTAATGACAGAGAAGAAGTACACGTTCGAAGTTGATGTCAGAGCTAACAAAACAGAAGTGAAAGACGCTGTTGAAGAAATCTTTGGAGTGAAAGTTGAGAAAGTCAACGTTCAAAACTACAAAGGAAAATCAAAACGCGTTGGACGCTACACTGGTATGACTAGCCGTCGCAGAAAAGCGATCGTGAAATTAACTGCTGACAGCAAAGAAATCGAAATTTTTGAAGCGTAAATCTTAAAAAGAAGGAGGGAAATTCAAAATGGCGATTAAAAAGTATAAACCAACCAGTAATGGTCGTCGTGGCATGACTACTTCAGATTTTGCTGAAATCACGACTGACAAACCAGAAAAATCGTTGCTTGCACCGCTACACAAAAAAGGCGGACGTAACAACCAAGGTAGATTGACTGTTCGTCATCAAGGTGGCGGTCACAAACGTCAATACCGTATCATCGACTTTAAGCGTGATAAAGACGGTATACCTGGACGCGTTGCTACAATCGAGTATGATCCAAACCGTTCAGCGAACATCGCTCTTGTAAACTATGCAGATGGTGAGAAACGTTACATTCTTGCTCCGAAAGGAATCCAAGTTGGTACTGAAGTTACTTCTGGACCAGAAGCTGACATCAAACCAGGTAATGCTCTTCCACTTATCAACATCCCAGTTGGTACAGTTGTGCATAACATTGAATTAAAACCAGGTAAAGGTGGACAATTAGTTCGTTCTGCTGGTACTTCTGCTCAAGTTCTAGGTAAAGAAGGTAAATACGTTCTTGTACGTTTGAACTCAGGAGAAGTTCGCATGATTCTTTCTGCTTGCCGTGCGACTATCGGTCAAGTTGGAAACGAGCAACACGAATTAATTAACATCGGTAAAGCTGGACGTTCTCGCTGGAAAGGCGTACGCCCAACAGTTCGTGGTTCTGTAATGAACCCTAACGATCACCCACACGGTGGTGGTGAAGGACGCGCTCCAATCGGACGTAAATCACCAATGTCTCCATGGGGTAAACCGACTCTTGGATTCAAGACTCGTAAGAAAACCAACAAGTCTGATAAATTCATTGTACGTCGTCGTAAAAACAAGTAACGGGGTTGTCTACGGTTCATTTAGGACCGTAGTTCAATCACGAAGGGAGGTTCCACAATGGCTCGCAGCTTAAAAAAAGGACCATTTGTTGATGATCATTTGATGGCTAAAGTCGAGAAATTGAATGAAACTGACAAAAAGCAAGTCGTAAAAACTTGGTCTCGTCGTTCTACAATTTTCCCACAATTCATCGGTCACACAATCGCTGTCTATGACGGACGCAAACATGTACCTGTTTTCATTTCTGAAGATATGGTAGGTCACAAATTGGGCGAATTCGCACCAAGCCGTACTTACAAAGGTCATGCTAGTGACGATAAAAAAACAAGACGCTAATGAGAGGAGGCTTTTAAATGCAAGCTAAAGCTGTCGCAAGAACAGTCCGTATTGCTCCTCGTAAAGCACGTCTAGTAATGGACCTGATCCGAGGTAAGCAAGTAGGAGAAGCAGTTTCTATCTTAAACCTTACACCTAAGGCTGCTTCACCAATTATTGAAAAAGTATTAAAATCTGCTATCGCAAACGCTGAGCACAACTACGAGTTGGACGCTAACAGCCTAGTGATTACTCAAGCATTCGTTGACGAAGGTCCAACACTTAAGAGATTCCGTCCACGTGCTATGGGTCGTGCGAGCGCAATTAACAAACGTACTAGCCACATTACAATCGTTGTATCAGAAAAGAAGGAGGGATAATCCGTGGGTCAAAAGGTAAATCCAGTAGGTCTTCGTATTGGCGTCATTCGTGATTGGGAATCTAAATGGTTCGCAGGAAAAGATTACGCTGACTTCTTACATGAAGACTTGAAAATCCGTGAATTCATCAGCAAGCGTTTGTCTGACGCGTCTGTTTCTAAAGTAGAAATCGAACGTGCTGCAAACCGCGTAAATATCACAATCCACACGGCTAAACCAGGTATGGTAATTGGTAAAGGCGGATCTGAAGTTGAAGCACTTCGTAAAGCTCTTAACAGCCTAACTGGCAAACGTGTACACATCAACATTCTTGAAATCAAGAGAGCAGATCTTGATGCTCAGCTAGTTGCTGAAAACATCGCTCGTCAACTTGAAAACCGTATTTCATTCCGTCGTGCACAAAAACAAACAATCCAACGCACAATGCGTGCTGGAGCACAAGGAATCAAAACAATGGTTTCTGGTCGTCTTGGCGGTGCAGATATTGCTCGTTCTGAATATTACAGTGAAGGTACTGTTCCATTGCACACACTTCGTGCTGACATTGACTATGCTACTGCTGAAGCTGATACTACTTATGGTAAGCTTGGCGTAAAAGTATGGATCTATCGTGGAGAAGTCCTTCCAACTAAGAAGAATACTGCGGAAGGAGGAAAATAATATGTTATTGCCAAAACGCGTGAAGTATCGCAGAGAACATCGTGGAAAAATGCGTGGTCGTGCAAAAGGCGGTACTGAAGTACATTTCGGTGAGTACGGTATCCAAGCTCTTGAAGCTTCTTGGATCACAAACCGTCAAATCGAAGCTGCTCGTATTGCTATGACTCGTTACATGAAACGTGGCGGTAAAGTTTGGATTAAAATTTTCCCTTCTAAGCCATACACAGCTAAACCTCTAGAGGTCCGCATGGGTTCCGGTAAAGGTGCTCCAGAAGGATGGGTAGCTGTAGTAAAACCGGGCAAAGTTTTATTTGAAATTTCTGGTGTGTCTGAAGAAGTGGCTCGTGAAGCTCTTCGTCTTGCATCTCACAAATTGCCAATTAAAACGAAGTTCGTAAAACGTGAAGAAATTGGTGGTGAATCAAATGAAAGCTAATGAAATTCGTGACCTTACCACTGCTGAAATTGAACAAAAAGTAAAGTCTCTTAAAGAAGAACTTTTCAATCTTCGTTTCCAATTAGCGACTGGGCAGCTTGAAAATACTGCTCGCATTCGTGAAGTGCGTAAATCAATCGCACGCATGAAAACTGTGATTCGTCAAAGAGAAATCGCTGCTAATAAATAATAATTAGAGGGGAGGCCCCGCAAACATGAGCGAACGTAACCAACGTAAAGTGTATCAAGGTCGTGTTGTTTCTGACAAAATGGATAAAACCATCACTGTTGTAGTTGAAACATACAAAAAGCATTCACTTTATGGCAAACGTGTAAGATACTCTAAAAAGTTCAAAGCACATGATGAAAACAACCAAGCAAAAATCGGAGACATCGTAAAGGTCATGGAAACTCGTCCTTTATCTGCGACTAAACGCTTTCGTCTAGTTGAAGTTGTCGAAGAAGCCGTTATTATCTAATAAAGTTCGGATTTCTTTTTCCGAAAGGAGGTAACATTAATGATTCAACAGGAGACTCGTTTAAAAGTAGCTGACAACTCTGGCGCACGCGAAGTACTAACGATTAAAGTTCTTGGTGGCTCTGGACGTAAAACGGCTAACATCGGTGATGTCATTGTTTGTACGGTTAAACAAGCAACACCTGGAGGCGTTGTCAAAAAAGGTGAAGTTGTGAAAGCAGTTATCGTTCGTACTAAGAGCGGAGCTCGCAGAAACGATGGATCTTACATCAGTTTCGACGAAAATGCATGTGTCATCATCCGTGACGACAAGAGCCCACGTGGAACTCGTATCTTCGGACCAGTAGCACGTGAACTTCGTGAAAACAACTATATGAAAATTGTTTCTCTAGCACCAGAAGTACTTTAATGAATACAATCCGCGACTCAAGGAGGTGCGATTAAATGCATGTTAAAAAGGGCGATAAAGTAGTGGTTATCTCTGGTAAAGATAAAGGTAAACAAGGTGTCATCCTTGCTGCTTTCCCTAAAAAGGAACGTGTTTTAGTAGAAGGTATTAACCTTGTGAAAAAACACTCTAAACCAACCCAAGCTAACCCTCAAGGCGGGATTTCTGAACAAGAAGCGCCGATCCACGTATCAAACGTAATGCCGCTTGATCCTAAAACGGGTGAAGTGACACGTGTTGGGTATAAAGTTGAGGACGGAAAGAAAGTCCGTGTAGCGAAAAAATCTGGGCAAGTTCTAGATAAATAGTAAATAAGGAAGGGAGGTCTTTCTCATGAACCGCCTTAAAGAAAAGTATGTAAAAGAAATTACACCTGCATTAGTTTCTAAGTTTGAATACACTTCAGTAATGCAAGTGCCAAAAATCGAAAAAATCGTGATCAACATGGGTGTTGGTGACGCCGTTCAAAACGCTAAAGCAATCGATACTGCTGTTGAAGAATTAACGTTTATCGCTGGTCAAAAACCTGTCGTTACTCGTGCGAAGAAGTCTATTGCTGGATTCCGTCTACGTGAAGGAATGCCAATCGGTGCGAAAGTAACACTTCGCGGAGAGCGCATGTATGATTTCCTTGATAAACTTATTTCTGTGTCTTTACCACGTGTACGTGACTTCCGCGGGATTTCTAAGAAATCTTTCGACGGTCGTGGAAACTACACGCTTGGTATTAAAGAACAGTTAATCTTCCCAGAAATTGATTACGATAAAGTAACAAAAGTCCGCGGTATGGATATCGTTATCGTTACTACTGCCAATACGGACGAAGAAGCACGTGAGTTATTAACTCAAGTAGGTATGCCGTTCCAGAAATAATCAATGAAAGGGAGGCGAAATCGTGGCTAAAAAGTCTATGATTGCGAAACAACAACGCAAACAAAAGTTTAAAGTTCAAGAGTATACGCGCTGCGAACGTTGTGGACGTCCACATTCAGTTATTCGTAAGTTTAAACTTTGCCGTATTTGTTTCCGCGAACTTGCATATAAAGGACAAATTCCTGGCGTTAAAAAAGCCAGCTGGTAATCCCCATAAATGGGAAGGAGGTTATTAAATAATGGTTATGACAGATCCGATTGCAGATTTGCTGACTCGTATTCGCAATGCGAACATGGTACGTCATGAGAAGCTAGAAGTACCGGCTTCAAAAATCAAAAGAGAAATTGCTGAAATCTTAAAGCGTGAAGGTTTTATCCGTGACGTTGAGTACGTCGAAGACAGCAAACAAGGAATTATCCGTTTGTTCCTTAAATACGGCCAAAACAACGAACGTGTTATCACTGGTCTTAAAAGAATCAGTAAACCTGGTTTACGCGTATATGCGAAATCAAATGAAGTACCACGTGTACTTAACGGACTTGGAATCGCAATTATTTCTACATCACAAGGTGTTTTATCGGACAAAGAAGCCCGTGCTAAACAAGCTGGTGGAGAAGTACTTGCTTACGTATGGTAAAAAAAGTTTAAGATGAATGGAGGTGCTTGGTATGTCTCGTATAGGTAAAAAACTAATCGAGATCCCTTCAGGAGTAACTGTGACAAACAACGATAACACAGTGACAGTAAAGGGACCAAAAGGTGAACTAACTCGTGCATTTCACCCTGATATGGAAATTAAAATTGAGGACAACGTCTTAACTGTAAGCCGTCCGTCTGAAAATAAAGAACACCGTGCATTACATGGTACAACACGTAGCTTGATTGCTAACATGGTTGAAGGTGTATCTAAAGGTTTCGAAAGAGGTTTAGAACTTATCGGTGTCGGTTACCGTGCAGCTAAATCTGGAAACAAACTTGTTCTTAACGTTGGATACTCTCACCCAGTTGAAATCGTTCCTGAGGCTGGAGTTGAAGTAGAAGTTCCATCTCAAACGAAAGTAATCGTTAAAGGTATCGATAAAGAGCGTGTAGGAGCTCTAGCTTCTAACATCCGCGCTGTCCGTGCTCCAGAGCCTTACAAAGGTAAAGGAATTCGTTACGAAGGTGAATTCGTTCGCCGTAAAGAAGGAAAAACTGGTAAGTAAGATCGCTTAAAGTGAAGAAAGGAGTGACTCGGATGATTACGAAAACTAGCAAAAACGCTACTCGTCTTAAAAGACATGCTCGTGTTCGTGCGAAACTTTCAGGTACTGCTGAAAGACCTCGCCTTAACGTTTTCCGTTCTAACAAGAATATCTACGCTCAAGTAATTGATGATGTTAACGGTGTAACACTTGTAAGTGCTTCTACTCTTGATAAAGAGTTAAAGATCGAGAATAGTTCTGACACTGCAGCTGCTACGAAAGTTGGCGAACTTGTTGCAAAACGTGCTGTTGAAAAAGGAATCTCTAACGTGGTATTTGACCGCGGAGGATACCTATATCATGGACGTGTAAAAGCTCTAGCTGAAGCTGCTCGTGAGGCTGGACTTAAATTTTAATAAAAGAAGGAGGGACACATCCGAATGAGTCGTATTGACCCAAGCAAATTAGAGTTAGAAGAACGCTTAGTTACGGTTAACCGCGTAGCGAAAGTTGTTAAAGGTGGACGTCGTTTCCGTTTTGCAGCTTTAGTTGTTGTCGGTGACAAAAACGGTCATGTAGGTTTCGGTACTGGTAAAGCACAAGAAGTACCAGAAGCGATCCGCAAAGCTGTTGAAGATGCGAAAAAGAATTTAATTGAAGTACCAATGGTTGGAACTACAATTCCACATGAAATCATCGGTCGATTCGGTGCAGGAAACGTTCTATTGAAGCCTGCTTCAGAAGGTACAGGAGTTATCGCTGGAGGCCCAGTGCGTGCGGTACTTGAGCTTGCTGGTCTAGCTGATATCCTTTCTAAATCTCTAGGTTCTAATACACCGATCAACATGATCCGCGCAACACTTCAAGGTTTAAGTGAGCTTAAACGTGCTGAAGATGTAGCGAAGCTTCGTGGAAAATCTGTAGAAGACCTGTTAGGATAAGGAGGGAACAATAATGGCAAATAAATTAGAAATTACCCTCAAACGCAGTGTAATCGGTCGCCCTGAAGATCAGCGTGTCACTGTTCGTACTCTTGGTCTTAAGAAAACAAACCAAACAGTCGTACATGAAGACAATGCAGCGATCCGCGGCATGATTAACAAGGTGTCTCATTTAGTTTCTGTTAAAGAACAATAAAACATTTTTAATCGATAAGGAGGTGCCCAAATGAAACTTCATGAATTGAAGCCTTCAGAAGGTTCACGTAAAGTACGCAACCGTGTTGGTCGTGGTATTGGATCAGGTAACGGTAAAACTTCTGGTAAAGGTCATAAAGGTCAAAACGCTCGTTCTGGCGGCGGTGTACGCCCTGGTTTCGAAGGTGGTCAGATGCCTTTATTCCAACGCCTTCCAAAACGTGGTTTTACAAACATCAACCGTAAAGATTACGCGGTAATCAACTTAGACAGATTAAACAGTTTTGACGAAGGAACGGAAGTAACTCCTGAACTTCTTCTAGAGACTGGTGCAATAAGCAAGTTAAAAGCAGGAGTAAAAATTCTTGGCAACGGTAAATTAGAAAAAAAATTAACTGTAAAAGCCAATAAATTCTCTGCTTCTGCGAAAGAAGCGATTGAAGCTGCTGGCGGTACAGCCGAGGTGATCTAACTTGTTTAAGACAATCTCCAATTTTATGCGCGTGAAAGATATACGGAATAAGATTATATTCACACTTTTAATGTTAGTCGTCTTTCGTATAGGTGCTTTCATCCCTGTGCCTAATGTGAACGCCGAAGTTCTCCAGGCACAGGATCAAATGAGTGTTTTCGGAATCCTCAACACGTTTGGGGGCGGGGCACTTTTCCAATTCTCCATTCTTGCAATGGGGATTATGCCGTATATCACTGCTTCGATCATCATTCAGCTCTTGCAGATGGATGTTGTTCCGAAGTTTACTGAGTGGTCAAAGCAAGGAGAGGTTGGCCGCCGAAAATTAGCACAATTCACAAGGTATTTTACAATTGTTCTAGGATTTATCCAGGCGTTAGGAATGTCATATGGATTCAACAATATGGCAGGAGGCATGCTGATTGAAAACCCTGGTGTATCAACGTATCTCTTAATTGCGGTCGTACTCACTGCGGGAACAGCATTTTTAATGTGGCTGGGCGAGCAGATTACTGCTCACGGTGTTGGTAACGGTATTTCGATTATTATCTTTGCCGGTATCATCGCTGGTATCCCTCAAACATTAAAACAAGTGTACGCTCAACAATTTGTAGGTGGAGATGGACAGCTGTTCATGCAAATCCTTAAAATTGCCCTTATTGTAATTGCCATTCTTGTCATTGTTATCGGTGTTATTTACATTCAAATGGCAGTGAGAAAGATTGCAATTCAATATTCAAAAGGAACTGGCCGTGCACAAATGTCTGCTAGTCAAGCAACACACCTTCCATTAAAAGTGAATCCAGCAGGGGTGATTCCAGTCATCTTTGCCGTTTCTTTCATTATTACTCCGCAGACGATCGCATCGTTCTTCGGAACCAATAATGTGACAACTTGGATAACCAACAACTTTGACTATACTAAGCCAATCGGTATGACGATTTATGTAGCACTGATTGTTGCTTTCACATATTTTTATGCCTTTGTCCAAGTCAATCCTGAACAAATGGCTGAAAATCTGCAAAAGCAGGGTGGCTATATCCCGGGAGTTCGTCCAGGGAAAATGACTCAAGATAGAATTACGAGCATTTTGTACCGACTCACGTTTGTGGGCGCCATTTTCTTAGCCGTGATTTCAATACTTCCTATCTTTTTCATTCAATTCGCTGGATTACCTTCCGCTGCACAAATTGGCGGCACAAGTCTTCTCATTGTTGTAGGTGTTGCACTTGAAACAATGAAACAGCTTGAAAGCCAATTAGTGAAACGAAATTACCGTGGATTTATGAAATAAAACAGAGGGCTGGGCAGCTGCCCAACCTCTCTAAGTAAGGAAGGGGAAATCCGAAATGAACTTAGTCTTAATGGGGCTTCCGGGTGCTGGTAAAGGCACTCAGGCAGAACGAATTGTTGATGATTATGGGATCCCTCATATCTCAACAGGAGATATGTTCCGCGCTGCTATGAAAGAGGAGACACAACTTGGGCTCGAAGCAAAATCCTTTATCGATAAAGGAGAGCTTGTTCCTGATGAGGTCACAATCGGTATTGTTAGAGAAAGACTTGGCAAAAATGATTGTGAACAAGGTTTTCTTCTGGACGGATTTCCGCGAACAGTCGCTCAGGCTGAAGCTTTAGAAGAAATTCTAAAGGACCTTGGCAGAACGATTGATTATGTCATTAATATTAAAGTCGATAAAGATGCTTTGATGGAGCGTCTGACTGGCCGAAGAATTTGCAAAAATTGCGGAGCAACATATCATTTAGTATTCAATCCACCTGCGAAAGAAAATGTTTGCGACAAGTGTGGAGGCGAGCTTTATCAACGTGCAGATGATAATGCAGAAACCGTTTCGACTAGACTTGAAGTAAACTTAAAGCAGACTGAACCTTTACTGAACTTCTATTCAGAAAAAGGATATCTTGCAAACATTGATGGTGCAAAGCACATTAACGATGTATATGCAGATATCAAGGACCTGCTTGGAGGATTAAATAAATGATTATCTGTAAAACTCCTCGCGAGCTTGAGATTATGAGAGAAGCTGGACGTATTGTCGCACTAACTCATGAAGAGCTGAAGAAACATATAAAACCAGGTATTTCGACAAAAGAATTGGATCAAATTGCCGAACGTTTTATTACAAAGCAGGGTGCAATCCCATCTTTTAAAGGGTATAATGGTTTTCGCGGGAGCATTTGCGTTTCGGTGAATGAAGAACTCGTTCACGGTATTCCTGGTAAACGGGTTTTACGTGATGGTGACATCATTAGTATCGATATTGGCGCAAAGTTAAATGGCTATCATGGTGACTCTGCTTGGACTTATCCAGTTGGGGTAATCAGTGATGAAGACCGCAAACTACTGGAAGTCACAGAGGAATCTCTATATAAAGGCTTACAGGAAGCAAAGCCAGGCGAACGTCTGTCGAACATTTCCCATGCCATACAAACGTATGTTGAAAATGAGAATTTTTCAGTTGTTAGAGAATATGTTGGACATGGGGTCGGACAGGATCTTCATGAGGACCCTCAAATTCCTCATTATGGTCCGCCCAACAAAGGCCCACGGCTAAAACCTGGGATGGTGTTGGCCATCGAACCGATGGTGAACGCAGGCAGCCGATATGTGAAAACATTGGCTGATAACTGGACGGTTGTAACGGTTGATGGGAAAAAGTGTGCTCATTTTGAGCATACGATTGCGATTACAGATACAGGTTTTGATATACTGACTAAGATTTAGGTCTTCACTGAAGCCTTTCAGGCCCAAATCGGGCAGGTTGTCTGTATAGTCCAAAGAAAGAACAAGATCAGTATACAGGTGTCATCGGCATGTTCGTTGGCTGCCATGTACTAATCGCAGACGGAGAAAAGCGTAAATTTCATTCTCCTAAGAAAAAATATCAATCATATAACCTTTTATGATTGCGTATCTCCGGAAGTTCAGAACAGTATATTCAAAACAGGTCGGGTGATAGATGAACAATTGAGAGATTCTCATTGGACATTTGTCAGAGAGCAAGTTACTGATTTGAAGAAGGGAGAACACTTGAATGGCGAAAGACGATGTAATTGAAGTGGAAGGTACTGTAGCAGAAACTTTGCCAAACGCAATGTTCAAAGTTGAACTAGAGAATGGTCATACAGTTTTGGCTCATGTATCAGGAAAAATCCGTATGCACTTCATTCGCATTTTACCTGGAGACAAAGTTACGGTAGAATTATCTCCATATGACTTAACTCGTGGTAGAATTACGTACCGTTACAAATAAAGCAACTCCGGAAGAAGGAGGTTGGAAACACATGAAAGTGAGACCATCTGTTAAACCTATCTGTGAAAAATGTAAAGTGATTCGCAGAAAAGGAAAAGTAATGGTGATCTGTGAAAACCCAAAACATAAACAAAAACAAGGCTAATAACAAGGAGGTGCCCAAATCATGGCTCGTATTGCTGGTGTAGATATTCCACGTGATAAGCGTGTTGTCATTTCTTTAACATATGTTTTTGGAATTGGTCGTACGACTGCGCAACAAGTCCTTAAAGAAGCAGGTGTTTCTGAAGACACTCGCGTTCGCGATCTAACTGAAGACGAACTTGGTAAAATCCGTGATATCATTGACAAACTTAAAGTAGAAGGTGACCTTCGTCGTGAAGTTTCACTTAACATTAAGCGTCTAATTGAAATCGGAAGCTACCGCGGAATCCGTCATCGTAGAGGACTTCCTGTTCGTGGACAAAACACAAAAAACAACGCGCGTACTCGTAAAGGTCCGCGTCGTACTGTAGCTAACAAGAAAAAATAAGTAAAGGAGGTAGTTAAAGAATGGCTGCTGCTCGTAAACAAAATACGCGTAAACGTCGCGTGAAAAAGAATATTGAAGCTGGAATCGCTCATATTCGTTCCACTTTCAACAACACGATTGTAACGATTACTGATGTTCATGGAAACGCAATTTCTTGGTCAAGTGCTGGTGCATTAGGATTCAGAGGTTCTCGTAAATCTACTCCTTTCGCTGCACAAATGGCTGCTGAAACTGCTGCTAAAGGTTCTATCGAACATGGTCTTAAAACACTTGAAGTAACTGTTAAAGGTCCTGGTTCTGGTCGTGAAGCTGCAATTCGTGCGCTTCAAGCTGCAGGTCTTGAAGTTACTGCAATTAGAGACGTAACTCCAGTTCCTCATAACGGATGCCGTCCACCAAAACGTCGCCGCGTGTAATTTGTTTGTATAGATTTTGTGTCCCTGTCAATAATGGGTTATGATACAGTTATTTATGAGACGAATACACGACTCGTTGCCTGAGCACATACGGGACTAAACAATGAGGAATTTCGGATGGAATCTCATATGATTCTATTCGAGGTTTCGACGTTTTGAAGGAGGGTTTTATTAGATGATCGAAATTGAAAAACCAAAAATCGAAACGGTTGAAATCAGCGACGATGCCAAGTATGGCAAGTTTGTCGTAGAGCCACTTGAGCGTGGATATGGTACCACTTTAGGGAACTCCCTTCGTCGTATCCTTTTATCCTCACTTCCTGGTGCAGCTGTAACATCGATCCAGATAGATGGTGTCTTACACGAATTCTCAACGATCGAAGGCGTGGTTGAAGATGTTACAACGATTATCTTAAACATTAAAAAGCTTGCACTCAAAATCTACTCTGAAGAAGAGAAGACGCTTGAAATTGATGTACAAGATGAAGGTACTGTAACAGCTGCTGATATTACACACGACAGCGATATTGAAATCTTAAATCCAGATCTTCACATCGCAACTCTTGGCAAGAATGCGAGCTTCCGTGTTCGCTTAACTGCACAAAGAGGTCGCGGGTATAATCCTGCTGATGCAAACAAAAGAGACGATCAGCCAATCGGTGTGATTCCGATCGACTCAATCTATACACCTGTATCTCGTGTGACTTATCAAGTGGAGAACACCCGTGTTGGGCAAATCACAAACTATGATAAATTAACACTAGATGTATGGACTGATGGAAGCACAGGACCGAAAGAAGCGATCGCTCTAGGTTCTAAGATTTTAACTGAACACCTGAATATTTTCGTTGGGTTAACTGACGAAGCTCAGCATGCTGAAATCATGGTTGAGAAAGAAGAAGACCAAAAAGAAAAAGTGCTTGAAATGACAATTGAAGAGCTTGATCTTTCTGTTCGTTCTTACAACTGTTTGAAGCGTGCGGGTATTAACACTGTTCAAGAGCTTGCTAACAAGACAGAAGAGGATATGATGAAAGTTCGTAACCTTGGACGTAAATCTCTTGAAGAAGTGAAAGCGAAACTAGAAGAACTTGGACTGGGTCTTCGTAAAGACGATTGACTAGTTTCATTGTGAACTAGGATTTTCGTGTGTTTTTTATTCATACAGCATCTCTAATTAAGGAGGGGACATCACATGGCATACAGAAAGCTAGGACGCACTAGTGCACAACGTAAAGCAATGCTTCGTGACCTAACGACTGATTTGATCATCAACGAACGCATCGAAACAACTGAAACACGTGCGAAAGAACTTCGCTCTGTAGTTGAAAAAATGATCACTCTTGGCAAACGCGGAGATCTTCATGCTCGCCGTCAAGCTGCAGCCTACATTCGTAATGAAGTAGCTAACGCTGAAACAAACCAAGATGCACTTCAAAAATTATTCGCTGACGTTGCAACTCGCTACGAAGATCGCCAAGGTGGATACACTCGTATCATGAAGCTTGGACCTCGTCGCGGCGATGGCGCACCAATGGCTGTCATTGAATTAGTTTAATCACATATCGTGTATCTAAGAAAGGGCGGGACAGTTCATAACTGGATCTATGCCCTTTTTTAGGTACTACGGCTTTTTTTAGGAATAAGCAAAGAAGAGGTTGAGCTGAGAGGAGGTCCGGTAGAGATGGGGAAGACATTAATTGACGTAAAGGACATTGTATTTCGTTATCACAAGGATGCGGACAAGCCCGCTTTAGATCAAGTGTCACTGCATGTGAATCAAAATGAATGGCTCGCCATTGTTGGTCATAACGGTTCAGGTAAATCCACACTTGCCCGTGTGCTGAATGGGCTCATTTTACCGGATGCTGGTACGGTCAAGGTTGGAGAGATTGAGCTCAAAGAAGAAAGTGTTTGGGATATTCGCAAAAAGGTCGGAATGGTCTTTCAAAACCCAGATAACCAATTTGTGGGCTCAACGGTTCGTGATGATGTGGCTTTTGGTTTAGAAAATAACGGGGTTGAGCGGGAATTGATGATAGAACGTGTAGATTGGGCTGTCAAACAGGTCAATATGCAGGAGTTTCTTGATCAAGAGCCGCACCATCTATCAGGCGGGCAGAAGCAGAGAGTCGCTATTGCAGGTGTGCTTGCCGCAAGCCCTGACATCATGATCTTGGATGAAGCAACATCAATGCTTGATCCAATTGGCCGTGAAGAAGTGTTAGAGACTGTTAGACTACTGAAGGAACAAGGAACAGTCACAGTCATTTCCATCACACATGATTTAGACGAGGCTGCCAAGGCAGACCGCGTTATTGTGATGAATGGCGGGAAGAAATTTGCCGAGGGAACGCCAGAGGAAGTATTTGAACTAGATGAACAGCTGGTTCAGATTGGACTTGATCTGCCATTCTCCTATCGCTTGAGCAAGCAATTGAAGCAGCAGGGTGTGCCGCTTGCAAATGCCCATTTGACACAAGAAGGATTGGTGAAAGAGCTATGGACATTACGATCAAAGAATTAGAGCATCGTTATCAAATGAAAACGCCGTTTGAGCGTCTCGCTTTGTATGATGTCAATGCTTCCATCAAAGAGGGCAGCTATGTCGCTGTCATTGGTCATACGGGCTCTGGCAAGTCTACATTGCTGCAGCATTTAAATGGATTGCTCAAACCAACGAAGGGGAGCATTGCGCTTGGAGAGACGGTTTTACAAGCCAATAAAAAGCAGAAGGATATGAAACCCCTCCGGAAAAAGGTAGGCATCGTGTTTCAGTTTCCTGAGCATCAGCTCTTTGAGGAAACCATCCTCAAGGATATCTGCTTTGGCCCGATGAACTTTGGTGTTCCTCAAGAGAAAGCAGAAGCGAAGGCGAAGGAGATGCTGAAGCTGGTGGGTCTTCCTGAATCCCTATTATCTCGATCTCCCTTTGAACTAAGCGGCGGTCAAATGAGACGTGTGGCGATTGCAGGCGTTTTAGCGATGGAGCCAGAAGTGCTTGTGCTTGATGAGCCGACTGCTGGGCTGGATCCACGCGGGCGGAAGGAAATTATGGACATGTTCTATGACCTTCATCAAAAGGCAAACCTCACCACGATCCTGGTCACACACAGTATGGAGGATGCCGCTCATTATGCGGATCAAATGATTGTGATGCATAAAGGGACAGTGAAGGCGACAGGCACGCCGAGAGAGTTGTTTGCCAATCGTACAGATATGTCTTCATTTGGTCTCGACCTCCCGGAAACGATTAAATTCCAGCAGACTGTAGAAGAAAAGCTGGGTATTACGTTTCCAAGGCCGCTTCTGACCATGGATGAAATGGCAGAAGCCTTAACAGCTCTTTATCAGGAGGACACGACATCATGATGGATAGTATGATTATCGGCAAATATGTGCCAGGTTCATCCTTTGTCCATCGTCTTGATCCAAGGACAAAGCTGTTATCAATTTTCTTTTTTGTTTTTATTGTCTTTTTTGCTAATAATTACATCACTTACGGGCTTTTAGGTGTCTTTACCATTCTTGTGGTGATGGTTTCTCAGGTGCCGCTATACTTTATTCTCAAGGGAATGAAGCCGATCCTATGGATTGTCCTGTTTACCTTTATTCTGCATATTTTCATGACGAAGGATGGCGCCTTGCTATTTCACTTTGGTTTTTTGAATATTTATGAAGAAGGTCTAAAGCAGGGGGTCTTCATTTCACTCCGTTTTGTCTATCTCATTATGATGACGACACTTCTTACGTTAACCACAACGCCTATAGAAGTGACAGACGGAATGGAGAAGCTGCTGCACCCATTCCGTAAAATCAAACTGCCCGTTCATGAGCTTGCTCTCATGATGTCCATCTCTCTTCGGTTTATTCCGACTTTATTAGAAGAGACGGACAAAATCATGAAGGCACAAATGGCTCGAGGCGTTGATTTTACAAGCGGACCTTTAAAGGATCGCATGAAAGCCATCGTTCCTTTGCTTGTTCCCCTTTTCGTCAGTGCGTTTAAGCGTGCAGAAGAACTGGCGACCGCGATGGAAGCGAGAGGCTACCGCGGGGGAGAAGGACGGACGAAATACCGTCAGCTTGTCTGGGGTATGAAGGACACGTTCACGCTGCTTCTATTCATCCTGTTAACAGCGCTCCTTGTGCTGCTTAGAAATTAGGTGATTCCTAGATGAAGGTCAAATGTACTGTATCCTACGATGGGACACATTTTAAAGGCTATCAGGTGCAGCCAGGGCAGCGAACCGTACAGACGGAGATCGAGTCTGCCCTTGCAAGAATGCACAAACAGGATGAACTGATTCCGATTGTGGCTTCCGGCCGGACAGACAGCGGTGTTCATGCAAAGGGACAGGTCATCCATTTTGAGACCCCGCTCTCGATTCCGATGGAGAGATGGCCTTTTGCCCTCAACAGCCTGCTGCCGGATGATATCCGTGTTTTAAAGGCTGAGGAAGTCGATGACTCGTTTCATGCCAGATTTGGTGTTGTTTCGAAGGAGTACCGTTATAAGGTCTCAACAGAAACACACCAAAATGTGTTCACGAGACAGTATGCCTGCCACTATCCTTACCGGCTGGATGTCGAAAAAATGAAAGAAGCCGCTGAGCACCTGATTGGGACACATGATTTTACAAGCTTTTGTGCGGCCAATACAGAGGTACAGGACAAGGTGAGGGATATTTATGCCCTCGAGTGGAAAAACGTCTCAGACGGGCTTGAAATGCGTGTGAGAGGGAATGGTTTTTTATACAACATGGTGAGGATTATCGCTGGAACGTTGCTTGAAATCGGTTCTGGTAAATTTCACCCTGAAGAGATAAAAGCCATGCTTGCCGCCCGAAATCGCGAAGCGGCAGGCAAGACTGCGCCTAGTCACGGACTGTATTTATGGGAAGTTTTCTATGACAACTAAACCAGGTGTAACATGTTCTTGACACAGGAAGCAGAAAGTTATAAGATATCATATGGTATGTATTTCAACCCCACAAATAAGCCCCGGAAGACTTATCTGTGTTTTGAAATAGAACGTAGCATTTGATTCAAGGAAAATTCATTGATTTATTTAGGAGGGAAACTCATGCGTACAACACCAATGGCGAACGCAAGCACAATTGAGCGCAAATGGCTAGTTGTTGATGCGGCAGGCAAGACTCTAGGTCGTCTTTCTACTGAAGTAGCATCACTTTTGCGCGGTAAGCACAAACCAACTTATACACCACACGTTGATACAGGTGATCATGTCATCATCATCAATGCTGAGAAAATCGAATTAACTGGTAAGAAATTGACGGACAAAATTTACTACCGTCACACTATGCACCCAGGTGGTTTGAAACAAAGAACTGCTCTTGAGATGCGTACAAACTACCCTGAAAAAATGTTGGAGCTTGCTATCAAAGGTATGCTTCCAAAGGGTCCACTAGGTCGTCAAATGTTCAAAAAATTAAATGTGTACCGTGGTTCTGAGCATCCACATCAAGCACAACAACCTGAAGTTTACGAACTTCGCGGTTAATTATAAGGGAGGTTAACAATTTGGCACAGGTTCAATATTACGGTACAGGTCGTCGTAAAAGTTCTGTAGCGCGCGTTCGCTTAGTTCCAGGTGAAGGCCGTATCGTCGTTAATAATCGTGAAATTACTGAATACATTCCATTCGCTGCTTTAATCGAAGACGTGAAACAGCCTTTGAACATCACAGAAACAGCTAACAGCTACGATGTTCTTGTAAATGTTCACGGTGGTGGATTCTCTGGTCAAGCTGGAGCAATTCGTCACGGTATCTCTCGTGCTCTTCTAGAAGTAGATCCTGAGTACCGTACACCACTTAAACGTGCTGGACTTCTTACTCGTGACTCTCGTATGAAAGAGCGTAAGAAATACGGTCTTAAAGGCGCTCGTCGCGCACCTCAGTTCTCAAAACGTTAATTCTATTACGTTTCTCAAAGGCTCTCAAGCTTATGCTTGGGGGTCTTTTTTTAGGCTCTAAAATTATAGGACTACGAAAAATTTATTGCTGGTTATAACTCTATACCTTTGAAACTTTTGAGCGGTTTGATCTTTTAGAGTTTCTGTTACGTGTTTATAAATGTTCATAGTCATTGGATGCCTAATCGAGCCTGTACAACTTTAACGCCTGATCCCGCTTCCAATAAACTTATAATATGAAAATAGGTCATTACTGCTATTGCCTCAGAGCGGTTGTATTTTCCGTAATCAGCAGAGGCAAACTCCTCACTATTGAGACAGCATTTATTCCATGATTTGATGAGTTCTTGTGTAGCAAAACTCGCCAATTTTTGTTAGTCAATTTATGATGTATGGTAAGAGGAAAATAGGGAAAATAAAGTATTTTTGCTATATACTTTGCCTAAAGGTCTTTGAATCATCTTTATTGACCACTATGTTGAACTGTAGATGCGGTCTAGGAATATTTATTAATACGTGAAGTTATTAAATTATAGGTAGGTGCAATAGTGAGTTTAGTGAAAATAGAACCCAGAAGTACACTTAATAATAGTGAGATAACTGAAATTTTTAAATGTGCTCCTCAAGGAGGTATGAGGCGCTCGCTTGAAACGAATACCTTAGTTTTAGTATCGGATCATACAAAAGCATTGTATGAAGACCGGTGGGATGGAAATGTTTTTCATTATACTGGTATGGGAAGAACGGGAGATCAGACATTGACATCTCAAAATAAAACTGTGGCTGAATCATTAAGTAATAAAGTGGAGATGCATTTGTTCGAAGTGTTTGAAGCGAAGAAATATGTGTATCGTGGGGTAGTGAAACTAGCTGATGAACCATATCAAGAAGAGCAGCTAGATGATAATGACCAACTGCGACAAGTATGGGTCTTCCCTCTTGTGTTGGCAGACGATCAAAAGATAATCATTCCAGATAAGTTGATAAAGATGAAACAAGTGTTGAGGGAAAAGAAGGTAAGAAAACTGGGTGAGAGCGTTTTAGAAAACAGAGCTAGAACCGCCAGAAGAAAAAGTAGTAAACGTAAGACTATCTCAACTACATATGAACGTGACCCATATGTTACAGAATTTGCAAAACGCTGGGCAAAGGGAGTTTGTCAGTTGTGTGATCAACCGGCCCCATATTTAAATATGAATGGGGAGCCTCATTTACATACCCATCATATTAAATGGTTATCACGTGGTGGAGATGATTCAATATACAACACTATTGCTCTTTGTCCTAATTGCCATGATAAAATGCATATTTTAGATTTGGAAGAGGACGTAAGAAAACTTCAAGAGAAAGTGTTAAAGAGCGTAGAAGTAGGAACAATCAAAATTTGAACCAATTAACTAAGGTTAATTTTGGTCACATTTTGACACCAAATATACAGTACGACATTCATTCTTTTTTGCTGATGCAAAAATAGCCCGTTAAATTAGCGCATCTCACACTTCGTTAATCAATTTTATATTGTATGGACGTTTAACCATATATGAAAAGCATCAGCATCCTGCTGGTGCTTTTTTATTTGTGTTTTTTTCTGTATGGAAACATATAAAATAGGAGCATAGCAAGGTTTCTGTTTAAAAAACGAAGTCTATGGAGGGTGTCATATGAATCTAACAACAGAAAGGTGTATCATTCGACCATTTGCTGAGGATGATTGGCATGATGTCTATGCATATACATCTGATCCGGCGGTGATGAAGTATATTCCGGAAGGTGTTTTTTCTAAAGAAAATGCGAAGGAATTTGTCGAAAATAATTGTCTTAAAACAGCCAAAAATTTTGCTGTTCTATTAAGGGAAGGTCAGATTTGCATCGGGCATATCGTGTTTCATCCATACTTTGGTGAGCACACATATGAGATTGGCTGGGTCTTCAATCCTGCCTATCAAAACAAGGGCTATGCATCAGAAGCGGCGTATGCTGTCCTACATCATGGTTTTCACACACTGAACTTACATCGGATCATTGCCACTTGTCAGCCTGAAAATGTGCCATCGTGGAGAGTGATGGAGAAAATGGGGATGAGGAGAGAGGGGGATTTTAAAAAATGTATACCACAAGGAAATGAGTGGTGGGATGAGTTTTACTATGCCATCTTACAAGAGGAATGGTTCGTGAAGAGGGCTTGATCAGTTTTCATGATATGAAGTACTTTGATGAAAAAGCAGCTGATCAAATCTTATATGAGAACGCTCTTAACTGGTATTTTGGTAAGTGAAAACAGTCTTCCATCCATCATAGGAGGTGCTTTCATTGAATTTAAATCAATTGACATTTAGAGAAGCCGTGCAAGAAGATCTCGACAAAATCGTCTTCATGCTTTCAGATGATAAGTTAGGTCAAAAGAGAGAGCGTTACACTCGCCCATTATTAGAAAGCTATATCAAAGCCTTTCATTCAATCGATGCTGATCCAAATATTGAACTCATAGTTGCGTGTGACCAGGAAGAAGCAGTTGGTGTTCTTCAGTTAACCATGACGCCATTTCTTACACATCAAGGAGGTTGGAGAGCATCCATTGAAGGAGTTCGTACGGCTTCAACCCATAGAGGAAAAGGAGTCGGCTCGCTGCTTATCAAGTGGGCCATTCAACGCGCAAGCGACCGCGGCTGTCACATGATTCAACTGACAACAGATAAACAGAGACCAGAAGCACGCCATTTTTATGAAAAATTAGGGTTTGAAGCCACGCATGAAGGAATGAAGCTGCATTTGCCCCATGAATAAGGATATCAAGAAGCGGAGGATTCAAGAGCCTCTGCCTTTTTTGTGCCTTTATTTGAAATATTTGTTATATTTAATATATAAATTCTCTGTTATTTGGAAAGGAGAAACATGTTACTCAAAGTCGGTCTAGTTGTCATAGGTGTGGTCATACTTTACGTGGTGGTTCAAGTCTTGTTGTATAAAAGAGATATGAAGAAAACGAAGGAAGATCTTTTGACATTTGTCGCAAAAAACAAAAAGGACGTTTCAGTGACAATCATTGAAAATGATGATGTGGTGTTAGAATGGAATGCTGATCAAAAAACACCGCTTGCAAGTACGGTGAAATTAGTTGTTTTATTTCATTTTGTTAAAGCTGTATCGAGCGGCGCCATTAAGCTAGAGGAAAAAGTGGCATTGTCTGATATAGAGCGGTTTTATATTGATAGAACAGACGGTGGTGCGCACGCGTACTGGCTGGAGGTCAATGATTTTTCTGAGCATGCGGCTTTATTAGATGTTGCCAAAGGGATGATGCAATTCAGTTCGAATGCTTGTACGGATTATTTGATTGACCGGCTGGGCTTAGAAAAGATCAATGATCAGATGAAACAAGCAGGTCTTACAGAACATGATGAACTCATGCCGCTGACGCCAATGATTTTGTGGTCCGCTTATGTATCTGATCATCGGCGGGATGCATTAAAGCAAATGAGTAGTGTATCCGATAAACAATACAAATCTTTGATGAATGAGATTTTTAATATCATGAAAAATGACCCAGAGCATAAAAAGGCGTTAGAAGAAAAAATGAAAAAAAAGAACTTATTAGGCTGGCGTATACAATCATTACTGACGCAAAAGCTGACAAAGTCTACAACCAATCAATATGCACAATTGATGAAACGTCTTCATGACGAGCTGTTAACAACAGAAGAAAAGAGTCTTTTTAGCCAAATCGTACTGGGAGAAACATTGAAAAAGGAAACAGATCAATATCTTTGGTATAAAGGCGGAGCAACATTGTTCGTTTTCACAGGTGCTTTATATCGAAGAACAGATACATCCTCTATATCCATTTCTCTTTATATCAATGATCCGAAAGCGAACAATTCTCACTGGATTGGGGAAGTATTCAACGAATTTATGCTTACTGCAGCAGTGGATCAAAACTTTCGACAACGATTGATACAGGCTTTCACTACATAAACATCAAAAAACAGAGGGAAACACCCCTCTGTTTTATTATTTCTGCATTGGAAACGCTTTGTATACATCTTGGCGTTTCTCTTTTGACTTCACAACTCCATCAACCAGTTCCTTTTGCCAAAGCGCTGTATCGTCTTTGTACTTTTTAAAAGGGTGAGGGAGCTCTTTTTCTAGCTGTTTTCTTTTAAACGTGACGGACGGCTCGTCTTTAGAGCTCATATTAAGTGTCACTTGCTCTACGTTATCGACAAGAATAAAAAGTGCGATGGCGTTGTATAAATACGTTTTTTCGATCGTGTCCTTTTGATCAAACCAGAAGGCGTCAAACTGTTCTTCTGTATAGCCTGCATTTTCTTTTACTCCATACGTGACGTTTAGTGCTTTTCCATCGATGATTTCAAATTCACGAATTACGCCTCCAGGAAGATTTGATAAGATTTCACGAATGGCTGAATTGTCACCGAGATACGTGTTTTTGTGTTTTGAAAGTTGTTTTAAGGATATGTCTTCTATTCCTTTTATATCGCTCTTTTTCTCTGTGGCTTGACTGCTGCATGCAGATAAGACGACAGTTAATAGCAGCAGGATATACATCCATTTCTTCATTGATTTTGCCCCTTTATTGTTCTTTCTATATGTAAATGTCTATTTTATCACAATTTTCCATTCCGATCGTTCACAGGCCGTCATTTCCATTTACTGAACTGCATGTTTTGTTCAAACCAACGAACAATACAAAGAAAAAAGGAGTTCAGTCCATGGCAGAAGTGCTTTCATTTTATCAACTGAAAACAAAACGAGATGTCACGCTTGAAAAGAAGCTTTTGCGTACATTGTCTCTTCAACAAGTGACGGCTGCTTCCGAAAAATTCACGAAGAAGCTGTTCCCATTTGCAGATGATCCAGCAGGTATTATGAGTGATGGCTGCATCGATTTCGCCATTGAAGCCTTTTTAGCTGGCGGAAGATACGGTGAGTCGAGTAAATACGGAGAATCGTTCAACGATATCAAGAAACGGTCCTCCCAAGAGGAAGCTGAGCTGATTGAAGAGCTCGCAGGGTGCTTGCAATCGTGGGGTAATATGTTCCGTATGGAGCGGAAGATGTCGTGTTTGTATCCATCTGCGAAAGAATTTTTAAGCATGTGGTGGCAGGAAGGCTTTCGTGAATCAGAAAAAAGACACAAGCTTCGGCTGCACTAAGCATATTTCCAGCCCTTGTCCCATATCTATAAAATAATGGTGTATGGGAGGGACAGGGATGAAAAGAAAGCTGAAGTGGACAGGGTTTTTAATTGGGTTTATTGTCCTCTTATTCTTATTCAGGTTTCAATTTCTAAATGATGATTCATGGAAATCTTGGAATTTGCCTCTAAGCGGGAAGATCATCTATTTAGATCCGGGTCACGGCGGTCCAGATGGAGGGGCTGTAGGAGGAGAGCTGCTTGAAAAAGAGATTGCACTGGATGTATCCATGAAGATACGTGACTATTTGCAGGAGCAGGGAGCGCTTGTTCTCATGACCCGAGAGGATGATTCTGATTTATCATCAAAGAATACAAAGGGTTATGCCCGGAAGAAAGCGGAGGATTTAAGGAATCGCGTCAAAGTCATCAATGAATCTGAAGCAGACCTCTATTTAAGCATTCATTTAAATGCGATACCATCCAACAAATGGAGCGGGGCACAGACGTTTTTTTATGGAAAATATGAAGAGAATGAAAAGGCAGCGAAGTTCATTCAAGATGAATTACGCAGAAACCTTGAAAACACAGATCGAAAGGCGAAGCGGATCAACGGCATTTATTTAATGCAAAATGTCACAAAGCCAGGAGCTCTTGTGGAAATTGGATTTCTCTCCAACCCGAAAGAGGCTGGTCAGCTGGCAACACCTAAATATCAGGATCAAATTGCTGCCTCTATTTATAAAGGGATTTTAAGATATTTAACAGAGCAAAAAGAGCCGCCTGAATAAGGGGCTTTTTCCTTTTGATCGCAGGCAAACAGGACAGACATTGTAAGGATATGTATGATATACTTGGATTGTAAACGAATTCAATAAAGGGTGAGGTTCTGCTATGATCGGACAAGATGATGTGAGAAAACTAGTTGGGAAGATGGACGAACCTTTCCTTCATATACCGCTTGGTGAGCTGGATGCCATCAAGGAAATCAGCCTAAAGCCTGAGAAAGAGCATGTGAGCCTAAAGGTGGCTATTGCCAAAACAGGCACTGCTGAGCAGATGAAGCTGCAGCAAGACATCGTACAAGCCTTGAAAGCAGCAGGCGCTAATACAGTAGGACTTCGTTTTGAGGAACTACCTCAGGAAACACTTGAAAAGTTTATGCCATCACAGGATGAGGAAGAAACCCTGCTTAACTCTAAAAATCCGCCTGAGTTCTTAGCAATTGCAAGTGGAAAGGGCGGAGTTGGTAAATCGACTGTTTCTGTTAACCTTGCTGTAGCGCTGGCTCGTCTAGGGAAAAAAGTCGGGCTGATTGATGCCGATATTTATGGCTTTAGTGTACCGGATATGATGGGAATCACCGTTAGACCAACAGTAAAAGGGGAAAAAATTATACCTGTGGAACGCTTTGGCGTCAAAGTGATTTCAATGGGCTTTTTTGTTGAAGAAAATGCACCGGTCATCTGGAGAGGACCGATGCTTGGTAAAATGTTAAATAACTTCTTCCACGAAGTCGAGTGGGGAGAATTAGATTACTTACTATTAGACCTTCCGCCTGGAACGGGGGATGTGGCGCTTGATATTCATACAATGCTACCTAGCTGTAAAGAAATCATTGTCACAACACCGCATCCAACGGCTGCCTTTGTTGCTGCAAGAGCAGGTGCAATGGCACTGCAAACAGATCATGAGGTGCTCGGGGTCGTTGAGAATATGAGTTATTATGAAAGCAAAAAAACAGGTGAAAAGGAATACGTCTTTGGAAAAGGCGGCGGGGAAAAGCTGGCTGAGGAGCTGCGAGTAACAGTCCTTGGCCAAATTCCTTTAAGACAGCCTGATTGGAATGAGGATGATTTCGCGCCTTCTGTCTATGATGCCAGTCATCCGACAGGAGAAGTATATCAACACATCGCGAATAAAGTCATTGAACAATTAGCAGTGAAAGCATAATGAAAGCCCGAGTGGATGAATGCCACTCGGGTGATGTTTAACTGTCGCTTTGCGAGCCGGAATCACTGCCGCTTTCAGATGCAGCCTTTTTGAGCTCATCTTCGAATTTCTTCTTATAAAGAGGGCTGCTTAATGTTTCCGTAATGACTTTTTCTAAGTGCTTTCTAAACTCTTTACTTTTTACCAGTTCACCGTATTTCTTTTCCATCTCAGGATCCTTGAGAATATCCATCATTAACTGTTGATAGTCAGGATCCTTCATTAACTGTTTTAACATTCTTTCATGCTGTTGCTGCATGGATTTTGCGAAAGTCTCGGCAAATTTAGAATCCTCAAAGACCTTCTTCCAGAACTCTTTGCCTTTATCAGAAGTCAGTGTTTTCTCTATCGTTTTTTTCACAGTTTGTTCATCCATTACCAAAGCTTCATTCATTGCCTCGTCATTTAATAACTGTTGAATGGCCTTTTTACCGTCATCTGTCTTTAATATATCGACGACCATTTTTTTTGTTTCGTCATAGTCCATATTAGATGAGGATTGGGTTTTGGGAGCACAAGCTGTTAGAGATAAAAGAAGAAAACAGCTCATTATACGCAAGATGCCTTTTGACATACTGTGGCTCCTTTCGTTACATGTCTTACTTTTAATATGAATGTTTCACGTAAATTTATACATAACAAAAATAGGGGTTGGATCAGTTCAAATGAAAAGTCGGGATTTAGTTCGTTTTTTCTTCTCTGTGCTAGCTGTTGGAGCGGTGATTACTAGCGTGGTAGGCTTTGCACTGGAGTGGGGAAAATATCAGAAGCTTTTTATATCGTTTGAAATTCTAGAGATCGCATCTGTGTTATTTTGGTTCATTGGTGTAGGGATGATCTTTAGTGTCATTAGCCAGATGGGGTTTGTTGTCTTCTTGACGGTGCACCGGTTTGCGTTGGAGATTTTCCGGTCGCATTCTTTATGGAATACCATTCAGCTGTTTCTTGTGATTTTTGTGCTGTTTGATTTAGCTTATTTGCGATTTTTGTTTTTCGGGGAGAATGAATCCTTTTTTCCATACTTGTGGCTGCCTGTTTTCATCGGTGTTTTTGCATTGATCGTGGCTTACTTTAAACAGCAGCAGTCCTCTAAGAAAACATTTGTTTCCGCAATGTTTCTTATGGTCGTCATCACGTCGTTAGAATGGTTCCCGGCGCTCAGAGTCAATGAAGAGGACTGGCTGTATTTAATGCTGTTCCCGCTATTAGGCTGTAATGCGTTTCAGCTGTTAGCGATGCCGCGGTTTTCAAAAGCGAAAGCTACTTAACTTCTGATGACTTTGTTTTCGTGTTGGAGATCAGTTCGCCAACCGTCACATTTTTTAAATGCTTTTCTTTTATTTGTTTCAAAATAGCTGGTAAGGCTTGAGCGGTTTGGGTTGCTGAATCTGAGGCGTGAAGGAGAACAATGTCTCCGCTCTTCATTCGATCATTTACATTCTGAACAATCTGGTCGACACCCGGATTCAGCCAATCCTGTGAATTGATGCTGTAATGAACAACGGTATAACCGTACTGTGTGGCAATTTTCAGTGCTGTTTCGTTAAACTGTCCAGTTGGTGGTCTTAATAGTTGAATGTCATCTAGTCCGAGCTTTTGAAATGTATTTTGTGCACGGACAAGATCTTGCTTGATTTCATTATCTTCAAGCTGGCTATAATTTTTATAAGCATAGCCGAGGCTTCCGATTTGGTGGCCGTCCTCCCTAATTTGTTTCACGATATCAGGATGACGCTCAGCCCAAGAAGCAGACAGAAAGAAAGTGGCGTTCTTTATACCGTACTCTCGAAGGACATTTAAAATAGGAACAGCCTTCTCATCCCCCCAGCCAATATTAAAAGTAAGTGAGACATGCTTTGATGAAGTCTCGCCTTTATAAATGGCTCGGGGCCCATGTTCAGTTTTAAATACCGACAGCGGCGGTGCCTTTTGTACATAAAAAAAGGTTGCAGCTGCAAGGGCTGCTACAAGAATAATGACAACTTGCTTCAGCCGTTTAATAGGCAACACATATAATCGACTCAATTCAAACACTCCTGCCTTGTCCAAGATTGTTACTTGATTGTATGCAGGACAAGGGTTTAAGATGCTTAATAAAACTATTTCAAAAAAAGTTTTGAAAAGGCGTTGACCGAAAGAATGTTTTCGTGATATATTATTAATCGTCGCTGACACACAGTGACAAACACAAAACGCTTCGGGAAATAAACTTGAAAAAAGTTGTTGACATAAGATGAAGCGAAATGTTATATTATTAAAGCCGCTAAGAACGGCGGAGATGATCTTTGAAAACTAAACAAGACAAAACGTACCTGTTAATTCGAGTTTTTATAAAAAATCCTATGATACTTCATAGGTAGTCAGTCAAACTGGCGAAAAGCAAAACTTCGGTTTTGTACTTTTTCGGAGAGTTTGATCCTGGCTCAGGACGAACGCTGGCGGCGTGCCTAATACATGCAAGTCGAGCGGACAGAAGGGAGCTTGCTCCCGGA
>NZ_JAFCSW010000009.1:0-55378 GCF_049895685.1 Bacillus sp. DC4300-2b2
GCTCGACTTGCATGTATTAGGCACGCCGCCAGCGTTCGTCCTGAGCCAGGATCAAACTCTCCGAAAAAGTACAAAACCGAAGTTTTGTTTTTCGTCAGCGTTTGACTGACTACCTATGATGTATCATAGGATTTTTTTATAAAAACTCGAATTAACAGGTACGTTTTGTCTTGTTTAGTTTTCAAAGATCATTTTCGTTATCGCTCGTAAGCGACTTTAATATCTTACCATTTTTCATCAGTTAAAGTCAAGAACTTTTTTCAATTTCTTTTTTTAACCTCGTTGCTGTTTTGCGGCAACGAATAATAATATACCATCTGGATTCTTTCCTTGCAATAGTTTTTTTAAAAAAAGTTTCATTTTATGAAAAATAAAAAGCGCCATAGATAAAATGGCGCTTTGGTTGATGTATTAGCGGTTTCTCATTTGTGGGAAAAGCAGTACATCTCTGATTGATGGTGAATTTGTTAAAAGCATGATTAATCGGTCGATTCCGATTCCTAGACCACCTGTTGGAGGCATACCGTATTCTAACGCTTCAACAAAATCGTCATCCATTAGATGTGCTTCGTCGTTTCCTTCTTCACGTTCTTTTAATTGAGCTTCAAAGCGTTCTCTTTGATCGATTGGATCGTTTAGCTCTGTGAATGCATTTGCATGCTCGCGGCGTACGATAAACAGCTCAAAGCGATCAGTAAAGCGAGGGTCTTCAGGATTTTTCTTAGCTAATGGAGAAATCTCCACTGGATGTCCGTAAATGAATGTAGGCTGAACCAATGTTTCTTCTACTTTTTGCTCGAAGAACTCATTGATAATATGACCTACTGTCATATTTTTCGTGATTTCAACACCATGATCAGCAGCATGCTGTTTTGCTTCTTCTACAGACATCTCCTGCCAGAAGTCTACACCTGTTGCTTCTTTGACCGCTTCAACCATATGAAGTCTCTTCCATTCAGGTTTGAGATCAATTTCATCTTCTCCATATTGAATGGTTGTTGTTCCTAGCACCTCTTGGGCAATATGAGCAATTAGGTTTTCAGTCAGATTCATGATGTCTTTGTAGTCTGCGTATGCTTCATACAGCTCGATCATAGTGAATTCTGGGTTGTGACGAGTCGATACACCTTCATTACGGAATACACGGCCAATCTCGTATACTTTCTCTAGACCACCGACAATTAGGCGTTTTAAGTGCAGCTCGATCGCAATACGCATATAAAGCGGCATATCAAGTGCATTGTGATGAGTAATGAATGGGCGCGCTGATGCACCACCAGGGATGCTGTGCATTGTTGGTGTTTCAACTTCTAAGTATCCTTTAGAATCTAAGTATCTTCTCATGGATTGAATGATTTTGCTTCGCATGATGAACGTCTGCTTACTTTCTGGATTTACAATGAGGTCAAGGTAGCGCTGACGATAGCGTTGTTCAACATCTTTTAATCCATGATATTTATCAGGAAGCGGGCGAAGTGCTTTCGTAAGAACCTCAAAGCTGGTCGCTTTAATAGAAAGTTCTCCTACATTTGTTTTAAAAACAGTTCCTGTTACACCGATGATATCGCCTAGGTCTGAGCTTTTGAATAATTCGTAAGCTTCTTCCCCTACACTATCTTTACGAACATAGATTTGAATTTGTCCTTCTAGGTCTTGAATATGTGCAAAGCCAGCTTTTCCTTTTCCGCGCTTTGTCATCATACGTCCAGCGATTGTTACTTGAGCCACTTTTCCTTCTAAGTCTTCTTTAGAAAACTCGTCATATTCAGCGATAATTTGCGCAGATTGATGAGAACGGTCATATCGTTCACCGAATGGATCGATACCCTCTTCTCTCATTTTGTTCATTTTGTCACGTCTGACCTGGAATTGGTCATTTAATTCTTCGTTATTAAGCCCTTCATTACTCATTTATATCACTCCAATAATGTATTTTGCAGAGAAAAGCAGAAAAACTGCCAGTACATGCACTAGCAGTGAGCTACAAAAAGAAAGATAGTCTTATCCTACTTTTATACTTTGAAGCTCTTTTGCCTCGGCTTCGATCGTAAAGTCATCAAGAACTTGTACAAGCTCCGCTCTCGTTTCACTTTGATTGATTTGATTTCTCACGTCCGCATTGCCTCGAACACCTTTTAAGTACCATGCCGCGTGCTTTCTCATTTCTCTGACAGCCACATGCTCGCCTTTTAGTTCAATGAGTCTGTCTAAGTGAAGCTTGCACACTGACATTTTCTCACGCACGTTTGGCTCTTCTTTCAGTTCACCCGTTTCTAAATAATGAACCGTTCGATAAATCATCCACGGGTTTCCTAGTGCGGCTCTTCCGATCATGACAGCGTCCACACCTGTTTCATCAAGCATACGTTTTGCATCTTGAGGGGTTTTGACATCGCCATTGCCAATGACAGGAATGGATACAGATTGTTTAACCTCTTTAATAATATCCCAATTCGCTGTTCCTTCGTACATTTGCACGCGTGTCCGTCCGTGAAGCGCAACCGCTTGTCCACCTGCTCGTTCAACAGCACGGGCATTATCAATAGCAAAGATATGGTCTTCGTCCCAGCCCATTCTCATTTTCACTGTAACTGGTTTGTCTACAGCTTCTACGACAGCAGAGACCATTTCATAAATTTTGTTTGGATCAAGCAGCCATTTCGCTCCTGCATCACATTTCGTAATCTTCGGCACAGGACAGCCCATGTTGATATCAATAATATCCGCTGTGGTATTCTTGTCTACAAACTTTGCCGCTTCGACGAGTGTGTCTTTCTCCCCTCCAAATATCTGAAGGCTCAAAGGCTTTTCCCGTTCATCAATGTATAGCATACCCATTGTTCTTGCATTGTTGATCAGGATCGCTTTGTCACTGACCATTTCAGCGCAGACTAAGCCCGCTCCAAACTCTTTCACCGTCAGTCTGAAGGCAGAGTTGCACACACCAGCCATTGGTGCGAGCACTACTTTGTTTTTAATCTCGATATCTCCGATTTTAAACATTTTTCCCCCTCCTTTCTTCTTCAAGAATTGGCGAAAGTTCTTCCACCGTTATATTTAAAGCATCTGCTATTTGACCAACCAATTGGTTTGTTGGTAATCGATTGCCTCGCTCAATTTCTCCTAAGACAGAGACAGAGATGCCCAGTCTTTTCGCGAACCCTTCCTGAGTATACCCTTTTAGCTTTCGGTATGCACGAATTCTTCTACCCCACATGTCTTTTTCCATATGCTTACACCTTCTTGGTCTGTTACGGCATTTATTTGTACTTCGCCGATTTCTGGGCAAATCTCACTCATCGGAACAAGAACGAATAAACGTTCGTACATTCTAGGATGCGGCACTACAAGTTGTTCTGTTTCAATATTTTCACGATTATAAAGTAAAATGTCAAGGTCAGCCGTTCGCGGCCCCCATCTCACTTCTCTTGTTCTGCCTAACTCTTGCTCAATTTTCTGAGTAAGAGACAGTAGTTCCTCCGGACGAAGTGAAGTGACAATTTTCACGGCCATATTTAAAAAGTCATCTTGGTTTTCATAGCCTACAGGTGTTGTTTCATATATCGATGAGATTAATTCCACTTGAACCTCTGGATGTTCATGCAGTTTTTTGACGGCTTCTTTTAAATAGGTTTCTTTTTTACCTATGTTTGAGCCTAGTGCGATGTATGCCGTGTTATTCATGTGCGTGATCTCGTCATTTCAATTGCAACGGACTGATAGTGACCTGGAATTGGCGGATCTGGCTTGATCACCTTCACTGTACATTCCTGGACTGTCGGAAAGTCCTTTAACACTTGGTTTGCAATTCTTTCTGTCAGTGTTTCAACGAGATTGACTGGCTCACCTTCTACGATGCTTTTGCAAATTTGGTAAAGCTCTGCATAGTTGATGGTCTCATTGAGGTCATCAGTTTGTCCGGCTTTACTTAAATCAAGTGAAGCTGTTAAGTCCACGCGGAATCGCTGCCCTAATTTATTTTCTTCTGCAAATACACCGTGGTACCCGTAAAATTCCATTCCGTTTACATATACTTTATCGATGATAAGCGCCTCCCTTATTCAGCATGGCATCCATCATTTTTGCCATTCTTGCTATTTCTTTTACATCATGTACACGGACCATCGCACTGCCCTTTTGAATTCCAAGGCAAACCGTCGCACCTGTTCCTTCAGTACGTTCTTCAGGCGGCAGGTCTAAGACAGCACCAATGAATCGTTTTCGAGATGTAGCTAACAGCAGTGGATACCCAAGGTGACAAAAATGTTCGAGTTCATTCATGACCTTCAGGTTGTCCTCTTTATTTTTTGCAAATCCTACACCTGGATCTAATATGATCATGTCATCGCGGACACCTGCTTGCTGGGCAATTTGGACACTTTCTTTCAAATCGGCGATCATATCTGAAATCAGATGTGTGTAGTTTCGTTCTGGCCGATTGTGCATTAATATGATTGGGACATTGTGCTTCGCTGCCACATGTGCCATTTGGGGATCTGCCTTCGCTCCCCATACATCATTAATGATGGAGGCTCCAGCTTTCACCGCTTCATCTGCAACACGGGCTTTATACGTATCAATAGAGATAGGTACATCTAATTCTTTTGTGATCTTCTCAATGACCGGAATGACTCTTGAAAGCTCCTCTTCTTCCGAGACAAGTGCCGCTCCCGGACGAGTGGATTCTCCGCCAATATCAATAATATGTGCCCCGTCTTCTATCAGTTGCGCTGCATGAGCCAGCGCTTTATCTACTTGATTAAACTTTCCTCCATCTGAAAAAGAGTCAGGTGTGACATTTAAAATGCCCATGACTAATGTCTTTTCTTCATAACTAAGGGTATGGTGCTTGGCCTGTATGATTTTAGGCTGTTTTATCAATTGTTGTGTCATTGTGTCCACCTACTCTTTATGGTCTTGACGTTCTTTAGTGTATTGCATTCTTAACTTTGTTGAAATTGTCCGGCTGTTTTTGGGAAAGTGGATTTCTCCTATTCCTCTGAACGGTACAACTCCCTGAACAGAATTGGTCATCCATGCCTCATCAGCTGAGAGCAAATGTGAGACTGGGTATCGCCCTTCCTTTAGCGAAGCCCCCATAGCGCGGAGCGTTTCCATACAGTATCGACGAGTGACCCCATTTAAAATGCCTGTATCAAGTGACGGTGTATAGATCACATCATCTTTTCGCCAAAATATATTCGAGGTAATGCCTTCTGCCACATCATCTTCTTTTGTTAAAAAGATGCCTTCTAACGACGGGTCATTCCCCACTTCTCTTTTCGCGAGCAGGTTGTTCATATAATGATGAGACTTGAGGCGTCTTGGGCCTTCCGGTGTATTTCTTCTCGTTTGAAGAATGACTCCCTTTTTCTCATCCAAAATAGATTCTGGACGGAAAGGAGAGATCATGACAAAAACGACAGGCTCTTCATAAGGATCTGCAGAAAACCCATTGCCTCTGCCCGCAGAAACATTCAAGCGAATTCTCGCATGGCCGCCGGCTATTTGGTTTTTATTCAGTAAGGTATGAATGATGTCGAGTACAAATGGTTTCTCTATTGTGGATTCGATGCAAAGGTCACGTAATGATTGATTGAGCCTTTCAAGATGCCAATCCAACAGGAAGACTTGTCCTGCCAGGCTGGTAAATGTTTCGAATACACCGATGCCATATAGAAAACCATGATCAAAAGGAGAAAGAGTCGCGTCTTTCTCCTCTATATACTGACCGTTCAGATAAATGATCATGCGTTTGCTTCATGCCCCTTTTTACGATAGGTTTCAATGAAATTTTTCAGCATTTCTTTTCCGAAGGACGTCATAATTGATTCAGGATGGAATTGCACACTTTCAATCGGCAATTCTTTATGGCGAATCGCCATAAGCTCGCCTTCCTTTGTGCTGGCTGTTGCGTCAAAGCACTCTGGCAGCGTCTCGTTTTTGACAATTAATGAGTGATATCTCGTTGCAACGAGCGGATTTTGAAGTCCTGTGAAGACACCTTTTCCGTCATGTTTAATCTCTGACGTTTTACCGTGCATTAAGCGCTCTGCTCGAACAACATCCCCGCCAAAGACTTGTGCGATGGATTGGTGACCTAAACACACACCGAAGATCGGAATACTTCCTGCAAAGTGCTTGATCGCCTCCATACTAATTCCCGCTTCATCAGGACTGCATGGCCCTGGAGAAATCATGAGAAAATCCGGCTTGAGCTCTTCAATTTCCTGAATGGTCACTTGATCATTCCGTTTCACGATCAATTCTTCCCCAAGCTCACCTAAATACTGGACCAGGTTGTACGTAAATGAATCATAATTATCAATCATTAAAATCATACTCTGCTCACCTCTAACTCAAAATAGTCTCTTCTTTGCTCAACTGTATTGCTTTTTTCACTGCATAGGCTTTTTTAATCGATTCTTTGTATTCGTGTTTTGGGACAGAATCTATGACGATTCCCGCACCTGACTGCATAAAGGCTTTTCCTTCTGTACAATACGCCGTACGAATAACGATATTAAAGTGCATATCTTGATTGAATCCAAACCAGCCTATAGATCCAGTATAAAGCCCACGTCTTGTTGGCTCAAGTTCTTCTATGATTTCCATTGTTCTCACTTTTGGAGCACCTGTAATTGTTCCACCTGGGAATACAGCTCTCATGACATCTACCGCGTCACATTCATCACGCAGCTCCCCTTGTACATTGGATACAATATGCATCACGTGTGAATATTTCTCAATCGCCATAAATTCGTTCACTTTTACGGATCCATAAGTGGATACTCGTCCAAGGTCATTCCGCTCAAGGTCAACGAGCATCACATGCTCTGCGCGTTCTTTTTCATTTTCAATCAGTTCTTTTGCCAGCGCTTGATCCTCAGCGTCGTCTTTGCCTCGTGATCTTGTTCCAGCAATTGGTCTTGTTTCTAGCTGAGTCCCTTTTTTCTTAATAAGCAGCTCTGGAGATCCACAAACAATCTGGAAGTCAGGCGTATGCAGGTAAGACATATAAGGAGAAGGATTCACTTGACGTAACGTTTTGTATAAATCATACGGATGAGTGTGAAGCTGTTCATCTTGTCTGATAGATAAGTTCACTTGGAACACATCACCGTTTGCGATATATTGCTTAATTTTCTCTACTGCTTCTCCAAAGGTTTCTTCAGTAAAAGGTGCTGCTGGTACAAATTCTGTGGAAGATTCATTGACAGGTGATTGTGCTGATTCTTCAAAAGAGCTTGTCCACTTTCGCTTCCATTCTTCAAGCCTTTGATTCGCTTCACTCATTGGTTCTGCTTCCTCTGTGTGAGTAATCAGCCACAGTGCATTCTCTTCATGATCAAAAACTGCAACATCGTTAAACACGAGGAAATAAAGGTCTGGTGTTTTAAGATCATCAATTGCCAGCATCTTAAAATGCTCGATGTATCTAGCATAATCGTAGCTTAAAAACCCAATCGCTCCACCTTGGAAGTCGGGGTATTCGTCGTTTGTTTCGGTTTGAAGGGATTGAAACCAATCCGTAAACGCTCTGAATGGATCACCTTCTTTGAACAATACCTCATCTTGATAATGGATGGTCGTCATCCCATCTTTCCCCTTCGCTTTAGCGATCGGGTGAATACCAGCAATGCTATATGAACCGCCGCGTGCACTTTCAAGAAGCACATGATGTGTTTCACGAGCAGTTAATTCTTCGTATCTTTTTAAGAATGCATCTTTCGTAAAAGGAATTTTGATGCCCATCGGCCTGCGTTGTGTCATGTTATCATCCTTTTTCATTTTCATTAATCTTATTGTAATGCAATCCAATTTATTTAGAAAATAGTATTTGCTTTCCATCTTCAGAATTCATGAAAAAACCCCAGCAAATGCTGGGGTGATTGGTTTAATCGAATTGATAAAGAGGTGTACTGAGGTAACGCTCACCGTTACTTGGGATGATTGCGAGAACCTTTTTCCCTTTACCAAGCTTTTTCGCTGTTTGAAGTGCTGCGTAAATAGCTGCTCCGGAAGAAATACCGCCAAGGATTCCTTCTGCTTTCGCTGCTTTTCTTGCAAGCTCAAATGCATCTTCGTTTTTCACTTGGATGATGCCGTCATATATTTCTGTGTTCAGGATTGAAGGAACAAAACCTGCTCCAATTCCTTGAATTTTATGCGGACCCGGCTTTCCACCTGACAATACAGGGGAATCTGTCGGTTCTACCGCATAAAGCTGGATCGATGGGATGGCTTCTTTTAGGACTTCACCAGCACCTGTAATCGTACCGCCCGTACCGACACCTGCAATAAATGCATCAAGCTCGCCGTCAAACTGTTCAAGAATTTCTTTCCCAGTTGTACGACGGTGAATCTCCGCATTGGCTTCGTTGCTAAATTGCTGAGGCATGAAGTAACCATGCTCTTCTGCCAATTCTTCTGCTTTTTTGATGGCACCTTTCATTCCTTCTGCACCTGGTGTTAAGACAAGCTCCGCACCATAAGCACGTAAAAGGTTGCGGCGCTCCTGACTCATTGTGTCTGGCATAACCAAAATCGCATTGATTCCTTTAGCAGCTGCTACCATCGCAAGGCCGATCCCTGTGTTTCCACTTGTAGGTTCAATAAGCGTATCGCCAGCTTTTAGTGTACCTTTTGCTTCAGCATCTTCGATCATCGCTAAAGCAATACGATCTTTGACACTGCTTCCCGGGTTCATATATTCAAGTTTCAAGTAGACATCCGCACTGTCTTCATCTACTAAACGGTTTAATTTAACGACTGGTGTATTTCCTATTAGTTCAAAAACTGAATTTGCAATACGAGCCATCACTAACACCTCTATCTCCGAGTAATTTTATTGTATTAATATTAAATTATCAATTTCAAAAAATTTTGTCAATGCTTTTAGTCCTGCTCGCCATCGTAAAACCATGTGACTTTTGCTTCTTTCCACAGGGTTTTGACATTCGCCTTTTCACCTAGATCTTCCATCGCAATCTGCCTTTTAATCTGATCTTTGACTTCGTCATAGGAGAAAGAGCGGCCATTTAATTTTTCTTTTAACTGAATAATGGCATACCCGTTTTTGGTCTGAATCGGCTCTTTCGTCCATTCATCTGGCTGAAGCTTTTGAGCTTCTTGTATGTATAGGGCTGGGATACTTTCCTGCTCTTCTGTCACAAATCCAAGATCTCCGCCGTATGGTGAGGTGTAACGGTCGATTGAACGTTCAGCTGCCACGGCTTCAAAGCTAGATCCACCTTTTAAATCTTTCAATACATTTTCAGCCTCGCTCTTTGTCTTCACGACGATATGGCGAATGCGGTATGAATCGTCATATTGATATAAGTCCTTGTTTTTTTCATAAAACGATTTCGCTTCTTTTTCAGAAACGACGGCATCTCTTGTTAAAAGCTGCTCTAATAAAATTTGATAACGAATCTGTTCTTTCCATTCTTTCTCACTTGTATGTCCATCTTCGTAGAAATTATTAGATACTGCTTTGAGCATAAGCAATTCACGATTGATCTCTTCCGAAGACACGTCCAGCTTGTTTTGCTTGGCAAGCTGATTGACCACCTTCTGATTGATCATTTGTTCAAGTGTTGCCTTTCCGTAGCGGTCTTCCATCTTCTTTAACCATTCTTGACGCGTTACCTTCTCTTTTCCAATCGATGCAATTTCTTCACCGCTCTTCCCGTTAGAAGAAGCCTGTGACATTTGTGACTTTGTTAATACATATGCAATGACAACGGCATTAATCATGAGCAACACGAGGATAAATGTCCATACCACTCTTGCTTTTAATCTCATCTTTCGTCTCCTTTCCATTCTAAAAAGAAAACCCGCTGCTTAGAGCTTAGCGGGTTAATTCTTCACGTAGCTCTTCTAGCTCTTCTTTTGTAAATACATACGTTTCGTTACAAAAATGGCATTGAGCTTCTGCTTGTCCGTCTTGTTCAATCATATCATCAATTTCGGCTTTCCCTAGGCTGATAATGCCATTTGCAAACCGTTCTTTTGAGCAGTTACAAGAAAATTCGACGGGTACAGTTTCTAAAATTTGAGGCTTTTCACCGAGTACTTCTTCTAATATTTCTTCTGGTGTCATCCCTTTTTCAATGAGTTTAGAGATTGGTTCAATGGTTGACAGACGCTTTTCTAGTCTTTCAATGACAGCATCTTCTGTACCAGGCAGCAATTGAATGATGAAACCGCCCGCTGCGAGAATCGAATTATCTGGATTGACAAGGACGCCTACGCCTACAGAAGAAGGCACTTGCTCAGAAGAAACAAGATAATAAGTGAAGTCATCTCCAATTTCACCTGAGACAATTTCCGTTTGTCCTGTAAAGTGGTCCTTCAGCCCGATATCTTTGACAACACTTAACGTTCCAGATGTTCCGACTGCACGTCTAACATCCAGCTTGCCATGTTCATTTAAGTCAAAGTGAACTTGTGGGTTTGAGACATATCCTCGCACCTGGCCATTTGCATTTCCATCAGCAATAATGGCGCCGATTGGTCCACCGCCTTCTATTTTGACAGTTAGCTTATTCTCACCTTTCAGCATAGCACCCATCATGACTGTTGCTGTCATCGTTCTGCCGATAGCTGCTGATGCAGTCGGCCACGTATGATGTCTTCTTTGCGCTTCGTTGATTGTATCTGTTGTGTTTGCAGCATATGCGCGGACTTTTCCGTCATATGCTAACGCTTTAACTAAGTAATCCATTTGATTTAAACCTCCTATAATACACCGACACGATTACGTTCATAAATGAGCTGCAGTCCTTTTAATGTCAGGAATGGATCGACAATATCAATACAGTCTGATTCATTTCCAATCAATGTAGACAAACCGCCTGTTGCAATGACTTTCGGTGTTTGTTTGGCTTGCTGCTTCATCCGTTTCACTATTCCCTCGACTTGGCCAACATATCCATAAAGAATGCCGGATTGCATCGCACTGATGGTGTTTTTTCCAACAATGTGATCTGGACGGACAATTTCAATTCTCGGCAGCTTCGCCGCTCTTGTATATAAAGCCTCAGTTGAGATGGTAATACCCGGTGCAATCGCTCCACCCATGTATTGTTTTTGTTCATTGATATAACAGTAGGTTGTTGCTGTTCCAAAGTCTACCACAATAAGAGGCGCCCCATAGAGGTGAATTGCTGCTACTGCGTTGACAATTCGATCTGCACCGACTTCCTTTGGATTGTCACACATAATGTTTAATCCAGTCTTCATTCCAGGCCCTACAATTTGGGGTGTTAGGTGAAAATACTTTTCGCACATTCTTTCAAGTGCGAACATCATTGGCGGGACCACAGACGAGATGATAATCCCTTCTATTTGATCAAACATCAGCCCCACATAATCGAATAAAGCCCTAATGGACATACCAAATTCGTCTTCTGTTTTATGACGGCTTGTTTCAATTCGCCAATGGTAGTTTAGATCGCCATTATGATAAACACCTAAAACGGTATTTGTGTTTCCTACATCTATCACGAGTAACAACTTCATCACCACTTTGAATAGTTTCTCAAAAAGAGCATTTTTCGACTTTCTATCATACCATACACGAATTGAGTTCCATTTGTAAACAATTCGAAACCGATCCATTCATGAATCGAAATAAAAAAGCTGCCGGTGATCCCGGCAGCTTTCATAGAAGGAGATTAGATCTCCTCATCTTCTTTTTTCTTGATGTTTACTTTCACATCATCGTTTTTCTCTTCGTCATCTGCGTATACACGCTCTGGAAGCTTTCCAGTTTCGTAAAGAGATTTAATTTGTTCAGCATCTAATGTTTCAACTTCTAGAAGGGCTTGTGCGATGATTTCTAGCTTATCTTTATTCTCAGTGAGAATTTGTTTCGCACGTTCGTAGCTCTCCTTAATGAAGCGCTGAACTTCTTGGTCAATTTCGTAAGCGATCGCTTCACTATAATTCGGCTCATTGTTGAAATCACGGCCAAGGAATACTTGACCTCCTTGTGATTGACCGAATTGAAGCGGACCAAGTTTATCAGACATACCGAACTCTGTGACCATTCTTCTTGCAATGCCTGTTGCACGCTGGAAGTCGTTGTGAGCGCCTGTACTTACTTCACCAAACGTAATTTCCTCTGCAACACGACCACCGAGCAAGCCGACAATCTTATCAAGAAGCTCTGGCTTCGTTTGGAAATAACGGTCTTCTCTTGGAAGCATGACCGCATATCCGCCTGCCTGACCACGAGGAACGATCGTTACTTTATGCACCATGTCCGCTTCGTCTAAGATAAGACCAATGACGGTATGACCTGCTTCATGGTAAGCCACGATATTACGTTCTTTCTTCGAAATGACGCGGCTTTTCTTCGCCGGCCCAGCGATGACACGGTCAGTCGCTTCGTCGATATCACGCATATCGATTTTCTTTTTGTTTTGACGGGCAGCAACAAGTGCTGCTTCGTTTAGTAAGTTCTCAAGATCTGCCCCAGAGAACCCTGGTGTTCTGCTTGCAATGGCTTTTAAGTTGACTGACTCGTCAAGCGGTTTGTTTTTCGCATGAACTTTCAGTACTTCTTCACGGCCAATAACATCTGGGCGGTCAACCGTAATTTGACGGTCAAAACGTCCCGGACGCAGCAATGCAGGGTCTAGAATATCTGCACGGTTCGTCGCAGCAATGATAATAATACCTTCGTTGGCACTAAAACCATCCATTTCGACAAGAAGCTGGTTAAGCGTTTGTTCACGCTCGTCATGACCACCGCCAAGACCGGCTCCACGCTGACGACCCACTGCATCAATCTCATCAATAAAGATTAAGCAAGGTGCATTCTTTTTTGCATTTTCGAATAAATCACGTACACGTGATGCACCGACACCGACGAACATCTCGACGAAGTCAGAACCACTGATGCTGAAGAAAGGAACGCCTGCTTCTCCTGCAGATGCTCTCGCAAGCAATGTTTTACCTGTACCTGGAGGTCCTACTAGCAAAACCCCTTTAGGGATTCTTGCGCCAAGCTCCGCAAATTTACGTGGGTCCTTCAGGAATTCAACCACTTCTACAAGCTCTTGCTTTTCTTCATCTGCACCAGCAACATCTTTAAATTTCACACGTTTCTTCTCTTCTGTGTAAAGCTTCGCCTTACTCTTACCAAAGTTCATGACTCGGCTTCCGCCGCCCTGAGCTTGGTTCAATAAGAAGAAGAACAGGATAAAGATGATGATAAACGGAATGATGGTTGTCAGAACTTGCAGCCATCCATTTGTTTCAGGTGCTGGTTCTACTTTTACATCTGTATTCTTCAGTGCACTGTAAATTTGGTCAACACCTTGACCATCTGGAACATGGGTAATGAAGTATTGATCTTTCTTCGCGCCATCTAATTGACCACGAATTTCATAAACCCCTCTTACAGGCTGAATGGAGATACTCTCCACTTTTCCCGCACTTAGATTTTGCGAAAATTTGCTGTAAGACATGTTCTCAGGCTTTTGATTTGGGGATCCTAACCAACTAACGACCCCTATCACAAGTAATAAAATAAGTATATAAAAAATCGTATTACGAAAAACCCGATTCATTCCTTACCTCCTCCCACAGTAAGCACAACTATGTTCAATAGTATCATAGAAAATCATTCCAACACAACCAATAACCTCATGTATACGTATGCTGATCAGCCTTCGTAAACAGATGGTTTTAACACTCCAATATACGGGAGGTTTCGGTAACGTTCAGCGAAATCCAATCCATAGCCGACAACAAATGCATCTGGTACTTCAAATCCAACATAATCTGCTTTGATGTCTGCTTTGCGGCCGCTTGGTTTATCAAGCAATGTCACAATTTTAATGGAATTTGCTTTACGGTATCGGAAAAGCTCTACCAGATAGCTCAAAGTTAACCCACTGTCGATGATATCTTCCATAATCAAAATATCTCTTCCTTCAACAGAAGTATCTAGATCCTTAATGATCTTTACTTCTCCAGAAGATACGGTAGACTTTCCGTAGCTAGATACATCCATAAAATCAAGCTCTAAATATGTATCAATGTGTTTGATCAGGTCTGCCATGAATGGAAGAGCCCCTTTCAAAACACCAATAGCCAGGGGAAATTTACCATCATAATCGCTGGTTAATGTTGCACCCAGCTCCTTCACTTTTTGCTGGATCTCTTCTTCTGAGATCAAAATCTTTTCAATATCTTGTTTCATGCTTTTGCTTGCCCCCTACAAATTTTCGTGCTGTCTATATTGTAATACAATGAGATCGCTGTTTGTCATATCAATTTCTTCAAAAACAGATTTTTTCAGACCTGGGATCCAGATGATTTGATGATCCGAGTCAGTGACGATCGGCCAGCTGTCTCTTTCTGCAAGAGGCACTTTTTTATCAATAAATATATCCTTCACCTTTTTTGATCCATTCATCCCTTTAAGTTTGATTCGATCACCATTTTTTCGTGAGCGAATGATCAAAGGGAGACGAACATGATCCTTTTGAAGCAAGAAAAAATGGTTTCCGTTCCGTGCATCCTTCGGAACATGATTTGATACGACGATAGACTGTCCATTTGGGAGAAAAAGCTCTTCTCCGAGCTCAACCTTTAAGTGAAGAGCATAAGACTGGTCTACTACATGCGATCGTTCAAAGGTAAACATACAGTGATCATAAGACTTGACAGCTTGTAAACCTTTTGGCAAATCTAATGATCCAGACGGTTGATCAGTATGAGATAACCAGTCTAAAGTCCCTAGAATATGCTGATTTGAAAACGCTGATTGAGTGTTTTCATAAAGATAGTTTAATATTAGTTGAATGCCTCTTCTTTGTAAAGGCAAAGGCAGGTCAAGCAAAGGCTTCGTTTTGATCTCAATTTGCTTAGGCGATTGACTCGTTATCACTTGGTTCATTTGTTCCTTTGTTAAAGCCTGCAAGTATTGCTCATCCTCAGTCAGCATGTCACTTACAAACTGAAAGCTTTCATGTACATGAGGTGCCTCTTCTTTTAACACGGGAAGAATGTGTCTTCTTACCCGGTTTCTCAAGTAGTCATCTGTATGATTGCTTTGATCAATGACATAGGGAACATGTTCTTTTTCACAAGCTTTTAGCACGTCGTCCTTAGAGTATCCAATGAGCGGACGAATCAGCCATCCATTTTGAAAAGGACGTTTTGCTTGGATACCCGCGAGTCCTATACCAACAGTTCCTCTCGCAAGTCTCATCATCATTGTTTCTACTTGGTCGTCTCCATGATGTGCAAGCGCTATAAATTGAGCGTTGTATTGCTCCATCAATTGACGAAAGAAAGCATATCTGCACTCCCTTGCAGCTGCCTGTTTGTTTAAGCGGTTTTCTTTTGCATATTGGGTGACCTGTATGCGGGACGATTCAAAAGGGATCTCGTGCTCTTTACAGTAAGCCTCAACAAATGCCAAATCAGCAAAGGACTCTTCTCCTCTGAACATGTGATCTACATGGGCTGCAATCAGCTGATAGGAACCTTTGCGACGCTTGTTAAGTTCATGCAGTAAGAGCATAGAATCCGGTCCGCCGGAAACCCCGACAATGACTGTCGTATTTTCAAGGTAAACATCATGTTTTTTCAAAAAAGATTCAATTCTATTCACAACTTCCTCCTCACAAAGAGCAGGTAATTTAAAGATATACATATCCTATCACTTTCAGTAGCTCCAAGCAAAGAAGAAGCCTGCTTTTTTACAGCTCTACAACAGGAACAAAACCACATATGCACAGTAAAGGGCGAGTACACTGCACACGATAAGAATGGTTTCAAAAAGTCCGCCTGATTTTTTACGTACTGACGTTCTTTTTGCTGCTGCAGCCCGCGATCGTGAAGCCACTTGTTGATTTTGATTAACAGCGGGTTTTGGCGCGTTTTTTTGCTGTTGCTTCTTTTGGCGCGATTTTCTTGATTCAATCAGCTGTCCTTCTTTCAGCATCGCACTTTTCATGTCTGCTGCTGATTGATATTTACCTTGTAAAGCAGCCTTTAACACCCTTTCATATCGCTTTAATAAAGGATGTCCTTCAATGGCTCGATAAAGCTGCTTTTCTGGTTCTGCTCCTTTTTTGAATTCTTTCTTATACGCACAGTTAACCATCACCATGGTCAGGGCAAATAAATCATAAGTTGGTTCAGCTTTTCGTGAGCCGAATCCCCAATAGCCTCGATCAAAAAACTCGGTATACTCCTTAATTGCCCTGCCCGCTTTTGTCGTTCCTCCCACATCAATGCACCGGATCGTGGCAGGGGGACCAGAAACAATGAGATTATCAGGCTTTAAGTCACCAAAAATCCATCCTTCCTGATGTAAATGAGCCAGGCTAGATAAAAGCTGAATCATCAAAACAACGATCCATTCATCACCCTTTTGTTTTACAAACTCAAGCAGTAATGGGCCTCTAACATATTCCATCACGTAAAAGGAGCGTTTTTGAGGCATACCGGGATAAATCGCATCATCCATATCATAAAAAGAAGGCCCCATGGTTTTCACAGGAGCCTTTGAAAAGGATTTTAATACATTGACTTCAGATGCAATGAGCATACTGTCATCACTCACTTTAAGGGCCGCTTGCCCATGTGGCGATTCGGCCAGATAGACAACACCGTTCGCCCCTTTTCCAAGCTCTTTTACAATACGGTAATGATGGTGGTGCCATTTCCCTTGAATCACCGTGCCTAACGGGATGTTAGAAACCGAATTCATCATCATGCTCTTCCTTTGCTTCAAGCAGCCCTTTACGTGAGCGAACTGATTTGAAATGCTGAAGTGCTTCCCGAAGTGCTGGTCCCGTTGGGGTGATTCCTCCAGTGGTCAGTTTTGGGAAAATAGATGATAATGAATCGAATCGAGGCGTCCAATTCAACACAATTTCAGCATCTGAGTTTTTCCCGGGAAATACACACATCCCAAACTGATTTTCTCCAATTCTTGAATTTAAACTGATGGAAAGGTCGATAAGTGCTTCTTTGACAGTCGGCAGCTTCGGTTTCATACTTGCACTTGTATCAACAAGCACGAGTACTTGAAGGTGAACAGTCTCTCCTAGCTCATCAACAACCTCCATTACTTCCCCGCGCTTATCAGGTGGAAGCTCTTCAATTTCAGTGTCTTTGCCGAGTATTTGCTGCAATTCTTTATTCACAACACCTTGTAAGGTTTGTGTCATCGCTTTTTTCGTGACCATTTGTACTGTTTGAGATAATTGCTGGACGTAGACAACTTGATGGATGCCTCCGCCTGCGAGAGCAATCCCCTCTACTTCTTTCATCGCTTCATGATCGTGTCTGTTTTCTTCCATAATGCCAATGACATTGACTGTAATCCCTTGTTCCTTTGCCAATGAGGCAATCGCAAGCGGATCTTCCCCGTGATTTGAGCAGCCATCTGTAATCAATAAGATTTGGTTGACGTGACCTTTTCGCATCTTCATTCCTCCTGGGATTGTAACTGAATGCTTATATCCCCATCATCGCCAGAAGAAATTCATATTATACGATATTTTAAGAAATCTCTTGTTTCTCAAGATAGAATGTACCTGTCGGAATGGAAGCCCATTTTGGTGTGTTGTGGTCGAGCCTGATGACAACAACCGTCATATCGTCGTCAATTTGGCCTGCTCTTGTTCGAATGACCTCTTCCATTAATAAATCAGCAATTTCTTGTGGATCTTCTGTTTTAAAGCTTTTCATTTTCCGTTTCACCCACAGATCATGATTTTCAATATGCTTTGGCCCTTCAAAAATGCCGTCACTCATCATAATCAATAGATCTCCTGCTTTCATCTGTTCGCTCACAACCTCGACTTCGAATTCATCAATAATGCCAATAGGCAAGTTGCTTGCTTGTACCTTCATCACCTGATCACCCCGTTTAATAAAGCTGGGTGTTGAACCAATCTTAAGGAACTTACAGCTCGCATCCTGTAAATCAATGATCGATAAATCCAATGTTGAATAGATCTCGTCCGTCGTTCGTAAAGATAAAATACTATTAATGGTTTTAATCGCCACTTTTTCATTGATACCTGACGCCAATATTTTTTCTAACAGCTTAATCGTTTCATTGCTTTCAAAATGAGCACGTGCTCCGTTGCCCATTCCATCACTAATAGCTGCGGCATACTTGCCCGCACCAAGCTCCATCATACTGTAGCTGTCTCCTGATACCAGTCCTCCGCCTTTTGCTGCATGCGCCACACCTGTAGCCACTCGATATGATTTAGCAGAACCAAACACAACATGACAATAGCCTGTTGGATGCTCTGCACACTGCTCTGCTTTGACTAAAATCTGTTCTTCTAAAATATCGGAAAGCATTGGAGCAATGATTTTTTCACATTCCCCATGACCTTGGCAATATGGGATTCTCATTTCAATATCGACATTCCCCTGCTCCAAGCTATAGATTTCTACTTGCTGAATTTCAATGCCAAAGTGCTGAAGCGCTTCTATCATCTGCTCTTCTTGAATAAAATGCTGTTCTCTTTCTCGTTTTATTTCCCGGGAAAAATCCTCCATCACTTGCGAGACCCCCATCAGCTGTTCAGCCACAAGACGTCTGCTGTCTTGGACTTTTTTCTTCAGTGTCTGGTTGGCTTTATAGTAAGCGATTTCCTCTTCAATCAATTCTTCGACATGTTTTGATTTCGAGCAGTGCTGACTAAATTTCTTTTTCAATTTTCGGTTATGCTCATATGTTTTTTCATCAGATTCATGCATAACTTGTTTCATTAGTTCATAGGTTGTATCAAAGTTCTGCACCCAGCATTTATTTTTCTTATAGCACGTTTGACAGGATCGTTCTGTGATCGTACTTAAAAAAAGATCTACATCCTCTTCCTGCTTCTTCTCTTCAGGAATGGATTCGTAAAATGTCGCAAAACTCTCAGACAGCGCATGAAATACATTAGAGAATTGGTCTACCTTTTTTGCTGTCACGTCTCGTACTTTCCGAGCATATTGCTGCTGTTCTTGTACATGCTCTACCGTACCAGGAATGTATTTCGCTACCTTGGAGGTGACTGATTGTGGCGTGAGTAAAAAGAGTGCAACCGCTATAAGTGATTCATACAATGTGGTCATGAGACCTGCTGACCCTTCCCCATACAGTGAAATGAGTAAGGAACCCACAATTAAGCCGATGGCTGCCCCTGCTTTCTTTCCTTCTTTCAGCAATCCGCCTAATAAACCTGAAAAGGCAAGAAGACTCATCTGATAAAGGTTTCCAATGTTGGCGAGACCGAGAATTAATCCTGTCACGACACCGACCGTACAACCAATACTGGCTCCGCCAATAAAAGCAAAGGTCAGCACTACATAACGTGACAAAATATGCTCTGCCTGCATCCCTTGAAATGAGATCCCAGCAAGTCCAGTTAAAACTGAGGCAATTAAAATCATAAAACAAATAATTTCTTCGACCTTTAAAGAGTGTTTCATTTTCCTGACTGTAAAAATCGGCAGGCTTTGAAGAAAAATCAGTGTCAAAATGAAGGCAAGTCCTGCTTCGACACCCGCCATGACGTAATCATAGCTTTGCACAGCACCTTGCTCTAGGTAAACAAACGCTCCTCGGGTGATCAGCATTGAGAGAACAATGACAACCGGTAATGTTTTCACTGGGTCTTTGATGATGAAAGAAACCACCTTTGACACAAGGAGAAACATGAGCAGCGATGCAAACACAAACAATGCATTTTGAGGTGATATCGTCATCGCCCCAGCGAGTAAAGCGAGACAAGCAAGCATTGCCTTATCTCTTTTAATAAGCAGCATGGAACCAAAGAAAGGCAGAGCAAACGGCATAATTTCAGATAATATAAAGGCTCGTCCTAATAAAAAGCCTAGAACAACATAAATAAACCCTTTATAGAAAAAAAGAGAATGCGTGTGATGAAGAAACAGGTTTTTCATCTTTTTTAACCCCGCACTGATTCTTTCAAACCCCGCTCCTGTTAAATCAGTTCTTCTTTCTAGTTTTTCCATCTTCTCATCCCCCACCTGATATTCGTTGCTTGTCATTATAGCGAATGTGAAAAAGAAATTTTGTCAAAAGAAGTTGTCGTTTCCATAAAACGTTCGACGCTTTATTCGTCAAAGAGGCATACTTTCATGAAAGTCGATGTCTTTCATCAGAATTTTACGAAAGCACAAAAAAACAGCTTTCCTATAGAAAGCTGTTTCGAAGATGACCCGTACGGGATTCGAACCCGTGTTACCGCCGTGAAAGGGCGGTGTCTTAACCGCTTGACCAACGGGCCTTGCTTTATGTTCTAGTTAAAAGGATAGCGGCGGAGGGGATCGAACCCCCGACCTCACGGGTATGAACCGTACGCTCTAGCCAGCTGAGCTACACCGCCATAATAATAATGCGCTAAGAAGCACAAGAACTATAATACAAAGGATTCGCTTGTCCGTCAATAGAAAGTTTTAAATTAAATGACGAAATCTCAAAAAATGTAGGATAGATCATGAAAAAAAGCACCTGCTGAACAGCAGATGCTTTGTTGTGAAAATATATAGAAAGCAGCAACAAGTTAACCTCTTCTTGCTCCGCGCCCCCCACGTTTTGATTCCGTGTTACGTTTTAAAGATGTTAAGCGATCTTCGCTATCTTTTAAGAATTTGTTCATTTTTTGTTCAAACGATTCCTTCGGACGGAAATCATTTCTGCTTGGTCTTGATTGTTGTTGAGGACGATCTTTTGCTTTTTTAATGGACAAGCCGATTTTACCGTCTTTTTCAACGTTAATCACTTTCACTTCAACTTGTTCACCGACTTTTAAATGCTCATTAATATCTTTTACATAGTTATCGGCTACCTCACTGATATGAACGAGACCAGTTGAACCGCCTGGCAACTCCACAAAAGCTCCAAAATTTGTAATGCCCGTAACTTTCCCTTGTAACTTGCTGCCAACTTCAATCGACATAAAAAAAGTGCTCCTCCTTAGACTTATAAAAAAATCTCATTTGTTCAATTATACATAAACTGAATTTTAAGTGTCAACAAGGCTAATCGCTCTTATTGCCCACATCAAAGATTTTTTCGCCTTTTTTGGACATATAATAGTCCCGTCGTGCCAGTTCGAGTACGTATTCCTTGCTTTTCAGCTTCTTAATTTCATCAGAAATATCTTCCTGCTTTGTTTGTAATTGCTTCAACTCTTTTTCGAGTGCAACCTTCTTCTCTTCTTTTTCCTTTAGTGAAGACGATTGCGACCAGAGGGCACTTGTCACCAAGACAGCAAACATGAGCACGATCACACCAAACACGGTAAGCCTTCTAAGGAGTCCGCGACGTTTGCGTTTTAAGCGCTGTGCTTGCTGTTCCATTTGTTTTTGATAATCATTTTGAATTTGTGCGATATTTCTTTTTCTCTTGTTCAAGGTTGAAGGCCTCCTCTCTTACTTTGTCCAGAATTGTTTCCATTTCGTTTTGATGGTACCAGATAATTTCTTGGCCCCTCGTAAAATTCCTGCTCCTTTTGAGAAAAACAATCTCATTGATGTTCGCCATTTTTCGGGAATCCGATGAATAATGGTCACATTGAGTAACCAGATGAGCGGATAACAAACAATCGACAGCACCTTCCACACGAGCCGAAACGTAAAACGAACTAGACGTAAGAGCGAGTGGAGCAAGAACAGAATAGCACTTATGACCAATGTGATCATCCAGCGGATCGGCTGGAAGACAATCGACATGACCAGCCTTTTCAGGAAGAGAACGGTCTGATATACACACATCATGATAAACTTGAGAATCTTGAGATACAGATATTTCATCAATGCCTGATACATCGAGAAACCTAGAGCAACGGCTAGAAAAATATAAAGCCTGAATTCTCCCTCATTTGTCAGCAGCAGGACGTAAAAGAACAAGAGACCCTGTACCATCCAAAAAAGAAGATCGTGTATAGCCAAAAGCCATTTTGTTGTTTTTTCCCGGTTCACAAACAGCTTGTACGTATCAAGCGATGCGCCCAGCCAGATGCCCATCGCCGCCATGGAAAGCATCGTATAAAACTGGACTGTCAGCGTCATTTAAACAGCTTGCTAAAAAATCCTTTAGCTTTCTCCCCGTGCTGTTCATCAACATAGATTAAATCAAAGACACGCCCTTTGATCGACACAACGCCCTTTTCGACGTCTAGGTTCTTCATTTGCAGATTTTCTCCGCGGATGGCGAGAATCCCCATGACCGTCTCCAGCAGAAATTCCTCACTATCAAAGCTTTCCACTTGTTTGACACCAGTGATATCTAAATGCTTTCTGTTTCGCATTGTGACATTGTGCTCCGCGTCTGATGACAGCTTCGTGCCTTGAGGTTGATTATAATATTGATTCATTTATACATCCCCCATATCTCATACTTGCATGTTACTGCATTGTATGTGATAAGAGGGGCATTTAGAACAAGCCCTATTCTGCTGTTTTTTCTTCTTTTAGCACAGTATACATGCCAGCCGCTTCTTCTTTTTTCGTCGTGTCCTTTAACTCGTTGACTTGAACAGTCACTAGCTTTTGACCAAAGCGGATTTGCAGCTCATCTCCTTCTTTCACGTCAGAGCTTGCTTTCGCCTGTGTTCCGTTAATAGAAATCCTGCCTTGATCAGCTACTTCTTTTGCCAATGTCCTTCTTTTAATTAAACGGGACACTTTTAAAAACTTATCTAATCTCATGTATGTTCACCTCTTTCTATACGTTTCGCATCGTTCCAGAGATCGTCCATTTCCTCTAGCGTTAAGTCATCTAATGAACGTCCCATGTCCTTTGCTTTTTGTTCGATATGCTGAAAGCGCCGCATGAATTTTGTGTTGGCAGAAGCGAGCGCCGTTTCAGGCTCTAGGTGATAGAAGCGTCCAATATTGACGAGAACAAACAAAAGATCTCCAAATTCATCTTTCATCTGCTTCGTTGCACCTTCGTCCGTCTTCTCTGCCACTTCAACGAGAAATTCCTGCTTTTCTTCTTCGTATTTGTTCCAAATATCTTGAACATCTGTCCAATCAAAGCCTACCTTGGCGGCTTTCTTTTGGAGCTTATATGCCTTTGTTAGTGCTGGAAGTGTCGCCGGAATCGATTGCAAAATAGAACCGGTCCGCTCTGGCTTCTCCTGCTGCTTGATTTTTTCCCAGTTGGCCACCACATCTGCTGCCTCAGAAACATTCGTGTCACCAAACACATGGGGGTGTCGCCGAATCATTTTTTCTGTGACATGCTGAATGACGTCATCGATTGAGAAATAACCGTCATCTTCGCCAATTTGAGCGTGAAGTAGCACCTGTAGCAGCACATCGCCAAGCTCTTCCACCATATGATCTGGGTCATCTTCATCTATCGCTTCAAGCAGCTCATAGCATTCTTCAATTAAATATGGTTTAAGTGACTCATTGGTTTGTTTTTGATCCCATGGACAGCCGCCCGGACCTCTTAATGTACGTATAACGTCACGGAAAGTGTCAAATTGTTGATAAAGCAGCTGTTCATCTTGAATCGGAGGAACATAAACACTTGTTAAGTTATTTATCGACACATCTCGATCAAGTTCAAATAAAGGAACGGCAGTAATCTGTTCCTGACTGCTTCCAGCTGCAGTCACAATATAAACTTCATAATCGTCAGGAAGCTTTTCCATCAGCGTGAGCTTCACATTCGATGCTGTCATCTGATCATATACCTGACAAATCAGGACGTGCTGGGTTAATTTCAGATCATCCGCTCTCATATCCCCTGCATCAACGAATTGTAATCCTTCGATGGGGTCAATCTGCAAGGAGTTGAATGTCGCATCTAAAAAGCTTTGTCCACCAGCGACAGACACCTCGATCCCGCGCTCTTTCTGCCCAGCGACGAGCATCTGTACGGTCTTTTCTGCCACAAACGGATGACCAGGTACTGCGTACACAATGTCTTTTTCCGCTGCCTCTGCAAATAATATTTCGGTAATTTCCTGATACACCTGATCAAACTGATCGTGCTTTTCATAAATTTCATCAAAGAAGGTGAGAGATGGGACCTCCTGCATTAACTCTGCGGTAAGCGGATGGTCCTGCGTTCTCATATATACTTCTTTCGCCTGCTTCAGCTGCTTATATACACCGAGCGTCAGCTGATCCATGTCGCCTGCCCCGAGACCGACGACGGTAATCTTACCTGCCATTTTGATTCCCTCTCATCTGTTTAAAATATAAAATCTTTTTTCCTAATGGAATGAGTCTCCATTCCTCTTCCGTGAATACTTCTAGCTTAAGAATACTATATAAAAAGGCGAAACCACCAATAAAAACTGATGTCAGGCTCTCTAAAACGGAAAACGGACGTTTTTCAAAAGGGATTACCCAGGAAAACAAAGCCTGATATCCCATTAAGACCACAGCCATGAAGGCGGCTGATAAAAGAATTTTCACTGGGAATAGCTCTCTCAATGAAATCCATCCTTTATGCTTCAAATAAAAGGCATTGAGCACGGCTGCTGTGAGAAAACCACATACAGTTGACCATGCGGCACCGTGGATGCCAAATAATGGAACAAGCGCAATCGTTAAAATCCATTTCACCAGCACGCTGATGATCACCACAACAGCGGGATACACAGTATGTCCGAGCCCTTGCAGTAAAGCCGCCTGCGTAATGGCAATCGACGTAAACGCAATCGATATACAGAATATTTGCAGGGCATCTGTGCCTAAATCATTACGAAAAAGCATTGTATTTACTGGTGATAAAATACAAATCAGCCCAACAGCTGACCCAATCCCTAATACAGACGTGGTCTTAACCGATGACCGCACTTTTTGCCGTATCGTTTCATGCTCCCCATTTCTCATGGCTGCCGATAAAAATGGCACAAGAGAGGTTCCGATGCTGATGGCAAACACCGTCCCTAGCTGCAAGAACGGCTGACCTCGGTCATACACACCTTTTGCCGCCTTTGCCGCCGCTTCACTGAGACCCTCACTGCGCAGCAACGCATACAGATGAAAAGCATCAATCATTTGCATCCATAAAATAAGCAAACCGCTGACACAAATCGTCAATGTATACAGCACCAAACTCTTCAAAATATCTTTTTTTTGAAGTGTCGCCTGTTTGCCTGACATACTTGCAGCAGACTGCTTTCGATAGATCAGCCAAAGGAAAAGAAGCAAAATGAGCGAGGCCGCACTTCCTGCGATAGAAGAGAACACCGCGCCCGCCCCTGTTTCATAAAGCGAATAGCCGTGCCTCACGAAATAAAAAGATAAAACAAGCAGGACGCCTACCCTGATGAGCTGCTCAATCAACTGAGAAACAGCCGTTGGAAGCATCAGACCGTCACTCTGAAAAACTCCCCTCAGCATCACAGTGAGCGGCAGAAATAGAAACACAAAAGCACTCATCTGGATGAGCAGAATTAATTGACTATCTGCCATAAGGCTCGCCATTGTGCCTGCTCCTATGTAAAGACAAAGAAATAAGACTAGGCTCAGTAAAGTAATATATACCAAGGATACCCTTGTAATGATCCCTCGATTCTCTTCCCCATGCTCACTCAGAAGCTTGGACACCATGACAGGAAAACCTGTTGTACCAAGCATGATGGCAATGCCAAGGAAAGGATATACCTGCTGATAAATATAAAACCCTGTGTCCCCTACGATGTTTTGAAACGGGACACGGTAAACAGCACTTAATATCTTTGATAACAAGCCTGCGATGGTCAAAATCACCGCACCCTGGAAAAGCCAATGCGGCTGATTCACAGCATTTTTCATGGATGACTCCTTTAAAATAGATCTACAGTTAAACGAACTCATTATATCATACGTGAATGAAAAGCCGTTTCTTTCTAAGGAGTAGACGGCACATGTCCCGATTTGTTTCATCCCATATAAAAAACCGACAAAATCAAATGATTTCATCGGCATTTTTTCGTTTTATCAAAATGATATAGAGTTATTAGACCTAATGTTCCATTTGACGGGCTAAGAAGCCAGCTGCCGTTTCTGCCGCTTTATGCTCCACTTCTCCCATTGAACGCTCTTTAGAAAATAAGACGACGGCGCCAATCGGATCTCCGTTTGCAACAATAGGTGCAATGGTATAAGCAGATACGTCATCATCAATACCATCGACAAGTTGAATTTCTTTTTTGCTTTCTTCTAACACAGAATTACGCTGATCCATTGTTCGTTCAAGTAAATCACTGATGGATTTGTTTAAGTACTCTTTTTTCGAACTGCCGGATACAGCAATATACGTATCTCGATCACAGATCAGGATGGAATGACCCAAACTGTCGAATAATGCATCAGCATATTCCTTCGCAAAGTCTCCTAGCTCACTAATCGGCGAATACTTCTTCAAAATCACTTCTCCATCGCGGTCGACGAAAATCTCAAGCGGATCTCCTTCCCGGATGCGCAATGTTCTGCGAATCTCCTTCGGAATAACCACTCTACCTAGATCATCGATGCGGCGTACAATTCCAGTTGCTTTCATTCACTGCTGCCTCTCTTTCGTTTGATGATGTGTTGGGTGAATGGAACAAAAGCGTCCACTTTATGCAACATTCACCACTTGACCCTGAGTTTAGTATCCGTCACATCAAACGTAATATACACGAGAGACAAACAAAATTTTATGAAGATGGAATGGTTTCTTTTTTCACATCTTGAAGGCCTCGAAGCATGTTAAGAACAACCTCAAGCCATTCCTCCGTTTTCTTGCCTTTCGTTTGGACAGAAATAATCAGCTTGCTGCCTTCCATTCCCAACCCAATTTCACGTCCATATTTACTGCCGAGCTCAAATAATTTTTGACCGTCGATTTCACTGCTTGCTTGCTCATCAAGGGTCATTCTGACAATGCCTTTCTCCATCTTGATCAGCTCGACACGTTCCTGGACAGCATACACCTTCATTGTCGCAATCGTAAACAAGTCAGCCACTTCTTGCGGATATTCACCAAATCGGTCGATCATTTCATCTTGAAGCTCTTTTCGCTCTTCAATCGATCCAATTGCTCTGAACTGTTTATACATTTCAATCTTCTGCTTGCCATCCGAAATATAAGTGTCTGGGATGTACGCATCAATTTGCAGATCAATTTCTGGCTCGAATTTATCTTGAGCCGTTGTATCGCCTCTTCTTTCCTCAATGGCTTCTTTCAGCATTTGAGAATAGAGGTCGAATCCAACCGAATCAATGAAGCCATGCTGCTGAGCCCCAAGTAAGTTCCCTGCTCCTCGAATCGTTAAATCACGCATCGCAATTTTAAACCCGGATCCGAGCTCTGTGAATTCTTTAATAGCTTGAAGTCTTTTCTCCGCAACTTCAGAAAGAACTTTATCTTTTCGATACGTGAAATAAGCATAAGCGACACGGTTCGAACGTCCGACTCGTCCTCTTAGCTGGTACAGCTGAGAAAGCCCCATTTTATCGGCATCGTGGACGATGAGCGTGTTCACATTTGGAATATCGACTCCCGTTTCAATGATGGTGGTACTGACCAATACATCTGATTCACCTTCAAGGAAATTGATCATGACTGATTCCAGCTCATTCTCGCTCATTTTCCCGTGCGCATAGCTGACTTTTGCATCTGGGACTAGCATGGAGATTTCATCTGCTTTTCGTTCAATATCCTCAACACGGTTGTATAGGAAGTACACTTGACCGCCGCGTGCTAATTCTCGCTCAATCGCTTCTCTGACTAAAGCGCCATTATACTCGACCACATAGGTTTGAACAGGGAATCGGTTTTCAGGCGGTGTTTCAATAACCGATAAATCCCGCACGCCAAGCATGGACATATGAAGCGTACGCGGAATTGGAGTAGCCGTTAGTGTCAGTACATCGATATTGGCTTTCATCTGCTTAATTTTCTCTTTATGCGTCACACCAAAACGCTGTTCCTCATCAATGATCAACAGCCCTAAATCCTTGTAGACGATGTCTTTTGAAAGAAGACGGTGTGTACCGATAACCATATCGATCGTTCCATTTTTCAGCCCTTTTAACGTTTCAGTTGTTTCTTTTCTTGTACGGAAACGGCTCAGTTGCGCGATTTTGACAGGGTAGTCTTGGAATCGGTCCATGATTGTGTCAAAATGCTGCTGCGCTAAGATGGTTGTCGGAACAAGCAAGGCTACCTGCTTCCCATCAGCAATCGCTTTGAAGGCCGCACGAATAGCCACCTCTGTTTTTCCGTAGCCCACATCTCCACAAAGCAGACGGTCCATTGGACGTTCCCGCTCCATATCCTGTTTAATTTCATGAATCGAACGGATTTGATCATCTGTTTCCTGGTAAGGAAACGCAGATTCAAACTGGCGCTGCATCTCATGGTCAGGCGAGAAGGCATATCCTTTGCTAGCCTCGCGTTCTGCGTATAGCTTAATCAGATCATCTGCGATGTCCTGTACAGATGTTTCAACTTTTTTCTTCACGCGTTTCCAATCGCTGCCGCCAAGTTTGTACAGCTTTGGTTCTTTACCTTCTGATCCTACATATTTCTGCACCTGATCAATTTGTTCAACTGGTACATAAAGCTTGTCGCTTCCTTGATAATGAATATTTAAATAATCTTTATGAATGCCGCCGATTTCAAGCGTTTCAATTCCTAAATATTTACCGATCCCGTGGTTAATGTGCACCACATAATCGCCGACTTGAAGCTCTGAATAGCTCTTGATTCGCTCTGCATTGGTCAGCTTTTGCTTACGTGCCTGCTTTTTCACACGTTTCTTGAAGAGTTCACCTTCTGTGATCACAGCAATTTTTGATAACGGCAGTTCAAAGCCTGTTTGCAGCTCACCTTGTAAAATATACACCTGTCCGCTCACAAGCTCAGCATCCGTTTTAGCAAGAGCAGCTTCAATGTCATAATCATGCAGAACAGACGATAGCTTTTCTGTCCGCTCTTCATCCGCACCTAAGAAGACAACCGTGTATTGTTGTTTTTTATAGCGTTCAATTTCACTCGCTAGCACATTCATCTGCCCGTGGAAATTCTGCATTTGCTTACTAGATACATTGACGATATTTTGCGGATTTGTCTGCTGGACATGTCTCAGGAACAAGGAGTAGTACAGAATGGACCTCGATTGATGATTGATCAGTTCTTGGAACGGGAAAGAAAGAGATAAATCATGAAGAATATTGCCTTCTTCAAGAAGACTAATTGTCCAATCGGCTTCCTCCTGTTCAAGCTGTTCTTCCATCTCCTGAATTCTGCTGATTTCATCTAAAATAATAATCGTATCCTGCGATGTGTAATCTAGCAAACTAGCAGGCTTTTCATAGAAATAGGACAGGTACTTCGTCATTTCCTGTGTCACGATGCCTTCTAGCAGCTTCTCGCGATCAGCAGAAATATTTTGATGAAGCAGCTCTTTTTGCTGATCTGAGTTGAATTTTTTTAAGCTCTTTGCCAGCCCTTGATCAAGCTCTTCAATGGCTCTCACTCGTTCAGGACCTCTCACAATCAGCTCTTTTGCAGGACCTATTTTGATTTCTTGAAGGGTTTCTAATGAACGCTGTGTATCCGAATGAAACGTTCGAATCGAGTCTACTTCTGTATCAAACAGTTCAATACGGATTGGATGATCTTCTGTTAACGCATAGATGTCGATGATTCCTCCGCGCACACTAAAATCTCCGGGCGCAGCAACCATTGACGTCCGGTCATAACCAATTTGTACGAGTTGTTTTGAAAACGCCTCCAAATCAATTTCTTCACCGATCTTTAAATGGATCTGACTCTCCTTCCAGAGCTCAACTGGCGGAAGCATCCTGCGCACCGCAGCAGCGGGAGTGACGATAATGGGATTTTCTCCATTCGCAAGCCGGTTCAGGACATCTAAACGCTGTGCTCTCAGCTCAGGGCTTGCCACTGCAATTTCTGAAGCGATAAGTTCATTGACAGGATAAAGAAGAACCGAGCGATCCGGCATCACACTTGCTAGATCATCTGTTACCTTCTGTGCCTGATATAAATTGTGAGTCACAATAAACATTGGCCGCTTCAGTTCGTCTGATATCGCGGCTGTAAATAAAGATCTGACGGAGCCTGATAGTCCGGCAAGCAGCTGTTCTTTTAACCCTTCCTTTAGTCCATTAAAAATGGACTGAAAATCATCACTTTGTTTGATAAATGATTGTATGTTTTTCATTTGGCTCCTCCTCCCTGTTTGTTTAAAACAGAAAAACGCTTTGGTCTAATATCTACACCAAAGCTTTTTTATTGAATAAAAGTATGATACTGATGGTAATCAGGATTTCTTTCGAGCGCCTCTTGGCAATCCTCACAAATGGTTTGTACATGTAAATCACCATTTTCCCTATAAGAAATCATATCGTTTCTTTCCTCATTTGTTAAGTGATGAAATCCAAGTGCTTCACTTTGGACAGCGGATTCATCTAGACTGCCAACCTTTACACCACAGTGGCGGCAGTAATAATGCAAAGCCATACGTGATCCTCCCATGCTGAGATTTTATGATCAGTATGTGCTTTGCTTATCATTCTTATACCTTCTTGTTAAAATCATTCATCACTTCTAAAAATGGCTTTTTTAAAGCCGCTTCACAGGCCTCAACAGACGATTGAATGGCTGATGCGATGTCAGGCTGTTCCTCTTCTGAGAAACGTCCTAATACGTAATCAACGACCTTCATGCCGTTTTGAGGACGTCCAATGCCGATACGGAATCGGTCAAATTCAGGTGACCCTAAATGCTGAATCAATGATTTGATTCCATTATGCCCCCCTGCACTTCCTTTTGTACGTAAGCGAATCCGGCCAGTTGGCAAATCAAGATCATCATAGATCACTTTCAAATGTTCAAGGGGAATATCGTAATAGTCCATCAGCGGACGCACACATTCTCCTGATAAGTTCATATATGTAAGCGGCTTTACAAGTAGAACCTTTTGCCCCGAAACAAACCCAGTTCCAAATTGTCCATGGAATTTTGACTGATTTAAAGGAATGTCCCATTTTTTCGATAGTTCATCTATTGTCATAAACCCGACATTATGTCTTGTTTTTTCATATTCTTTTCCTGGATTACCTAATCCAACGAATGCAATCATGAAACCAATAACCTCCTTTGTCACACAGCACACGCCTAAAAAATGAGCCAATCAGATTGCCTCATGGAAAAACGTATGAATTCTTTTCATTCTAGCACAAAAGACGCAACCGCGGGAGGGTTACGTCTCTAAATGACCAGTTATTCTCCATCGTCATCCTTTTCTTTAATGGCCTCAGGCTCTTGCGGCTCCTCTTCGCTATCTGGCTCAGGAACCTCTGATTGCTGAGGCGGCAGAATGGATGCAACGACTTCTTCTGGATCGTTATTGATTTGATAAGATGACTGAACAGGCAGATCGGCAACTGTTAAGACATCATTGACTTCTAAGTTTGTAATATCAGCTTCAATATTCTGAGGGATATCTTTTGGTTTCGCTGTAACAGATAATTCAAATAGTGGCTGCTGAAGCACACCGCCATCTTTTACCCCTTTAGACTCGCCAATCAACTGTATTGGTACATCCGCGTCAATTTCACGCTGTAAGTCAACCACTTGGAAATCAGCATGGACAAGCTCGTTTTTCAGCGGGTCTGTTTGTAACTCTGTCACCATTACAGATTTCGTTTCACCACCCACGTCTAAGGTGATGATTGTATTCTTCCCTTCATCACGTAAGGTTTTTAATAAATCAATGCTGTCTAATGAAACAGCCAGGCTGTCTGTATTTTTTCCGTATATGACACCAGGAACGTGTCCTGAATGACGGATTTTTTGCAGTGTGGAACGTTTGAAATCAGTTCTTTTATTTGCTTTTAAAGTTGCCATATTCAGCACCATCCTATTTCTTTTTTGTCACTACTCTCATAATTACCCATAACCGAATCATTTTAAACATGTTTGCCTGTGATTGATGAAAGCAAAAAGACCCTAAGCTGATGCCTAGGGCCTTTTTCAATAAAAAATTAGCTAAAAAGGTAGCTCACAGATTCTTCTTCATGTACACGGATGATGGCTTCTGCTAGCAAAGGTCCAACTGAAAGCGGAATGAATTTTCCAACTTTCTTGTCATCAGTTAATTGAATACTGTTTGTCACAACTAATTCTTTTATTTTAGAGTTTGTGATACGTTCTACTGCTGGTCCAGACAATACTGGGTGCGTACAGCATGCATATACTTCAGCTGCTCCATTTTCGACTAGCGCATTTGCTGCAAGTGTAATAGTACCAGCTGTATCAATGATATCATCGATCAGAATCGCCGTTTTGCCTTCAATGTTACCAATAATGTTCATGACTTCAGCAACGTTTGGCTTTGGACGGCGTTTGTCGATAATTGCGATTGGCGCTTTCAGGCGGTCTGCCATTTTACGCGCACGTGTCACACCACCGTGGTCAGGAGACACAACAACGATATCGTTCAAGTTCTTCTGTTCGAAATAGTTTGTTAAGATTGGCACAGCCATTAAGTTATCGATTGGAATATCAAAGAAACCTTGGATTTGCGGCGCATGAAGATCAAGTGCAATAACACGTGTAGCACCTGCTGTTTCAAGCAAGTTTGCAAAAAGCTTCGCAGTGATTGGCTCACGAGGTTTTGCCTTACGATCTTGACGTGCATATCCGTAATAAGGGATCACAATATTGACAGTTTTCGCAGAAGCACGTTTTAGCGCATCCACCATAATGAGTAGTTCCATAATATGCTCATTGACTGGCGCACTTGTTGATTGAATGACATAACAATCACAGCCGCGGATACTTTCTTCAATATTGATTTGGACTTCACCGTCACTAAAGCGTTTAACAGAGCTCTTTCCTACATCAACTCCGATACGATCGGCAATTTCTTTGGCAAGTTCAGGGTTTGAATTCAAAGAGAATATCTTTAAATTCGCATCAGCATAACGATTAGACATGGTAAACCTCCGGGTATTTGGATTATTTTTTATGAATATTTTTCACATAATCTTCTTTATTGACTTGTCTTGCTCTAGCAATAGACAATGCATCCTGCGGTACATCTTCTGTAACCGTTGAACCGGCTGCAACATATGCCCCTTTTCCGACAGTGACTGGTGCAACGAGATTAGAATTACAGCCAATAAATGCGCCGTCTTCAATCTTCGTTAAGAATTTGTTTTTCCCATCATAGTTGACTGTAATGGAACCACAGCCAAGATTTACATCAGTTCCGACCTCTGCGTCTCCAATGTAGCTTAGATGAGATGCTTTGCTGCGGTCTCCGAAAACTGTTTTCTTGATTTCGACAAAATTCCCAATTTTTACTTCATCGCCAATTTTCGACAACGGGCGAATATGAGCAAACGGTCCAATTGTCACATCAACTCCAACCTCACTATCGCAGACGACAGATTGCTTAATGACTGTTCGATCTCCGATGATGCTGTCAACAATTTCAGTGTTTGGCCCAATAGTGGCGTCTGCACCGATTTTTACATTCCCTTTGATGACCGTCCCAGGATAAATAACTGTATCTTCACCGATGACAGCATCTGGCGAAATATACGTGTTCTCAGGATCAATCAAGGTCACACCATTCTTCATATGCTGATGATTAATACGTTGCTTCATGAATTGCTCTGCTTGTGATAGAGCGATACGGTCATTAACTCCAAGTGTTTCTTCAAAATGCGGTGTTTGATAAGCTGCAACTGTTTGCCCTTCATTTTTTAAAATTTCAATGACGTCTGGCAAGTAGTATTCACCCTGTGCATTTTCATTCGACACTTGCTCAATCACACGGAAGAGATCTTCATTTGAAAAGCAATAAGTCCCTGTATTAATTTCATTCACTTGACGCTCTGCATCGTTCGCATCTTTATGCTCCACAATTTTTACGACAGCACCTGTTTCGTCACGAATAATTCGGCCATAGCCTGTCGGATCATCCGCATGTGCTGTTAAAATAGTGACTTTCGCTTGATGTTTTTGATGCTCGCTTAACATGGCTTCCATTGTTTCCGCTGTCAATAATGGCGTATCACCACAAATGACAATGGTTGTTCCCTTTTCCTGCGCGAGGAACGACTTTGCTTGTTTGACGGCATGGGCTGTTCCCAGCTGTTCTTCTTGAAGTGCATACTCACTTCTGTCTCCAAGCTGCTCTTTGACGTCCTCTGCTCCATGACCGACAATCGTCACTAGCCTGGCTAAAGAAAGCTTTAACGCTTCATCTGCCACATGCTCGACCATTGGCTTTCCGCAAACTGGATGAAGTACTTTATATAGCTTCGACTTCATTCTCGTTCCTTTTCCCGCTGCTAAAATCACTGCGAACCGCTTATCCATTGATTGGCCTCCAATATCCCTATTATCCATAGAAAAATATATCCTAAATAAAGACTGATTTCAAGGATACATAAGGAAGTACAATAATTTTCTAACAGATGAAAGACATAAGAAACAAGAGAAAGAACGCAAAAAAGACAGCATTTAAAAGAAAACATTCATTTTCTCTTAAAGCCGTCTTTTTAGGTTTAAGTATGATTAAGAAGCTCCAGCTTCTTCATATTCAATTGTTTCTTCCTCTTCGCCTAAGCGATGATATTCATTTAATACAGCATCTTGGATTTTACCCCGAGTGCTTGAATTAATTGGATGTGCAATATCGCGAAACTCTCCATCAGGCGTGCGTTTGCTAGGCATTGCAACAAACAACCCATTGTTTCCATCAATCACACGAATATCATGAACAACAAATTCGTGGTCCAGCGTGATGGATGCAATCGCCCTCATGCGACCATCGGTATTCACGCGGCGTAATCTTACGTCAGTAACTTCCACAGTAGTTCACCACCTTTTCCCAATATAAAAGCATTACTTAGGTATTCAACGATCGTGGTGATTCTCCTGCTCTTTTTTTAAACTTTTTTTGAAATATCGGGATATTTATACATTATTTGTCATATTCGTGACGACGCTTACATCCTCAGCATGAAAAAAGACATCATGATGATGTCTTTCCCTGCATATGATGAAACCAAACGGCTTTCATCGAGAGTGCCTGTTTTATTTTACTAGTGCAACTACTTCTATTTCTACAAGCGCATCTTTTGGAAGTCTTGCCACTTCCACGCATGAACGAGCTGGCTTATGTGTATGGAAATACTCACCGTACACTTCATTCACTTCAGCGAATTGTTCCATATCTTTGATGAAAACAGTTGCTTTCACGACTGTTTCAAAGGAAGCACCTGCTGCTTCAAGTACAGCCTCAAGATTACGGAATACTTGATGTGTTTGTTCTTTAATATCTCCATTTACAAAATCTCCAGCTGGAGTTAATGGAATCTGCCCTGAGCTGTAAAACATGTTATTGACAATAATTCCTTGAGAGTAAGGTCCAATGGCTGCTGGTGCATGTTTGGTTTGAACAACTTTTGTCATATCAATCTCTCCCATTCAAATACATGTTTAATTAAAGCTTACGCTTTCGAATGAAAAAACTCGTGGAAATTACCTTCATTGATCTCAATGATTTTTTGCTTCATATCAATGGTCGAAAGCTTTAACAACGAGACATATTCATCGACAAGACGTTCATCTACGCCTTCATCTTCTAAAAGAACACCGATTCCTGCAACATTTGCATTAAATTCCTCAAGCAAATTCATCATGCCGTTAATGGTTCCGCCCGCTTTCATAAAGTCATCAATGATCAACACATTGGAGCCTTTATCTAAGCTGCGCTTTGCAAGGGACATGGTTTGAATTCGGTTAGAAGAACCTGACGCATAATTAATACTGACAGTTGATCCTTCGGTTACCTTATTATCTTTTCTAACGATCACAACAGGCACATTTAAATAACCCGCAACAGAATAGGCAATTGGAATCCCCTTTGTCGCAACAGTCATGACGACATCAATCGCACGGTCCGCAAAGATGGTCGCAAAAAGCTTACCGATTTTCGCAAGAATCGATGGATTGCCTAAAACATCGGTTAAATATAAATAACCGCCAGGAAGTACACGTTCAGGAGTTGATAATGCCTCTCCGATATCGTTTACTACGTCATCTGCTTCTTTTAGGTGAATTTTTGGAATATATTTCACTCCGCCAGCAGCGCCAGGTACAGTAAGCAATGTGCCGATTCCCTGCTGTTCGAAGGTCTGTTTGATAATCGTTAAGTCTTCACTAATGGAGGACTTTGCAGATTGATAACGTTCTGCAAAAAAAGTTAAAGGTACTAGTACGTGCGGGTGGGCTAACAAATAATTTGTTAAGTCCACCAATCTGCCGCTTCGACGAAACTTCATGAACTTACCCCCAGAACCCGAATAATTTATGAATAATATAACTTAATATACGGATTTAATCAAGGGCATTTTGTTCGCCAATCATGCGGACAGCGTATACTTGATCACAAAATCCTCTCAGTCCGTTATATATTCTTTGTACCTTCGATTCATATTGAATCAGGCCAAATACAGTTGGGCCGCTTCCACTCATTAATACAGCATCAGCACCGAAACGCTTCATCTGTCTTTTGATCATATCTACTTCCGGATACATCTTTAATGTCACAGACTCCAGAACGTTACCGAGTGAGCTGCACATCTCTTTATAATCTTTCGCTTCAATGGCTTCAATCATACGCTGTACATTTGGGTGTTCTACTTTGCTTGCGTCATATTGTCTATAAACTTCAGCTGTAGATACCCCAATCACCGGCTTCGCTAAAATCACCCAGCAATGCGGCGGTGTCGCGATATGCTTCAGTTTTTCTCCACGTCCTGTCGCTAGTGCTGTGCCTCCGTGTACACAAAAAGACACATCTGAGCCGATCTCCGCTCCGAGCTCAGCTAGTTCATCTAACGTGAGATTTAACTTCCACAAACGGTTTAAACCGCGAAGCGCTGCTGCAGCATCACTGCTGCCTCCAGCTAAACCTGCTGCCACAGGAATTGCTTTTGTGATGACAATCGATACTCCTTTTTGAATACCGAACCTTGTTTTGAGTAATTTAGCCGCCTGATAAGCCAAGTTACGCTGATCATCTGGCACAAATCGATTATGAGATGATACACGGATTTCATCTTTGTCCAGCTCCGTCAGCTCAAGTCGATCTGCAAGGTCTATTGTTGTCATCACCATCTCCACTTCGTGATATCCATCCGGTCTTTTTCCATGAACATCAAGTGAGAGATTAATTTTTGCCGGTGCTTTTTCTAAAATACGCAAACATTTCACCTACTTCTCCATCTAAACATAAGTATCAATATTGTATCACATTTGATGGATCTGATGAATATTGGCTTTTACGCCCAGCACACTGACTTTTTCAACAAAAAAAGCCAGAGACACCCGTGGTATCCCTGACCATTTTTCTATCGTTGATTCTCATCCTGAGCCATGTGCTGCTGAGCTAATTCGATGGCACGTTTGACCATATTACCTGCGTCACGCGCACGAATTTCTCCCCAGCCTCCATTTTTGACGGTATCATAAAATCCAAGATCCTTCGCCAGCTCGTATTTGAACTCATCTGACATAATGCCTCGGCGTCTACCCAAACGAAACAGCCCCTTTAGTCGAGAATTCGAATCAGTGCCACTGTTTTTGTGGCTTTCTTATTTTGTATCGAATCCTTTCTTTTACCCCTTTCAAAAAATGGTCAGACTCCCATTCAGAAAAAAAGGCAAAACAAAAAGCAGTAAACAAGAAGTTCACTGCCCATTAATAGGCGACTGAGCTAGCGGCATCATCGAACGTTAATTCGACCGTCTCAGTCAGTATATCTGCATAACTGTAAGAAACTCTTTCAAACGAATTCTCATCTTGATCTAATTGAATCACAAATACAGAAGGGTACGTTTCAGCTAAAATGCCCGAACGCTCAATTGTTTTACGGCGGCCTCCGTTAGCCTTTAACGTCAAACGTTTACCTAAGTTACCATCAAGCGATCTTTTGATGTCGGACAAAGTCTTCGCCATTGCATCCACCTCACTGAGATAATTATACAACAACGGCCCATTTTTGTCAAATAAAAATTAAATTATATCAACCAACACGAGCCATTGTCAACAAAATAATTTTGACAAACTTCTACCTTTTCTCCTCCCTATTTTTCTCAAATTCCGGTGAATTATGTATCCATTTGAAATTTCTTTTTACACATAAAAAAACCAGACTGAAATCAGTCGGGTTATGTCGATTCATGGTCTTTTTTATATGGCATACCTACCCTTAAAACACCCTTCGTCTCGATGCCTCCGAGACCTTTTTCTCTTGTTAATGTATTACGAAGCACATCCCACACATTGATTCGATCTACAAAAGGAGTGAAGCTGATCTTCGCAACGATATAGACGGGGTCGAGCGCATGGATGTTCACACGTGAAGGTGAGCTTGCAAAATTGGCACCTGCTTGGATCAATGATTCAAAATGGGATTGACAGGCACCCGCAAAGATCACAAGCTGATCTAAATGAGGAATTTTCTTTCTTGCTTTTTGAACCGTTTCAACGAAATGACGAGAATGGCGATAGGCACCGATATCATTTACGCCGCCCTTTTGCTTGGAATACGCATCATGCCCTGTAATGACCAAAATATCAGGCCGATATTGATCAAGTAACGAATCGATCACGCTTGGCATTTTCTTCTCATGACAATGTACTCCGTATACAGGCACACCAATTCGTTCATATACATCTAAGCATTTCTTTAAGTATGAAGCATCTCCATCTAAATGAAGGACCTTTCCAGGCATGTGAAAATACTGCTCCTGATGGTGATATTGGCCAGAAGTATAATACTCTTGTTTTTCACGCAGCAGCTGATAATCCTGCCTTAGTAAGTCGAGCGATTCATTAATTTTCCGTTCGTCGTCCTTCTCCCTTGTCAGCTGCTCCTCTTTTTGAATCAAGACGAGATCCGACATCTTAGCATCAGCAATCAGCCTCACTTCATTCCCATGCAATATGGCAGTGGCTTCGTGCTGATCTGTCTCATCAATTCGAATGATTCGAAACATAATATCCATTTGATAGGATGCCCTCGTCACCATATCTCCTATTTGAAATTGCATGCTTTTCACTCCACAATCAGGCTCATATCCTGTTGGTATCGTCTTACACTAAACATGTTCTTCTTTCATATGTGCTGTTCTTTCTAGCCTATGCCCGAACAGTTGAAGTGGTGAAAAACAAAAGAAAAAAGCCCTTACGATAGGGCTTTTTGTAAAACATTCGACAATCTGGCAAATTCCTCAATGGATAATGATTCTCCGCGGCGCTTTCCATCAATATCTGCCGTTTGAAGAGCTTCCTCGATGATCGCTTTATGTTTTTTTCCATCAGGAAAATTGTTCATCAAATTATTCATCAATGTTTTCCGGCGCTGGCCAAAGCTCGCTCGGATCAATTGAAAGAAAAACGCATCATTTTCTACTGAGACAGCAGGCGTTTCACGAACAGTCAGCTTAATCACAGCCGAATCAACATTTGGCTGAGGAACAAAAACCGTTTTAGGCACAACCATCACCGTTTTTGCTTCCGTATAAAATTGAACTGCGATAGACAATGAATTGTATTCCTTTGATGAAGGGACAGCTGCCATACGATCTGCTACTTCTTTTTGCAGCATGACCACGATCCCTTTCAATGGAAGGTTTTCTTCAAGCAATTTCATAATAATCGGTGTTGTCACGTAATACGGAAGGTTGGCTACGACCATCACTTCTTTACAGTCAGCAAAATTTTCTTCGATGACCTTTCTCACATCCGCCTTTAATACATCTTGATGAATAATCGTGACATTATCATATGGAGAAAGCGTATCGTTTAAAATAGGCAATAAACGCTGATCGATTTCAAAAGCGGTGACTTTCTTTGCACGTTTAGCGAGCTGCTCTGTCAATGCGCCGATACCAGGCCCAATTTCAATGACGCCGGTCTCATCTGTAACCTCTGCGTGATCGACAATGCGATCTAAAATATTTGTATCAATTAAGAAGTTCTGCCCCAAGCTCTTTTTAAAAGAGAAACCGTACTTCTTCAGTATTTCCTTCGTTCTGACGGGTGTCGCAATATCTTTATTCATCGGCTTCCTCCTGCATGACGGTCTTTAAGGCCGCAATAAAATCATGTTTGGTTATTTGGAACATGTGAAGGCGCTTTTGCAGCTGCTTCGCATTGGTATATCCTATATTTAAAAGCACTCCTAGTCGTTCGCGGCGGCGTTTCGATGCTTCGCCTCCGATAAGGCCTGCGTCAAATAAGTCGTCTAATGTAATGTCACTTTCCGATTCTTCCATTTCTTCATGGACATGGGCAAGACATTCCCGAATACTGTCCAAGGAAGCATGCTCGACGCCAATTCCTTTATCCCGCTTCGCCTTCGCAAGATGTTTTGGCAAAAAGGCGTGCTTACAGCCAGGAACCGCCTCTGCGATGGTTTTACGGATCTTCTCCCCAGGAAAATCAGGATCTGTTAAAATAATGACCCCTCTCGTCTCCTGAGCAAGACGCACTTGTTGAATAACTGTATCGCCAATGGCAGATCCGTTTGTTTCGATCGTATCTGCATCAACCGCCATCCTCACTCTGGCAGTGTCATCACGACCCTCCACCACAATGATTTCTTTGATTTTCATGTATTCCTCCGCTTGCAAAAACAATCTACATTTTTTGGTTAAAAAAACGAAACCTTTCATGCTGTTTTTGCGTCTAATTAATTAGAAAACAGTGCTTCTATTATAACCAAAAAAACAGAGGGTGCGCAAAGCCCTCTGTTCATATAAATGATTTGATGTGTTTATTTGAGTACTCTAATTTTCACTCGTTTATTTCCCCATTGATAAGCTGCCGACTTACTTGGGACGAACACATCAATTTTATTCCCTTTTATAGCAGATCCAGTGTCTGATGCAACGGCATATCCATAGCCTTCCACATACACTTTTGAGCCCAGCGGAATGACACTCGGATCAACTGCTATGACCTTTGCACCCGGATTCGCTTTTAAATCAAAACCTGTAGACGTTCTGCCCGTACATCCAGCACAGCTCGCTGTATAGGCTGTTGACGCCACATAAAATTCTTTTCCTGAAGACTCATTGCTTCGTGAAACCACAGGGGACGCTGTAGGCTCCTTTTTGGTCACTTGTGTACCAATAGCCACTAAACGGTCCTTACTATCTTTTTCGGTCACTTCTTTAATCAATTCTTTAGACACCACTTTGCCGTTTTCTTTCACAATGGCATAGTGCTTCTTTAATTTACCTTCTTCACCTTTTTTAAGTACCTTCTCTTTCCCTTTTTCAAGAGAATGGTCCTTTTTATGTTTGGTATCAAAAGCAATTTTCTCTTCCACTACATCGGTGACTTTTTCCACCCGAGTGATCTTTATATCTGCGCTCTTTTTAGAAAGGTTACTATGTAACGCAGGCTTGATCTTATCGTGCTTCTTGAGCTTCAGCTCTTGTTGCTTTAAAAAGTCAGCGACCGTAGTCGAAGTGGTCCACACTTTTTTATCTTTTCCTCCATCATTTAAGCTGACCTGGAAGGCCTGCTGAACCACAAGATTCATATCCTTTTTTAACTTGTCATTCTTTCCTGGAGTGACTTGATCGTGCTTCCCAATATCTATCTTCTCATTCTTCAATAATGCTCCAACCGTCTGATCTGTTGTCCATATCGTTTTCTCTTTCCCATCTAGGGTCAGATGAACCGGTATAGCCGCATCATACACAATGTTCATGTTGTCTTGAATCTTTGTATTTAGACTTGGAGTGATATGATCCTCCGCCTTGGTCCTTATGCCAAGGTCTGAAAGCAGCTGTGCTACTGTCTCTTCATGTGTACGAATTGTCTTCTCTTTACCATTGATTGAAATGGTAATAGACTGCTTAGTGAGCTCATGCGCACCGTAAGCCGTCCCAGTTCCAGCTAAAAGCAAGCAAACAACTAGTAATAAAACCTTGCCTTTTCCTAGCTTAACAGAAAACAGATTTTTCATTTTTTGTACGATGAAAAACGCCTCCTTCTCCTCGGAGAGATTATATAGAGTATCTCAAAACCTGTCAACCCTTCCACCCACTGTACAAAAATGCTCGATTGTAAACCTATTATGGGAGATTTATGGAAAGAAGGGAAGAAAGACTTATCGACAACTTATCCTATGAGGAGGCGCAAACGTGTAGAACTTTTTCGTTATGTTTCACAATTGGACAAGCTTAAACAAGGATTGACATCATATACTGTCAGTTTATACGGAAAACTTTTTTTGCATTTTTTGTTGTCAATTCGGCAAGCTCTTCAAAGCTGATTTCTCTCAGCTCCGCAATCTGTTCTGCGATATATTTGACATAACTTGGCTCGTTACGTTTCCCCCTAAATGGCACTGGCGTTAAGTATGGGCAGTCTGTTTCAATCAAAAGCCGGTCACCTGGTATCTCTTTTACAACTTCCTTTGGCTTCTTGGCATTTTTAAATGTCACGGGTCCACCGAATGAGATGTAAAAATTCATATCCATACACGCTTTTGCAGTTTCTAAGCTACCCGTAAAGCAGTGCATAATACCTCCAACCTCAGCTGCTCCCTCTTCCTTTAAAATTGTCACGACATCTTCCGTTGCGTCACGGTTATGAATAACGATTGGAAGATTCACTTCCTTCGCAAGAGCAATTTGGCGTCTAAAGACTTCCTTTTGTACATCTTTTGGTGACTTGTCCCAATAGTAATCCAGACCCATTTCTCCAATCGCAACCACTTTTTCGTGTTGAGATAAATCTTTAATCCAAGCCAAATCCTCATCTGTCATATCAATAGCATCGACTGGATGCCAGCCAATAGCTGCATATATGAAATCATACTCTTCAATTAATTCCATCGCTCTCATAATTGTCGGACGGTCAAACCCCACCACCACGATTTTCTCAACTTTTTCGCTTTTTGCTCTTTCGATCACCTGCTCTAAGTCTTCTTTGTATTGTTGTGAATTTAAGTGGGCATGTGTATCAAATAACATTGTTGATTGCTCCTTTCGACAATTCTGCTAAAAAACAAAAGGTGTTCGACGAAATGTTACACGTGGAACACCTTTGTTGCTTTATAAAATTTTTGTTCCATTTGCTAGAGATTGATCTACTTCAAGAACCTGCAATTTCCCGCCTGTTTCTCCAGTTAAAATCATTCCCTGGGAAATTTCCCCTCTGAGTTTAACTGGTGTAAGATTCGCTACGCAAACGAGCTTTTTCCCTACTAATTCCTCTGGTTGATAGTGCTTGGCAATCCCTGAGACTATTTGTCTTTTTTCAAATCCAAAATCAAGCTGAAGCTTTAAAAGACGATCTGCTTTTTTCACTGGGGCTGCTTCCAAAACCTGAGCGACTCGAAGATCGACTTTTGAGAAATCATCAAATGCAATTTCTGCTCCCAGCTCAGGTAATTCCGTTTCTTCGATTTCCACTTTCTCTTCTTCTACCTTAGGTGCACTTCCCTGCATTTTTTCTTTAATGTAGGCTACTTCTTCTTCAACCTCTAAACGCGGGAACAAAGGCTCGCCTTTTTGTACCGTCGCATGTTGAATCGCACCAAATGATAGGATACTATCCCAGCTCTTAAGCTTCTCTTCTTCAATTCCAAGCTGGAAGAAGATTTTCTCAGGTGTTTTCGTTAGGAATGGCGTTAAGAGGACTGCTGTGATTCGAAGTGATTCTGCTAAATGATACATAACAGAATGCAATTCTTTTCGTTTTGTTTCATCCTTTGCCAGCACCCATGGAGCTGTTTGATCAATATATTTATTGGTTCTGCTGATTAATGTCCAAACATTTGAAAGAGCCACCGAGAATTCAAGGTTTTCCATCGCCTCTTCATAGGCTTTGACTGTTTGCTCAGCAACTGCTTTCAGCTCTTCATCAAACCCATTAACAGGGCCCTTATAGCTGCTTAATGTGCCGTCAAAATATTTTTGGACCATCGCAACTGTACGATTAAGCAAGTTACCTAAATCATTGGCAAGGTCATAGTTTACACGTTCCACGAATCCTTCTGGTGTAAACACACCATCCGCACCAAATGGTACTTCGCGAAGCAGATAATAACGGAGGGCATCGAGGCCATAGCGATCAATTAATGTGACCGGATCTACCACATTCCCTTTTGATTTAGACATTTTGCCATCTTTCATGAGCAGCCAGCCGTGTGCGAAAATTTGCTTCGGTAGAGGCAGATCTAATGCCATTAACATAATCGGCCAATAAATCGTATGAAAGCGTACAATTTCTTTTCCTACAAGATGTACGTTGGCAGGCCAATATTTTTTATATTTCTCATCTTGATCTGTTCCATAGCCAATCGCAGTTAAATAGTTGAATAACGCATCAATCCATACATAAATGACGTGTTTTGGATTGTTAGGAACTTTAATTCCCCAATCAAAGGTTGTTCTTGATACGGCTAAATCCTCTAAACCTGGTTTAATGAAGTTATTAATCATTTCATTCTTTCTTGATTCAGGCTGAATAAACGATGGATTCTTTTCGTAATAATCAAGCAAACGATCCGCATACTTACTCATACGGAAGAAATATGATTCCTCTTTAATTAATTCAACAGGGTGTCCGCTGTCAGGGCTTTTCCCGCCAATGACTTCACCTTTCTCATTACGCTCAACATCAACAAGCTGTGTTTCCGTATAGAATGTCTCATCAGGAATACTGTACCAGCCCTCATATTGATCTAAATAAATATCGCCTTGATCAAGCAATTTTTGGAAGACCTGCTCAATGATTTTCGTATGTCTTTTTTCTGTTGTACGGATGAAGTCATCATTCGAAATGTCGAGTTTCTTCCATAATGATTTAATGTCTTCAACGACAGGATCTAAATACTCGATTGGTGTGATATTTTGTTCTTCAGCTTTTTGCTGAATTTTTTGTCCGTGCTCATCTGTACCTGTTAAATACATCACATCATAGCCTTGAAGACGTTTATAACGAGCCATAGCATCTCCTGCTACTGTCGTATAAGCATGTCCAATATGTAATTTTCCGCTCGGATAGTAAATAGGTGTCGTCAGATAAAACGTTTTTTTCTTTTCCGGCATGTCGGAACCTCCTGCGTGTGTGTAAATGTCAAAAACTCCCGCCCAATGGACGAGAGCGGTTATGAAATCATTAAAATGTGCATTATTAAATTATTTGTTGCGCTTGTACTTTCTCTATGATACCATCTTAGCCTTTAAGATCAAGCATATATACATAGAACAAGATGAAATGATCGAAAAAGATGAGTTTTTCGAAAAAAACGACAAACCCGTCGACATTTTGTCGAATATTGTCGTATGAAATCTATTTCCAGATTTACAATTGGCTAAATTAGGGCAAAAGTCTTGTTAATCTGATCTCGTCATTTCATACATTTTCATAGAAAAAGCCTACAAAATCCTTATACATCAGTAGTTTCAAGGTCTTTTGACTTTAAGAGTCATATTTTACAAACAATAGTAAACAAAATGATTGACGATTTATGGAAACCTTGTTATGCTAGGAATGTAAGGAATTTGTCGAATAATGACGAAGATAATATTATTTTAAGAATAAGAACTTTTTGGGAGGAGAATGAAGATGAAATCTACAGGTATTGTACGTAAAGTTGACGAATTAGGACGCGTGGTGATTCCAATCGAACTTCGCCGTACGCTAGGAATCGCTGAAAAAGACGCTTTGGAAATTTATGTTGATGATGAAAAAATTATCCTAAAAAAATATAAACCAAACATGACTTGCCAAGTAACAGGTGAAGTATCAGACGATAACCTTAAACTTGCTAATGGTAAATTAGTTCTTAGCCGTGAAGGTGCAGAGCAAATCATTAACGAAATCCAAAACCAACTTCAATCACAAAAATAAGTTTCATATAAAAAAGGTTCTTGCACCGTTTGCAAGAACCTTTCTTTATTGTTCAATATGATAAGCATCGTATATCGTGCGCTTTGGCACACCACGTTCGACAGCTGTACGTTTAATGGCCTCCTTTGACGTTAATCCTTCCTCTATGTAATGAATCACATGTTCTTTTTCAGATAAGGACGTCCACCATGCTTCTTCATTCAGCTCTTCTTCAGCTTGATCATTTCCTTGCACCACAAGACAGAACTCACCGCGGATTTGATTCTCCGCAGCCCATGTCAGCACAGACTCTAAATCTCCACGAATAAACTCTTCGAATTTTTTCGTTAGTTCTCTCGTAATGGCGATGTTCCGATTTCCCCACACTTCCTTCATCAAAGTCAGCGTTTCTTTTAACCGATGGGGCGCTTCATAGAAAATGATCGTTTCTTGGCGTTTCTTCAAGGCTTCAAGCTGCTTTTTCTTTTCTTTTTTTTGACGGTCGAGAAAACCGTAAAAGAAAAATGGCTGAGGCGCGATTCCTGATGCAATGAGTGCCGTTAGTGCAGCATTTGCGCCAGGTAACGGAATGACATAGCCTCCGATGCTAGTAAAATCTCGAACCACTTCAGCCCCTGGATCTGAAATCGTCGGTAAACCGGCATCACTTACGAGTGCGATACTTTTCCCTTCTTTTAGCCATTCGATTAACTTGTGGCCGCTGCTGTCTTTGTTATGCTCATGATAACTCGTTAAGGGTGTATCAATCTCGTATACATGACAAAGCTTTTTCGTTTGCCTTGTATCTTCTGCGGCAATATAGTCTACATCTTTTAATGTTTGTATCGCTCGGAACGTCATATCTTCTAGATTTCCAATCGGGGTTGGGACGAGATAAAGAATGCCCATGTTAGATTGACCATCAAAGCTTTTCTGTGTCTTTTTCATGTGCCGCCTCCTTTTCCATTCGCATTTCTTCTATATACATGTCTTTCTTTTTTCGTGTCCACGTTTTGAAACGGTATTCTTGCTGCATGGCTTCTCTTTTGGTTGCAAAACATTCATGATAAAAAAGCTCAACCGGCCGTCTCGCTCTTGTATACTTTGCTCCCTTTCCACTATTGTGAGTCATCAGTCTTTTTCGTAAATCATTTGTATAACCTGCATACAGACTGCCATCTGCACATTTTAATACATAGAAGTAATGATTATGCTTCTCCATACAGTATCGTCCTGATTTCATCTGTATACTCCTGATCTTCCCCATAAACAAAAAGAGGCGGGAGAATTTTCAGATCTGGTTTTCCATCTTTTATGCCCTCTACCAAGATGGTATTGGCGTCTTTCCCTTGTTTGGGATAAACAAATTGAATACGTTTTGGCTCAATTCGGTATTTCTTCATTAATTCCACAATCTCAAGCAGCCGTCCTGGTCGATGAACCATCGCCAGTTTCCCCCCTTGCTTTAGCAGCGTGGAAGAAACACGAATGACATCTTCTAATGTACAATGAATTTCATGCCGGGCAATCGCCAAATACTCATTTTCATTGATTTCATCCTTAGAAGGTGTTTTAAAATATGGCGGGTTACATGTAATCACATCAACTTTATGGTTGCCGTATCGTTCCGGCATATCATTCAAGTCACCATGAATCAATTCGATCTGGTGCGCAAGTTGATTATACTCCACACTTCTTTTTGCCATATCAAACAGCCGTTCTTGAATTTCAACACCCGTAATCGAGGCCTTAGATCGAGTCGAAAGCAGCAATGGCACAATGCCATTTCCAGTACAAAGGTCAATGATTTCCCCTTTTTGAATTGGCACATAAGCAAATTTAGCTAATAACACTGCGTCCAATGAAAAGGCAAACACAGTTTTACTTTGAATAATCTTCATATCTTCGGCGAGCAGGTAATCTAAACGTTCATCTTCTCTTAACGAAACCATGATGTATCCTTTCTTTTCCTGTGAAAAAGGCTCCCGATTCAGCGGAAGCCTTTTCTCATTTTTTATTTAAAAATGACAGACAGAACAAACAGTCTCCCTCTTTACGAATGCTCCCATAATGTACATTACAAATATGGAAGCCCTCCTGATATAACCGAGCCAGGTTATCATGACCTTCTCCTATATCAGAATGACTTGGCTTCTGGGCAGAATCATTCTCTGCCTCAGACGATTTGTCTCGATCGGACTGATCCAGACGTTCACGCAAGTGCTGATTCTCCATCTGCAGCTGATGATTTTCTTCAATCACTTCACCGATATGATTTTTCAAATCACCTAACTGGCGATAAAGAGAACCGATTTGTTCTTCTAAATTAATCACCGTATCAAATAGTTCCTTTTTATCCAAGGTGGCACACCTCGTTACTCAGTTGTTTGTGCAGATACAACGCCTTCTTGTAATAATTCTTCCCATGTATATTCTATCACTTTTTCTTGCCCGGTTAATTCAACTTGCAAAATTCGTTCTAAAATATTGAGCCCTACTACCTTTGCAGAGCCATTAGACGTCTGAATCGTTTCGCCGATATCCGGTAATTGTTCCTTCGCTGTTTCATACTCATCATTCTCATATTTCAAGCAGCACATCAAACGGCCGCATAGTCCTGAAATTTTTGTAGGATTTAACGATAGATTTTGATCCTTTGCCATCTTAATCGACACTGGTTCAAAGTCTCCTAAGAATGTCGAACAGCAGAGCATTCGCCCGCAAGGACCAATGCCTCCAAGCATTTTTGCCTCGTCTCTTACACCAATCTGGCGAAGTTCAATTCTCGTTTTGAAGATTGATGCAAGATCCTTCACTAGCTCACGGAAATCAACTCTGCCATCTGCTGTGAAGTAGAAGATGACCTTGTTGCGGTCAAATGTAAACTCAACATCGACCAGTTTCATTTCCAGCCCATGTTCACTTACCTTCTGAAGACAAGTATCAAAGGCTGTCATCGCTGCTTCTTTGTTTTCCTCAACGATGAGCCGGTCTCGTTCGTCTGCTACACGAATGACTTTACGCAGAGGGAGAACCACATCGTGCTCATCTACTTTTTTGTTGGCGATGACCACTTGTCCGTACTCAACCCCTCTGACCGTTTCTACAATGACACAACTATCATTTTCTATATGAAATCCATTAGGATCGAAATAATAGATTTTGCCCGCTTTTTTAAAGCGAACACCAATTACGTTGTACAAGCTTATCCCTCCTGCAACATCAACACCAATTGCTCCATCAGCCCTTGGGCATTCACGTTGGATTGAAGTCTCTTTTTCGCTTCTAATACAGCAAGGATCTGGCTGGTCACCATCTGCTGTGTGGAATGCAGCGCATGCTGCTTCATTGTCTGGAATAAGTCTTGATAAATGACTTTATCTTCATTTCCTATTTGAATCGACAATACATCACGATATATAAATAAAAGCATATCCAGACCTGTTTCTTGAAGGTCTTTCTCTTTGAAAAAAGGCATCCATTGATCCTGTATATAAAAAAATGCATGTTCTTTTCGCTGGTGTAAGACTTCATACAATTTTATCACTTTCGCTCTAGACTCTGCAAACTGATCATTTCGACTTAATTCGAGTGCTTCTGCTAAATTATTGGTTAAATTCGACAAAAGCCTTGCGAGATGCTGAGATACGCCTTCTTGTAAAAGCTGCTGCTCCAAGGATTGTGGCTGCAGCGGCTGAAAGCTGAGCATCTGACATCTTGAAATAATCGTATCCAGCATTTTATGCGATTGCTCAGTGATTAAAACCGCCATCGTTTCCCGATTGGGCTCCTCTAGGAACTTCAATAAACTGTTCGCGGCATTGACCGTCATTTTGTCCGCATGAAGAATAATATACATTTTCCGGTGAGATTCTACACCCGCTTTTGTAAATTCCTCCTGCAGTGCCTGCACTTGTGCCTTCTTAATTGATTGGCCATCGGGCTGCACAAGATGTAAATCGGGATGGTTTCCTGATTCAATCCTTTTGCAGTTTTGACAGGATTCACATGGTTTCACTCCTGATTCCATACAAAAAAAGCTCTTAGCCAAAAGCATCGCTGCATCCAGCTTACCGGTTCCTTTTTTCCCTTCAAATAAGTAGGCATGCGCAAGTCGGTCTTTTTCAATACTATTAAAAATCAGCCGCATGACGCGCGGCTGCAAATCATTCATGTCATCCCAGCTAATTGCCATGTTATCACTCTCTATGTGTAAAGGTTAATCAATAAACCTTTTATTTCTCCAATACGTTCAAGCAAATCAATAGATGGTTTCTCTTGATCCATCATTTCCTCGGTTAATTCAATCAGCTTTTCATCTAAGGCTTTGACTAAAGCAAGTGTACGTGTGTTGCCATAAATGTCAAAGCTCCTTGATGTTTCTATATTTAATCCATTATCGACTGTCTCTTTCACAAAGCGCTTCACCAGTCCTTTAAACCTTGCCAAATCCTTTAGGTTTCGTGACTTCGCCAGCTTTTTACCGAACACTTCGATATCACTGAGCATGACCGTCAGCTGTTCTAAGCGCAGTTTGCCGCTTTGCGTCTCCATCGAAGATTTAAAGGAAGCAGATGTCTGGTTTCCTTTCATCGCTTGAAGTTCACGCTTTTCTAAACGCAGCCGCATATCTTGATTAATTTTCACAGCAACCCATCCTTAAAATTGATGAAATTGTTCAACTGGCAGAATAAAAACAGTAGCTCCGCCAACTTCAACCTCAACAGGGTATGGTACGTATGAATCTGCATTTCCACCCATTGGCGATACAGGCGCGATCATCTGATCACGTTTACGGCAATTTTCTTTTATAAGCTGTAATGCTTTATCCACTCGGACATCATCACAACCAATAATAAAAGTCGTATTCCCAGACTTTAAAAACCCACCAGTTGAAGCTAATTTTGTCACGCCGAAATGATGTTCAGTCAATATTTTCAACAACTTGCTGCTATCTTGGTCCTGTACAACGGCAACAATTAATTTCATTTGATTGGCCTCCTTTATTTTAGGCACAGATGACATGCCGATGTCTTCCTCTATATTATAACAACGATTGGGAATTAGGTCATATTTGATTTTGTTTTAATGTGTCCTGAATCAATTGAAGGACTTCTTCATAGACAGCCTGCATCGGCTGAGACGCATCCACTACACGGAATCGTTCTGGTGATTGTGCAATAAGCAGTTCATAGCCTTCTCTGACCAGCTGGTGGAAATTCAGCGTCTCCATGTCTAATCGATTCTTTTCTCTTCCCTGGTTGGCATCAATTCGCTTTAGCCCTTCCTCAGGTGTAATAGAAAAATAAATGGTCATTTGCGGCATCGTGCCATTGATAGCAAAATCATTAATTGATTTTACTGCTTCAATCCCAAGCCCTCTCGCATAGCCTTGATAAGCAAGGGAGCTATCAACAAAACGATCACATAAAACTGTCTGCCCGCGCTGTAATGCCGGTTCTACCTTCTCAGCCAAATGCTGCCTTCTCGCCGCTGCATATAGCAAAGCTTCCGTTTTCGCATCCATTTTTGTGTTTTTTTCATTTAAAATGACTTCACGAATCTGCTCTGCAATGTCAATGCCGCCGGGCTCACGTGTCGCCATGACTGCATATCCTTGGCGTTCCATTTCTTCATACACTTTTCGAATCACTGTCGTTTTTCCGGCACCCTCTGGCCCTTCAAACGTAATAAACATACCGCTCATAGTGTCTCCTCTTCTATATAAACATATAATTTTCTCTGATGAATCACCTGACTCGCTTGAACATGAACCTGATGTCCAAGCAAACGGCTTAAAGCCGCGATTTGATCGATTTCAATACGTTCTCCCTTTACGATCAAAGGAATACCCGGTGGATATGGTATAACCGATTCTGCACTAATCCGGCCTGCTGCATGTTCAAATGGGACGGCTTCTATATCCTGTCTATGCTCATTGTTCTCAATAGCCAGTGCCTCTCTTTGGATATGATCTTTTCCTTTGAGAAATGAATTGCTTTGATTAAGGGCCTGCTCTATTCGGTTAAAAGGAATATCCTTCTTCTGTTCTAAACCAAAGACAAGTAAAACCTGATGTTCGTCCGCAAGCTCTGGGTGAACCTCCACTGATTCAAGCACTCGTTTTAGTTCATAACCCGTCAGCCCTTTTGTTGATCGAATCACACATTTTAATGGATCGTTAGAAAGCAATTCAGACTCGACTACTTCAAGCTGAGGTATACGGTTGAACTCATTTTTCAGCTCTGCCAGCCCTTTCATCGTTCCATCCAGGATCCCTTTTTTCTTGATCTCCTCGACATAGGCCCTTGCCACATCTAATGAGGCCATAATTGGATAGGATGGAGAACTGCTTTGAAGCATCGTGAGGAATGTTTTCAAACGTTTTGCATCCATTCGCCCCCCCTGAAGATGAAGGTAGGAACCCATTGTCATGGCTGGAAGGGTTTTATGTGCTGATTGTACCACCACGTCAGCTCCATAGGAAAGAGCAGATGGAGGAAAAGCGCCGCCTAATACAAAATGTGCACCATGTGCCTCATCAACCAAAACGATCATGCCTGCTTCGTGGCACATGTGAATCAGTTTTGATAAATCAGCTGCATGACCATAGTAGTTCGGATAAGTCAAAACGATCGCCCGGCAATTAGGATGTTTGGCTATGGCTTTTTTGACTGTTTCATCTGTCACATGTGTTGGAACATGCAGGTGTTGATCTATCTCAGCTTCTACCATAATAGGCGTTGCTCCTGCAAGCTCAATCGCATGGTAAACAGACTTATGACAATTTCGCTGGACGAAAATCTCATCTCCCGCACGACAGGCTGTCATCACCATCGCTAAATTTCCGACAGTTGTCCCATTCACAAGGAAAAAGCTTTGATCTGATCCATATAGCTTTGCCAATAAATGTTCAGCCTCTTGAATCACACCAGTTGGATGATGAAGATCATCTAATCCTTCAAGCTCTGTTACATCCAGCTGAAGAATTGAGTCATAATAAGTCCGTGCCTCATCAAAAAAGACATCTCCATTGTGATGTCCTGGAACGTGGAAAGAATAAGGTTTCTTTTCCGCATGTTGTACTAATGCTGTATATAAAGGTGTTTTCAAACAAATCGATCCTTTTCACTTTCGATATCTTAAGTCTATTATAACGTTCATACAAGGGAACCGAAAGATGGATTCTCATTCCTTTATTGGCTGGTGATTTGTCAGCTGCTGTTCTGCCTCAAACATGCTATTTTTCAATTGAGCTCGCTCTTGGCTTCCATGCTCTTTCACCTGTAGCGTTTCCTGTAAGGTTTCTGCTAATTGGCGTTGAACCTTTTTCAACGTATCTATAGGTGCAAAAGCTGCTTCTTCAAGAAGTTCTCCCTGCTGCTTTGATACCTTTTCGTATGTTTTTTGGATACGATTCTGAAGAGCTGAATTGGCACGCTGCTGAATATGCGTTAACGCAATCGACATTTGGTTGATCCATAGAGGAATGGATGCAGAAACAGTTGATTGAATGTGATTGGCCAATGTATGATTCGTATGCTGGATCATTCGAATTTGGGCATTACATTGCAACGCAATTTGCCGGCTTAACAGCAAATCATATTTCCGTTCCTTCAACCTCTCCATATACTCTTCTGCATTGAATTCCTGACTCATCAATTGCTCCTCTATAGTCCGATTACCAATATGCTGAGTTTCTGATATGATCTGCTTTTCTAAAGTTGTCATTTTCGCTTCAACTGCTGCAACCTGCATCGTCATCTCTTGGAAATAAGTTTGATTTTCTTCAAATAAACGCTCTAATAACATATGATCCGAGATTAATCCGCCTTTTGCGTAACGAAGTCTTGCTGATAATCTCTCGATCTGTGATTTTGCATGTTGAAAACGCGATATGATTTCCTGAGTAGAACGCTTCTCCCGCTGAAACAACTTCAAAAAAAAGCCCTGCTTCTTTGGCAGTAAATCCTCAGGTTCTACTATATGCAGCTGGTGCAAAAAGGCCTCAAGCACATCTCCTATTTGATCGATATCTTTTTTCTCAACATATTTCATCATTTGTTGTGATTGTTTCAATAATCGTTCCTGAACACGTGTACCATAGAAAAGCAGCTTTTGCGGATTGTCAGGGATCTGCTCGGCACGCTGTATGGCTTCTTGTTTCTCCTCATCAGATAAGGTATCAAACACCCGAAACTGAAGATCTGTAGTGGAAGCAGGTGATGATCGTATGTGATCTTCTGGTTTCATTGCGTTTGACTCCTTTCATTATTTCTTTATCATTTTATCTGCCACTTCAAGCTCAATATGAAGGGCTTCTATGTCTCTTCCTAATACTTGCTGCAAATCGTTCGTCAATTGCTTTTGCAGCTCTGTCAGCGTTACTCGAGTTTGGCTCAGTGTCATTTCCAGCTCGTGACTGCGATCAGGCTGATTATACAATAGTGCATATTTTTCAGTTAGTTCAACAACAGAATCCAAGCTTTCGAAATAAAAACGCTGTGCATCATAAAACCGAGTCGGCTCTTTTTTTGTAATCGTATAGATTCGTCGTGCAAGTCGGAGAATTTCATAATTATGTTTGATCGTTTGTACGTTTTTCACAGCAAATAAAGCTTTCTTTAAACGTACAAGCTTTTGTCCTGCTTCTTTTAAATGCTGTTTGATATATACATAATCACTACGAGACAGTCCGTGTTTCTTTAAAAACAACTGGAAAGCAACCCATCTGCTCCCTGCAAACATCACGCCCCATCCCATCATCGCATACAGTATCGATAATCCAACATGATGATGGAAAACCCCAATACTGACGGTTAAAATAACAAGCGAAAAAAAAGTAGAGAGGATGGCCCATATAAATGTATAAAAAATTGATTTCATGTTCATCGACTCCTATGAATAATCAGGCTCTCTGTTTATCTTATTATTAATTACGGATGATGTCCAAACTAAGTTCCAAAAAAACAGGCCCAATCCTTCATGGCTCATAAAAAAAGACCATCTAATGGTCTATGAATACAAAGGCGGCGTATGAAGATTTTTAAGCTTTCTAACATAATCGGCATAGCTAGGATCCGAGGTCGATGTAGAAATTAACTTTCGCTCACATTCTCGGCACAAAAACTGATGATATAAATAAATTCCCTTTGTTTTTTTCTCTTCACAAATCAAACAAATCGCTTCTCGCTCTTTTTTGCTCATTGTGACACCTCCACTTATAGCTTCAGTATGCCCTAGCGCTTTCAATTGTATACAAAATTAAGAATGTTTTAGATGGTAGTTTAGTATATGTATCCATGTCAGATCGAGTGTTTGTTCCTTTTCTTAAAAAACAAAAAAGACCAGTTCCGACTGGAACTGATCCTTATAGAAGCTTGGCGGCGTCCTACTCTCACAGGGGGAAACCCCCAACTACCATCGGCGCTGAAGAGCTTAACTTCCGTGTTCGGT
>NZ_JAFCSW010000010.1:0-18267 GCF_049895685.1 Bacillus sp. DC4300-2b2
ACACGGAAGTTAAGCTCTTCAGCGCCGATGGTAGTTGGGGGTTTCCCCCTGTGAGAGTAGGACGCCGCCAAGCTTCTATAAGGATCAGTTCCAGTCGGAACTGGTCTTTTTTGTTTTTTCTTCTAACAGCATCATGATGTAAGCTGGGAACTTCTCTTCTGCAATCTCCATGTAGCGTTCAATCATGACGTAATCGTCGCTAATGTATTGAGACAGCAGCTCGTACCACCATTCTGTTTCGTAGCGGGCAATCATACTAAGGTTATACATTAATAAGTAATGGCTAATGATCTCAGGAATCCCTAGAAAAGCATCTCGTGTTGACGGTATAAACCATTGATCCATTTCTAAATCATAATGAAGATGAGTAGCGAGTGCTGGGTTTTCTTCAAGAAATACATCAAACGTCAATTTCTTAGCCTCTCTCTGTTTGAGTTTCCAGCTTGTATGGAACTCAAAGTATTCAATAAAGCGTTCAGCAGACATGTTATAAAGTAATGGAATATGATCTTGAATCATCATTCCATTCGCCTTTTCCACTTTAACTAATGTCGCGGGCTGCTTTTGAAACTCAAGAATATGACTCATTTCAGGTATTTTGGACAGGAGATGGATCATTGTAAATCGCTCATCTTCAAGACCTCTTAAATGAAATAGATGCTTTAACACATGCATACATAGCCCGTTTCTTTGGATTTTCACTTCATCTTCACTAAAACGGTAATGCTGTTTCTTTCTCTTTCTCGATGTTACGCCATGAGCTAAAACAGAGGTTTGAGAAGGATAATGGGGATCAACTGTCAGCAAACATGCTTTTAGCAGCTGTGCCATTCCATAAAACAATAAAATGGGTTTAAGTTCTAAAGGTGCATTCGCAGCCTGCTCATAAAACGTATGGCCATGTTTTAGAAAGTAAATAAATCGTTCACAGTTTTTATAGGCTTGCTGATTTGCATCTGGAATGTTCCGTTTCTCATATTGTTGAAATAGAAACTTTTGGGAAGTTTCTAGCGAGTAAAAACGTTTTAAATCCTTCCATCCTGAACTTTTCATCTTCTTCCTCAACTCTCTTTATATTTTCTAAAAATTGCAACTGTTTGTTGCTTCCTTGACATGCTGTTTGCTAGTTGATAATCTACATATAATATTTTGCCGAAAAGAGGGGGATTTACTAATGTGGGAAAGTAAATTTTCAAAAGAAGGTTTGACGTTTGACGATGTTTTGCTTGTTCCAGCAAAGTCTGAAGTACTTCCGCGTGATGTCGATTTATCAGTGGAGCTAACAAGTACATTAAAACTAAACATTCCAATTATCAGTGCTGGAATGGATACAGTGACGGAATCACAAATGGCGATTGCAATGGCACGTCAAGGTGGTCTTGGTATTATTCATAAGAACATGTCCATTGAACAGCAAGCAGAACAGGTGGATAAAGTAAAACGTTCAGAGCGCGGCGTTATTACAAATCCATTCTTCTTAACACCAGAGCATCAAGTATTTGATGCAGAGCATTTAATGGGTAAATACCGTATTTCAGGTGTGCCGATTGTCAACAACGAACAAGACCAAAAGCTTGTTGGTATTATTACGAACCGTGACCTTCGTTTTATTTCGGATTATTCAATGAAGATTAGCGACGTGATGACAAAAGAGGAACTTGTGACAGCTTCTGTTGGTACAACGTTAGAAGAAGCTGAAAAAATCTTACAGCAATACAAGATTGAAAAATTACCTCTCTTAGATGATGAAGGAACGTTAAAAGGTCTTATCACAATCAAAGATATTGAAAAAGTGATTGAATTCCCTAACTCCTCTAAAGATGCACATGGCCGTTTAATTGTTGGTGCCGCTGTTGGTGTCACTGGCGATACAATGACACGTGTGAAAAAATTAGTCGAAGCCAATGTGGATGTTATTGTCATTGATACAGCACACGGTCATTCTCAAGGTGTTCTAAACACTGTATCGAAAATCCGTGAAACGTATCCTTCTCTTAACATCATTGCTGGTAATGTTGCAACAGCTGAAGCAACAAAAGCATTGTTTGAAGCAGGAGCAGATATTGTGAAAGTCGGTATCGGACCAGGATCTATTTGTACAACACGTGTTGTTGCAGGTGTTGGTGTACCGCAAATCACAGCGATCTATGACTGTGCAACAGAAGCAAGAAAACATGGTAAAGCTATTATTGCAGATGGTGGAATTAAATATTCAGGTGATATCGTGAAAGCACTAGCATCTGGCGGACATGCTGTTATGCTGGGAAGCCTTCTAGCTGGTACATCTGAAAGTCCAGGAGAAACAGAAATTTTCCAAGGTAGACGCTTCAAAGTCTATCGTGGTATGGGTTCTGTTGCTGCAATGGAAAAAGGAAGTAAAGATCGTTACTTCCAAGAAGATAATAAAAAGTTCGTTCCTGAAGGAATTGAAGGCCGTACACCATACAAAGGGCCAGTCGTTGATACAGTGTATCAACTAGTTGGCGGTATTCGTTCTGGTATGGGCTATTGTGGAACACAGGATTTACGTACTCTTAGAGAAGAAGCACAGTTCATTCGTATGACGGGTGCAGGACTTCGTGAGAGTCATCCACATGATGTACAAATTACAAAAGAATCACCAAACTACACAATTTCTTGATAAATTGTGACAATCAAATTACATTTGACAGGGTCTATGACTCTGTCTATTTTTTTTGTCTTTATTGTGATAAAATTTATACTGTTGTGTTGAAATAAGCCCTTGTGGATTACATATATATGAAAAACGTCGAAAAAAGATGAATACGGAGGTATGACGATTGAACAGCAAGATATTGAAACAGCTTATGGTCTCTATCCTTGCATTGGCATTGATTGTTACAGCATTTACACCAATGTCCAAAGCAAAGGCTGCTGAAGATCCATTCAGTGTGAATGCGAAAGCAGCGATCCTTATTGAAGCTTCTACAGGTAAAATTCTTTATAGTAAAAACGCAGATCAAAGACTGCCTATTGCAAGTATGGCAAAAATGATGACCGAGTATCTATTACTAGAGGCGATTGCTGAAGGTAAAGTGAAATGGGATCAAAAGTATACGCCAGATGATTATGTATACGAAATTTCTCAGGACCGCAGTTTATCTAACGTTCCTTTGAGAAAAGATGGTTCGTATACAGTAAAAGAACTTTATCAAGCAACGGCTATTTATTCGGCAAATGCAGCAGCGATTGGTTTAGCAGAAGTGATCGCTGGATCAGAATCGAAGTTTGTTGAAAAAATGAACGCGAAAGCAAAAGAACTTGGTTTAACAAACTACAAATTCGTGAATGCAACTGGTCTTGAAAATAAAGACTTACATGGCCAACAGCCAAAAGGTACAGGTCCTGATGAAGAAAGTGAAGTATCGGCAAAAGATATGGCATTGCTTGCACAGCATCTCATCAAAGACCATCCAGAAATTCTTGAAACAGCAAGTATTGCGAAAACGAAGTTCAGAGAAGGCACTGACGATGAAATGGACATGCCTAACTGGAACTTCATGCTTAAAGGACTTGTGAAGGAATATAAAGGTGTAGACGGTCTGAAAACAGGATCTACAGATTCAGCCGGTTCTAGCTTCACAGGTACGGCAAAACAAGGAGACATGCGTGTCATCGCAGTCATCTTGAATGCAAAAGGTAATCTTCATACAGCACGTTTCGACGTGGCGAAAAAACTGTTCGACTATGCGTTTAAAAACTTCACGATGAAAGAAATGTACAAAAAAGGTCAACAAATCAAAGGACATGAAAACATCGAAGTTGATAAAGGCAAAGATAAAGAAGTACCTGTTGTGACGAAAGAAGCATTTTCTGTGCCAGTAAAAAATGGTGACGAAAAGAGCTATAAAGCAAAAGTAAATATCGAGAAAAAGAACCTAGAAGCTCCTATTAAAAAAGGAACGAAGGTTGGCATGCTGACGACTTCATATTCTGGTGATGAGAAGGACTACGGTTATTTAAATAAAGACCAATCTGGTGTTGAGCTTGTGACGAAAACAGGCGATGAAAAAGCAAACTGGTTCATCCTTGCAATGCGCGGTGTAGGTGGATTCTTCGCTGGCATTTGGGGCGGAATCGTTGACACAGTAAAAGGTTGGTTCTAATAAAAAAACTGCTCTCTATACATGAGAGCAGTTTTTTTATCGTTAAAAGAAGAGTGATTGCTTCTGATTTTGAGGAGTGGATAAAGCTTGCTGAAAAATATCACATAACTTTTCCACGCCTTCGGTCAGTGCTTTTTCATTCACATAGGAAAAGCTGAGGCGGATATAATTCTGCTTCGGCTCTCCAGGATAGCAGACAGAGCCAGGCAGAAAGGTGATTTGCTGCTTACGTGCCTCGTGTAACAGTGCTCGTGTATCGACCCAGGAAGGAAAGCTAAGCCATAAATTGAGCCCGCCCTGTGGAATTTGCCACGTTACATCTTTCGGTGCGTGCTTCGTTAACACATCCATCATCAAATCGCGTCTCACCTTCAAGGCGGTTCTTAGCTTCTTCGTATGATCAATCATTTTCTTCGAGGTCAGAAACGGCAATATGGCCTTTTGTGTGAGGAGAGGACTGCCTAAGTCATTATTGGCCTTTGCAGCTAACAAACGGTTAAATATCGAGCCTGACGCGGTGATAATCCCTATTCTGCATCCTGGAGCCAGTGTTTTACTTAATCCTCGTAAATAAATGACATGTCCATCATGATCCAAGCTTTTAATAGGAGCTGGCGGCTTCTTTTCAAAATAAAGCTCACGATAAGGGTCATCTTCTACAATAAGACAATCAATGCTTTGAGCCAGTAAGAGAAGCTGTTTTCTACGCTTCATCGACATACTAGCCCCTGTTGGACTGTGGAAAGTAGGAATCGTATAGATGAGTTTCGGTTTATATTTATCACAAATGCTTTGAAGCTGTTTCATGTTCATCCCTTCATGATCGACAGGGACGGTAATGATTCTCGCTCCTCTGCCCATAAAGACATCAATGGCCCCGGGGTATGTCGGTGCTTCCATGACCACCACATCATCCGGCCCAATAAACGTACGTGCCACCAAATCAAGCCCTTGCTGAGAACCACTTGTTACAAGGATATTTTCAGGTGTAGACGGCACATCCAACTTTTCCAAAAATGATTGAATGACTTGTCGCAGCTGAAGATCACCTTGTATTTCACCATACTTCGACATGATTTGGGGATGCCTGGCTAGTACATGCTGCATCTCTTTTTCTAAATACCGGTTGGGCAAAAGCCCTGGATCGATCATAGAGGAAGAAAGGTTAATGGCTTCTTCGACATAGTGATACTGAGCGAATTGAGACCTTGGTAAATAATCTGGAATCGACAACTGCCAATCGAAAGAAGTAGATGATGGAACCGGAATCTCTGCCTGCTCTTGCTGCTCATCCACAAAAGTTCCTTTACCTTGCACCGTCTTTAAATATCCGTCGTCCTTTAATCGGGTGTATGCCTTTGCTGCCGTGACAAGACTCACATTGAGCTGCTTAGCTAAATCACGTACAGTTGGCAGCTTTTCTCCTTGCTGAAGCAAACCTGATTGAATGTGGTCAATGATTGAAAAGTAAATTTGATTTGAAAGAGATGTATCAGAGTGTCGATGGATATCAATATGCATGAAACCCCTCCATAGAATGCAACATTGTTATACATGAATTTTAATTGTTATAGTTGCATTATAGCATGTAAATCACACTTGAAAGAGAAAATGACATGTTTTTAGCTGGAAACCCTTTATATACAAGGGTTTATTCTTTTTTATAGGCTGTTTGAATTGTTATACTATTCTCTTTATTGTTATACTTTCTCGCTTGTATGATAAAGATGTTGATTTAATCGAATAGACAAATGGGAGGAAACTATTGTGAGCAATAAGGGAACTGAACGAGTGAAACGTGGAATGGCAGAAATGCAAAAGGGTGGCGTCATTATGGATGTCGTCAATGCGGAGCAGGCAAAAATTGCAGAAGAAGCAGGTGCGGTGGCAGTCATGGCACTAGAACGAGTACCAGCTGATATCCGTGCAGCAGGCGGTGTTGCCCGTATGGCAGACCCAAGAATCGTAGAGGAAGTACAAAATGCCGTAACGATTCCAGTCATGGCAAAAGCACGTATCGGCCACATCGTCGAGGCTCGTGTTCTTGAAGCACTTGGTGTTGATTATATCGATGAGAGTGAAGTGCTGACGCCCGCAGATGAAGAATTCCATTTAAATAAAAATGAATACACAGTACCTTTTGTCTGTGGATGCCGCGACTTAGGTGAGGCAACCCGCCGTATCGCAGAAGGCGCTTCTATGCTTCGTACAAAAGGAGAGCCTGGGACAGGCAACATTGTAGAAGCTGTTCGTCATATGAGAAAGGTCAATGCTCAGATTCGTAAAGTATCAGCCATGAGTGAAGATGAACTGATGACAGAAGCCAAGAATCTTGGCGCGCCTTATGAATTATTGCTACAAATCAAAAGAGATGGCAAGCTGCCAGTTGTGAACTTTGCAGCTGGAGGCGTTGCAACACCAGCAGATGCTGCGTTAATGATGCAGCTTGGAGCAGACGGTGTATTTGTCGGATCTGGTATTTTCAAATCAGACAATCCAGCTAAATTCGCCAAAGCGATTGTTGAAGCAACGACTCATTACACTGATTACCGTCTCATTGCAGAACTTTCAAAAGAGCTTGGAACAGCTATGAAAGGAATTGAAATTTCAAATCTACTGCCAGAAGAACGTATGCAAGAGCGTGGCTGGTAATTAAAGGAGCGCAAACGAACATGCTGACAATTGGTGTACTAGGGCTTCAAGGAGCGGTGAGAGAGCATATTCAATCAATTGAAGTCTGCGGAGCAGAAGGAAAGATCATCAAACGAGTAGAAGAGCTAGAATCCGTTGACGGTTTGATTATCCCTGGTGGAGAAAGTACGACGATGAGAAGACTCATGGATACGTACCAATTCATTGATCCGATCAAAGCGTTTGCTGCTCAAGGGAAACCGATTTTCGGTACATGTGCCGGGTTGATTATGCTGGCAAAGCATGTCGAAGATCGAGAAGATGCTCATCTTGGACTGTTAAATGTATCTGTTGCACGGAACTCTTTTGGCAGACAGGTAGACAGCTTTGAAGCAGATTTAGAAGTAAAAGGACTGGATGCACCGTTTACAGGGGTGTTCATCCGTGCGCCTCATATCATCAGCGCAGATGATCACGTAGAAATTATGGCTGAATATGATGGCAGGATTGTGATGGCGAAAGAAAACAATATCCTAGGCTGCTCTTTTCATCCAGAGCTGACAGACGATCACCGGTTAACGCAGCTGTTTGTTGATATGGTGAAGTCCTACAAAACGAAGCTTGCTGTATAAAACGGTTGAAAAGAGATAAAACTTATAGTACATTAAAAACACAATCAAAGATCGAAAAAGCGTTGACGGGAAATAGTAAGAAGCCCCTCTTTCTCAGAGAGCCGATGGTTGGTGAGAATCGGTGAAAGATGCATTCTGAATCCATCCTTGAGCGAAATGCTGAAACAAGAGAAGTAAGCATTTACGGTGATACCGTTACAGAGGAAAGAGGGAAGCATGCTTCTGCATGTTTTCAATCAGGGTGGCAACGCGAGAGCTCTCGTCCCTTTCATGGGATGAGGGCTCTTTTTATTTTTCGATAAAAAAAGGAGTGTTATACATGCTGGATATTAAACAACTGCGCACGGACTTTGATCAAATCAAAGAAAAATTAGCACACCGAGGCGAAGATTTAGCAGATTTTGATAAGTTTGGTGAGCTAGATCAAAAAAGAAGAGAATTAATCGGGAAAACAGAAGAATTAAAGAGCCGAAGAAATGAAGTATCACAGCAAGTGGCCGTTCTAAAAAGAGAAAAGAAAGACGCCGATCACATTATTCAAGAAATGCGTGAGGTAGGAGATGAGATCAAGAAGCTGGATGATGAGCTAAGAACAGTAGAAGAAAGCCTGCAGCACATCCTGTTCTCAATTCCAAATATCCCTCATGACTCTGTACCAGTTGGTGAAACAGAAGACGACAACGTGGAAGTGAGAAAATGGGGCGAACAGCCAGCCTTCTCATTTGAACCAAAACCACATTGGGACGTAGCTGATGAGCTCAACATCCTTGATTTTGAACGTGCAGGAAAAGTAACAGGTAGCCGTTTTGTTTTTTATAAAGGGCTTGGCGCACGCTTAGAGCGTGCATTGTATAACTTTATGCTTGATTTACATGTGGATGAGTTTGGTTTTACTGAAGTGCTTCCACCTTATATGGTCAACAGAGCGAGCATGACAGGAACGGGCCAGCTTCCAAAATTCGAAGAGGACGCCTTTAAAATTCGCGAAGAAGATTACTTCCTCATTCCAACAGCCGAAGTGCCGATTACCAACATGCATCGTGATGAAATCCTCGATGGTGAACAGCTGCCAATCAACTATGCAGCATTCAGTGCTTGCTTTAGATCAGAAGCTGGATCTGCCGGCAGAGATACACGTGGACTTATCCGTCAGCATCAATTTAACAAAGTAGAGCTCGTGAAATTTGTCAGACCAGAAGATTCTTATGAAGAATTAGAGAAATTAACAAATCAAGCAGAAAAAGTTCTTCAGCTATTGAACCTGCCTTACCGCGTCATGAGCATGTGTACAGGAGATTTAGGATTCACAGCTGCGAAGAAATACGATATCGAAGTATGGATTCCGAGCCAGAATACGTACCGTGAAATTTCTTCTTGCAGTAACTTCGAAGCATTCCAAGCAAGACGTGCAAACATTCGTTTCCGTCCGGAGCCTAAAGCAAAGCCAGAGCATGTCCACACATTAAATGGATCTGGATTAGCGGTAGGAAGAACCGTAGCGGCTATTTTAGAAAACTATCAACAAGAGGATGGAACTGTAATCATTCCTGAAGTGCTGCGTCCTTACATGGGAAATAAAGAAGTGATGAAATAAGATGCCATCAAGGCATCTTATTCTTTTTACCAAAAGTCCTACAGTTTTCCTGAATTTAGCCGATAAAGAGATTAAAAGCTTCTAGGAAAGAAGGAATAACCTTGAATAGGCTTGACTATTATGTTGAAATGGCTCAATTACTTAGAAAGGTACTAGATGAAAGTATTCTTTTCGGTATCACGGATACAGAGAAGGTACTTTGTTATTACCCGTCTAACACAATAGATTTTGGTATGAAAGTTGGGGACCCATTGAACCCAGAAGACCAAAATGTGGCGACGACATTAAGAGGACAAGAATATGACGGTCATTTACCAGAGCATTTATATGGTTATGAAATTGCTGTAAAAGGTTACCCGATTTTTGATGAAGATAGAAAAGTAATTGGCTCTTTTTTAGTGGCATTTACATATCATCGTGAAAAAAAATTAAGCGGTTATATGGAGCAAATCAATAAAGTAGCGAAAGAACTCCAAGGTGGAATTGAGCAAATTGCTGCACATTCACAAGAACTTGCTGCTACAAGTCTAGAAATAAGCGAACAGGCAGGAAGAGCGGAAGAGAAATCTGCGAATATTGAAGAAGTCGTCAAAACCATTGGCGGGATTGCCAGACAAACAAATCTGCTAGGTTTAAATGCTGCAATTGAAGCCGCAAGAGCAGGTGAGAATGGAAAAGGGTTCGCTGTCGTGGCTGATGAAGTGCGTAAATTATCAGATGGCTCGAAGGAAGCGGCTGAAACCATTAATACATTTTTAAAAGAAATCCAAGACAGCATTGGCACTTTGTCTGAAAACATCTCACAAATCAGCAGCTCAACAAATGAACAAGCCGAACAAGTGACAGATTTTACGAAGATTATCGAATCATTAAATGAGTTTAAAGTAGAGATGAATCAATTTATTGAAGAAATGAGACAGGATACGAAATAGATCAAGAGCAGCCGTCAATGGCTGCTTTTTTATAGGCAATTATCATGCCGAAAACACAAATTGAATTTTTTTTCGAAAAGATGTTGACTTCAAATAAAATGATATGGTATATTAATTCTTGTCGATACGGAGGAATACCCAAGTCCGGCTGAAGGGATCGGTCTTGAAAACCGACAGGGGTGTCAAAGCCCGCGGGGGTTCGAATCCCTCTTCCTCCGCCATATTGATTTTTTACCTTAGTTGAATTAAACGCAAGCATAAAAATTGGAAATTGTCAAACCGCTGCATTTCGCGAATGCAGCGGTTTTTTTTATTTTGTTTTAGAGCGATTTTTTTGAATAACAGAAGCTATTTCATGAAGAATGGGATCAAGTGAACTTTCATCATGAAGTAAGTCGTAATCTTCAATATTAATTTTAATCACTGGACATAAATCAAATTGTTCGATCCACTCCGTGTATCGAGTGTACATTTCTTCCCAATAAGCCCGGTCAGTTTGAGTTTCCATTTCTCTGCCGCGTTCTTCAATACGATGTAAAATATGATCTAAATCCCCGTGTAGATAGATGAGGACATCAGGGTGAGGGAAGTAAGGTGTCATCACCATCGCCTCAAATAGGCTTGTATATGTTTCGTAATCGACCTCAGACATCGTACCTTTGTCCGCATGCATTTTTGCAAAAATGCCAGTGTCCTCATAAATGGAACGATCTTGTACATATCCTCCGCCAGATTCAAAAATCCGCTTTTGCTCCTTAAAACGCTCAGCCAGGAAATAGACCTGTAAGTGGAAGCTCCATCTTTGAAAATCTGAATAAAAAGGCTCTAAATATGGGTTATCATCTACTTTTTCAAGAGACGTTTGAAACCCTAGCTTGTCTGCTATTGTTTTGGTCATAGTGGATTTGCCGACACCAACAGTCCCGGCAATTGTGATGACTGCGTCCTTTGGTATTTCGATCTTGTTCATAGCACTTGCTCCTTTATGTTCTGTACAATTTGCTGGTAATCTTGCTGTGAGGAAACGAAGTCTGTATGATCTCCTTCAATTGTAATGATAGGAAGCCCCGGCTCAGTCTGTTTTAAATGTTCAATGGCCAGCTCATAATCTTCAATGAGTGTTTTTAAATAAGCTGGGTCAATGTCTTCTTCAAAAGAGCGTCCTCTCATCTGTATTCTTTCAAGTAAGGTGGGAAGGCTGGCTTTTATATAGATCATGGCATTTGGTTTAGGAAGATCATCTGTTAGCAGGTGATAGATCTTTCTGTATTTATCCATGTGCTTTTTTGATAATGTTCTTTCTGCAAATATCATATTTTTATAGACATGATAATCAGTGACAACCGGCTGCTGTTTATTCACATAGTTTTCTTCAATTAATTCTAACTGTTTGAACCGATTGCATAAAAAGAACATCTCAAGCTGAAAGCTCCATTGTTCCATATCTTCATAAAATTTATCTAAGAATGGATTTTCTTCTACAATCTCTTTTACTAAAGGAAATTGAAATTCCTTTGCAAGCATTGTAGCCAAAGTTGTTTTTCCGGCTCCAATTGGGCCTTCCACTGCAATAAAAGGGGCAGGATACATAGGCGTTCTCCTCTATCTATAAAGTTAAAGTTGTCAAACCAATGTATATTGTACCATACCCCTTCTAATAGATAGAGCGAATGAATTACGATGTCGTTCTTTTTTCAATATTAAATTGATCTGATAATAAGAGCCAATTTTGTGGGAAAGATAGACCTAATTTCCAATAAGCAATTCCGTTCAAATTTAGCTCTTTGATGAGGTTGAATTTTGCTTGAATCGACCTAGCGTCTTCGAACCAGACTTCATGCTCTTTGTTGTTGGCATCTGTATAACGAAAATGAGGTGCTTGTGCTGTTTCATCATATAGGATAGAGACATTGTGCTGTCTAGCAAGTGCAATTGCTTGTTGAGGACTGACGGCTTTGGCGATAGGGCCGCCCTGGACGAAAGGCAGTGTCCAATCATAGCCATATAAATTCTGTCCCATTACAATTTTATTGGCCGGTATGACAGTTAGTGCATATTCAATGACTTGGCGGACAGGTCCAATTGGAGAGACAGCTTGTGCAGGGCCGCCGCTGTACCCCCATTCATAGGTCATCAACACAACACGATCGACGATCTTACCGATCGCTTCATAGTCATGGGCTTCATACCATTTGCCCTTTTGCTGACTACTTGTTTTGGGTGCAAGTGCAACAGATATTGTCCATCCTTCTTGATGGAAACGGGCTGTTGCTTCTCTTAAAAATTGAATATAAGCATCTTTATCAGCAGGGCGTAAATATTCAAAATCAAAATGGATTTCCTTGAATTGATACTTTTTGGCAATACGAACAATTTCATTTAAAAATGCCGTTTTGACAGATTGGTTAGTTAAAAGAATACGCCCAAGTTCATCACTGAATTTTTCATTCTCTAGATTCGTCACCACCATGGTTAATACAGTTCTGTTCTGAGCGGCAATCTGGGGTAGTTGGTCTAACGGTGGTTCTCGCAGCGTCCCATCTCTTTGTGCTTGAAAACTAAAGACGTCTAAATGGGTTAAGTATGGGGAGGCCTCTCTAGCTGCCTGCTTTAAGTTTTCACTGACTTGATTTCCACGTGGTTCAATATAAGCATTGGAATTAATGTTCCTTTTCGGTCTTTGTGGAATATAGAGCAAGAAGCGAATAGGTAGTATCGCTTCAGGTCGAATTCTGTTCACGCGTGCCAATTCTTCCACTGAGATTTGAAACCGTCTACCAATTTGATATAGTGTGTCATTTTGTTTGACCTCATAAAATTGACCTCTAATTGGAATGACAATTGTTTGTCCAATGACGAGTTGATTTGGTGTTTCGATTTCGTTAGTACGGATGATTTCATTGACTGTCGTTTTAAAACGCATGGCAATATCGTTTAAAGTATCTCCTCTTTTGACAACATAAATTTGAATAGTCAACGCCCCCTTTGTTATTGCTAACAATTTATGAGGGTTATGGCTAAATCATGTTTGATTTTCATTCGTGATTTCCTTAGCGGTGGTGATTTTTGCTAAAAGAACGTTCTCCATCATCGTTAAAGCGTAGTCGTTATCTCTGTCGTCGTTTGAAGCGATACAATCTTTAGGTACAATTAGATTGTATTCTCGCATGTATGCGTCATTTGCAGTGAACAAAACGCAAATGTTTCCGGCAATTCCAGTTAAAATAATGTCCTCAACACCTAATTCATTTAAGAGTGTCTCTAGTGCAGTACCGTAGAAGGCAGAATGCTTAGGTTTAATTAAGAAGTAATTATCTTTAGATGGTGTCATTTTCTCTAAAATAGGAGCGCTTCTTTCGTTTTTGCATGTTTCCAGAACAGCTTGGATATCAGCCTTCCAAAGTCCGTAGTGATCGTTGATATAAATGATTGGCCAATTTGCCTTGAAAGCATGTTGTTTAAGAGCTAAAATTTTATTGGTCATTTGCTCTGTTTTTTCTGCAAGCACATGTCCCATTTCAAAATCAAAATTATTAATCATGTCGATAATAAGCAGTGCCTTTTTGTGCTTTGACAAAATAAGACCCCCTTTAAAAGATTGTGATAATATGTTAACCTCAATTTCCTTTTAAAAAACATGAAAAGAGAGCCATGCCATGATGAAAGATGAACAGTTTATGCAAGAAGCCATTTCTGAAGCCTTAAAAGCAGAACAAATAGGAGAAGTGCCGATTGGTGCCATCATAGTTGTTGATGACCAAATCGTGAGCCGGGCTCATAATTTAAGGGAAAGTGAGCAGCGTTCAATTGCACATGCAGAATTACTTGCTATTGATGAAGCATGTAAAGCGACAGGGAGCTGGCGTTTAGAAGATGCTGTTCTTTACGTTACGCTTGAACCATGCCCAATGTGTGCAGGTGCTATTGTTCTCTCTAGAGTGAAAAAGGTCGTTTTTGGTGCATACGATCCAAAAGGTGGATGCGCAGGTACTTTAATGAATTTACTGGATGATGAACGGTTCAATCATCAATCTGAGGTCATCGGTGGTGTACTTGAAAATGAGTGTGGTGAGCTTTTAAGTCAGTTCTTCCGAAACCTCCGTCAACGAAAGAAACAAGCCAAAAGTAAATGAATGGATGTCGTTTGCAATTTGAGCTATAAGAAGGTATACTTATGTCTGCGTCACTAACAATTTAATATTCATTTTGCCGTGCTAAGCGGGGAGGTAGCGGTGCCCTGTACTCGCAATCCGCTCTAGCGAGGCCGAATCCCTTCTCGAGGTTCGTTTACTTCAAGGTCTGCCTTAAATAAGTGGTGTTGACGTCTGGGTCCTGCGCAATGGGAATTCATGAACCATGTCAGGTCCGGAAGGAAGCAGCATTAAGTGAAACCTCTCATGTGCCGCAGGGTTGCCTGGGCCGAGCTAACTGTTTAAGTAACGCTTGGGGTAGCGAATCGACAGAAGGTGCACGGTAAATCAATATTAAATGTAACTCATCTAGTTTATCTAGGTGAGTTTTTTGTTGCTGTTCAAAGAATAGCTTAACTGCTTTGGTTATACAAATAGATAAAAAGTTTTTTTGGAGCTATTTGTTTTTTTCACTAATCACAACAAGAACTGGTGTTCTATTTCGAATTTCAGGTCTTTTTACAAAGCTAGTAAATACGTTTTTAATACATGGAAAGTAGAAAATCTATAGTTGAAATCATCTTTTTGGCATATTAGAAAATAAAGGTGTGCTTTTGAATTGATCGGTGCATCATGTATAATGAAAAGGATGATAAATGGAGGAGGGCGTATTTGTGAGTTATCAAGCTTTATATCGAGTGTTCAGACCTCAAGTTTTTGAGGATGTTGTTGGACAAGAACACATCACAAAAACGTTGCAAAATGCCCTTTTGCAGAAAAAGTTTTCTCATGCTTACTTATTTTCAGGTCCTAGAGGAACAGGTAAAACAAGTGCTGCCAAAATCTTTGCAAAGGCAGTGAACTGTGAAAAGTCACCTGTTAGTGAGCCGTGTAATGAATGTGATGCCTGTAAAGGAATTACAAATGGTTCAATTTCAGACGTGATTGAAATAGATGCTGCCTCGAATAACGGGGTAGATGAAATCCGGGATATACGTGATAAAGTGAAATTTGCTCCTTCGGCGGTTACATATAAGGTTTATATTATAGATGAAGTACATATGCTCTCTATCGGTGCATTTAATGCCCTCCTTAAAACGCTGGAAGAACCGCCTGCTCATTGTATCTTTATTTTGGCTACCACAGAGCCTCATAAGATTCCTCTTACCATCATATCTCGTTGTCAGCGATTTGATTTTAAACGAATCACGTCCAAAGATATTGTTGGAAGAATGGAGAAAATTGTAGATGTAGAAGGCCTAAACGTACAGGAGGGCTCGCTCGAGATTATTGCTAGTGCAGCTGATGGCGGTATGCGTGATGCACTAAGTCTCTTAGATCAAGCGATCTCATTTAGTGGTGAACAATTGACAATTGATGATGCGCTGCTCATTACAGGTGCTGTATCTCAGCATTTCATTAGTCAGCTTGCTGAAGCAATTTTTGATCAAAATATTGCCACAGCGTTAGATACATTAAATGAATTGCTTCAGCAGGGGAAAGATGCTGCTAAATTAATAGAGGATATGATTTTTTACTTTAGAGACATGCTGCTTTATAAAACGGCACCAGATCTCGAGGGGGTCCTTGAAAAAGTAAAGGTCGACGAAAGTTTCGTGGCACTGTCAGATCGTGTGACACCTCAGTTTCTGTATGAAACAATTGAAGTCCTGAATAAAAGCCACCAAGAAATGAAATGGACAAATCATCCTAGGATTTTCTTTGAGGTAGCGGTTGTAAAGCTGTGTCAGTCAACAGCAGGATTGACACAAGGTCATGCTGACGCTGATTTAACGGCGCTAACAGATAAAATAAACAGGCTGGAACAGGAACTCTCAAGGCTAAGAGCCGAAGGGGTACCAATGTCTCCATCTCATAGCCCTCAAGAAAAAAAGGAAGCGCCTCGACCACAAACGAGTAACAAAAATGGCTATCGTGCTCCTGTCGGCCGAATTCATGAGATTCTAAAAGAAGCGAAACGGCCTGAGTTAGAAAAAATTAAAGGCAAATGGGGAGAGCTCCTTGCCCAGTTGAAACAGCAGAATAAGGTGTCTCACGCTGCGTTATTAACGGACAGTGAGCCAGTTGCGGCTGCTTCGCATGCCTTTGTTTTAAAATTCAAGTTTGAAATACATTGTAAAATGGTTGCTGAAGATAAAAGTGGTGTTCGAACCAACCTTGAACAACTGCTAGAGTCTATGTTAGGAAAAAGAGTGGAATTAGTTGGCGTTCCTGACGCTCAATGGGGTAAAATAAGAGAAGAATTTTTAAGAGATCATCAGCCGGATGAACAAGCAGATGGTCAGGGAACTTCTACTGAAGAGGATCCATTGATTACGGAAGCAAAGAAATTAGTAGGAACCGATTTAATTGAAATTAAAGATTAATAAAAATGAAAGAGAGTGGTGTTCATATGCGCGGTGGAATGGGAAATATGCAAAAAATGATGAAACAAATGCAAAAAATGCAAAAGGATATGGCAAAGGCTCAAGAAGAGCTTGCAGAAAAAGTTCTTGAAGGTACAGCTGGTGGCGGTATGGTCACTGTAAAAGTAAATGGACAAAAAGAAGTCGTTGATGTAGCAATTAATGAAGAAGTTGTTGATCCAGAAGATATCGATATGCTTCAAGATCTTGTTCTTGCTGCGACAAACGATGCATTGAAAAAAGTCGATGAGCTAACGAATGAAACGATGGGTCAATTCACAAAAGGAATGAACATGCCAGGTTTATTCTAGGAGGAATAACTGAAGATGCAATATCCTGAACCAATATCAAAGCTGATTGACAGCTTTATGAAATTGCCAGGAATCGGACCAAAAACTGCGGTCCGTCTGGCTTTTTTTGTTCTTAGTATGCAGGAAGATGTCGTACTAGATTTTGCGAAGGCGCTTGTAAATGCAAAGCGTAATTTAACTTATTGTTCGGTATGCGGCCATATCACAGACCAAGATCCTTGCTATATTTGTGAAGATACAAGAAGAGATCAAACTGTTATCTGTGTAGTGCAGGATCCAAAAGATGTAATCGCAATGGAAAAAATGAAAGAATACAACGGCTTATATCATGTGCTTCATGGTGCCATTTCGCCAATGGACGGAATTGGTCCAGAGGATATTAAAATTCCTGACCTATTAAAAAGACTGCAAGACGATCAAGTGACAGAGGTGATCCTTGCAACCAATCCAAACATTGAAGGAGAAGCAACAGCCATGTATATCTCCAGATTGTTAAAACCATCAGGAATTAAACTCTCTCGCATTGCTCACGGACTTCCAGTAGGCGGAGATTTAGAGTATGCGGATGAAGTCACACTGTCTAAGGCTCTAGAAGGCAGACGTGAGATGTAGGAAGGAGAAGTACGGTACATGGGTTTTCTTCGCAGAAAATCAATTCGAAAAGAATTCGATGAGAAATTAATTCAACAGCTTTTTAAGCAAAAAGAAGAATGGAACAGACAAAAAAAGCTTGTCGCAAATAGCGTTGAGCCTTCACCGGACATTCTATTCGAATTAAAGCTTGCTCAAGCGAAGTACTTTTTCTATCTGAGAGAAGCGAAAAAGAGGAATTTACGTTTAAATAACTGGAAATAGCAGGTCTATTGTACATAATCTTCTCATATGCTTGTACTATTCATATGAAGAGGGGATGAGAGGATTATGGAACCTGTTATTGTGATTGGGTCAATTTTGCTAGCTGTGCTATTGTTGTTTATGTCAGGTGTGCAGGCGAATCCATTCAAATGGTTAGGACTTATCGGAGTGAAGTTTGTGGCAGGCGCTCTTTTTTTGTTTTGCCTCAACCTATTTGGCGAGAGTCTAGGATTACATGTCTCTATTAATCCTGTAACGAGTGGAATTAGCGGTTTATTGGGTATTCCAGGCGTAGCAGCTTTAATTGTCATTGAAAAGTTTATTATTTAATGAAAAATATTGTTGACTTTGATTCGATAGGATGGTAAATTAGTATACGTCGCTGATGACGAAGAAACGAAAAAACATAATAACAAAAAAGTTGTTGACACTAACAACTTTGATGTGATAAGATGTTCTAGTCGCTTCTGAAGCGGTAAACAAGTTCTTTGAAAACTAAACAAGACAAATCGTACCTGTTAATTCGAGTTTTTATAAAAAAATCCTATGATGCTTCATAGGTAGTCAGTCAAACGCTGACGAAAAGCAAAACTTCGGTTTTGTACTTTTTCGGAGAGTTTGATCCTGGC
>NZ_JAFCSW010000011.1:0-3525 GCF_049895685.1 Bacillus sp. DC4300-2b2
ACAAAGTCAACGAATTGCTTCCCTGGAATTGGAAGGCGAACCAACGGTCAAAGGCCGCCGTTGCTGCCTGAGCGCTTCGCGGTAGTCATCGTGCCTGGGGTGCTGGCCGGATGCGTACCGTGTGTCGGCAGTTCTTCAACATTGAAAACTCGAAGGCCGACGCTCTGGAAGATGCGCGTTGTAACGGTTAAAGAGAGGTATGAGAAATGTTCATGATACACAGTGTCGAACTGGCAGAATTCGATCAGCTTCATTAGATGAGGGAATTCGAGAGTAATTGTCCCCCCTTGTTTAAGCGCAATTTTCAGGCCTTCCGTGAAATCATTAATGTTGGGGACGTGGGCATAAACGTTGTTTCCGCAGATTAGATCGGCAATTTTGCCTTCTTTAGCGAGTTTTCTGGCGAGGTCTGTGCAGAAAAAATCTCGTATCACAGGAACCCCGGCTAGCTCGGCTGCATTAGCGGTGCTAACCGTTGGCTCAATGCCAAGACATGGTATTCCCGCGGAAACGAAGTTCTTTAGTAGATAGCCGTCATTCGAAGCTACCTCGATAACAAAGCTCTCTCCGTTTAGTCTGAGATGCTGAGTAATAGTCTCAGCGTACAGCCTTGCGTGCTCTAGCCAGCTCTTCGATGTCGATGAGAAGTAGGCATAGTCCGAGGAGAACACCTCATCCGCTCTAGCGTAGTCTTCAGTCTGAACAAGCCAACACGTCGTACAGACGTGGACGCGAAGAGGGAATGTTTTTTCGGGTTCACGAAGAGCTTCCTTGCTTAAGTATGCGTTCGACGGCGGTGCGAATCCCAGATCGAGAAATTTGCTATTCAACTTTGTGCCGCAATGTCGGCATGTTGGTGCTAGCACGGATGATACCCTCTTCTTGCTAGCCATTGGATTTCGTCCAGACATGGCCCTTGTCCGAGCCGAGGCGGATGTAATCAGCGAGTTGCTTTGTTGTTAGAATCTCGTGATCTTCAAACCATGAGCGATACCATTGGGCGGTCATCGCAATCGCTTGATCGAAAGACAAAACGGGTGCCCATTTCAATCGCTGCTGGGCCTTGCTGCAGTCGAGCTGCAAAAGCTTTGCTTCATGAGGCTGCATGCCGTGCGCGGAATTCCAAGATACGCTTTTCCACTGCTGCTTTAGAGCAAATAGCACATCCTCCACGGTTTGATTTCCATCGGCGCCTGGTCCAAAATTCCAAGCCTCGTCGAAGCCCCGTGAGTGTTCTAAGAACTGCTGGCCAAGAAGCAAGTAACCGGATAAACACTCCAATACGTGCTGCCATGGTCGCGTTGCCTGTGGCGAGCGAACTTGAATTGCGGTTCCTTGTTCAATAGAGCGGATAACATCTGGTATCAAACGATCTTCTGACCAATCACCTCCGCCAATGACGTTTCCAGCGCGGACCGTCGCGAGCTGAGGGCTCCCATTTGTATTGTAAAACGAATGTCGAAAGCTCTCTACGACAAGCTCAGCGCCAGCTTTCGAAGCACTATAAGGGTCATGTCCACCTAATCGGTCTATTTCCCGATAGCTATAAGGCCACTCACGATTAAGATAACACTTGTCGGTTGTAACGATTACTATTCCGACCAGATTGTCCAGTGCTCGACATGAGTTGAGAAGATTGGCTGTCCCTAAGACATTGGTACTCCAAGTCTCCATTGGCTGATTGTATGATCTGCGCACAAGGGGCTGGGCTGCCAAGTGAAAGACAATCTCTGGATTGGCATCCCTTAACGCGCGGCTGAGATCAGGGTCGTTTCGAATGTCGACAATTTTAGAACTGATTTCTAGATTCAGCAGATTCCAGTGATTGGGCTCAGCATCAGGACTAAGTGAGAGACCCGTTACTTGAGCGCCTAATTGCTGAAGCCATAGCGCAAGCCAGCTACCTTTGAAGCCTGTGTGACCTGTTAGTAAAACCCGACGATCTCGATAGGCGTGATTGAACATTTTTTTCACCACGTTTTCCAAGGAGCATCGCCGGATGCCCATAACTGCTCGAGATGGGTTTTGTCTCGCTGAGTATCCATCGGCTGCCAAAAACCTCTGTGAAACCAGGCGTTAAGCTGGCCATCGGCCGCAAGTCGTTCCATCGGTTTGGCTTCCCAAACGGAATCATCTCCCTCTATGTATTCAAATACCCTTGGCGACAGTACGAAGAATCCTCCGTTAACCCAGCCGCCATCGCCTTGAGGCTTTTCAAGAAAGTTGGTCACTCGATCGCCATCGAGAGCCAGCGCTCCGAATCTACCGGGAGGTTGGGTGGCTGTTAATGTGGCTAAGCAACGCGAGGATTGATGAAATGACACCAGGGACCGCACATCGACGTCGCCGACACCGTCGCCATACGTCAAGCAAAAATCCTCCTCGTCGAGATGTTCCTGCACCCTTCTTAGGCGCCCTCCGGTCATGGTGTTCTCGCCTGTATCAATCAGGCTTACGCGCCATGGTTCGGAGTATCTTCCGAGCACTTCCATTTTATTGTGTTCCATGTCGAAAGTGACGTCGGACATATGGAGAAAATAGTTCGCAAAATACTCCTTGATCAAATAGCCCTTGTACCCGCAGCAAATGATAAAGTCGTTTATCCCGTGGGATGAATATATCTTCATGATGTGCCAAAGAATCGGCCGACCACCAATTTCGATCATTGGCTTCGGACGGACGGCGGTTTCTTCGCTGATGCGAGTTCCGAGACCACCCGCAAGGATTACTGCTTTCATGCTTTTTCCCGTGAAGGAGTGAGGTTCGATATGGGGGATATTCAAGGTAGCTAATGCGGGACCTTCGGCTGCGTTGCAAAGCTGTTCCTCTGCAAAAAGCGACCCCACGCCATCGCAGCTAGCCGGCTTTTTTCAAAGAAAGGCAGATTCGCGAATAGCCGTGTTTGATTGTCGGCGACTAAGAGATTTTCCTGCCTGGCTTGACGAAAGGTTCCACTCGTCGCCCAGTTCTCGATTGAGTAGCCCCTGCCGTTTCGGCCGACTAAAATTGGGCGGAGGCCCATACTCAAAATTTTTCTGGTAAGTCCCTGCGATCCGCTTTCAAAATTATGAGTGGAAAGCTTGTCTGTAATTCTAACGTCATGAGTAACTGTGCAGAAGAGCTTGCGGCTTATCATAAACGCGTTTGAGCGAATATGAGGATTCGGAAAGCTTGGAAATGCTATGTCGGCGGACCTCATACTTTCAAAGGAGCTGGTGGCTCCTACTAGACCAACCCCGGGAGCACTTAGATTGGAGGCGAGTTTGTATAGCCAGTGATCCGCTAAGATCTCACTCGTTGTATTCAAGAAGCAAATCGAGTCGCTGTTCAGTTGACGTGCAACTTCGATATAGGCTCCGATGTCGAAATTATTGTCATCCAGTGAAACTGGGGTGTAATCTGTGGTGGGGGATGTCCCGGTCAATGTTGAAATTGGAGGGCAGGCGTTGCTCACCTTGAGCCTGTAGGCTCGGGGTGTCGAATCCGCAAAGGAGAGCAACGCCATGAAGAAATCTACCACATCTC
>NZ_JAFCSW010000012.1:0-2355 GCF_049895685.1 Bacillus sp. DC4300-2b2
CTTGCCCATCAGGTCAAGCATTCCATCAACCCCGATCTTGAACAGCAAGCCAAGGCCGCGTAGCCTGTTCAAACAGCGACGCCTGCCGAGCGAATTTCAACACGGCTCGGGACATTCCCCTGTGGTGCCGAAGATGCGCTTTGCCTCTTTGAGCTCGCTAGGATGAGAAAATCCCTTAAAAATGACAACCAGCGAGTGTTTAATGCCTGCGTTGGATCGATGATACGAATCGAGAAAGCGTTCACACGAAACGCGCCAATCGAGTTCTGCCCCGCGTGCTAGAAAAACAACAGAAATATCCGACGGAATTCCTGTCTTCATGATCACGAAATTTCCTCTAGTCCAGCGGTCAAGCTAAAGATTCCTGTCCAGGTTGTATCTTCGTGCGCCACCAAGCGATCGTGGATTCCAATCCTTCGTCAATTTCGATGCGCGGTTTGAAAAGTACTTCGGATGACAGTCGTGTGGTGTCTGCAACGATACGATCGGGTTCGTTTTGCTTGGTGGGCAGCGCTCCAATTCTAAGTAGATCCTGTCTTCCAAGTAGATCCCCAATCTTTTTTATTACGTCTTTGATCGCAGTCGATTGGCCAGAAGCGATGTTAACCGAGCCGATGACGTCAGAGTCTGTAAGGGCTGCGAAAGCCGCTCCCACATCACGACTATCTAAAAAATCTCTTACCTGTGTGCCTGCGGTGACCTTGGCTTCATTACCTGCCAAAAGATTGCAAATCACAGACGGAACGAGGCGATTGGGGCGCTCGCCTGATCCGTAAGACATGAATAACACCCCCCAAGCATGTGACAGTCCCATCAGATCGCAATATGATTCAACAAGCTGCCGAGTGCTATTCTTTGCAACCCCATACAGTGTTGCAGGTCTATGCAGAGTGCTTTCCTTGATAAAGGCGGGTAAACTATCCCAATCGTATTCGGCGCACGTCCCCGCTCCGATGAAGCGAAGTCCTCCCGAGAGATGAAAAGCGCGTAATAGATTTAAAGTCGCGCTCGTCCATTCGAGATTGGACGGAGATGTCCAATATCCATTGTCAACATTCCACGCCATGTGCACGAGATGGCTAGGTCGGATCGCGTTTAAAGCGGCTATCGTCTGACTGTGATTAAGCAAGTCGACGGAATGGCATGTTGCGCCTATTTCAGATGGCATAGCCCGGGAGCAGGCATGCACCTCATAACCCTTCTGAAGAAGGGAAGAAACGACGCTGCGACCAAGGAAACCCGACGCACCGGTAACTAAAGCACGTTTCATCTACGGGTAATCCGAAAACTGTCTGTCGCGATCGGAAATATGAATAGGGGAAAGCGGCCATAATATATTAAATATAGGATCGTTCCAACGGACGCCTCGAGCAAGCTCAGGAACGTAATCCTCGCTCATCTGATAAAATAGCTCGCTATTATCAGTAAGCGTTTGAAACCCATGCGCACAGCCGGCCGGAATGTAAAGTCCTTCCCGAGATTCTGCGTTGAGCTCAATTCCAATCCACTTCTTGTATGTTGCGGATGTCGGACGGAGATCGATGACTACGTCGTATACCTTTCCACGTGTACATCGAACAAGCTTCACCTCAGGCCGTGGATCAGCTTGATAATGCATGCCTCGCAATGTCCCGCGATACGTGTTCCAAGACGTGTTGCACTGACGAAAACTGGAAACCAGTCCGTAGCGAGCAAATGTGTCAGCACAGAATGTTCTTGCGAATAGCCCTCTTTCATCGACAATAGGGTCGACCTGCACCCTAAACACCTCGGAAAGGCCAGTTGGTAAGAGATTCATAGTTATCGACCCGCAGCTTGCGCGTGTGATTAACGTTGGCGGCAATCTAGGCGATTTTGCTTAGTTAAGTGAAGGTCAAAATTGAGTTTAGCGACCAGAAACTAGCGCAGTCACTCTGCACATTTGCACTGACGGATAATTGCATGTTGGAATTATAGGACAACCGGCGGGTTCGCATTCCACCGGTATTTAATACCTGGCGGCATGATTAAATTCAGACACCACCCGGTAAAACGGTTCTGCAAAAAAATAGCGGGGCAGATTTTATGATGGTTGCAGAGTCTTCAGTAAATGGTACTCGCCATATGCACTTGCTGACTCTCGAGCCTACGCTTTCCGGAAAGCAGCCATCGAATTAGAGCGAGCCAAACTTATTGCTTTCGGCTCTGGTGAGTTTGCAGCGCAGTGGAGATCTTCCTCTTATCCTGTAAGCCTCAACCTTGGGAATGTCCCGAGCCGTGTTGAAATTCGCTCGGCAGGCGTCGCTGTTTGAACAGGCTACGCGGCCTTGGCTTGCTGTTCAAGATCGGGGTTGATGGAATGCTTGACCTGATGGG